>CAWGQP010000005.1:0-536250 GCA_963824855.1 uncultured Nitrospiraceae bacterium
CATGATCGATAATCGGTGTGTAGCGTCGAAGGGCGCGGTTATACCTTGGCCTCGATGCATTCTTGTGGACTTTTGTGGGCGAGCTCAGCGAGATAAAAGTTTAACACCCGTTGCTCAAAATCATTCAGTGGGAAATCGAGCTTGAGAAGCCGCTCGCACACCGCAGCATACGCGGCAATTTCTTTTCGTACTGTCAGCATTGAGCACCTGTTGAGCGTTGGGTTCGAGGGGTGAGGAGCAAAGAAAATTTTGAGGAGTATGGTCGCCAAGATGATTGGTGTCAAGCCGGTGAAAGATGGCTTAGGTCACAGGCCAGCCTTGATCGGCAAAACTAAAGTAGCGGTCTTCGCCCAGAATGACATGATCCAAAAGTGTGATCCCTAGAAGTTCGGCGCCTTGACGAAGCCGCTGGGTGAGGACCCGATCTTCTTGGCTGGGCGTAGGATCACTGGACGGATGGTTATGCGCACAGATACAGGCAGCCGCATTCATCAGGATTAACGGCTTAAAGACTTCGCGCGGATGGACGATGGCCAAGGTTAACGACCCGATTGACACGATATTGATCCCAATGATGCGGTGTTTCGCATCCAGTCCGCACACGAGGAATTGCTCTCGATCCAAGCCTTCAAAACAGGGCCGGAGCAAGCTCGCGGCGGCAACAGAGGTCTGAATGGGTTCAGATGGCGCGAGGCCGGATGATTCAGCAACCAGCGTCAGTCGATACCGAGGCACGCCATACGGCTTAAACGTCGGTTTCGGCCGTGAAAGCCGTTTTGGCCTGAGTGTGAGCTGCTCTTGCTCTTGCATCTTTCTCCTCCTTGAAAAAGTTTTGCCCCAGCCCGCACAAACTCTGGGCTGGGGCAGACAAGGAGAAGGATGCGGGCGCAAGCGCTCTCGCAGCAGGCAGGCCTGGACGGCCGGAAGTTTCCGAGAGGACACCGGGAAGGCCTGACGGCTGCTCTTGCGCGGTGGCCGCCACCATTTGAGTCTGTTTTGAATTTATGGAAGGGAAGCGCCTCCTCTATGCTGCTGACTGTCAAAGACCTATCGCAAGCAACTCCAAATCAAACCTTCCACGCTGTACGCCTGGGTTGCGCAGCGAAAGATTCCCTTCCGCAAGATTCACGGCTTGATTCGATTTGAACAAGCAGTGATCATGGAATGGGTCCGCTCCTTCGAATCAAAACAGCCGAAGCCCCTCCCTTTTCTTGGACAGCCACCAGCGACAGGTCTGGACCTGCTGATTGAAGCGGCGAAACGAGATGCTTATACTTCCCGCCACGGGGAAACCATAACACCGAGTCCCACTGGAAAGGAGGAACGGAATGGGGCTCGTTAAGAGAGGGAATACGTGGTGGATGTCGTTTATGTATCGAGGGGCGAGCAAGTCAGACGGTCGACAGGGACGACAGATAAGCGGCTGGCTGAGGCAATTCTTGGAAAGATTCGAGCACAGATTATCGAAGGGCGATTCTTCGAGAAGCCGAAAGAAGCAATCACATACCTTCGAGGAACTGATGGAGCGGTATCTCACCGAGCATGCAGCCAGACGAGCCAATCGACGGCGTGAGCAGTATTGCGTGAACAATCTGAAGGGGTTCTTCGGTAATCCGCAAGTTGGCTCACATCACTCCGAAGCAGATCGTCACATACAAGAATAAACGATTTGCCGATGGGGTAAAGCCAGCCACAATTAACCGGGAGCTCACGACTCTGAAGAAAGCATTCAATCTGGCGCGGCGTGAATGGGAATGGTGTACTGACAATCCTGTATGTCGTGTCTCGATGGAAAGAGAAAACAACACTCGGGATCGTTGGTTAACGCGCAGAAGAGGAGATGCGATTGCTCGATGCTGCCCTCCATGGTTTCGCGAGGTGGTCGTATTTGCACTCAATACCGGCATGCGGATGGGGGAGATCACTGCACTGACATGGGCAGGTGTGGATCTGTTTCGTCGAACGGTCACCGTCTTTCGTTCAAAGAACGGTGAACGACGGACGATCCCTATAACAGACGGTGCTTGTCTCTCTTGAAGCATAAGCATTCGAAAAGAGACAAGAAAACTGATTTGGTCTTTCACAGCCAAGCAGGAACCGCCCTCGATGGAGCGAATATTCGACGGGCTCTCGCAAGCGCACTCAAAGCGAGCAAGATCCAGGATTTCCATTTCCATGATCTGCGCCATACGTGCGCAACGCGAATGGTTCAAGCCGGGGTGGATCTGTATAAGGTCCAGCGGATCTTGGGGCATAAGTCGCCAATCATGACCCAGCGATATGCCCATCATTATCCGGAAAGCTTGAGGGATGGAGTGGAAGCTTTGGAGGCAGGACGGACGTTTAGCACAAATTTAGCACAATCACCGTCTTGCTCTGAGGCGAGTCTTGTAAGTTGTTGAGAAACTGGAGCCGGCGACCTGGATTGAACGGACGACCTGCGGTTTACGAAACCGCTGCTCTACCAACTGAGCTACGCCGGCTTATGTGAAGGAAGAGGCCCTACCCTATCACGGGTTTTTCCAAAGCCTCAAGGGGAAAGAGCAGAGGGATTATTTCAGCTTCGCGACGGCTGTAGCCTGACCATCGCTCCCTTGGCCCGGTCCCGGCACACAGAGCGGGTCTTGTTCGTTGCCGAACTGTTCGCTGGCCATTTTCGCAACCTGCCCTCTGGCATAGACGCACAGCTCACCGGCGAGAATGGTCCCGTCCTTGTCGACGTCAGCAGCGCCGCCCAATCCCTTGAGCAACTGGTAGGTGAACAACCCGTGATGGCCCAAATCGAAATGGTGGGCCTCCTGCACCGCGCGATTACCGACCATCCACATGACCCGCTCCTTGCCCTGCTCTTCCTGCGGCCACACCGGCGCAGCCGGACCGGCTCCATTCTGGACGGGCATATGCTCGAGCGACAGGTCCACCATCACGATCGCGCGCTGAACGGGCAATTTGCTGAGGGATTCCTGCAACCGTCTGAGCGAATAGACTCTGGCCGAAGAGGTCGTCGTGCTGTCAAATGGAATCACGGAAACGGCACCGGTAGCAGGGTCCACGAGGCCGCGGCCGGCAATAAACACATAGACCACGGTCGTCGCATCGGCCTGCTGTGGCAGCCATTGTTCGAACGTCTCGACGAGATCGCCTTTGAGCGCCCGGCTATCGAAGAGACGACGGATCCGGTCCGCCGGAATCCCTCCGACGGCGCTCCAGTATTTCGCCACGGCGTCGGCGTCCTGCTGCGCGTACTTCACGCGCGGCATCGCGTTCTCACGGAATTGCCCGATGCCGATGGCAATGCCCAGGGCCTTCGGCTGTTTGAGTTTTCCTGACGACAGCTTGGGTAGCTCGTCGACATCGACCGGCACTGCTATGGCTTCCGGGGCATTGGCCGGCTTCACCGCCATGAGGTATTTCTTCACCGACGGCAACTGGACGGCCGGTGATTTTGCGCGTAATGCGAGCACCAGCTCGGCTTGGGTCGACTCTGCGACCGCCCCGACCTTTCCGTTTACGGAGACGCGTTTCACCTCGCCCGCCGGAATATCTCCAACCGTTAGGACGCTGGGAATCATCTCCACGAGCGCGGCGGTGCCGCTCACCAGGATCTCCACGCCGGCGGCAGCGCCGGGCCCTTCGTTTTTGACTTCGATCTCGACGGCCACGCTTTCGCCTTCATGCAAGAGCTGGTTGCGGTTCTCATCGCGAATGATCGCGCGAAAGACCAGCGTCGATGGCTGCTCTTCCGTCGCGGCGGCGGCCGCTGCGGCCGGAGCAGGGACTGGGACTGGAACCGGCACTGGGATTGGAACCACCGGAGCGGCCTGCGCAATGGGCGAGGGCGGCGGTGTGGCCCCTGTGGCGGAGGGTTCGGCATGCCCGGCGCCGGCAGCTTGGCGAATTTTCACCGACGTCCCTAATGCCTCTGCCATACCGTCGGTGACATTGGCGATCGCTTCCTTGACGATTTTGTCGAGACCTTTGATCTCGCAAGAGGACGCGTTGACATCCACATCCCCGCTGCCCACGCTTTGGAGCTTCTTGCTGAAGAGCACGGTCCCGTCCGCCGCTGTGTAGCCAAAGTCCAAGCCGATGGCCAGCGTGGCAGGATGGCTCCTCGTCGCTTGTCTCGGGATGAACAGATCCAAGGTCGTCATGCCGACCGACACATCCTCATACCCATCTATGGAGGCAGGGGCAGGCGCGTTGCCTGTCACGATTTTCTCGAAGACGCGGCCGGACTTCCGCGTGATGGCTTCGGCCAATTGCTGACCGAACGGCAATACTTGGTTCTGACCGCACGCATCCTGATAGGTGAGTTGAGCTGCCGCGACCGTGGGAGCCTGCCGCAGCTGAACCGTCAAGGGGAGGTAATAGCCGATTTGAGCGCCGTCACGGCTGCTGAAGAGCCCGCACCCCGACAGTGAGAACAACAAGAGACCGACGCATGCCCAAAGGGCCTGACTGCGCCCGGAAACGCCTGGAAGATGTACCCGCACAAGCATCGTTATACCGAAATCACTCCGCACGACACAACCGAGCCATCCGGCCTTACGCCATCCGGCTTCCAATTGACAGGGTATAGCCCCTCGGCTAGGGTGCGCCCATGTCGGCATCGAGCGCGGAGAATGTCCCCCGACTGACCTGGTCCGCCGTGAGCCGGCTCATTCGGCTGCCCAGCCAAACAGGCACCTGGCTGCTCATGCTGCCCACCCTGTGGGCGCTCGTCTTGTCCGCGAAAGGCATTCCGCCGTTGCGATTGCTCGTTATTTTTATGCTGGGTTCATTCTTAATGAGGAGCGCAGGCGTCATCCTCAACGATCTGGCTGATCGATCCTTCGACCGGCATGTCGCGAGAACGCGCCAACGGCCGCTCGCATCAGGCGAACTCCAGCCATGGCAAGCCC
Organism: uncultured Nitrospiraceae bacterium; assembly: GCA_963824855.1. Taxonomy (GTDB): domain Bacteria; phylum Nitrospirota; class Nitrospiria; order Nitrospirales; family Nitrospiraceae; genus Nitrospira_C. The sequence continues at coordinate 4,905 of CAWGQP010000005.1, forward strand.
TCGTGGTCCTGGCCGTACTACTCACACTCGCCGCACTCCTCGTGTTCCAACTTGATGTGCTCACGATCATACTGAGTCCCGTGGCCATTCTACTGGCGGCTTTGTATCCATTCGCGAAGCGGGTCGTTCACCTTCCGCAGGCGGTGTTGGGCATCGCCTTCGGATGGGGAACGATCATGGCTTGGACCGCGTCGCGTGGAACGATCGAGAGTGCCGCCTGGCTGACGTTTGCCGCCACCGTCTGCTGGGCGATGGCCTATGATACGATTTATGCGCTCCAAGACAGGGACGACGACCGCCGCGTCGGCGTCAAGTCATCCGCGCTGTACTTCGGATCTCGCACGTGGCTCGCCGTGGGAATCGCCGGGACCATGATGCTGCTCTTGCTGGGAATCGGCGCAGGAACAACCGGAATCGGCGGGATCGCTTACGGGGTACTCACGGCAGTGGGAATCTTCTTGGCCAAACAGGTCAACGAGCTCAGGACGCCGGTCTCGTCCGCGCGGGCATTCGAGCTCTTTCACCAACACGTATGGATCGGGACGGTGATTCTTGGCGGGTTGCTCTTAGGATTCTTGTGGTGATCCGGTCACGCCGCGCGCGCCTGCTTCCGCCTCAGCTGGCCGGCTTGGCTGCCGGCGCCTCTTCCGCCCTTGGCGCTCTCAAGGTGTTGAGGTACATGGTCACGGCCTTCGCGTCCCCGTCGCTCAAGCCCAACGCCGGCATCCTGGTCTCGGGCTTCATCGATTGAGGATTCTTCACCCATCGGTAAATCCAGGTGCCGTTCAACCGGAAGCCCGCGCGGTCTAACGCCGGTCCGACCTTGCCTCCTTCGTTGGCAAGGCTGTGACATCCGTTGCAGCCGTACTTGTTCGAATAGAGTTTCTTTCCCAGCGCCGCGAGAGTCGCCGTCTGGTCGGGTTTCATGCTCAAATCCGGTCGCGCGACGTTCACGCCCTTTCCCGGCCTCGTGGTGAAATAGGTCAGTGCGGCTTGCACGGCGTCGAGCTCTTTTTTTGTCTGCACCATGGCCGCCTGCTCTTTGGCGTAGGCGGACTCATCGACGTCCACATCCTTTTTCAGCGCAGCGCTCTTTTTTTCCGCTTCCTCGTTGGCCCGCTTCTCGGCCGCCTCGTAGGCCTTCTTGGCCTCTTCGTCCTTTGCCTTGGCTTTTGTGACGGCTTCTTCCAGTTCCTTCTTGCGTTCCTCGACCTTGAACTCCATTTTCATGCCGTGCAGGGAGCGAACATAGGCGACAATGGCCCAAATCTCCTCCTCCGCGAGCGTGTACTTGAACGTCGGCATGGTCGGCACGGCAAACTCGTCGTCGCCGATCTTGTCTCCGCCTGGACTCGTGTCCTTCATATCGCGGGAAATCGTATTGAAAATCTCTTCGTCCTTGAACGTGCTCATTTCCGACTTGTTGGACAGGTCTTTCGGCTTGGGATCGGGCATCGACGACCAGTTGAATCCTTCGTTCTGGCGGCCGTTCTCCCCGTGACAATGCATGCAGTAATGGGCGTACAGTTCCTTGCCCAGTTTCTGCTGCTCGCTGGCGCAGCCCCCGGCGACCAGGGCCCACACTCCCACAAGGCCCAGCACCGCCCCGATTACCCGTAGGTTTGCGGCCTTCATGCTGAGTGCCCTTTCCTCAGTTTGCGGATCAACACGAACTGAAACGCCAGGGCCACGCCCGTGGCCAGCGCCGCATAGATGTACCCAGAATAGTCGGGAGGCGCTTCAGCGCGGAAATACCACCAGGAGGAGACCGCCTTCTGCGATCCCTTTTCCACGAGATCTCCGGCCCCGTCCTTGCGGCCGTCCCAGACGGCGAACGCGATATTGATGAATTCTCCGGGTTTGAGTTGCATGTCTTCGTCGGGATGTTCGGTGGTCATCGCGCGGGAGAAGACGACCTTCCAGGTGCCATTGGCATAGACGCCCTTCGCCGTGACGTCTTGGTGGGTCTTGCGCCTTCAGCGTGCCGAAGCCCATCGCGCTCATGTCGACGCCTTTGCCGTCTTTGTTGCGCCAAAACCAGATGTTCACCGGCCCGCCTTGTACCTGGGCCATCGGTTGTCCATGCGCAAAATGCGCCTTCTTATCGCCGACCATGAACTCGAGCGCGGCGGCATCGGCCGGGTCTTCGGTCGGATCGGCATATTCGAGCAGCACTGCGACGTGCTGGCCGTCGTTCAAGCCGCGTACCTTGACGTCCTTCACGGTCACTTCCTGGATGCGATTTTGCCAATGCACTTGCGGAGAGAGCGGGAACTGGGCTTGAGGGGCGCTGCTCCAGGCGGCGGCATTCGGATCGTCCAGCGGGATGGGACCCTTGGTCATCATGGCGCGGACGGCGACGCTTTCCTGAGCTGAAACAGGCTGCACAAGAAAAGACCCGTAGCCAGCATGACGCAGGCCATGATGCATGAATGAACCTTGTTCAGTCCGGGTTTCATACGTTTCATCCTCTCTCACTCGCTTCCCAGAGGGTGGGCCTGCGTGCCTTCAACTGCGCGCCCTTCTCACCCGCCCGCCCTCGCACGCCAAGACGTGCGGTCTTCCACACCGAGCACCGCCAAACAGAACTTGTTCGACCCGGAGCCCTTCATGTTGTTCTTGGCGTCGGGAAATTCCTAAAATCTTGCGTGCCGCGGTGCGCGAGCACAGAAGGCACGCAGGCCTACCCTCCTCATTCCCATGTGCGCGGAGATTGATGGGCCCCGTCGTACTCGCCGAGAATGATCTTCCAAATCCATTCATCGGGCAGCTCGACCTCCCACCTCGGCATGGCCGACTTCCACGGCATGCCCTCGATCGGTAGCCCTACTCCACCCTTCTTGATGCGCCAGAAGAGGTAGCTCTCCTGCAACATGGCGATTGTCGTCGGGTCGGAAAAATTGGCCGGCGGCGGGCTAAATCCGCGGGCAGCCGGACCCTTGCCGTCGAAATTCCCGCCGTGGCAGGGAGAGCAGAATGCGGCGTAAAAGCCTTTCCCCTGCATGATGTTCTCCGGCGTTTTTGAGACGGGATTCGACAAGCCGGTGTACTCGCCTGGAGGCGCGGGATGAATGGTGCGGTTTTCCGCAGGCGGCGCATCACTGACTGCCGTGCTTCCATAGGTCTGCCATCCGACCAGCAACGGAAACAGGATCAGTACCCCGTAGCGCGCGCTCTGCAGTGCGCCGATGTTCTCGCCGGTCAGGAAGCGCTGAATCGGCCCCCAGAAGGCGTCCTTTGACTCGCCGCTCATCGTGTAATAGATGACGATACCCGACAGGGTCAACATGAGGTAGAGAAAGATGAGACTGGAGGGCAACGGCGCCGAACCGGGAATGATCGGTACGACGAACTTCAACAAGAGATAGATGACGACCATTAGGATGATGGGTTTGGTCAACGAGCCCATGGGTGCCTCCTCAACGTGCCTGTGCGACGGCGACCGGCCCGGAATCTCCGGCCTTGACCGGCGCGGGTGGAGCCTGTCCCGGCACTTCGAGCTCAGACGGGCTGACGGAAATCGGCTCGCCGCTCATCTGCTGCAAAAACGCGATGACCGACAAAATCTCGTTCTTCGTCAGGCCGATCGGGTTCTTGTTGATGTAGGGCATGCGGGCCGGATATTCCTTGGGCAGCCCTTCGTGCCGGTAATCCAGATAGACATAGGCCTGCGGTTGCGTCAAGCTTTCGAAAATGAACTCACGGCTGAGCTTGGCGCCGATGCCTTTCAGATCCGGGCACCGCGCCGATTCGCTCGGGCCGATGGAATGGCACAGCGCGCACTGCCCCTTGCTGAAAAAGATTTTCTGCCCGATGGCGGCCATATCGGTCGGGGTCTTGACGGTGGCGATGTCGAATTTTTCTTCCGCGGGCGGCAGCGAGGCCATCTGCGGAACCGACAGCGCCACGAGCGAGAAGAGGCCCAGCACGATGGCGACAAATCCGATGACCCGGGCGAACTGGGCCCTGAATGAACAGCAGAATGACGATGCCCAGTCCGACGACCGTCAGACCGATGAGCTGCAGTTTTACGACTTCATCCATATACTTCCTTCAGTGCGCAATTGAGAAATGTTGCCCTCTCACATTCCTTTATTGCTCGTTGCCGCGCGAAAGTGATCCGCCCGCCATCGCGGGCACACCGTGCGGCAATTTGCCCTTCTCTCCCCCACCATAGCCGGTGGCCTTGCCCTTATCCCCCATGGTCGCGACCCAGAAAATAAAGGCCACGAGCATGCAAAACAGGAACGTATTGAGCGCCATTAACGCCGCGGCATATCCCAACGCAGGGGAAAACGCATATTGCGACGAGTCCCGCATGACGCCGTACACATGCCAGTGCACGCGCGACGAAGACCGGGCATAGCCCATCAGGGTCATCAAGAGAATGACCATGACCGCGTTCAGCACCAGCGCATACCCGGCGCGCGGTGGCATCCGACCCCAAACCATTTCCGTGGTCGTCTTGGCGCTTTTCAAAAGAACCGCTGTGAGCGGCGTAATGGTCAGCATCACGAAGAGGACGATCAACACTTGCGAGGTCGAGAAGTAGTTAATGCGGATGATCGCCGGAACGAAATATCCCCACACACCTAATACGATCACAACAATAGCCGCCACGCCGAGCACACCGCACATAAAGGCCCTGGCCACTTTGGCCCATCTTGCCGTTTCCTGTTTGCCGGCTCGCCAATACATGATGAAGCTCATGAACGTGACGAGGATCATCAGATTGGCCACGGTCATCTTCGCCGACATGACGCCGAAGACGCCGAGGAGCGGATGGTGCGTGCCGCCCATTTTGCGCGCTTCCTCGAGGCTGGCGACCAGCGAGTGCGGCGTCATCCAGACGCCTAGACAGACCAACAGGATGATCAGCATCGCCATAATCGGCTTGCGATAGCTGCATCTCGGAACCGGGAATCCGATAGGTGATTCCCATCCAGAAATAGTAGTTCGACGCCGAGGAAGAGCACCCCGATCAGCATGGCCTGAAGAATGAACAGCCAGGAGAGGAATCCGCCCATGAGCGTGATACCCATCTGCTGGTTGTACTGATAGATTTCGCGCATCAGCCAGTAGCCCGCGAAGGGCAGAGGCAGCATGCCGAACACGCCGATGAAGTTCCCGACGTAGCCCATCCAATCATAATGGTCTCGTTCTTCAGACGTTTCTGCAGCGAGGTACCGAATACCGGCGTAAGCCCCACACATATATCCACCCAGTACGACGTTCGCGATCAATCGATGGATGTTGACCGGCCACCAGGTCGGATTCCAGGTCGCGGCCCAGGCCCGCGCCAAGTCCGTGCCTTCCGCAATCACGACCGGACTCGCTTGGAACGTGGCCCAGGAGTTCGGCACGATCATGATGAAGAACGCGAAGAGGTTGAGTAGAAACCCCAGGAAGAGGTGAAATGTCTTCTTTCCGCCGTCCTGCATGGCATCCCAGCCATACCAATAGAGGTAGAGCGTCGCGGTCTCGAGCAGAAAGAGGATGCAGTAGAAGACAAACGAGGGGAAAAAGATATCCGTCAGATAGTTCATCAGCTTCGGATAGAAGCCGATCAGCAGGAACAGCAGGATCCCGCCGAACAGCGCCGTCGTCGCATAGGAGGACGTCAGCAGCTTCGTGAACTCCTTGGCCAGCTTGTCATACCGCTTCTCGCCGCTTTTCCAGCCGACGATTTCGCAGACCCACGCGAAGATCGGCACGCCCAGCACGAAGCCTGCGAGCAGCAGGTGCAACTGCGCAATGACCCACACGATGTTCCGGCTGCCGATGCCGGGGATATCGCGATATTCAACTGGACCGGTCGGAGCACCCTCCGCGGCAAAACCCAACGACGGCAACGCGAGCCATCCCGCTGCAAGCAACCACACCGAGAGCCATCCTCCGTGACCGCGGAGGGTCCGGAGCATTCGCTGGAGCTGTCCGCCCTGGTGTCGCATGGCACTCACCTCTTCCAGTCAGGCACGATTACGGTTTCTTCTTCAGCGCTGGAGCCGCCGCCTCGCTCCCGGCCTTCTTTCCCTTGCCTTTGTCCTTTTCCGCCTCGGCCTTCTGCTTTTCCAATGCGTCGATCTGCACCTCTAACTGCGCCATCATTTTTTCGTCTTTGTTCAGCGCCTCAAGCGGCTTGAACGGCGGCTGGGCTTTGACTTCTGGCTTCTTGCAGCATTCGTGAGGATGGGGAGTCGTCACAGGCAGCGCGGCCCAGAACAGGACCGCCAGCACGACGCCCCCGAGCGTCACCGACGTGAGCATCAAGCCCTGATCCGCCGGGACCCGCATCAGATCCCATCGCTTCACGACGTTCTGATAACTGTCCGAGATCGGGTCGTGCCGCTTCCGCCGTGCTTCGAATGATCCGCCCCACGAGCGACACGCCAATGAGGAGCAGGACAATCAAGACCCCTGTCGAGACGCCGCCCCACAGGCTCAGTTCCAAACTGATGCGTTCCGCGACGGGAACGCCTTTGAGGAGCTCAAGCTCCATGAGCGAATGGGCCATGGAGATGGCCGTCGAGGTCACTGTCCCGACGATGAACCATACCAGGGGAAGGAAGACCGCCCCGACGACGGCGCTCTTCCACCAGAGCGTCACCCCAAGCCCCTCGGGCGGCTCCTTGCGGAATTTCTCGAGGAAATAGGTGCGGCCGACGAGGCCCAACGCCCAGATATCAATGGGGATTGAGAGCAAGAACAGCAACGCGATGCCCGCGCCCTCTCCGATGTGCGATTCCAGGCCCATCGTAATGACCGGCACGGCAAAGACCGTGACGGGACTGGCCAACAACATCAGAAAACCCAGCCCCAGCCGGTTTTCGAAATGCATCAAGTCCATGGCGAAAAAGACCAGCACAAAGGCCAGCTTGATCGGCAGACCCGTCCAGAAGGCGGGCCAGAGCACGCCGAGACCGATCTTCGTAGGGGACAAGTCGCGTTCGTCGCTCATAGCTTCCTGCGACCAGCTTGCGCCGATCTTAATCCAGAAACTCGCGGTTGATGATTGCGGACACCGTAAACAACAGAATCGCCACCATCACGACAATCCAGCCGATCAAGGCGACCGGACGTTTGAAAATATTCCGTTCGGGATCGCGGTCGATGAACGGCAGCGCCGCCAGCAGGGCCATGAACGCGCCGGGCAGGGCGATGGCGCCGAGGAACTGGCCGAACTCACCGGCAAAGATTTTCAATCGCAGCAGTTGGAACAAGAAGAGAAAATACCATTCGGGCTCCGGATGGTAATCGCCGGGGTCGGGCGTCGCTTCTTCAAGCAGCACCACCGGCTCCCAGAAGGCCATCGCGACGATGCTTGCGAACACCACCGCCATGCCGACGATGTCTTTCCAGACCTGGCGCGGGAAAAAGAAGTCGGTTTTGGCCTTGATCTCCTCCGGCGTGCCTCGGAACGGACCGGCGGGGCCGGCCGCACGGAACAAGAACAGATGGAGACCGGCGAGACCCATCAGCGCCGCGGGAAGGATCATGACATGGATCACAAAGAACCGGCTCAACGTCATTTGGCCCGGCGTCGGACCGCCCTTGAGGAACCGTGCCATGAAATCGCCGAGCAGCGGCGTCTTGTCCATGATTTCGACGCCGACGGTCGTGGCCCAATAGGCGCGCTGATCCCACGGCAGGAGGTAGCCCGTAAAGCCGAAGCCCATCACGATGCCGAAGAGCGCAAGTCCGACCAGCCAGATCATTTCCCGGGGAGGCTTGTAGGCGCCCCAGAGAAACACCTGCGACATATGCGCAAACACGCAGACGACCATCGCGGTGGAGCCCCAGAAGTGATAACTCAGGAGGAACCAGCCATAGTCGACATCGTGGATGATGTATTGCGTGCTCGCGTAGGCATGATCGGCGGTCGGCACGTAATAGAACATGAGGAGAATGCCCGTGACCGCCTGCATGATGAAAATGAAGAGGAGCACGGAGCCGAACACATAGGCCCAACGGGAACCGCCGGGAACCGGCTCGTTGAGCATCTTCGCCTGCATCTGCTTGAGGCCGACGCGCTCGTCGACGAAGGCGATGACTTTTTCGATCACGGTAGGCTGGCTGCTGGGGAGCGACGAATGTTCCATTTAGACGATCCGAATCTGGGACTTCGTGCCCGCCTTGAATTCCATGTCGATGATTTGGACGTCTCCGCTTGCGGACACTTTGATCGGCAGCGCGTCGAGCGGACGCGGCGCCGGGCCGTCGAGCACCTTGCCGGAGGCATCGTAGATGCTGAGGTGGCAGGGGCAGAGAAAGACCTGGCCGAGCACTTTATGCTTTCGCCATTTGTAGCCGCAGCCCAAATGGGGGCACTTGCCCGAAAACGCGACATAGGGAATGTCCTTTTTGTTCGTCCAGACGGATTTCCCGGTCGCATCGCGGAATTCCATGTCCTTGCCCTGATAGACCTTGTCGAGCACCGCCGGGGTGGCCTTCAAGATCCAGACGTTCTTTTCGACCTCCGCCTCAGGCAGATAGGCTTCTTTGACCAGTTTCTTGTACTTGAACTGCACCCCGATATCGTCCGATTTGATCTTGCCGACGTTGCCGATCTTCAACCATCCGTTGTCGAACGGCGCATACATCGGCTTCATGAGATAGCGAAGGATGGGAAACGCGATCGGCAGCCCGATCAGGAACCCGATCGCATGGGTGAAGTTCATGAAGAACGTGCGGCGCTTGACGTCCTTTTCCAGTTCGGGGAACGGAACGAGCACCTCGCCCGGAGTGACATGAAGATTGTCCTCCAGGTGGGCGATCTCGACTTCGTGGGTACTGAGGTATTCGTCGCGCTTGAACGGCGGCAAGGCCGCGACCTCGGACGAGGCGTTGCGCAACTGCACGGCGTCGTCCGTGATGGTCTGGACGAGCGCCATAGACACCTGCCGCTCGCCGCTGCCGTTCATGGACACGACGATGTGGCTGATCTCGCGCGAGAGCGGATCGACGATGACCTTCGTCACTTCGCCGATTTCCCGGTCCGTGCAGCGGACCTTTGACTTTAGCTGCGGTTGCATCGTTTACTTCTTCTTGATCGGTTTCGGCGTATTGACCGACGTGTTCTTGAATGTGACGAGCCAGGTGGCCAGGGCGACGACGTCCGTCTCCTCCATGAGGTCCTTGTACTTGTCCGGCATCTTACCCTTTTCGAATTCTTTCTCGAATCCCTCGGCCATCCAGCTCTTCGGATCGAGAATCTTCTGCTTGATGTCGTCGACGGTCAGCAAGTTGCCAATATTGTCGAGCTCGGGACCACGCTTCTTTCCGCCTTCACCCCGAAGTTTGTGACAGTTGTAGCATTCTTGAAGTTGCCATTGATCCTCGCCGATCTTGAGGAGATCTCCGCTTCCGGCGCCGGTCGTGGACGGAGGAGCACCAGCTCCGCCAGCCGACTGCGCTGCAGGAGCCTGATCGCCGCCGAGGGCCTTGATCCGTGCGGCCAACGCTTTGGCCTGTTCATCGAGCGCCTTCGCCCGCGCGATCAACTCTTCAGCCTTCCCCTGCTCTGTCGCAGCCCGTTTGGGCTTCAGAATTTTTTCGATCTTGCCTTTTTCGTCCTCAGGATCGTACTGCGGCCAGAGCGAGGCACCGGCGATGTACACGACGCAGAGGACGATGTAGAAGACCACCAGCGCGCCCACGGCTTTGACACCACCCACAGGCTTGAGGGACGGCAAGTCCAGGATGATGAACACGACGGTCCCCAGGAGGGCGTAGGCGAAGAACATCCACTGAAACACCGTCGGAAACTCCAGCGCTTTCGTGATGCCCAGGAACACCGCGCCGACGATCAACCCGACGACGAGCTTCTTAATCACGTTCCCCATAACGTTCCTTTTCCTCGCACGAGGGTTCGATCTGACCTATTTCGCACCGGCAGGTGCAGGGCTGCCTTCCGGCGCATGCGCTTTCGCCTCTGTCGGCCTGAGCGTGACAAAAATGGCGAAGCTGACCACGACATAGAACGCGACCGTGATGGCAGTAATCCACCAGGCCGAATAGGACAGGGTCGGGGTGAACGATTCAGGCGTGAAGTCCGGCAGCAGGTTGTACGTATGGAAATATTTTCGTAAGAGTGACCGGACAGCCCCCATCAGACCCATGGTCCAAATCGCACTGAACGCGAGAAACACGAGGACGAACTGCGACACGAAATCGATCTTTCCCCACACGATCGTGCCCTGACTGATGGCACGGTTATAAATGATGTAATTGACGACGGTGACGAATACGAGCGTGAATGCCGCAGAGTTCTTGGCCGGCATCAAGGCCAGGAAATTCCAATCCGAAGGCAGTTCGAGATCCGCCACGAGCTTGGCGCCCGTAGGAACGAAGCCGTGGGGCGTCAACCAGATGGCATCGCCAACCACGACCATCAGGAAACCAACCTTAATGACGGTCCGGGCGGACACCGTCAACGGAATGAATCGGCCCAGCATAACGGGCAGCAAGGCCAGCGGAATCAGAATGGCCAGCGAGCGCGGGTCGGGCACGGGAAACATCGTCCATCCCCACGTCATGACGAAGGGCAGGGCGACCATGACGATCGGCGCGAATATGGTCATCCTGACCCGTTCCACGCCTTCGATGCGCTTCATGCTCAACCAGATGTAGTAGTTGCTCGCGAGGAAGATGAGGCCGACCATGGCGCCCTGCATTTCGAAGAACATCGAGAGCTGGTCCGCCATCATGTACGGGCAGATCGACGCGTCGTAATCGCACAGCTCGTAGGCGAGCAGATAACCCATGAAGGGCAGGAACAAGAGCGCGCCGACGCCGATCAAATTACCGACGAATCCCATCCAGTCGTAATAGGCCCGTTCTTCGTCTTTCTTCGCCGCCATGTACATGTAGGCGGCCACCAGACCCGTAATGAATCCACCAAACGTCACGTTGCCGACCAGCCGGTGCAGGTTCATGGGCATCCAGCTGTAGTTGTAGATCTTGTCCCACAGCGTCGCGGTCATGAGAAACTCCATCGGCGAGACGCCTTCGGCCTTGACCGGGGTATTCATGAATGACGTCGGACCGTCGATCACGAACAGCGTGATGGTCCCAATGAGATTCAGCACCACACCAAGCGCGATGTGGCGGGCCTTCTTGTCTCCCTTCCAGGCATCCCAGGAATAGAAATACATGTAGAGGAGAATCGTTTCCCCGATGAACAGGAGCGGATAGATCACCGCAAAGAGCAAAAAGAAGTGGTTGATCAACCAGGTGGTGAACTGCGGGTAGGTCGCCAGCAGGACGAAGATAAAAAGTCCACCCGTGAGGGCGGTCATACTGTACAGAATGACCGTGACCTTCATGACCTCCTTGGCCAGGCGATCGTAGCGGGGATCCTGCTTCCGATACCCGAGCCATTCGGAGATCACGACGAAGATCGGGGCCCCGAGAATGAAGGCGGCAAACAAGATGTGGAGCTGGGCAACGATCCAGACCGCAGTGCGGTTGCCCGTGTAGGGGAACTCCACAGGGGGAGCGCCGGGAGCCTGAGCAAAGGCCGCTCCTCCGAACAGCGCCAGAAGCGCACAGAAAGCCAATAGACCGCGCTGCCATGTTTTCATGATGTGTCGCCGCCCTTCTCGATGGAACCGGTGATGCCGGTCGCGCCTTACTTGCCCGCCTCAGCCTTGGCCACCGCCATGGTGCCGGCATCCGCCCACTCTTTCTTGCCATCGTCCCACTTTTTCCCGGCCAGTCCGAAATTGCGCTCGAAGAGCACGAGCTTCCAGCGGTCCTCGTCTGACAACTTGGTCTTCCACGCCTTCATCTTCGTGTTGGGCACGCCTTCCGAAATCCGCCAGAACCAGACGGAATCGGAATAGAGCTTCATGCGCTCACCGTTGCGGAAATCACGCGCGCCGGCCTTGACGGGCTTGCCGTCCTTGCCGTGGCAGCTGGCGCAATTGACGTCCGGATTCGTTTCCCCGATGAAGAGCTTGCGGCCTTCTTCCACTTTGGCCGCATCCGCCCACCAGTCCGCCGGCATGTGTTTATCGGCATAGTCGGCAGGCGCCGGAGGAGGCGGAACGATCGGTCCTTCTCCGCTCTCCCCGCAAGCGGCCACGACCAGCCCAAACCCCATGAACACTGCCACGTATAGCGTTCTCCATTGATTCATAACCGTTCTTCGCTCCTTATAGATTTCAGACGAAAAAAAGCGCTTTGCGGGAGTGCCTGCACTCCTGCGAAAGCGCCGATACCACGGGATTCCGGAAACCACGCGCACTGATCCTCGCCACATGCTTTGACCGATCCGGCGAGGGTGCCATAGCCCCACGGACCGCCCATCGGTGTTAAGACTTTCTCTTCCCCTGCGCCTTGCCTCGTTTCTGCCCTTGCTTTTGCCGCGCCCTGACGATCCGTTTCATTCCGACAGCGCCCGCGATGACGGCTGCCGTTCCTCCTAATCCCCACCACAGCCACACCGGTGGGCTGTTCACGTCATGGGCACAGCCGGTTCCAAAATGAATTTGGACTTTGCGTTCCGACTCCAGATCCTTGGGATCGAAGAAGACTTTATGGTTCTTCTGTTCTCCCCTGGCCTCGACCAGGAGCGGATCCCCTAGATTCTCGTTGTGCAGATGAAAGGTCGCCCGGTAGTACCCATCTCCGTCCGTCTTGACGACCTGTCCATAAGAGATCTTGGTGTCCTTGACGAGGACGTCGGTATCGGCGAGCGCCTTCCCATCCGTCCCGCACACGAACCCTTCGACGGTGAACCGATGATCGGCTTCATGCGTTGCCGAGCTTGCCGATGGAAAGACAACGCTCAAGCAGAACGCGGCGAATGCGACCTTGAGCCCTTGCCGTCGTTGCACTCTCTGCCGAAAACCGGAGCGTGTCGCCCGCGAAATGGTTTCAAACAACAAAACGCCTCGCCACGGCAGGCTTCCCCAGTTTTGAGGCCGATGTTTCTAACATAGGGCCCCCTGGTTGTCAACGACACAGCTGGACGAATCCAGCCGGCGGCAGACGCCGGACGCCAACATTGGCGCTGGGAAAATGCATTGATGCGTGGGAGGGAATAGGAAAGGAACGACGCGGACGGTGCGCTACAAATGCCCGCGGGTGCGGGCGTCTGCTTCGACTCGAGCGGCTTCGGCGCGGCGTTCGGATTCCTTTTTGGAGACCCAGGTCTCCCAGGATCTCCCATTGGCGGTGTCTTCACCAGTAAAGGCCAGGGACGCGATCTTGGCGTATGCGATCTTGCGAGGAGCCGGATCATCGGCGGGAAAGAGCTCGATCCATGGGTCAGAACCGGCGGCATCACGGTTGAACAGATACCCGACCACCGACTCTCCGGACGTGAGCTCCAGCGTGACGTCGCCGCGGTAATCAAACGCGAGTTCGATGGCTTCGGCCAGGTCCTGCTGAGACGCGGGTCGAAACACCCGTCCCTCCAGCGAGCCGGGTACGGTGGCGGTGTGGTTCTTCGTATCGGTCATGATCAGCACAGTGGCGACGGCATCACCGGGCCTCTGCCCAGAAATGTCATCGCGACGTTGGCAGGAGCGTGAGCTTGGCTGTCCGTGCGAAGCCCGAGAGAGTCCCGAACGTATCTTCGACCGCCGACGCCTCGTAGCCGCAATGCACCATGCAGTCGGCGCATTTCTCATTTTTCGTCTGAGCCGTAGTCCTGCCATGCCGTCGTGTCCATCAGATCGCGGAAGCTCTTGGCATAGCCTTCCTGCAGGAGATAACAGGGTCGCTGCCAACCGAACACGTTATACGTGGGGTTTCCCCACGGCGTGCAGTGATATTCGCGGCGCCCCATCAGGAAGTCCAAGAAGAGCGGGGACTGATTGAACTGCCAGGCGCGCTTCGGACTGCGCGAGAATCTTGGAAAACAGCTCTTTCGTCCTGGACCGCTTGAGGAAATGCTGCTGGTCGGGCGCTTTTTGGTAGCTGTAGCCGGGAGAAATCATCATGCCTTCGACGCCCAGCGCCATCATCTCGTCGAAGAATTTTCTGACACGCTCCGGATTCGCATCATCGAACAGGGTGGTGTTCGTCGTCACTCGATGCCCACGCTTGAGCGCGGCTTTGATCGCCCGCACCGCCACGTCATAGACGCCGTCCCGGCAGACGGCCAAATCATGCTCGTCTTTCAGGCCGTCCATGTGAATGCTGAACGTCAGAAATTTGGAGGCCTGGTACTCATCGAGCTTCCGTTCGAGCAGAATGGCGTTGGTGCACAGGTAGACGTACCGCTTTTGCGCAACAAGGCCTTGGACGATCTTGGCCATTTCGGGATGGATCAACGGTTCCCCGCCGGGGATACTCACGATGGGAGCGCCGCATTCCTCGGCCGCCGCCCAACACTGTTCGGGAGTCAGACGTTTATCAAGGACATGGTCGGGATACTGGATCTTGCCGCACCCGGCGCAGGCCAGGTTGCAGCGAAAGAGCGGCTCGAGCATCAAGACCAGCGGATACCGCTTCACCCCCCTGAGCTTCTGGGTAAGCACATAGCTGGCAACTCTGTACATCTGCGAAAGCGGTACGGCCATTCCTCAACTCCGTGATTCTAGATTAGATCGGTAACGGCGGCGAACCACCGGTGGGCTAGCTGATTGTAAACGAAAGGGATTCTAACATCGAGGCTGCGGCCAGTCAATTTCGTTTGCGCTGAAGTCTTTTTCCCCCGCACGAGCTTAAACCATTATCAAGGTCTTGTTCGAGATGTCGTGATGAAGATTTGGTGGTCGGTATCGGTATGTGGAGGCGCCGAGCGGGTTCGAACCGCTGCATCGCAGTTTTGCAGACTGCTCCCTTAGCCACTTGGGTACGGCGCCCCTGGGGGAACGGGCATTATATCCGGTGATGGGGCGGAGAGGCTCAGAGCGAATATACGCAGCAGGCTCAGGACTTATTGGAAAGGACGGGGATCTCTTTGCCGCGAGGGGGGCCTTGATCGGGGCCAGGCAACGCTTCCCAGCCTTCAGTGGAAGGGGCCGCAGCGGCTTCGCCATTCGCCTCGGCTTCCTTTTCCTTGGCGAGCAACTCCACTTCGTGAATCAGGGTGTCCATCAGCTCTTCGATCGGCACCTTCCGGACAAGCTTCCCCTTCTTGAACAGAATCCCTTTACCTTCGCCGCCGGCGATGCCGATGTCGGCTTCCTTGCCTTCGCCGATGCCGTTCACGACGCAGCCAAGCACGGACACGTTCAGGGGCGTCTTGATATGGCCCAGTTTCTTCTCCAACTCGTTGGCCATTCGCACCACGTCGATTTCTACCCGGCCGCAGGTCGGACAGGCGATGACATTGATGCCGCGATGGCGCAATTCGAGCGACTTGAGAATCTCGAAACCGACCTTGACCTCTTCGACCGGATCGGCCGCGAGTGAGACACGGAGCGTGTCGCCGATGCCCTGTGACAGCAGGTATCCAAGCCCCATCGCCGATTTTACGGCGCCGGTCATCGCAGTGCCGGCCTCGGTGATGCCGATATGCAGGGGATAGTTCGATTGATGAGCAAACAGCCAGTAGGCGTCGATCGCATGATGGACGTCGGAAGCCTTGAGCGAAACTTTCATGTTCGTAAAGCCGACGTCTTCCAGAGCATGCACGGCATTGAGCGCGGATTCGGAAAGCGCTTCGGGTGACGGCCAGCCGTATTTGTCGAGCAGCGGCCGCTCCAACGAACCGCCGTTGACTCCCACCCGCAGCGGGATTCCTCGCGCGTTCACGGCCTTAATGACCTCTTCGACTTTCCACCAGGCGCCGATGTTGCCCGGGTTGATGCGGACGCAATCCACGATTTCAGCGGCCTTCAACGCCAACCGATGGTCGAAATGGATGTCTGCGATGAGCGGCACGGTCATCGCCGCTTTGATGCGGGGAAGGGCTGCGGCGGCTTCCTCATCAGGCACCGCGACGCGAATCAGTTCACATCCGGCCGCCTCAAGCTGCCGGATTTGCTCGACCGTCGTCGCCACATCCCTCGTATCGGTCGAACACATCGACTGGACCGAGACGGGCGCGTCGCCGCCGATCTTCACTTTTCCGACTTGAATCTGCCTGGTTGGGCGTCTGGTAATGTGCATCGAACAATCTGGGCGCTTAACTGCCCTGCTCGTCCCCGTGCGGCAGGTGATCGACCGCTGCAGAGAAGAGTTCCGACTCGCGGGAAGTGATCGGGCTCTTCGCGACCAATTCCTTCACGCTGCGGTAAATGCCATCGGTGGTCAATCCGTACCGTTCGCGCAGCAGATCCTGGGGGCCTTGCTCGATGTACCAGTCCGGAAGCCCGAGGACCTTCGTCTTGCACGGTCACGCCGGCCTCGGACAAGGCTTCGAGAACCGCCGAGCCGAACCCGCCCATCTTACAGCCTTCTTCGACCGTCACGACATAGCGTACCCGCTTGGCGACACTCACGATCAATTCCTGATCCAGAGGTTTGACGAAGCGGGCGTTGATGACCGCCGTCGACAGTCCTTCCTGGCTCAGTTGCTCCGCCGCCTTGACCGCCGGCCATACGGACACGCCGATCGCGATAATCGCCACATCGGTGCCGTCCCGCAAGAGCTCGCCTTTGCCGATCGGGAGCTCTTTCTGCTCGCGATCCATCGGCACGCCCAGGCTGACGCCCCTCGGATAGCGGACAGACGCTGGGCCCTCATACTGCAGACTGGTCTTGAGCATGTGCTGTAATTCATTCTCATCTTTCGGCGCCATGACGACCATGTTCGGCATGTGCCGCAAGTAGGCGTAATCGAAAGCACCGTGATGCGTCGTGCCGTCCTCGGCGACGAGACCACCGCGATCGATGCAGAAGGTCACTGGCAGATTCTGGGTGGCGACGTCGTGCACCACTTGATCATAGGCGCGTTGGAGGAACGTGGCGTACATCGCGACCACCGGCCGCATGCCCTGCGCTGCCAAGCCGGCCGCAAACGTCACCGCATGCTGCTCGGCAATTCCCACGTCATAGATCCGGTCAGGAAATTCCTTTTCAAAGGCGTTCAGGCCCGTGCCTTCGCACATCGCCGCGGTGATCGCCACGATCCGCTTGTCTTCACGAGCCGCTTGAACCAACGCCTCGATGGCGATTTGGGTATAGGAAGGTCGCGCCGCCTTCTTCGCCGGCGCGCCGGTTTCCCGGACAAACGGCGGACAGGCATGGAACCACACCGGGTTTTTCTCGGCCGGCTCATAGCCCAGGCCCTTCTTCGTGATGACATGGAGGAGGACCGGCCCTCTCATCTTGAGCACATTCTCGAGGGTCGGAAGCAGATGCTCGAAGTTATGGCCATCGATTGGGCCGGCATAGCGGAATCCCAACTCTTCGAAGAGCAGCCCTGGGAGGATGGCACCCTTGGCCAACTCTTCCGCCCGACGGGCCAGCTTCTCGACGTCGTATCCGATGTGCGGGATTTTCCTCAGTAATTGGCCGGTTTCCTCCCGCATTTTCGTATAAAAATCGCCCGTGAAGGTTCGGTTCAAATAGGAGGAAATGGCACCGACGTTCTTGGAGATGGACATCTGATTGTCATTGAGAATGACGACGAAATCCTTGCCGAGGCCCCCTGCATGGTGCAGCCCCTCTAGCGTCATACCGGCGGTCATGGCTCCGTCACCAACCACGCAGACGACTTTGTGCTTGAGGCCCTGCTGCTCCCGGGCCTCGACCATCCCGTAGGCGGCCGAAACGCCGGTCCCCGCATGTCCGGCATTGAAGGTATCGTAGACGCTTTCCTCGCGCTTGCAGAATCCGCTCAATCCGCCGTATTGGCGAAGGGTATGGAACTGCTCCCGCCGCCCGGTGAGCAGCTTATGCGCATAGGCCTGATTGCTGGTATCCCAGACGATCTTGTCTTGGGGGGTATCCATCAGATAGTGCAGCGCCACCGTCAACTCGACCACGCCCAGGTTCGAGGCCAGATGGCCTCCGACGCTGGACACCCCTCCGATGATGTGCTCCCTAAGTTCTTGGCACAGTTTGGGAAATTGCGCGGGTTTGAGCCGCTTGAGATCAGCGGGGTTGTGGATGGTCTTCAAAATCGACATGACGAAACTCCTTTGCGAGAGTTCATGCGCCCAGTAATCGGGCTGAATCCAGATAGGCTTGGCGAAGGGCTATGCGGTCTGCATGCTGGCGTGGACAGTGTCACACAATACTCCATTACTGTCAAGCGGATAGGGGGGTCGGCATCCTCACATGGGATCACCTCTGGAAGCGGTACGTCAACAGGACCCCTACTGTAAAATCGGCCGCGGCACCCGTGATGAAGTCAACATTCTCAATTGCATAGGCCTGCCAGAGCCAATGTTGAGCAAAGTGGTAGCTGAAGCCGGCGACCAACTCGGATACACCCTTGTCGAAGACCTCCAAGCCGACATGCCGGAACGGGGTCGTGTAATAGTCGAACTGGAGGGTCAGGGATAGATTCTCCGACCAGAGGTATTCGGCCGCGGCCATGCCCATGAGCGTGGGATATAACGGGAAACCCGCGATCCGCCCAGTCGGGACCACGCCATTCAAGTTGCCGTGCATCACCCAACGGCTTCCAAGCGCCTTCTCGAGCGCCAGTCCGAGGCCAAAGTCCGGACTGCCGCTGCCGAAGAACTCGCCTTGGTCGCCTGTCGGAAGTTTGATCGCCGTCCGAAGCGAAAGAGCCGGCATGACGGAGGTCTCCCTGAACAACTGATATTTGACCTGCACCATGCTGTCGCCGAGGCCGAGCGCGCCGTTTGCTCCATTGATGACCTGCTGCCCGTTACGCGTAATGTTGTAGACATAGTTGACATTGCTGAGTGCGCTGCGCGCCGGCGAGAGCCCGGTCGTGGCCCGTTCAACAGCTTCGATCATGCCGGACATAACGCCTGTGTAGCGGTACAGGAATGGGAGTTCGAAGCCGACCTCGAGTTTCGAGGTAACGCCATACCGTAGGAAAAGTCCGGTCCGCAGGGTCTCGAATTTCATCTGGGCACTGGCATTTGCCGGGAGTTCGGAATACACGGCGGCGGTTTCCGCCAATTCCAGACGTATGTCGAGCGTCCCTTGGCTCAGGACGGCGGCACGGTCTGCCGGCATATTCAATACCAGCTGCTGGAGCGGGTTGAAGTTTCGTACCGGAAAGGGCCCGAACCCTTCGGCCGGAGCTTGAGACGGATGCAGACATAAAGCGGCGGCCAACGCCCCCAATACTGCCCGGCGCGCTCCATCCCTTCTCCAACGATCGAACGGCGCCGCGTTAGTAGGGGAAGTCCAATCCGGCGAAGACCGCCCCTCCCTCCTTACTGAATCCATAATCGATTCGTCCGACGACGTTAGGTCGAACGATGCCGCGAAACCCAACGCCGGGCGTCATGCGGTAGTCTTTGAAGCTGACGTCTTTGAAACTGTTGAAAACCTGCCCTGTATCCAGGAACGGCGCAAACTCGAAGTCGGCCGCGACGCCGGCGATCTTCGCCCTGACCAGATGTATCCGTTCTTCGATGCTCGCGGCAATCAGATTCTTGTCAATGAACCGATCGACCCCGTAACCTCTGAGATTGTTTTGTCCCCCCAGCGAACTCTGTTCAAAAAATGGCACTTGATTCCCGAGCGTGGCCTGCAGGTCGGCCCTGATCACGAGGATCGCGCGCTTGGATTCGCTGGGAAAGAGCTTCTTCACATCCAACTCATAGCGCGAATAGATAGGAAAGTCGCTGTTGTGCACGTTTTGATTGAGTTCAGCATAGGCCGTCACGGCCATCCCGTCGGTCGGCGAAGTCAAATTATTTCTCGTATCGTAGTAGAAGGTGGCGCGGGTCCCGACAATAATCGTCTCGCCTTGCACTCCAGGGACGGTCGGAAACACATCTCCGGTGAAGGGCAGGTCCGTCACCCCTTTTTGCAGGCCCACCTGGCGGAAGCGCTGGCTAACCGCGATCTGTGTCACCTCGTTCGCATAGACACCGAAGCGCCAGTTCGCCCGGTATTCGCGGGCCGTATAGTTGGTCTGCTCCGCCTCGACGGTCGTTTGACCCAGTCCAAAAAATCGAACCGTCGCGTTCTTGAAGTACGTGCCACCGAAGGTGAGAAAATACCGCCCCTCGCTAAACGCCGGATCAACGTAGTTGAAGAGCAGTTTGCGTTCGATCCTCTCGCTGAGCGAGGCGATGAACTGCATTTGCCGGCCTCCTGGGTCGTAGCGAAACAGATTGAATGTGCCTCGTGTTCCCACGAGGGTGTTTTTGATCAACATCGGGGCCATCAGATATTTCAACTCGCCGTCCGGATCGGTGATGAGGATAGGAACGATCAATCCGGCATCGCTCCCATCGTTCTTGGAACTCGAAACGGAGGGAATGGGGAAGACCTGGGTGTCGGCCATAGCCAGGCGCACCCACCACGGGGTCATCCCTGCGAGCAGGCATACAAGAAAGACGGCGATGCCACGCAGGATCGTCATGGGCGATCGGTTCGAGGATGTTACGGGGATTTGATCTTTTCGGACTTCTTGCGGAGCTGCTCGACGAGGTCGGCGTAACTGCCGTTGCGGAGGATTTTGCTGAACTGCCCGCGATAATTATTCACGAGACTGACGCCGTCCACGACCACGTCATACACGCGCCAATCCGAGCCCTTGTGGAGCAGCCGATAATCGAGGGGGATCTCGGTCTTTCCCGTCAGGACTTTGGTCCGCACCTCGGCATACTCTTTTTCGTTCCGCTCGTTCACGTATTGCACACCCTCGCCTGAATAGGACTCAATTTTGTCGGCGTAGGTGTTCACGAGCAGCGTCTGGAAGAGTGAGACGAATTCCTGCTTGTCTTTCTCAGGGAGATTCGCCCAGGGCGCGCCCATCGACCGGCGGGACATTTCTTGGTAATCAAACCGCTCCCCGACGGCCTTTTCGAGCAGCTGGCGGCGCTCGTTCGCCTTGCTTGGCTGTTTGAGGTCCTTATCGGCCAGGATACGAAGGACTTCACCGATCGTGGCTCTCATGGCCTCGGTCGCTTCGCCGGCTTGCGCACGGTCGGCAGCAATGCCCGTGAACAGAACTGTCGCAACCACGACGAGGCCTCTCAGCCACGCTCCACCGGACTCCCACTGCGCGCACGCACCCATCTTCATAATGACCTCTCCCTCTTGCACATATGGCGACCCGGCCTCGACGTCGGTCGGCAGGTCATTTCACATTACCATGGACGTACTGGCTCACCAACTCTTCGAGATCGAGACCGGACTCCGTGTCGCGGATGGTGTCGCCTGGCTTCAACGGATCGCCGCCTCCTCCGGGCGAAAGGGCCAGGAACTTCTCGCCGATGATGCCTCGCGTCTTGATCGACGCAATGGTGTCCGTATAGAGCTTGACCTTGTTGTCCACGGCCAGAATCACGGCGGCCCGGTCCTCGTTCAGGGTAATCGCCCGAACGCGTCCGACCTCCACGCCGGCGATTTCGACCGAAGATCCGGCCTTCAATCCCGAGGCGGTGTTGAACTGTGCGATCACTTCATAGACGTTGCCGCCGATCAGCTCGAGTTTCCCGAGCTTGATCGAGAGATAGCCGAGACAGACAATGCCGACCAGCACGAACACGCCGACGATGAATTCCAGTTTTGTTTTTTCCATTGGTGCGCTCCTTCGTCGTCTCAGCCGGCCACTTCCTTCAAACTTACGGGGCCGCTGACGGAAATGAACTCGTGGATCTCCGGGTCGGTGGTCTTGACGAACTCGGCGGCCGGCGCCATCAGGGCAATCTTGCCCTTGCGCAGCATCGCCACCCAATCGCTGATGCCGAAGATTTCAGGGATCTCGTGACTGACCATGACGGCGGTAAATTTGAACCGCTGGTGCATGGCCACGATCAGGTCGTGAATCGATTTCGCCATCAAGGGGTCCAACCCGGTCGTCGGCTCATCAAACAAGATGATTTCAGGCTCCATCACCAGCGCGCGGGCCAAGCCTGCCCGTTTTTTCATCCCGCCGCTCAATTCAGCCGGATATTTATGCCCCATGCCGGCCAACCCGACTTGCTCAAGCTTCTCGTCCACCCGTCTGGATACCTCGGCGCCCTTCATGCGCAGCTTTTCCCGCAACGGGAACGCCACATTTTCAAAGACCGTCAACGAATCGAACAGCGCCGCCCCTTGAAACAACATCGCAAACCGTTTACGCACCTCATTGAGGGCTTTCCCCCTCATTCGGCTGATTTCCATATCGCCGACCCAGACCTGGCCGCGGTCCGGCTGCAGGAGGCCGATCATGTGCTTCAAGAGCACGCTTTTCCCCTCACCGCTTCTGCCGATGATCGTGGTCAGTTTGCCGGCTGGAATGTCGAGATCAATCCCCTGCAGGACGCGCTGACCGCCCAGCGTTTTTTCCACCCCTACGAGTTTGATCATGGCTACAGCAACACGGACGTAAGGAAATAGTCCCACACGAGAATCAACACCGAAGACAGCACGACCGCTTCCGTGGTCGCGGCGCCGAGTCCTTCGGCACTCTGCCTGGTGAAAAATCCCTTGTAACAACAGATCCAACTCACAATCAGGCCGAAACTGATCGATTTGAGAATGCCGCCGTAGACGTCTTTCCACTCCACAGCAGACGCGATCGAGTTCCAATACGCGCCTCCGTTGCCTCCCAGGAGCTCAACACCGACGAGATAGCCGCCGTAAATGCCTACGACATCGAAAATGGCGACGAGCAGCGGCACGCCGATCAAACCGGCCACCAACTTCGGAGCGATCAGGTATTGCAGCGGGTTGATGGCCATCGTATCCAGCGCGTCGATCTGCTCGGTGATCCGCATGATGCCGATTTCCGCCGTCATGGCGGACCCGGCCCTCGCCGTGACCATCAATGCCGCCAAAACCGGTCCCAATTCCCGGATCATGCTCAAGGCGACCGCCGAGCCGAGCAACCCTTCCGATCCGAACTTGCGCAACGTGTAGTAGCCTTGAAGCGCGAGGACCATCCCGGTAAACCCCGCCGTGAGCACGACGACGAAGGTCGATTTGTAGCCGATGAAGTGCAGCTGTTTGACGATCTGGACGAACCGCAACGGCGGCCGCGTGAGCCAGGCAAAGGACGAGAGGACAAAGAGCAGCATGCGTCCCATTTCTTGAATCGCCGAGATGCCCCATGCGCCAAGACGTGCGACCATCATGCCCTTCCAGTGTGCGAGATCGGTGACAGCCCAAAATCCGTTGACGGCGCAGGCGGCGCAGAGGGCCGTGAGCCGTGCGGCTGCCAGTCGGCTTTGTCGTCTGAGCCGATTGAGACCGCAGAGACTCGATGGGGTCATGATCATCGCGCCTATTCCCCGCATCCAGCCCCACGGTTTGAGGAACGCATTGAAATCCAGTGGGAGATCTTCCCCGGCGACGTCCGAGACCGTGCGGACAACGGCAAAGGGCACGCCCTGAGACTGGGCCACTTGTCCGATCGCGGCACTCTCCATATCGAGCGCTACGGCACCGGTGAGGCGGCTGAGGTTTTGCTTTTCGACCGCCCGGCACACCACCGTCGGCAGCGAGACCACCGGACCGTTTCGCACTGCCATTCCAATCTCTGTCGCCGCAGCTTGCACCGCGTGCAGCACCATCTCTTCGCAGACGATCGGTGTTCCGGCCTGACTCCAGACCTCATCGAATCTCCCCGATACGACGCTGGTCGCCACGATCACATCTCCGATCGCCGCCGCGGGCACGAGTGCGCCGGCAAATCCTGCGGAAATCGCCAAGGCCGCGCGATGCCGATTCAAGACCGCGCTCGCCGCGGCGTCCGCCGCCTCCGGTCCGATGCCCGTGGGAACAAGCCAATAAGCTCGACCGGCGTGCCGGCCGGTGAAACAGCTCACACCGTCGATGTCGATCCGTCGCTCGACAGGCATGGCGCGCCGTATGGCGGCCAACTCCCATCGTGTCGCGGCGAACAGAACAACGGTACTGGAAGAGGAATCACCACTGGAAGGGGCATCAATGAATGACGTCGGCCGGCGTTGGCTCAACGATCGAACCGGTAGCACCCAGTCGTCAGCATTTGATCCCGCACTTCGTCGGCTCGCATTCTGCTGCGCGTTCGCAGATTACGATACATCGCGAGTGCCCATAGTGGGAAATACTGACAGTACCAGTGGTAGCGAAGGTAGAACACTCGGGGGAACCCGGTACCGGTATGCCGCACCTCTTCCCACGAACCGTCCTTCATCTGATGGCGAAGCAGGTAGTGAATGCCTCTCGCCACGCTGAATGAGTCCGACATGCCGGCCGACATGAGTCCGAGGAGGGCCCAGGCCGTTTGCGACGGAGCGCTATCGCCTTTGCCGGCGAAGGCCGGGTCTCCATAGGACAGACACGATTCGCCCCACCCGCCGTCCGGATTTTGTCTGGATTCGAGCCAGGTGACCGCACGCCGGATATACGGCTGTGACAGGTCTTCACCGATCGCACGAAGACCGGCGAGCACGGACCAGGTGCCGTAGATATAGTTCACGCCCCAGCGCCCGTACCAGCTGCCGTCCAGCTCTTGTTCATGCTTGAGGAACGCGAGCGCCGGTGCCACGGCCGGATGCGACCGGTCATACCCAAGGGCGGCCAGCATTTCGAGACATCGTCCGGTCAAATCGGCGGTGCTAGGATCGAGCAATGCATGGTGATCGGCAAAGGGGATATAGTTGAAGACGATCCGATTGTTGTCCTTGTCGTAGGCGCCCCACCCGCCGTCGGAGCCTTGCATCGCCACCACCCATGCGGCGCCCCGTCGAATCGAGTCCTGAAGTTCAGCCGGCTCGGGCATCTTCACCTTGGACAGCGCCATCAGCACCACCGCCGAATCATCAACATCGGGGTAGAGTTCATTTTCGTGCTGGAAGTACCATCCGCCTGGTTCGGCGCGCGGAGCGGAGACGATCCAGTCGCCAACGGTCTTCGTCTGCCGCGACATCAAATATGCGGCTCCTCGTTGCAACACCGGATGGTCCTGCGGCATGCCGGCCTCGACGAACGCGTTCATCAGGAGCGACGTATCCCAAATCGGCGAATGGCACGGCTGCAAATGCATGGCCTCAAGCCGTTGATCGCCGATGGACACCGTATCGTAGATTTCGAGATCTTCGATTTCCCTGAGCGCCTTGCGCACCAAAGGATCGTCGGCCTGATAACCCAGGCACTGCAGCGCCATGATGGAATTCGCCATGGCCGGATAGATCGCGCCCAACCCGCCGCTGCCTTTGATATGTTCCAGCATCCATGTCGCGGCGCGATGCAACGCCTTTTCGCGCAACCACATGAGCGGCATGTGGTCATAGAGTTTGAGCATCGCATCCAAGGCCACGAAGATGTTGTGCGGCGTGAGCCACTTTTGGTCTTTATTGAATGGCGGATATTTCCAATAGCGAAGTTCGGTGCGGGGCACTGACATACAATTCCTCGATTCCCTGTTCCTTCGGGATGCGGCAGACCGGGCGGTGTGCAAACACGATCAGCAATGGAATCAATACGGCCCGGGACCAATAGGAGATGGCGTAGATGTTGAAGTAGAACCACTTGGGGAGGAACATCAGTTCGACCGGCATGTGCGGGATGCCTTCCCAATCGTATTGATCGAACAGGGCCAGTGTGACTTTGGTGAACACATTCGCCTGAACGACGCCGCCTTTCTGGCGGATGCAATTTCGTGCGCGCAGCATGAACGGTTCGTCCCCCGAAATGCCGCTGAGCTTGAGGGCGAAATAGGCCTTGACCGAGGCGCTGATTTCCGAGGGACCGCCGTAGTAAATGGGCCAGCCCCCGTCCGGCAACTGTGCGGCGCGCAAATACCGGACGGCTTTGCGTTCGCGCTCAGGGTCGACGCGGTCCAGCAAACGCCGGAGCATGAGATATTCCGCGGTCAGCGTGGTGTCGGCTTCAAGCTCCGCGACCCAATAGCCGTCCGCATGTTGTCGTGACAGAAACCAGGCTTGGCTGCGGCGCACGGCATCGTCGATGGCATCGAGCTGACTGCCCGCCTGTGCGGTGGCACGCCGGGACGGGCTCTCGACGGGCGATCGCCGACTTGTCGGAGACCAGGCGCAACGATGGCGGCGAAAGAGACTCGGTACTGAACTTGTCGGGGACAGAAAGGAAAAAACTATCGGACAGGCGGTCGAGGATAGTTCGAATCAGATTCATGGGTTTTTGAAGGGTCACACACCGCCGTGGCGAGAACCCGAGACCTCAGATGGTTGCCTCTGGCCCCGCGGCACAGCAAGACATGTGACCCACCCACTTCTGGTTCTCGTTCGAGGGGATATAACAGACGGTCTGACCGAAGTCAAGCAAACGAACGCGGAAGTCCTCTGAACTATGGGGGTTTTTGCCAGGTCTGTGGTGTCCTCAAGCGGGCTGCAGATCGCTCAGCCGCACCGAAACGAGTTTTGAGATGCCGGGTTCCTCCATCGTGACCCCGAAGAGCGAGTCGGCAATCCCCATCGTCCGCTTGTTGTGAGTGATCACCATGAACTGCGCCCCTTGGGCCAGTTCGCAGAGCACAGTGGTAAACCGCCCGATATTCTCTTCGTCGAGAGGAGCGTCGATTTCGTCGAGGATACAGAACGGCGTGGGACGGATGAGGAAACTGGCGAACAGCAGCGCCATGGCCGTCAACGTCTTCTCTCCGCCGGACAGCATCGTGATGTTCTTCAGACGTTTTCCCGGAGGTTGTGCGACGATCTCGACGCCGGGCTCCTGCGGCCCCTTCTGCTCCGCCTCTTCGTCCGGCGCCACCTCGACCAATTGCAGCTCAGCCCGGCCGCCGCGGAAAAACTTGGCAAACACTTCACTGAACTTTTCCTGGAGTTCGGCGAAGGTCGTCGCGAACATGTCTTTGGTGGTTCGGTTGATCCGTTGAATGATTTCCTTGAGCGATCCAATGGAGGTCGACAGATCCTGCTCCTGGGTCGACAAAAACCGGTGCCGCTCCTCCAGTTCCTGATGTTCATTGATCG
Organism: uncultured Nitrospiraceae bacterium; assembly: GCA_963824855.1. Classification (GTDB taxonomy): domain Bacteria; phylum Nitrospirota; class Nitrospiria; order Nitrospirales; family Nitrospiraceae; genus Nitrospira_C. The sequence continues at coordinate 31,850 of CAWGQP010000005.1, forward strand.
CGGCCAGATTGATCGGCCCCATCCGCTCGAGCCGCTCTCGGATCTTCTGCAGTTGTTGTCGCAGCTCTTCTTCCGTTGGGGAGGGTTGGGACGGCTCGTCCTCGCTGAGAAGGACGGGCGTGCCGGATTCCTCGATCGTTGCCGGATCCACCTGGTAGGTCCCTGACAAGGTCGATTCCACGGTCGCCAATTGTGTCCGGACCTCCGCCCGTTTCACTTCAATGGTGAGACGAGATTCCTGGAGACCCGAGAGCGTCTTCCGCACCTCGTCCAGGTTGGATTCCACCGCCTGAGCCTGCGCCATTTCCCGGGCCTGCCCCTCCTGCGCCTCCACTAACTGCGCCTTCAGGCGGTCCATCGAGTGGCCGATCTCGCGGCACAAGGTCTCCTGCCGTTCGCGCTCTGCGCGGCTCTGCGCCAGAGAAGCGGCCAAGGTTTCGACGTGCTGATTCAAACTCTCGATTCGTCCGGCCGTCTCCAGCTGCTCCTGGCGGACGCGCCCCAGATCAGTCTGGCGGTGTTCGCGTGTATTGCGGGTCCCTTGTGCGCTCAGCTGAGCTTCCGTCAACCGTTGCTGCAGCTGATGCATCCCCTGATCCAACTGCGCGACCCGGGCACGCACCGCCTGCAGCGCACCTTCCTGTCCGGTTTTTTCGGCGATCCATTGTGCCAACTGTGCCTGACCTGAGCGCGCGTCCTGCTCGAGGCGCTGGATTTCCACAGAGCCCCGCTGCGCATCCCCCATCAACGCTTCGATCCGCTGAGTGAGATCTCCTAAGAAGAGCTGCAATCCCGACGCATCCTTGTGCAGCGACAGGGCCTTCATTTCTTCTTCGCGCAAGGTTTCCGCAAGACGCCGCCCCTCCTCGCGCAACGATTGGCTCTGCGTCTGCAGTTCTTCCCGTCGTTGCCGGGCATGCTCCACTGCCGCGCTTAACGCCGTTCGCCGCTCCTCCAATTGCATCACTTCCCGACGGCGCTGCAAGAGTCCGCCGGTTGCGCCGACCTGCCCACCGGTCACCATTCCGGCCGCATCCAGAATCTCTCCGGCACGTGTGACGAACGTGGGCCCCTGGATCTCGCCCCACGGCTGCTGCTCCCAGAGCGCCATCGCATCGTGCAATGTCTCGATGAACACCACGCCGTCGAACAGGTAATCGCGCGCGGCGACGCGCGAGCTATTGACCTCGATCAAATCGATCGCCCGCCCGATAATCCCTGGACGGTCCGCAAGCGCGGTCCACCACTCGTTCGACCGGGCGTTGACGGTCCATCGCGGTGTTTCGGGAATGAAGGTTCCGCGGCCGAGCTCTTTCTCGAGAAGAAAGGCGATGGCGCCGGAAGCGGACTGCGGCCCTTCGACACACCATCCGCGGACGCGTTCTCCGAGGAGCGCTTCGACCGCCCGGTCCAAACCAGACGGCACGATCAGCCATTCGGCCACCGCCTCCTGCACGCCTTGGCACGCCTTGAGCGCCGTCGCTTCTTCATTTCCAGGCCGGCCGTAGCCCATGTCTTCCCGCAACACTCCCTGGAGTGCGCGGAGGTGCGACTCGACCGCCGCCAATTCCTCCGATTGCCCGGACAACGCCTGTTCGACGGCCGTCAGGTCACCCGCAATGGCCGTGGCATGCTGTTCCGTGTCTTGATGCTGCCGGCGGAGATCGAGCACGATCTGTTCGGCTGCCTGGCAGGCTTCCTGGAGCTGCTGCTGCTTGTCGAGGGCGGTGTCGTGCTGAGATTGGATGTCTTCCCGCTCGCGGGCAAGCCGCCCATCACGGGCCGCGACCTCCTCGGTGCGGGCGGTTAACTGCACCAGGCTTTGCTCGGCATTCGCCACTAAGACGGTCAGGTTCAATACGTCCGTCCGGCCCCGCTCTTCCTCCTGCAGCGCCGCGACCCGCTGCTGCAGCAAGCCTTTCATCTCGTGGTCCAGGGCGCCAAGCGCCTGCTCGCGTTCATGGCAGTCCCGTTCAAGACGTTCCAGTTCCGTCAGCAAGGCGGCCTCGGCCTCTTTGGCCTGTGCTTGCTCGCTCGACAGCCGCTCACGTTCTTCAAGGCCCTGCTCCCGCTGTTGTTCGTAGAGCTCGCTTTTATTCCGCTCGACTTCGGCAGCCGTCAGGGCTTGTGCCTGCTGCTGCTCGACCTGCGACACTTCTTCGCGCCGCTGATTGATCGCCAGACCGGCGTCTGTAATCGCCAATTTGATGCGTTCGAGTTCCGCGTGGAAGCGCGCCTGGTGAGCCGTCTGCTCGGATTCCTGTCCAGCCAGAGTCTCGAGCTCTCGCTCGATATCCGCAATCGTGCCGCGCAACCTGAGCAGTTCGTTCGTGAGCAGTTGCACTTCGAGCGTCCGTGCTTCCTGCTGCAGCACTTGATACGACCGCGCCTGGCGCGCTTGCCGCTCCAGCGAGTTTAACTGCTTTTTGACTTCGGCGATGATGTCGCGGACGCGAAGGAGGTTTTGCTGCGTCGCATCCAATTTCCGAAGAGCCTCCGCCTTTTGTTTCTTATAGCGGACGATGCCGGCGGTTTCTTCGATCAGCTCACGGCGGTCCTGGGGCGAGGCGTTGAGAATCTGGTCGATCTGTCCCTGGGCAATGACCGTGTGTCCCTTGGTTCCCGCCCTGGTATCGAGCAGGATGCTCCGAATGTCCTTCAAGCGGCACTGGGTCTTGTTGATGAGATATTCGCTGTCGCCGTTGCGGTAGAGACGGCGCGTGATCATCAGGTCCTGGTATTCCGACAATTGGCTCGGCAGACCGTTCTGCCCTTGTACTTTCACCTGATCGAGTCCGCTGATCACCAACGACACCTCGGCCATCCCCAAGGGCTTCCGCAATTCGGTGCCGTTGAAGATGACGTCTTCCATCTTTTCACTGCGTAACGTCTTGGTGCTCTGTTCTCCCAGCACCCAGAGGATGGCATCCACGACGTTGCTCTTGCCGCTTCCGTTCGGACCGACGATCGCCGTCACGCCGTCGGGAAACTCGATCCGGGCTTCGGCGAACGACTTAAACCCCACCATCTCAAGTGACTTGAGATACATGCCCTGCTCCTTTGGTAGTTGATCGGATGGCGACAAGACCAGGCGAGATCACGGACGGGTTATGTAGCACAGCCCTGGAGAGAAATCAAAGAAAAATACCGCAGGTAGTGGATGGCCTAGAGACCAACTACAACATTTGGGGAAGGCTGAGAAGGGCTATCGGGCTGGCGCTGCCACAGACTTGCTCGCAGGATCGATCGTGATCAGTTCCTTGGGAAGGAGAAACTCGACGTCCTCCTCGATGACGGTCAGATCTTCCACTTCGGCCGCGCCGTACGGCTTCAAATACGTCACGACTTCTTCGACCAGCACCTCCGGCGCCGACGCGCCGGCGGTAATGCCGACGGCGTTGACGTCCTTGAGCCAGGCCGGATTGATATCCGCCGCCGAATCGATCAAGTAGGAATCGATCCCGCAATGTTCGCCCAATTCGCGGAGACGGTTGGAGTTGGAGCTGTTCGGCGAGCCGATCACCAGGATGACGTCGACGAGCTTGGATAATTCCTTTACGGCGTTCTGGCGATTTTGCGTCGCATAGCAGATGTCTTCCTGATGCGGCCCCTTGATGTGGGGGAACCGTCGGTGCAGCGCTCCGACGATGTCGCGGCATTCATCGACGCTGAGCGTCGTCTGCGTGACATAGGACAAGTTGTCGTATTTTCGACATGCAGTTGCTCGACGTCTTCGACGGAGGAAACAAGATGAAACTTGTCCGGCACCTGGCCTAACGTCCCGATCACTTCCGGATGGCCGGCATGGCCGATCAGAATGAGTTCGTATCCCTGGGTGTAGTCCCGGTTGACCTCGTTGTGCACTTTGATGACTAGCGGACAGGTGGCGTCGATCACGTGCAGCCGGCGGCGGTTGGCTTCCTCCCATACGGACTTGGCGACGCCGTGGGCGCTGAAAATGACCACGGAGCCCTCGGGCACCTCGTTTAATTCTTCCACGAAGACCGCGCCCTTGTGGCGCAGGGAATTCACGACATGGCGGCTATGGACGATTTCATGGCGGACATAGATCGGCGCTCCATACTTCTTGAGCGAGAGATCGACAATGTCGATGGCCCGGTCGACGCCGGCGCAAAAACCTCGTGGATTGGCGAGGTAAATCTTCATGAGCGTCCCTTTCTGAGCCTCAGTATCCCATCCAACCTTACGTGAGTTGGTAAGGCTCCGTCAACAGAATAGCCCCAGTCGCCGGCCCGCGTTCTCGCCTGCTTTTTCAAGCGCCTGCGCGCTTGACACCGCTTGCCTCGCCCCGTACGCTGGTCTACACCTTCCATGGCCAGTGCCGCCGCCAAGAAAATTCTGATCATCGAAGACGAGAAGGATATTCTCCAGTTGGTCAAGCTGTACCTGGAAAAGGAAGGCTACCGTGCCGTCACCGCCGCCACGGGGACCGAAGGGCTGGACAGCGCGAAGCAACACAAACCCGACCTCATCGTGCTCGATTTGATGCTGCCGGAAATCGACGGCCTCGAGGTCTGCAAACGCCTGCGGTCGGCGCCGGAAACCGCAATGCTGCCGATCATCATGTTGACGGCCAAAGCCGAGGAAACGGACCAGGTCATCGGTCTCGAGTTGGGGGCAGACGACTACGTCACGAAACCTTTCAGCCCGAAGGCGCTCGTGGCGCGAGTCAAAGCCCTCTTGCGCCGAATCGATCGCAGCCGGCAGGAGACCCAGACCTCCTATCAGTACGGCAAGCTCTCGATGGACTTGGACCGGCATGAGGTCACCGTGCAGGGCAAGGACGTGCCGCTCACCGCCAAGGAGTTCGGCCTGCTGGAACATCTCCTGCGCCATCCCGGACGGGTCCTGACCAGGGAGGTGCTGCTCAATCAGGTGTGGGGCTACGATTACTTCGGTACCACTCGGACCGTCGACGTGCACGTCCGGAGACTGAAGCAAAAAATTCCTTTGCTCGACGAAGCGATCCTGTCCGTGAAATCCCTCGGCTACAAACTCAAGGAACCGTGATCAGCACACTTCACCCGCCGCTTCCACAATGACGCTTTCTATCCGCTGGAAAGTCGCCCTTGCCATCGTGTTTGCGCTGGTCTGCGGATTCGTCATCGCAGGCGTGCTGACCGCCCGCTCGCTGGCTGAACAGGAACTGGCGCAATCCGAGCGGGCGCTGGAAGTCTCCACAAATCTTATTGCCTTCGATCTCCGTCCGCTCGTGACGGGGCCGTCACCCTTGCCGCCGATACCGCGGCTTCAATCGATGGTCCGGGAGTTGAGCCGTCGAGCGCACGCGCGTGTGACGCTCGTGGATGCCTCAGGCCGGGTACGCGCCGACAGTGCGGTGCGTGATGAGGATCTGGCCGGCATCGAGAACCATCGCACAAGGCCGGAAATCGAGCAGGCCATCGCCACCGGCGCCGGCACCGACCTTCGCGCCAGCCATACGACGGGCGAGCGGACGCTGTACCGGGCCGTTCGTCTCGACGAGCCCGCCCCCACATCGACGGCGCTCTATCTGCGGCTTGGACTGCCGATGACCGCGCTGGAACAGGAACTGGCCACGCTCAAGCGCAATCTGACGCTGGCCTTCGGCAGCGCATTTTTGATTGCGGTCGCCCTGAGTATCTGGCTGGCCCGAAGTCTGACCAAACCCCTCTCGGACATGGCGACCGCGGCCCGGCAACTTGCGGGAGGCAATCTGGCCGTGCATGTCGAGACCTCCGCCCGCGATGAGGTCGGTCTGCTGGCCCACACGCTGAATCACATGACGGAGGAACTGCGATCCAAGATCGAGGAACTGTCCGAAGACCGCTCTCAGCTGCTGGCCATGCTCACCTCGATGGTTGAAGGCGTCATGGTCTTGGATTCCAAGGGACGCATTCTTCAAGTGAATCCGGCCTGGGAGCGGATGTTCGGCGTGACTAGAGCCGAGGCGCGCGGCCGGCAATCGTCGGACGTCTTCGCCCATCCCAAATTGAACGCCACCGTTTCGGCCGTACTCGCAGCCCGAGCCGGCCAGGAAGCCGAAATCGTGTTGACCAACGGACGCTGTCTCAATGTCGAAGCCTCCGTGGCCGGTGGCGAGCAGGACAACGAAGCCTGCGCGGTCCTCGTGTTTCACGACATCACCGAACTTCGCCGGCTGGAACACATCAGAAAAGACTTCGTCGCGAACGTGTCGCATGAGCTGCGCACCCCGCTTACGTCGATCAAGGGGTACGTGGAAGCGCTGCTGGACGGCGGCAAGGATGACCCAGAGACGAGCGTGCGCTTTCTCGACATTATTTTGAAGCAAAGCGACCGGCTCAATTTGATTCTCGAAGACCTGCTCCAACTCTCGAAAATCGAATCGGGCCAGGTCCAATTCAAACAGGAACCGTTGCACATTGGCTCGGTGGTGGACCGCACCATTGCGATGATCAAGCCGCTTGCGGACAAGAAGCAGCATCAGCTTCGTGCGCAAGTGGACGCCGACCTGCCGCTGATCAACGGCGATCAAGAGCGGCTGGTGCAGGTGCTCGCCAATCTTCTGGACAACGCGATCAAGTACACGCCCGAGGGAGGACAGATCACCGTGGCGGCCCGAAGAATTCCCGTTCTCGCCCATCGCACGGCCGACGGACCGCGCAAGGGGATCGAGCTCACAGTGACCGACACCGGGATCGGCATTCCCGAAAAGGATCGTCCCCGGGTCTTCGAGCGGTTCTATCGCGTGGACAAGGCCCGCTCGCGGGAACTCGGGGGCACCGGTCTCGGTCTCGCCATCGTCAAGCACATCGTCGAGGGACATGGCGGGCAGATTCGGATGGAAGGCAATGTCCCGAACGGCAGCCGCTTCGTCGTCCGCTTGCCCGCCGAGCCGGAAGGCCGGGACTAGACGAATACCGACATGATCAGATAGATGATCGTCGAGAGCAGCCCAGCCCCAGGCAGGGTAAACAGCCACGCATAAAGGATTCGCCTCGTCACCCCCCACCGCACCGCTGAAAGCCGTTTGATCGCGCCGACGCCCATCACGGACGAGGTAATGGTGTGCGTCGTGCTGACCGGCAGTCCGATATGGGCCGTGAACATCAGGACAGTTGCGGCGCCGGTCTCGGCGGCAAAGCCGTGAACCGGTTCGAGCTTCACAATATTCATTCCCAGCGTGCGCACAATCCGCCAACCGCCGGCGGCCGTGCCCAACCCCATCGCCACCGCACACGCACCGATCACCCACGTCGGCACCTCGGCCGACGGAATCTGTCCGGCCGTGAGCAGCGCCAGCGTAATGATGCCCATGGATTTTTGGGCGTCGTTTGCGCCGTGGCTGAACGCCATGAAACAGGCGGAGATTAACTGCAGCCGTTTGAAGAGCCGAGTGGCGACCGAGCGGGTCACGCGAAAGAACAGCCAGCTGATGAGGACCATGAAGGTCAGGCCCATCGCAAAGCCGAAAAACGGGGACAACACCATCGCTTCCAAGACGGAGCGCAAGCCAGTCAGTTTCACGGTGTCCCAGCCGCCGTGCGTGACGGCTGCCCCCACCATCCCTCCGATGAGCGCGTGCGAGGAGCTCGTCGGCAAGCCCAGCATCAGCGTGAAGAGGTTCCAGCAGATCGCCCCAGCCAGCGCCGCAGCCACCATGTGCTGCGTCACGCCGGCCGGATCCACGATGCCGGACCCCACCATCTTCGCCACCGCCGTAGACATGAAGGCCCCGGCCACGTTGAGCAGACCCGCGACGATGACGGCCACAAAGGGACTGATAACGCGCGTCGAGACCACAGTGGCGATCGCATTGGCACTGTCGTGCCATCCGTTCGAAAAATCGAACAGCAGCGCCAACACGACGACCAGGAGCAACATTCCGGTAAGTTCAGGCATGGTGGGCGGCGATCGATGAAACGTGAAGGATGGTGAATAACAGCCGATCGACGAGTGACAACAGAACAGTCAATTCCGTCCCGAGGCTCACAGGGTGTCACTCATGAAGATTGGCAGGATGTTCAAAAAGGCCGTCCGGCGAGGCCGCAGTGAGCGAGGAGGCGACGTACTCTTTTCGGCACGTCGAACCTCCGAGCGCCGCGAGAACAACGCTGGCGGCCTTTTTCAACATCCTGCTAGTGGTGTTTCAGCGCGATGCGCTCCAGGATATTGGCCACGTCTTCACAACGGTCGGTGCCGGCCTCAAACCCCTCGTAAATTTCTTTCCACTTGATGACCGCCATCGGATCGGTTTCTTTCTCGAACAGCTCCGAGATGGCATCACGGGAAATACGGTCGGCCTCGTTCTCGAGACTGTTGACCTGAACACTGCACTCTTTGATGTCCGGATGCGCCAACCCCAGCCGGTCCACTCCTGCTCCCACCGCGACGGAAGCCTGATACAACACGTCGGCCAACTTCACGGCTCGTTCCGTCGGCTTCGTGACCTTATAGAGCACGAATCGGTCGGCGATCGCCTCCGCCACGTCCAAGATATCGTCCAATGCGCTCGCCAAATCGTGGATGTCCTCACGGTCGATCGGCGTGATGAAGGTCTGGTTGAGCCGGCGCGCGATGTCGTGGGTAATTCCGTCTCCCACGTGCTCGACCTCTTTGATCCGCTTGGCCTGCTCTACCGGAGACTGGTAATGCTCCATCATCTCCTTCAACAGGCGGCTGCCTTCGATCATGTTGTGCGCAGCGTTCTTGAATAACTCAAAGAAGGCTTCTTCTCTTGGAATCAAGCCGAACATCGTCATCCCTCTCTACGGAACATCCGCCGCTCGCTCACGGCTCGGCCCGTCAACGCGTCACCACCGGATGAGCCCGGAGGCCCAGGTCAATCCGCCGCCAAAGCTGCCCAACACCATGAGATCATGCGGTCTCACCTTGCCGGCTCGCACGGCATAGTCCAGCGCGATCGGCAGCGAGGCGGAGGAGGTGTTTCCGAAGCGTTGAATCACGGAACAGATCCGGTCTGCCGGGACCGCCAGGCGGATGGCGAGTTGCGCAAGGATTCTTCCGTTCGCTTGGTGAACAACGAATTGCGCCACGTCCCGCAATTCCACGCCAAATTCCTTCAGGATGTCCCGCACCGCCTGCTCCAGGCGCCTTACCGCGAGACGGAACAGCGGTGCGCCTTGCATGCGCAGGGTGTGGTCCCTCTTCTCGAGTCTGTCCTGAGTCAAAGGCCAGCGGGACCCGCCGGCATGAATCCGAATCAGATCGTGGCGCCCGCCGTCTGCAGCGAGGCGAATCCCGAGCAGGCCGCGGCTGGGCTGGCTGTCCTCGGATTCGCCTTGCACGATCACGGCACCGGCGCCGTCACCGAACAATAAGGCCGTGTCGAGATCGTGCGGATCGAGCGTGCGAGACTTCACTTCGGCCGCGGCCACGAGGCAAGTCTTGATCTGTCCGCTTCGGATCATCGCATCTGCCATGGACAGGCCATACAAAAAGCCCGAACAGGAAGCAGAGACGTCGAAGGCCGGCACGGTGCCGCAGGCCAATTTCCGCTGTACGTGACAGGCGGTCGACGGAAACGCCATGTCGGGGGAAGTGGTCGAAACCAGAATGGCCTCCATCGCAGTCGGTTCAAGCCCTGCCGCATCCAGGGCCGCACGAGCCGCCTCGACGGCCAAGTCTGACGATGCCTGGGCGGGGTCCGCCCATCGCCGTTCCTCTATACCAGTGAGCCGTGCGATAGTTTCCGGATCAATTTTTAGTGCAGCCCCGACCTCCCGATTCGAGATCACTCGTTCAGGGAGATACGAACCGGTTCCGATAATTCTGGATCGAATCATTGCCGAAATGCCAATGGGTTGCCCCAAACCGCGGAATTATAGGTCCCACGCTTCCAGCGGTCAACCCAAGCGGATGAAAGATTGCATTTGGAGTGCTCTCCTGCTACTTTTGAAGCCAGAGATCTTGGGCATCAACCACCTAGGGGCAATTCTATTTATGCGGCGGTACGGCTTAACACTCGCAATGAGCGCCGCTGCGCTGTGCCTGTTGCTGGCCTGCCAGTTCCCACAAGACCGGCGATCCCACCTCAAAGAAGGCGCTGAGCGGAACGGACGAGTCGATTTTTCTCGGCGATACCATCGAGAAGAACTATGACCCCAACGTCATCATGAAGCGCGGCGAAGCCTTTTTCGAGAAAGAGGAATACGCCGAAGCGATCGTCGAATATCTCCACTTTCTCGATCTTCACCGCAATCACATGCTGGCCTCCTATGCGGCCTTTCGGGTCGGCGAGAGCAATATGAAGCGGGCCAAAGGAATTGAACGCGATCCGGAACCGGTTCAGAAGGCGATCGATTCATTCGAGCGGCTTCGAAGGGACTATCCCGGGAGCCGATACGACGGCCAGGCCATGGAAAAGATCGACGAGTGCCACGATCTGTTGGCCCAGATGCATCTCTTTGTCGGACAATTCTACTATCGACGCCAATCCTATTTGGCCGCCGCTCACCGCTTTGAACAGATCATGAAGATCTATCCCGACAAGTCTGTGGCACCGGATGCGCTGTACTTTTTGGCCCTGAGCTATCACGATCTCGGGGCGGATGATTGGGCCAGTGAAAAGCTGACGCTGTTGGCCGAGAAGTATCCAAACAGCGCACATTCCGGCGAAGGCGCAAAACTGCTCGCAAAGATCAACAAGTCCCAGCCCGCTATCCTCGTTGCGAAAAAGCCGGACGCGCCGCCTACCGGTCCCGCACCATCTTCCGCCGGCGAAAGTCAGCATTCGGCGCCTGCGGGAGGCGTCACCCCTCAGGTCGCCAACGGGCTCATGCGGCTTCCCTCGGCGACGGCCATGGGACAGGGGTTCGTCACCTGCCGACTCGGCGCCTGGTGCTAGACCAGGAGCCTGAAAAAGCCTTCCAGCTTCGTTCTCGTTTCGCTTAGAGGACTCGACGTACCGTAACAACGTACGCCTCGCCTCTTCGCTTACTGCGGCCTTGCTGCAAAGCTTTTTGAGGCTCCTGCTGGGACAGGATAGGCGAATTGGCAGGAAGATCCCGCGAAACTTCCTCACGGGCGTTCAAAAAGTTCATCCAACAAGGCCGCAAGGAGTGAGGACCTGAGGCGTACTGTTGGAGTACGTAGAAGGGTACGACCGACAGAGAACGATGCTGGGAAAGGCGCGTCTTGGCGCGCCAGGGCTGGGCGGGGGAGATAAAGGCCTTTTTCAACATCCCTTTATTGGCCCAGATACCAGCCGATGCCGTATCGTTCCAGGAAGCTCGTGATGATCGTCAGCGAATTCGCATAGATCATGACGCCGACAATGACGAGCATCACCCCACTGACGGTCGACACGCCCCAGAGATACGCACGCGCCTGCTTGAAATAGGCCAGAAATCGGTCCACGCCAAGCGCGGTCAAAAACAACGGCAGACCCAACCCAAGCGAATAACTGGTCAACAGCAGGACGCCGTTGAGCAACGAGTCGGTCGTGCTCGCATATAAGAGGATGGTGCCGAGCACCGGACCGACGCAGGGCGTCCACCCCGCCGCAAACGCGATTCCGATCAGAAACGATCCGAGATAGCCGACTGGTCTGTTCCGAAATTGGAACCGGTGTTCCATCTGCAAAAAATTGATGTTGAGGATGCCCAGCAGATACAAGCCGAAGATCACGATCAGGACGCCGCCGATGCGCCGGATGTGATCCTGATAGGTGATCAGGATTTGGCCGATGAAACTCGCCGAAGCGCCGAAGGCAATGAATACCGCCGAGAAACCGGCGATGAACAAGAGGGCATTTACGACAATCGCGGTCCTGAATCGAGATCTCGCATTGGCATCCGTCAGCTGTTCAATCGACAACCCCGTGATGTACGAGATGTACGAGGGAACCAACGGAAGCACGCACGGCGATACAAACGAAAGCAGGCCTGCCGAAAACGCCGCGATCAACGAAATTTGGCTGAGGGATTGCGTCACAGGATTTACCTAGAGTGTGAGACGACTAGGATTTCATCAGCATTTCGATCAACTGGTGCGCTTCGGGAGCCTCCCAGTCGCGGGCGCCGAAAATGTGTTGCCGCACGATCCCCTGCCGATCGACCATGAAGGTCATCGGGAGCGTCCGTGCCCCGTAGGACAAGCCCACCCGAAAGTCCGCATCGTGGAGGATGGGAAAGGTGAGTTTGTTCTCCTGCTGAAACGGTCTCGTCACTGCTGCGCCCTGGGCGTCAGTCGAGACCGCGAGAATCTCGAAATCTTTCCGATCGTACGCGTGGTACAGCCGTTCCATGGCCGGCATCTCCACGCGGCAGGGCCCGCACCAGGTCGCCCAAAAATTGAGGAGCACCACTTTCCCCCTCAGGTCGGACAGTGAAACGATCCGCCCCTCCATGTCTCGAAGCTGAAAGTTGGGGGCCTGCTCGCCGGGCTTGACCACACCCCGTTGTGCAATCGAGGCCACGCTGTCGGCGAAGACCACGGACGAAACACCCGTCGCCATGAGCAGCGAGACGAGTCCGGTTATGAGGACGATTCTGTTCATCCCCGATTTCCTCGCGATGTCGCCGGCAACGGCTGCTCGGCCGTCTTGGGTGTCACATTGAGGAGCTTGGTCAATACTTGCAGACTGTCGAGCCTCGTCCAATCGCGCGGGCCGATCACAATTTCACGAATGATGCCCTCTTGATCGATGATAAACGTTTCCGGCACCCCCATCCGCTTATAGGGTTTATCCGTCCGTCCCCATGAATCGATCAATACCGGGAACGTCAGGTTCATCCCTTTGACAAACGGGGGGATGTCCTTCGTGGTCGTCACCCGGTCGATGCTGACAGCCAAAATGACGAGGCCGTCCTTTTCGAAATTCTTGTTCAAAATTTCCATCGACGGCATTTCTTCACGACACGGCTTGCACCACGTCGCCCAAAAGTTGAGGAAAACCACCTTCCCGCGAAACTCGGACAGGCGATAGGGCTTGTCGTTCAGATCAGGGAGCGAAAAGTCTGGTGCCGGTTTGCCGATGGCGAGCGGCTCATATTTGGCGCTCTGGAGCCACACAAGCGTAAAGACCGCAATGAGAATGGCCGTGCCAACGCCGAGAATCAACAGGCGTGACTTGCCCTGCGCAGGAACTGTGACTGGAATTGACTGCTCTGTCATGAGCGATTCTCCGCTACTGTCTTGTCGGATGCTCAAAACGGTCGGCTGTCCCCACCCGCACACGCCGGCGGGCCCAATCGCGCCGAATTCACCTGAAGGTCCGCAGCGAGCGAGAACCCGAGGAGGTACATACCAAGCTTCGCTTGAGTCGCTCGCTTCGATCACATGCGAGCGGAGAGTGACTTTGCCTCCAGTAAGCTTGCATAGGAGGTTGAGGGGAACGAGCGACCGGGAACGAAGTTGGGGACCGTTTTCAACGTCCGACTAGGCATAGGCATGCAGACCGGACAACAAGAAATTCACGCCCCAGAAACAGAAGATGACCATCAAAAAGCCGAACACCGCGTAGATCGCCGCGCGACGGCCTTCCCATCCCCGGGTCATGCGCGCATGAATGTAGGCGCCATAGATCAGCCACACGATCAGCGACCACGTTTCTTTGGGATCCCAACTCCAGTAGCCGCCCCATGCGTAATTCGCCCACATGGCACCCAAGATGATCCCGAAGGCGAGCATTGGAAACCCGATCATAATGGCTTTATAGCCCAGTTCGTCGATCGTCTCGAGATCCGGAAAGGCGGCGTAGAACCGCGAGCGGCTGCCCCGCTGCTCGGCTCGTTCCTTGAAGAGATACATGACCCCGAGGCCACCGGCCATGGCAAACGCGGCATAGCTGGTCAGCGTGACCGAGACGTGAATGTAAATCCAATAGCTATTGAGGGCGGGCACGAGCGGTTCCGCCGTCTGATAGCGATACGGCAGGAGTGAGGCCGCGCCCATGGCGATGAATCCGATCCCGACGACGAATGCGCCGATGGCTTTGATCTTGTACCGCAATTCCAGCAACACATACCCGAGGATGATGGCCCAGGACACGTAGGCCATCGCTTCGAACTGATTCGACCAGGGCGCAAAGGTTCCTGAGTGCTCCAGCCGTTCGAACGCGCGGGTGAGCAAGGCGGACGTATTGACCACCCACCCAAACACCGTCACCAGCGTGGCTACCTGACCCAACTGCGTGGCCCAGGCCCCGTCCCGCTCGTCGAAGTCTTCCGACGGATGTCCGGCCGGCGCCAAGGCCATGGCGGGACGGCGGGCGAACAGATAGGCGATGTACAGAGTCAGGGAAGCAAGGTACAGCCAGAACGTCATGTCGAAGAGAAACAGTGAACGGGCCATCGTATCCTCCGTCGATCGCGTCGGGTGCCGTCGAACCCGTCTATCATACCCAACACCGGTGCCTTTTGGCCACTGGCTGGGTTGTCGTTGCGGCGTTGCTTGAGGAACGGTGCGTCTCGGCGCGCCGGGGTGGGCGGCTGAGAACCACTGCTTTCTGAACCGCCCGAATCAAGCCGAGAACGTCCGTATTTTTTCCGAGAGCTTGCGGAATTCCTTTTGAAAATCAATCTGGCTCTTGTGCGTGGTCCCACCCACGTGCACGGTCACCCCATCAGCCGACGGGATGATCTTTGTCCAGAGCCGGCGATGGTAAATGAACGAAGAGAGAGTAATGCCGACGACGATCATCGTGGAACCGATCCAGACAATGTTGATGCCGGGGTTCTTGGCAATCTGCAGCCCCGTATACTTTTTCGGCTTGTACCCGATCAACTCAAATTGATATTTGGAATCTTTGATTTCGAACAAGTCGGGGAACTGATAGAAAATCCAGGGCGTCGCCTGCACAGTGCTCCGTTCGTTGACCGTCAGTTTGATCGCGGGGTTCGCATGCTCGATGGTCTTTGAATACACCTTTTTCTCGGTCGAATTGAATGCAAAATCCGCGACAAAGTCGGTCATCGCCAGCTTGAGATTCAACTCCGACAGCGTTTGCTCTTTTTGCCACTCCAGATCGATGGTCTTGACGACCTTCTCGGTCTCTTTGTCCTTGATGTTGATGCGAGCCACTTCGATTTGGTCCCACGCGTCGCCATAGCTCGATTGGTAAAACCAAATGCCTTTGTAGACCAGCGGATCATTGACGGTGATCGTTTTCGTCATCTTCGACTCGCCGCCCTCGAGCACCGTGAGCGTACTGTTGTAGCTTTTGACCGCCCCGTTTTCATGATAATCGATCCAGAACTTCTCCACCTTCAGATCGAAGTTGCCGCGCGGGATGTGGTAGGTCTGCCCCTCCAGGCAGACGCCGAATTCCTGGAATCCATAGTAGCTGCCGAGCAGACCGCCGAGCACGATAACGGTCGCGCTTAGATGGGCCATGTGCGCGCCCACCCTTCCCATGACGCCCTTCGTGGCGTACAGCGTCACTTCACCGCCCTCGTTTTTGGCGAGCACGCGATAGCCTTTGGCGACGTAGTGCTGTGCCATCTGCTGGGCGATCGATTCCTTGGTGCCGGGTAAGGTCACTTCGATTTGTTGCTTCATCCCCTTGATGAAGGCAAGCGACACACTGACCTTGTCCTGTTTCATCGACCGCCAGACGGCCGGAAACCGCTTGTAGAAACACGTGAGCGAATTGACGCATAGGAGCCCGAGAAGACTGGTGAACCACCAGGTGTGGTAGACGTCAGTGAAGCCCAGACGCAGAAACCAGCGGTAGGCTTCCTCTCCGTATTCCTGAATGTAGGTTTCGGGGCGCTCGCCCTGTTGGATGACCGTTCCGATCGTTGCGGTAATCGCAATAAACAGGAAGAGGAACATGGCCAGCTTAATCGAGGCGAAGAACTCGACCAGTTCGCGCGAAAACTCCTCCCACCCCACTCCTGGGGCGGGGGTACGGGGAGTATCCTGTTCGGTGAGTGTTTCCTGCCGGCTGTTCATGCGGGTGACGTTTTTTCTTCCATAACCAGACACACAACCCTTACGGCCCTGGAACACGGCAGATGGGGCGAGGGTCGGTCGTGCGCTGGAAGGCGATCCCTTTATCCGGACAGTACGTGGTCCTGGCCGCAGATCGGGAGGAATTTCCTCGAAAGCAAGGCATCTTACAAGCGCCGGAAAAGGGCTGTCAAGCAAAGCAAGCGCGGGCCAAGATCGCATGACCCCTCCTTTAGAAGGAATAGACAAAACAGGTCATTATCGCTATGATCTGCCTCGTTTCCACATCGGAGCTTCCTTCTCACACAGGGCCCTTCCCCCTACTGAGATCGAGCAACCATCGCCTGCTGAACTTTTTTGAGGAGCGTCAATGAGAAACAATTATCTGTTCACTTCCGAATCCGTCACCGAAGGGCATCCGGATAAGATCGCCGACCAGATTTCAGACGGAATCTTGGACGCCATCATCGCCCAGGACAAGTACAGCCGGGTGGCCTGTGAGACCATCCTCACCACCGGCATCGCCTTCGTCGCCGGCGAGATTTCCACGAAAGCCTATGTCGAAATTCCCGACATCATTCGCGATGTCATCAAAGACGTCGGCTATTGCGATGCCTCCTGGGGATTCGACTTCCACACCTGTTCGGTCCTGACCGCGATCCACCAGCAATCAGGCGACATCGCCATGGGTGTGGATTCGGGCGGCGCGGGCGACCAGGGCCTGATGTTCGGCTATGCGACGCAACGAGACGACCGAACTCATGCCGATGCCGATCGTCCTCGCGCACAGACTGACGCGCCGGCTGGCGGAAGTGCGCAAGAAAAACATCCTTCCCTGGGTCCGTCCCGACGGCAAATCGCAGGTGACCGTCGAGTACCGCAACGGGAAACCGATCCGGATCGATACCATCGTGGTCTCCACCCAGCACAGTCCCGACGTCACGAACAAACAGATCGAACGAAGCATCATGGAAAAAGTCATCAAGCCGGTCATGCCGAAGGGCCTCTATGATCCGACCAGCGTGAAACACCACATCAATCCGACCGGTCGATTCGTCGTCGGCGGCCCGATGGGCGATACAGGCCTCACCGGCCGTAAGATCATCGTCGACACGTACGGCGGGCACGGCAGTCATGGCGGCGGCGCGTTCTCGGGCAAGGATCCCACAAAGGTCGACCGCTCTGCGTCGTACATGGCTCGTTACATCGCAAAAAACATCGTCGCAGCCGGCTTGGCCGACAAGTGCGAAGTGCAATTGGCTTATGCGATCGGTGTGGCTGATCCGGTCTCCGTCCTCGTCGATACGAAAAATACAGAGAAGGTGTCCGTGGACAATCTGGATAAGCTCGTGCGCAAGCACTTCCCGATGACGCCGCGGGGCATCATCGAGCACCTCAAGCTCCGCCGTCCTATCTTCCGGAAGACCGCCGCCTATGGCCATTTCGGCCGGAACGAACCAGAGTTTACCTGGGAAAAAATCGACAAAGCCAAAGTGTTGCGGAAGGACGCGGGCATCTAACCACTCCAACATAGTGAAGGAGCAAAGAAGGGGGACGGACCGAGCCCGTCCCCTTTTTTCTGACAACTTGCCGGGCTCGACGCCATTGTCATTGTTCATCGTACGGGAGGTATCCGTGGATTACGACGTGAGAGACATCAAGCTGGCCGACCAGGGCAAACTCAAGATTGAATGGGCGGAAGCGACCATGCCGGTGCTGCGACTGATCCGAAACCGGTTCAAGCGGCAGCAGCCGCTCAAAGGCGTGCGGGTCACGGCCTGCTTGCACGTGACAACGGAGACCGCCAATCTGGCCATTACCTTGAAGGCCGGCGGCGCAGACGTCCGGCTCTGCGCATCAAATCCGCTGAGCACCCAGGATGATGTGGCCGCGGCGCTGGTTCAGCACGAAGGCATCGCGACCTTCGCCATCAAGGGCGAAGACAATACGACCTACTACCGGCACATCGAATCCGCGATTGCGCATCGCCCCCATCTCTCCATGGACGACGGTGCCGACGTCGTCTCGCACCTACACTCAAAGAGAAAAGACCTGCTCAAAAACGTGATCGGCGGCACGGAAGAAACGACGACCGGCGTCATTCGCCTGCGGAGCATGGCGGAGAAGAAAGTGCTCAAGTTCCCCGTGATTTCGGTCAACGACGCCGACACGAAACACATGTTCGACAACCGCTACGGCACCGGACAATCGACCATGGACGGAATCATCCGCGCAACCAACCGGCTCATCTGCGGTTCGGTGGTCGTCGTGGTCGGCTACGGATGGTGCGGCCGTGGGATCGCGATGCGGGCCAAGGGCATGGGAGCCGACGTCATCGTGACCGAGATCGATCCGTTAAAGGGCTTGGAAGCCGTCATGGATGGTTTCCGGGTGATGCCCATGGAGCAAGCCGCGCCGATCGGCGACTTCTTTGTGACAGTGACCGGCAACATCCACGTGATCAGAGGCGAGCACTTCGCCGTCATGAAGGATGGCGCCATCGTCTGCAATAGCGGGCACTTCAACGTCGAGCTCGATATCCCCAATCTCGAAAAGCAGGCGAAGAAGCGCCGCATTATCCGCCCAGGTGTGGAAGAGTTCACGCTTCGGAAAAACGGCCACCGCGTCAGCCTCTTGGGCGAGGGCCGGCTCGTCAATCTCGCCACGGCGGAGGGCCATCCCTCCAGCGTGATGGACATGAGCTTCGCCAATCAGGCGCTGGGCGCCGAGTACATCGTCAAAAACTACAAGCATCTCGAGAAGAAGGTGTATCCCGTGCCGCCGGCGATCGATAAGGAAATCGCACGTCTCAAGCTGGCCGGGATGGGCGTTGCGATAGACACGTTGACGGCGGAACAAAAGAAATATCTCGCATCCTGGGAAATGGGCACCTGATCGCTGGGCCTGTCGCTGGCCAGCCCAGCCGGCTCGCGTGAAGGAGAAGAAGAAGGCCGCCTCAATTGAGGCGGCCTTTGTTTTTCAGCAAGAGCAGGAGCCCAGCGACGCTCCGTTGCTCAATTCAAGAATCATCCCCCGCCGTGCTCCCAACCCCCTGTCAAAACGTCGATTTGCTTTCCGGATCAGCCCACACGTGCTAGTGTGGTCCCGTCAGTCTCACTATGGGAGGGACCGCCATGCTGGACATCATTCTCGTCGCCGCTGCCATGTACGTGTGCCCTGGAGATGTGTATACGGACGTGCCCCAGGCAGGGTGCAGACCGCTTCAGGAGTCCGGCAGGGAAAGCTTCAGCACGATTCCGGAGGCACCTGAATTCGACTCGAAATCCTCCGTCTCGACCGGCGAAGGAGGGAAAGTCGCGAAGGATGACCACACCCGATTTCCTGCCGCTTCGCCGGAAGAATGCGCGAGGTACGAAGAATGGGTCAAACTTTCTACGAAATCGAGCAGCATCGGAGCACGCGATCTTTCACCGTCCGAGTTCGAACGATGGACCAATCTCAAGCAAGTCTTTGGCAACAGTCCACCTCCCAACTGCCGGTAACCATTTCCTTCTTCCGTAGACCGGTCATCAAGTGTGTTAGAGTGGGGCTAGGCACCCCAGGTTTCTGACCGGAGCCTCTCTATGAGGTCGACGTTCCGTCCTCTGTCGCTCTCAGATTTCGAGATTTCTCCCGACCAAGGTTTTCTTCCTGAGGATCCTCGCG
The DNA here is from genome assembly GCA_963824855.1 of uncultured Nitrospiraceae bacterium. Lineage (GTDB taxonomy): Bacteria > Nitrospirota > Nitrospiria > Nitrospirales > Nitrospiraceae > Nitrospira_C. The sequence goes on from CAWGQP010000005.1 coordinate 51,413, forward strand.
AGCAGGTCGCCGACTGTACACTGCTGAACGAGCTGGGCCACGCGTTGCCGAAGCTGTTGAGCGCCCATATGGTCAGGCCGTTTATCGACGAGCAGCGTTCTCTCGTCCCATCCATTCCCTCCTCCTGGCAGGAACAGGACTATCGGGCAGCCATGCGGATCCTCTCCTTCGCAGGTCACGCCTATGTCTGGGAATCGCCTGATCATCCGGCAGCCTCACTCCCAGCCCAATTGGCACAACCCTGGTATGAAGTGGCTCAGCGGCTCGGCCGGCCACCGGTGCTTTCCTATGCTTCATACGCGCTCGACAACTGGCGCCGACTCGAGGCTTCGAAGCCGATTGCACTCGACAACATTGTGCTCTTGCAAAACTTTCTGGGCGGTCTGGATGAGGAATGGTTCGTGGTCGTTCATGTTCAGATCGAGCGTCAGGCCGGCTCCGGCCTGGCCGGATTGGTTCAGGCCATGAACGGCGCCGGGCTCGATCGTGGAGCCGACGTGCTGATGGGCCTCCGCGCGCTGGCCTCCGCGCAAACCGAGATGCGGGACACGTTGCTTCGCATGAAAGAACGTTGCGATCCCTATGTCTACTACACGCGCGTCCGTCCCTATATTCATGGCTGGAAGAACAGCCCCACGTTGACTGACGGCCTCTTCTACGGCGGCGTGACGGCGTATGGCGGACGGCCGCAACCATTTCGCGGCGAAACCGGCGCCCAGAGTTCAATTGTGCCTTGCCTCGATGCAGGACTGGGCATCAGTCACGCTCCGGATCCCCTGACCGTCTATCTGCAGGAAATGCGGGACTACATGCCGCCTCGCCATCGCGCGTTTCTTCACAGCCTCGGACAAACCGTGGACGATCGCGGCCGGCCGTTGCTCTCAGGCTACGTTCGGGACCGAAAAGCACAGAGCCCTGACCTCTGGACCGCCTTTTGCGCCTGCGTCGATCTGCTGGCCCAATTCCGCGAGATCCATATCGGTTACGCCGACAGCTATATCCATCGGCAGCATCAGTCGCATGAGAGCAATCCGACAGCCGTCGGGACTGGCGGCACGCCCTTCATGGCCTACCTTCAAAAGCACCTGGATGAAACGAAACAGGCGATTGAGGGATAGCGCCGCAGCGGAGCTATCACACATGAGGAATTAGCGTTTCCTCGATGTAACGGCGGAGGCGGGACTCCGCATCTTCAACTGTGTGCTTGGAATGTTTTTTCGGTCGGTTGGGTTTGAAAACCCTGATGCCAAGATCGTCCAGATGGGAGTGATGCTGGGCTATGCGTTCAAGGAGTCGGGCCCTTGCTGTTTTCGAGCGCCGGGAAGAGCGGATTTTGCCCACGTCAGGGCCGGTAACGAGAACCTCTGGGGCCGCCGGACGACTTCCGCACCGATAATCACCATAATCCCACCGAGCACCGTGCTGAGACCCAAAGGCTCGCCCATACACACATAGGCCAGCAGCACCGTACAGACGGGAATGAGGTTGTGGTAGGTTCCGACCGTCGCCGGTGAGAGAGACTGTAGCGACCGGCAACGCAGCAGAAAGACCGCCGCCGTTGCGCACCCGACATAGAGTACCGATAGCATGATGAGCGGCGAGGCCTCTTCCTGGAACGGCGCCGGACCACGCCATAGACCCGAACAACAGCAACAGGGAACTACTGCCGAACATCACGGTGTTCGACACCATCACGCCAAAACGCTTGACGATGCCGGAGCTGAACACAATGTGCGCCGACATCATGACCGTGAAGAGCAGCACGAACAGATCGCCCCAGCGGACAGCGGCCTCCCCGTCGGGAGCGGCAAAGCAGATGGCAACGACACAGCCGCCCAGCGAGAACAGGATGCCCAGGCATTTCGGGATCGTCATCCGATCATGGCCGGAGAGCACACTCAACGCCGCCGTGCATGAGGGCAGAAGCCCATAAATCAGCGCATAGTGTACCACGCTGGTATGCATGAGGCCCCACGCCGCAATCGTGTACGAGAACACTCCGAGAAAGCCCATGAATCCCAGCCGCAAGAGACCAGCAATAGACAGCGACATCAGCCCCCGCCGGTCCCACAGCCAAGTGATGGTCAGCAGGAGCAGGAAGCCGATCGTGACCCTAAAACTGGCTAGTCCGATCGGGTGCAGATGACTGTGCTGAAAGACATACTTGATGACGGGGGTGACCGAGCTCAAGAGCAAGACCACGCCGGCGAGGCAAAAGAGAGGGACGACGGGGGTCGCGTGCGTCGACAGGCCCTTCTCCGTTTCCAGCCCCGTACTCATCGATCAAAATCCGGTCATGTTCAGGGCGTTCAACTGCTCGATGAAGCTGGAAAGCCGGTTCTGCTGGTCTGGAGCCATATGGACGATCGCAGCCCCCATATGGGGTGGCCGACGATTCGTGACCTGAATCGCGCACGCAAGCACTTCCGAATCGGTCAGCGGGAACTCCAAATACAGCTCTTCCCCTTGGCGAAACGTTCCTTCGATCCGCAGTCGGACCCCTTTCTCGGTCACATCGATGACGTTGCAAAGAAAAGTGTCGTCGCCTCGCCGGACATGGCCGGTTCGATCGATCGTGACACGATAGAGCTGTCGTTGCTCCGACATGGCGCTGTCCATTTTCTCAGTGTCGGGGTGAAGTCGTGGTTCAAGTATAGCAGCCGATTTCACGGGCACCCGCTTTTCTTCAAAAGGGCTCTCTCCGCCCCTCCCCTACCTCGAGATGCGGTCTCCCCTGCATCGTTGTTGACTCGGCCTGCGAAGCGGCGTATCGTTTTGCATTCAGGAAGGAGAACACACACGATGTCAGTCATGTGTTCCCTCGCGGCCTGCAAGGCCCAAACCGGAATGTGCGGTCATGAAAAGGCGATGCTCAGTGTCGCCGTGCTCGCGGCAATCGGATTGGGCGCCTATTTCCTCGTAGGTTAGACCACGAAGCGGAGGGGAGGGGCAGCCAGAACGACCGGGGGGTCGAGGGGGTGAGGTGTGCGTGCTCGACGATGAGCTTTACGCTCCACGCCTATACCTTCATACTTTCAGACACCTTACGAGTGAGTTCTTTTGCCGTGAAGGGCTTGCGAATGAACGCAAATGGCTGACCTCCAACCGGCTCAAGAATACTATCGGTATAACCGGACATGTATAGGATCTGGACAGCTGGCATGAGGCCATAAATCTGTTTGGCGAGCTGTGGGCCTGTCAGCCGAGGCATCATGACATCGGTCAAAACAAGGCTTGGGGGCGGACTCATGGTCTGCAGACATTGGAGGGCCTCCATCCCATCACAGGCTTCTTGAACCGTATAGCCTGCAATCTTCAGCATATCACTCACCGCCATCCGAACATCTTCATCATCTTCAACTAATAAGATCGTTTGACCGCCAGAGGAGACAGGTGTCGCAGAAGGAGGAATCCAGGCCTGAACCAGCTCTGAACGAGGAAGAGCCACGGTAAACTGTGTTCCTGCATCACGCTCACTCGCAACAAGAATGAAGCCGCCGTTTTGTCTGACCATCCCATAGACACTCGCTAATCCCAATCCGCGACCGGTCTCCTCTCCCGTTCTTACAAAGAATGGCTCAAATAGGTGCGCTTGCAACTCGGGAGCAATGCCGCATCCAGTGTCTCGAACGATGAGGTGCACGTATGGACCGGGCTTCACTACGTGTTCTCTTGCTATTTCTTCCTTCACGGTATCTGCGGTTGCTGACAGCGTGAGGCACCCTCCGTTTGGCATCGCGTCACGAGCGTTAGAAACCAACACTGTCACGATGTGTTCAATCTGCTGACGATCGACCAACACCGTCGCCGGCTTGGCATCGGGGACCAGCTGCACAGAAATGCCTTTTCCCGACAGCGCACGAATTTGAGGCTCCAACTCAATGAGTACCACATTGAGGTCTAGCTGGCAGGGTTGCACCATCTGATGATGACTAAACGCGACCAGTCGCCTCGTAAGCTCCGCGGCCCGACCCACTGCACCGTGGATCTGCCGAACCGGCTCGACTGCGGACTGTGAACTCTTTAGCCCGTGAGCGATATTCTCGCTGGCACAGAGGATGACGGTGAGGAGGTTATTGATGTCGTGGGCCATGCCGCCCGCCAGTCGGCTCAAGGCTTCCATTTTTTCGGCCCTGTGCGCCGCTTCCTCCAGGCGTTTGTGGGCCGTGACGTCTGTTATGGTTTCGATAATATGAGTGTGTCCATCATGTGTGACAGCTTTTGACCACTGGACAAGCAGATGCTGCTTGTTTGGCAAGCAAACCTCATTCACCGTCACTTCCCCTGTGCTCAGCGCCTGAGGCATCTTACAGAAGGCACAAGGCGTCGGACATCCGGCAATCGCTTCGTAACAGCTTCGTCCGGAGAGATCTCCGAGCCGCTGAAGCCCCGTTTCATTTTGAAATTGAATCGTGTAGCTGGCTGGATCGATGACCGCAACCATCACTGGTTGGGCGTTCAATAGGCTCCGAGGATCATAGGAGGGATGCATTGGAAGTTCAGAACCAGACATGGGATACACGCCTCCACCTGATGTCCAAGCATGAAGCATACCCCCTCGAAACATTGATGAATTTGGCAAGGGCTTCGCCACTGAGCACTCAGTTGATCAAGGGCTTACGAGTCTTGAGAAAAGATGTTCTGGAGGGTGTTATCACACCCGTCTGAATCGATCCAGGTACTCATGACGTATTGAAACCGATCCAGTGAATCATGGGTGGATAGACCCTCATCCACCGGCATGAATCGCCGGTAAATTTTCTACCTCTGATATAATCCCGACCACTCCGGTTTCATGACCACGCTGCGAATGTTGAAATGAAACCTGCCTCCCTACATGATCCTCGGCTCGCCAGGACGCTCGTTCTGGATGAACTGTTTGACTTGTCCCTCTACAAGGCCTTGAGGCAAGTCACCGATTCCGGAGGTCCATCCTACCCTCGATGAGCTGATCACGGTCGAAACGGCACACCTGGCGTTTTGGAAACACTTTTTCGGGCTCACCCTCGAGGAGTTGAATCTCGGGCGCCGGCTCAAATTGTCCCTCATCATGTTCGTGTGCAAGCTCTTCGGCTCAACCGCCGTGCATCTGGTGCTCGAGGCGATCGAGGTCCATGGCGTCCGCAAGTACCTCGCGCTCTGGAGCGAATACCAGGGCCAGCCTCTCGGAGAGGCGTTGCGGGGCATCCTCATGGACGAATTCAAGCACGAGGACGTGCTCGTCACGGCGCTGACCGATCGGAAGATCAATGCGGAGAAAATCCGCAACATCTTTCTCGGATTGAACGATGGGCTCGTCGAGATTCTCGGCGCCGTGAGTGGCTTTTTCGGCGCGTTCGGCGAGGCCACCATGGTGCTGATTGCGGCATCAACGACCGCCGTAGCCGGTGCCCTGTCGATGGCCGCGGGCGCCTTCCTTGCGCTGAGCAGCGAAAAAGAAGTGAAGACGACCGAGATCGCCAAAAAAATCTTCCTGGGCGAGGCCTCTGATGTCGTTCCGATGGAAGAATCGCCGATCGGATCGGCGCTGGTCGTCGGGACGGCCTACATCGCAGGCGCGGTCGTCCCGGTCCTCCCCGTGATCTTTGGAGCGACGAGCGCGCTCTTTTCCGTACTCACCGCGGGTTTGATGGTGATTGTCGTATCGACGATTCTTTCGTTCTTGTCTGGAATGGACGTCGCCCGACGCATTCTCCTCAATCTCGCCATGATCACCATCGCCGTCAGCGTCACCTACGGCATCGGGGTGTTCGCCAAGCACCTCTGGGGTATTGCCCTATAAACGGCTCTGCTGACACCTCGATACAATAGCCTGCGCGGAGGGGTGATCAATGGCGAAGGCGTATATCGGGCTTTCCGGCTATTCGTATAAGCCGTGGCAAGGACCGGACAGGTTTTATCCACCGACGCTGAAGCAGGCCGGCTTTCTCGGATATTACGCGACGCGCTACGATACGGTGGAATTGGACGGGGCATGGTATCGCCTCCCTTCAGAGAAAGCGGTGGCCGACTGGCTGGCCGCGACCCCGCCCCACTTTATCTTTTCCCCGAAAGTGCACCGACAGATCAGCCATCGCTCCCGGCTCAAGCCTGAGGGCTACGACTTCATTCGCGTCATGTTGGGCAGGTTGAGTGCGCTGGCATCGGCGAAGCGCCTCGGGCCGCTTCTCATCCAATTGCCGCCGAACTTGGTGCGTGACGACGACCGGCTTTCAGCTTTTCTGGAACAGCTTCCGGCGAGCATGCAGTGGGCGATCGAGTTTCGTCATGATTCCTGGCATGACACGGCTATCGAAACGTTGCTTCAGCGGTTCAATGTTTCCTGGGTCGCAGCGGATACCGACGAGCGCCCAGCCGAATGCAGGGACACGGCTAATTTTTGGTATGTGCGGCTGCGCCGAAGCGCCTACGATGAAGATGATCTCGCGAAGTGGGCCGGCAAGATCCGAAAGATGGTCGACGAGGGGAAGAGCTGCTACGTCTACTGCAAGCACGAGGATGAAGGCTCACCCTGGGTCTGGGCAGATAAACTGCGTGAATTGACAAGGAATGAACGGTTCGATCAGCGCGTTGCCTAACTCTGGCAAATGTCACAGAGCAGTGATGCCCGTCAAGAACTTCCGAGGGTAGATTCTTGATAGATAAGGACGAGCCTTTGGATCAACCGGCTGGAACCATAGGAAGCTCTCTGCGCTGCTCCGCATCCCGTTGAAGGCCTAATCGTTCTTGTCGAGCTGTTTCAAGCACATCAAGCAGCCGTTCGTCGCTCAGTTGCGTGAGTTGTGCCGCGGCGTCTTTCATTTCCGCGTGCTCCACGGCACGCGAGAGCATTTCAGCCTTGGTGGCGCCTTTCTTTTGACCGAGGAACGGCTTGATGATGAGGTATAGGACATCCTTGCACCGGCATGAAACGCAGAAACCTGCGTAAGAGATGGTAGGTCTGGAGGGGATGGTGGAATATCTTGTAGAGAAACAGCTTTCTTAACCCTTGCTGACGGAGGCTATTGATCGCTTCCCCAGGCAGGCAGGTGGGGTCGATTTCGGAGCACTTGAAGTATTTGTACCAGTCAGTCGCGTCGTTGACGAGCCCTCGTTTCACATATTCTTGCCAGAGCGGCGTACCTCGATACACACACAAACGGTTGAAGCCGAACGTATCGAGCGGCAATTTCGCCGCGAAATCGAACGTCGCCTTCATATCCTGGACGGTTTCATCCGGGTTGCCGACTGTAAAAAACCCGTGGACGATTTCGATGCCCGCCTTCTTGGCATTGGTCACCGCTTGGGTCACTTCTTCCAGGGTTTGCTCTTTCTTGAGCCGATCCAGAATTTTCTGGCTGCCGCTCTCGATCCCGAACATGACGGTCCGGCAGTGGGCCTTGGCCATGGCAGGGAAGAGATGCTGCGCGACGGAGTCCACCCGTCCTTCGATGCCCCATTGAATGGTCAGGTTGTTCTGCCGCACGCCGTTGCAAATCGCTTCGATGCGTTTCGGCTGGAGGAGAAAGTGGTCGTCGACAAAATAGACGGATCCATATCCGTGCGCTTCGAGATGCTTCAACTCGGTGACCACATGCTCGGCACTGCGCGCCCGCCATTTGCCTTCGTTGAAGATCGGAATGTCGCAAAACACGCACGGCCAGGGGCAGCCGCGTGACGTCTGCATCGTCGTGAATCGCTCCATCGAGAGCACAGCCGGGACGTCGAGTGGCATCGATTCGACGAAATCGAGCCGGAGGCTTTCTCGGTCCGGGAACGGCCATTGGTCGAGGTGCCGCTCTATTGGACGGCCGGGATTGCTGATGACCTTCCCATCCTTCATCCAGGTCAGGCCGCCTACAGCTCTCGGGCGCGTCCGATGTGCGCGAGCAGATCGAGCAACAATTGTTCTCCGTCACCGCGACATACGAAATCGACTTCAGGACATTGCAGCTTGACCAGTCCGGCGTTCAGGGTAGCGAAGACCCCGCCAAACGCGAGCTTGACCGTTGAATCGGCGGCCCGAATCTGACGCGCGAGAATCTTTGCATACGGATAGCTGGTCGTACTCAGGAAGCTGAGGCCGACAAGCGCCGGTTTCTGCTTTTTGATCTCCTCGATAATACATGTCGTTGGGCGTATCCGGATTTGCCTGATCGAAAATCACACATTCGTGCCCGGCCTCCTTCAATACGGAGGACAGCGACATGATCCCGATGGGCGGAAAGCCCATTACACGGATGTTGCCGTTTTTGGCGCGAGTTTTTGCGGGGAGAGCGTAAAACTGCGGGTCGCGAACGTGGATCAGAAAGACTCGCAAACAGACTCCTTGATTGGCCTTCGATCGACGACCGATGTCAGGAAGCGGGTCGCGAGCGATGACTGCGGGACAAACGGTGTTGTGAGGCTGACAGACGTGGATAGAGACTACCACGAGACGAAGCGAAGAGGAAGGAAATACGGCGAACGGAAACGCTGAATTAACCTACACTTTACCTGTTGTCTATCGTCCTAACGCCTTCTTGACGGCGTTGCCGATCTCGGCGGGATTTTTCACGACCCGCACGCCGGCCGCCTCGAGTGCTTTCATCTTTTCGCTGGCGGTGCCTTTGCCGCCCGAGATGATCGCGCCGGCATGGCCCATGCGGCGTCCCGGAGGGGCAGTAATGCCGGCGATAAAGCTGATCACCGGCTTCTTGACATGCTGCTTGATGAACTCCGCCGCCTTCTCTTCCGCATCCCCGCCGATTTCACCGATCATGACGATCGCCTGGGTTTCCGGGTCCTTCTCGAACAGGGGCAGCACATCAACAAAGCCGGTCCCGTTCACCGGATCGCCGCCGATGCCCACGCAGGTCGTTTCGCCTAGGCCCAGCGTCGAAAGTTGATGCACCGCTTCATAGGTGAGGGTGCCGCTGCGCGAGACGACGCCGACGATGCCCTTTTTGTGGATGAATCCCGGCATGATGCCGATCTTGGCTTCATCGACGGTGATGACGCCCGGGCAATTGGGCCCGATCAACCGGACGTCACGGCCCCGCAGCGCCCGCTTCACCTTGACCATGTCGTTGACCGGAATGCCTTCGGTGATGCAGATAACCAGCTTGATTCCCGCATCGGCAGCTTCGAGAATGGCATCGGCAGCAAAATGGCGGAGGCACGAAAATCAGCGAAGTGTCGCACTCGGTCTTCTTAACGGCATCGGCCACCGTGTTGAACACGGGGATGCCCTCGACCTCCTGCCCGGCCTTTCCGGGTGTGACCCCGGCGACGACCTTCGTTCCATAAGCCTTGCACTGGGTCGCATGGAACGAACCTTCCTTGCCCGTAATCCCCTGCACCACCACTCGCGTATTCTTATTGACGAGAATGCTCATTGCTCACTCCAAGAAAGTTATTGCACGCTATTAAACCGATTCCCAACATTTCTTTCCCTACCTGTGGCTTGATCGGCCCTGCCTTGCGACTTACGCGGAGGCTCGGGTCCCGCATTCCTTTTCCGCTTCCCTTTCAGACGGGAAGGCGTTTCCCCAATCGGGTGGCGCCGAGCGGGCCGATCTCACCCACCCATCCTTGCCGCGCCAAGACGCGGCTTTCACCAAGCGCCCGCAGGGGAGCCCTACACCGGGCGGGGGTGCGAGCACGTTTGGGCTGCTCAGGCGACAGGACCCGCTCTTCACGCCGCTTTCCCCGTCAACTTCACAATTTTCTGTGCGGCTTCCCACAAGTCGTCCGCCACCTCAAGCTTCAACCCGGACTCCGCCAGCAGCTTCCGGCCTTCTTGGGCATTCGTGCCTTGCAGCCGCACCACCAAGGGCACGGTGATTTTCACTTCTTTCGCCGCCTCGATGACGCCATGCGCAATGCGCTCGCACCGGACGATGCCGCCGAAGATGTTGATGAAGATGCCTTTGACGTTCGGATCCTTGAGGAGGATCCGGAAACCGGCCGCAACCGTCTCCTTGGTCGCGCCGCCGCCGACATCGAGAAAGTTGGCTGGTTCGCTCCCGGCGAGCTTAATGACGTCCATCGTGGCCATGGCCAGGCCGGCCCCGTTCACCATACAGCCGATATTCCCGTCCAGCTTCACATAGTTGAGGTTGTTCGCAGTCGCTTCAATTTCCAACGGCTCTTCTTCATTCAAGTCGCGCATCTTCTGCACATCTTCATGCTTGAAGAGACCGTTGTCATCGAACGAAACCTTGCCGTCCAGCGCAACGAGCGTCTTTTCCTTCGTGATGATGAGCGGATTGATTTCCACGAGCGCGGCATTCTTGTCCATGAACAGGCGATAGAGATTGCCCAGCATTTGGACGAACGGATTGATCACGGCCGGCTCAATCTGCTGCAGACCCAAGGCGAACGCGACGTTGCGGCCATTGTGTCCCTGGAACCCCACGGCGGGATCGATCGCTTCCTTGATGATTTTCTCCGGAGTCTTTTCCGCCACCTCTTCGATTTCCATCCCGCCTTCTGTACTGGCGATAAAGGTCGGCCAGCCCGTCTCGCGATCCACGAGGATCGAAAGGTACAACTCCTTGGCGATGTTTGCGCCTTCTTCCATTAAGAGACGGTGGACTTTGCGGCCTTTGGGACCGGTTTGATGCGTGACCAAGGTCTTGCCGATCAGTTCTTTCGCAAAGCCGGCACAGGCCGTCTTGTCCTTGGTGATCTTGACGCCGCCGGCTTTTCCCCGGCCGCCGGCATGAATCTGCGCTTTGACGACGAAGACCGGCGTATTTAATTCATTGGCCCAGGTCGTGGCGGCTTCGGGAGAAGTGATTTCCTTCCCTCGTGGCACGGGAACACCGAACTGGGCAAACAACGACTTGGCTTGAAATTCATGTACGTTCATCTCTGCCTCATTATTCTTAAGGACTAGGACGACGACGTTTCTACTGCGCGCGTCCAACGAGCACCGCCCTCAATTTGTACATACGATTACCCTGCGTGCCGCGTTGCGCGAGCACAGAAATGTCGCGTCCTGGTCCTATCCACCTTTCGTGTATAGGCCGGAAGGATCATGGGGGAAATGACTCCGCTGGGGTTCCCGTGCTTTCTGGCTTCGGTGCGGAAGCGTTCCAAATGTTTGAGAGTGAGCTTGCCGTGCTTCCTCGAAGCCGCTCGCGAGGCTGCAGTCAGTCCCGACCGCTTGCCGAACACCATCAGATCGAGCAAAGAATTGCCCATCAAGCGGTTACGGCCATGGAGGCCGCCTGAGGCCTCGCCGGCCACAAACAGATTCTTCACGTCGGTTTCCGCGTTCGTATCGATTTTCACCCCGCCGTTCTGATAGTGCAGCGTCGGATAGATCAACACCGGATCCTTGCTGATGTCGATGCCAAACCGCTCGAACTGAAGCATCATGGCGGGAAAATGCTTCTCGACCGTTCCCGGTCCATGCTCGACGTCCAGCAGCGGGGTATCCAGCCAGACCCCCACCCGGCCGGACATCGTGCGAATGCCTCGTCCTTCCTCGCATTCTCGGATGATGGAAGACGAGACCACGTCGCGCGTATCGAGCTCATTCACAAACCGCTCGCCCTTGGCATTGACCAGATGGCCGCCTTCGGAGCGAATACCCTCGGTGACCAAGGCGCCGATGAGTTGTTCGGGGTACACGGCGCCTGATGGGTGGTATTGAAACGTATCGACGTGCGCCAGCCGGGCTCCCATACGGTACGACAGGCAGAGTCCGTCGCCCGTCGCGCCATAGTGGTTGCTGGTGGGAAATCCCTGAATGTGCAGTCGGCCGATGCCGCCGGTCGCGAGAATCACCGTTTTGGCCGACACGACGACGTACCGATGGTTGTCGAGATCCTTGAAAATCGCGCCCGAACAGTTGCCCTCGTCGTCGCTGAGCAGTTCGACAGCCGCGCAGAATTCTAGCAACTCGATCTTTTGGTTGAGCACCTCGTCCTTCAGGACGCGCATGATCTCCAGGCCGGTATAGTCCGAACAGGTCAGCAGCCGCGGCTTTGAGCTGCCGCCGCCCTTTTTGACGTGAAGATTCCCATCCGCCTGGCGGTCGAAGAGCACACCGAGGTCGATCAGCCACTTGGCGATCGCCGGTCCGTCTTCCACCATGACCTTGAGCAGGGCATGGTCGTTCTGCATGTGCCCGCCCTTGAGCGTATCGATGAAGTGTGTGACGGGAGAATCTTCCGGCGCCACAGAGATCTGCATGCCGCCCTGCGCCATTACGCTATTGGAATCGCCGAGCCGTAGTTTCGTGGCCAGCATCACCTTCGAGCCCGCGCCGTGGGCATGCAAGGCTGCCGCGCACCCTGCGCCGCCGCCCCCGATCACCAGCACGTCCGTCGTATAGGCCGGAGACAGATCCAGATCGTCCTGGATCGGGCTGTCGCCCTCCAGCAGCGTCGCCAGTTCGATCACTGTCTGGTCCCCTTTGTTGGGACCGAATCGAATCGGTCGATAGGCGCTGGCACGGTAATCCGGATGATACTTGTGGATCAGCTGGTCACGTTCGGCGGGAGAAAATTTCGGAAGGGTCTGCTTGCGGCGGGCATCCCTGGTGCTGTGTACGATTTGTTGAAGTGCGTGGATGTCCATGGACGTCGCTCTCAACGATCGGCATTCAGCAACGGCTGACGGCCGATCCGCTGGCCTGTTTCCCGTGCTATTTCACCGTCGCACAGTGGTCGGCGAGTTCCTTGTCATTCATCTTCAGGATCTTGCGCCACTCGTCATTGAATCGCCCGTCTTCGATTTCCTTGATGCGTGCATCCAATCCAACGGGCTTGTCGGTAAAGTGAGCGCCCTGGGCGCGGCTCACGTACAGCGCCACAAGATTCGGGGCAATGTCGGCGATGCACACCGGTGTGCACATCCCGCACATCACGCAATCCATGAACATCTCGGACACGCTCTTGAAGTCGCCGAAGACCGCCTTCCACACGCCTTCACGCACATCGATTTTCTGCGGGCAGGCTTCCGTGCAGGCGTTACAATTCCGGCAGAGCGGCGTCTCCGGGTAAAGATTGAAGAGGTCCTGTTTAGGGTCCTGGAGCTTTTGAATGTCGTAGATCGCCTTGCGCGCCGGGAAGGGCGGCATCATCGTAAACGACATGCCGTCCTGCACCGCCATTTGACAGGCCAAACAGGTACGGACTTTCGGATCGTCCTTCGTGCGATAGTAGGTCGCACAGGCCCCGCAGAAGCCGCCGAGACACCCGACGCCCCGCACGACCTCTTGGCCGGCGTACCACATGGCCTTGATGACGGTGATCCCCTCCGGCACTTCCACTTTCTTGCCGGAAATCTCGATCGTCACCATGCGAGGCTTCAAGACCTCGGGCTGGTCGATGATGTTTTGGCTGTCTGTCGTTTCTATGGCCATCGTCTGACTGTGTGAAGCGTGATGAGTGATCACACCTGTGATCACTCATCGCTCGTCATGGTGTTAGGCGATCGCGTCGACGATCCTGTTCAACGTGGCGCTGGGGCGCATCGCCCTCGACGCCTTCTCATCGTTGGGATGATAATACCCGCCGACATCCTGAGGCTTGCCTTGCGCGGCCAGCAACTCCTGATCGATCTTTGCTTCATTGTCGCCTAGGTCCTTGGCAATCTTCGTGAACCTTTCTGCGATTTTCTTGTCTGGCAGTCTGTGCCGCCAAGCGCCTGCGCCCAGTACAGCGCCAGGTAAAAATGGCTGCCGCGATTGTCGATTTCGCCGACCTTGCGGGCGGGAGACTTGTTGCTCTCGAGGAACTTCGCGTTGGCTTGATCCAGCGTATCCGCGAGGATCTTGGCCTCCTGATTGTTCCCGACCTTGGCCAGGTGCTCGAGCGATGCCGCGAGCGCCAGAAATTCGCCGAGGGAATCCCACCGCAGATAGCCTTCCTCCTGGAACTGCTGCACATGCTTCGGAGCCGAACCACCCGCGCCCGTTTCAAACAACCCGCCGCCGTTCAACAGCGGAACGATCGAGAGCATCTTCGCACTGGTCCCGATCTCGAGAATCGGGAACAGGTCGGTGAGATAGTCGCGGAGCACATTGCCGGTGCACGGAAATCGTGTCCTTGCCTTCCTTCATCCGCTCCAGTGAGAAGCGGCAGTGCCTCGGCGGGAGACAGAATCCTGATTTCGAGACCGCTTGGTGTCATGCTTCGGCAAATAGGCATTCACTTTCTTGATCAACTCGGCGTCGTGTGCACGGTCTTTGTCCAACCAGAACACGGCGGGAGCGCCGCGTCGCTTTGGCGCGCGTGACGGCCAACTTGACCCAATCCTGGATCGGCGCGTCCTTCACCTGGCAGGCACGCCAGATATCGCCTTCTTCGACCTTATGCTCGAGCAACGTCTTGCCGGACGCATCGACAATCCGAATCGTGCCGTTCCCCGGCGCTTTGAAGGTCTTGTCGTGCGAGCCGTATTCTTCCGCCGCCTGCGCCATCAGGCCGACGTTGGGCACGCTGCCCATCGTCCGAGGATCGAAGGCCCCGTGCTTCTTACAGAACTCGACCACCTCATGGTAGACCGGCGCATAGCTGGAGTCGGGAATCACGCATTTGGCATCCTGCAGCTTACCTTCGGGATTCCACATTTTGCCCGAATCGCGAATGACCGGCGGCATAGAGGCGTCGATGATGATGTCGCTCGGCACGTGCAGATTGGTGATGCCCTTGTCGGAGTTCACCATCGCCATCGGCGGCCGCTTCTTGTAGACCTCTTGAATGTCGGCTTCGATCGCCTTGCGCTGATCCTCGGGCAAGTGACTTGATCTTGGCATATAAGTCGCCGATACCGTTGTCCGGATCGACACCCAGCTTCTTGAGCGTCTCGCCGTGTTTTTCGAACACGTCCTTGTAGAAGACCGTCACGGCATGACCGAAGATCTTCGGATCCGAGATCTTCATCATCGTGGCCTTCATGTGGAGCGAGAACAGGACGCCCTTCTGCTTCGCATCCTCGATCTGTTCTTCGATGAACTTGCGCAACGCCTTGACGCTCATGAAGGTCGCGTCGAGGACTTCACCGGCCTGCAACGCGATTTTTTCCTTCAGCACGGTGACCTTGCCGTCCTGCGCCGACAAATTCGATCTTCGCCGTCGGTGGCCGCCGGAATCGTCACCGACTTTTCGTTCGACCGAAAATCGCCGCCGTTCATGTGCGTCACATGGGTCTTGGAATCGGAACTCCAGGGTCCCATCTTGTGCGGATGTCTGCGGGTATGGGCCTTCACGGAAAGCGGAGCCCGGCGATCGGAGTTCCCTTCCCGCAGCACCGGATTGACCGCGCTGCCTTTTACCTTGTCGTACCGAGCCTTGATCTCCCGTTCCTTGTCGTCCTTGGGAGTTTCCGGGTAGTCGGGCAGTTTGTAGCCTTGTTTCTGCAATTCCTTGATCGTGGCCACCAACTGCGGAGCCGAGGCGCTGATGTTCGGCAACTTGATGATGTTGGCTTCCGGCGTCTTGGCCAGTTCGCCCAACTCGGCCAAGGCATCCGGCTGCTTCTGTTCCGGCGTCAAATATTCCGGAAACACGGCGAGCATGCGGCCCGCGAGCGAGATGTCGCGCAATTCAACGCGTCACGCCCGCCGCCTTCGAGAAGGCATTGATGATCGGGAGAAAGGAATAGGTCGCCAGCATCGGAGCTTCATCGGTCTTCGTATAGATGATCTTGTCTGCTTTTGCCATGGTTTGTCCCTCTTCTCAATCGCTGGTTTAGTTCAGCGCGTTCAACGCCGAACCGGCCTTGAACCAGGTGATTTGCTGTGCCGTCATGCTGTGATTGGCTTGAATCTTCACGTCGCCGCTCGCCTTGTGAACAATGACCGTGACCGGCTTGCCGGGCGCCAGGTTCGCCAGATCGACGACGCTCAGGCGGTCGTTCATCTCGATCTTGTCGTAGTCCTTGGCATCGGCAAAGGTCAACGGCAGGATGCCTTGCTTCTTCAGATTGGTCTCGTGGATGCGCGCAAAACTCTTGGTGATGACCGCGCGGACGTTCAAAAAGCGCGGCGACATCGCGGCGTGCTCCCGGCTGCTGCCCTCGCCGTAATTCTCGTCGCCGACCACGATCGACCCGATCCCTTTAGACTTGTAGGCGCGGGCGATCTGCGCAATCGTCTGATCCGATTCACCCGTCAGCACGTTGGTGCCCTTTCCCGGCTCTGACGCGAACGCGCTGTTGGCACCCAGGAACATATTGTCGCTGATCTTGTCCAAGTGCCCGCGGAACTTCAGCCAGGGACCGGCCGGAGAAATATGGTCGGTTGTCGTTTTGCCTTTGGTCTTGATGAGGAGCGGCAGCTTGTCGAAATCCTTGCCGTCCCACCGCGGGAACGGCTGCAACAACTGTAGGCGCTCGCTGGTCGGCGGAATGTCCACGGCCAATTGATCGCCGTTCTCGGCCGGCGCCACGAAGCCTTCCTCACCCTTGGCAAATCCCTTCGCCGGCAGCTCCTCGCCCACCGGAGGCTCGAGCTTGAATTCCTTGCCGTCTGCGCTCTTGAGTTTCTGATTGACCGGGTCGAAGCCCAGGTCGCCGGAGAGGGCATAGGCCGTCACGACTTCTGGACTCGCTAAAAATGACAGCGTCTCGCTGATGCCGTCATTGCGGCCGGGGAAGTTGCGGTTGAACGAGCTCACGATCGAATCCGCCTTGCCTTTCACCCCGTCGGCGCGCTTCCACTGGCCGATGCAGGGACCGCAGGAATTCGAGAGCACGGTGCCGCCGAGCTGTTCGAACGTGTCCAAAAAGCCGTCGCGCTTCATCGTGTGGTAGATGCGCTCGGATCCAGGGGACACCAGGAACGACGTCTTCGCTTTCAGGCCCGCCTTCAATCCCTGCTGCGCAATGTGGGCGGATCGGCTGATGTCCTCATAGGAGGAATTCGTGCAGCTGCCGATCAACGCCGCCTTCAGTTGAACCGGATAGCCCTTTTCCTTCGCCTCGGCCGCGAGCTTCGAAATCGGACGCGCCAGGTCGGGCGTATGCGGCCCCACCACGTGCGGCTCGAGCTTCGAGAGATCCACTTCCACGATCTGATCGTAATGCTTTTCCGGCGATTGGTAGACCTCGGGATCGGCCACGAGCAGCGCCTTGTTGGCAAGCGGCCAGATTCGCCAGATCGGACCGGTCGGTGATGTTCATGTAGGCGACCATCTTCTGATCGAAGGGGAACACGGAGGTCGTCGCGCCCAGCTCGGCGCCCATGTTACAGATGGTCCCCTTGCCGGTGGCGCTGATCGTTTCCGCTCCGGGTCCGAAGTATTCGACGATCTTGTTCGTGCCGCCCTTTCACGGTCAGCAAGCCGCAGAGATACAGAATCACATCTTTGGCAGAGGCCCAGCCGCTCAGTTTCCCCGTCAGCTTCACCCCGATCAATTTCGGATGGAGCACTTCCCAGGGAAGGCCGGCCATCACCTCGCCGGCATCGGCACCGCCGACGCCGATCGCCAATCCGCCCAACCCACCGCCGTTTGGCGTGTGCGAGTCGGTCCCGATGATCAGGCAGCCCGGAAACGCGTAATTCTCCAACACGACCTGGTGGATGATGCCTGCGCCTGGCTTCCAGAATCCGATCCCGTACTTCTTCGCCGCCGACGCGAGGAAATTATAGACTTCCTTGTTTTCGTCCATCGCACGGAGAAGATCTTTTTCCGACCCCATCTCGGCGCGGATCAAGTGATCGCAGTGGATGGTGCTCGGTACGGCGACCTTTTTCTTGCCCGCCTGCATGAACTGCAGCATGGCCATTTGCGCCGTCGCGTCTTGCATCGCCACGCGGTCAGGACGCAGGGCCAGCATCGCCTTGCCGCGCTCCCAGGTTTGGGTCTCGAAGTTATCGGCGTGAGAGACCAGGATCTTTTCGGCCAGCGTCAGCGCACGGCCGAACTTCGCCCTGGCCTTGGCACAGGCGTCGGGCATTTTGGCGTAGAGTTTTTTTGCGAGTTCCATCGACATGATGACGTCCTCAATGTGGAATTAGGAATTGACCATCTTACTTCAGCGGCGGCACTTCTCTTCGTTTGGGCGCCGCATAGTTGACGAGATAATCGAACAACCGGATCAGCCGGCTGTCCTGGCGCTTCTGATCGACCCAATGGCCGATCAATCCGATCGTCCGGGACAGAATGAAGAACCCGTTGAGACTGTCAACGGGGAACCCCAGGTCGACCAGGACGGCCGCCATGGTGCCGTCCACGTTCAGAATCAGGTTATCCTTTTTTGCCGCCGTGACCTGCTCCACTTGCAGCGCGAAGTCGAGGCAGGGCGTCTTGATGTTGAGGCTCTTCACGTAGCCGACCAGCTCTTTGACGCGCTTGTCCGGATTGCGGAGGCTTTTGACACGATGGCCGATGCCTGGCACCGGACCCACGATGCTTCTTCATATAGCCCAGAAACTCATCCACGTTCATCTTATTGTCGACCGCGTATTTGAACCAACGGCCGGCATCCGTGACGGCGCCGCCGAAACGGGGACCGATCATGATCAGGCCCGCCGCAACGGACTGCGACAAGCCGATTCCCGCACAGGCCGCCAGAATCGTCGCGTAGGCGCCGCTCACGCAAGGCCCGTGATCGGCCGAGAGCATCATGATGCGCTTGATGATTTCCGCTTCCTGTTTCGAGATCAGCCGCTTGTCCCATAGCAGGCCGATGACGTGGGGGATTTCATACCCTTTATTGATGAGCTCGGAGGCCGGATACCCGTCATAACAGGGCTCGTCGCCGCGGTCGTCGCTGATGGTCGTCCGGATGAGCGGCGCGACCATGACTTCGTCCGCCTTCATCGCCTCCTCGATGGACTTCGGCAATTTCGGCAGCACCGTCGGCTCGACCGGTTCCTTCACCTGGCCGGACTTCAGCAATTCCTGATAGGTCTCCTTGATCGCCGGTCCAAGCGCGCCGAACGTCGGCGGCACGAGGGCCCCGGACTTTCTTGAGCGCATCCGACTTCGAACGTGCCGACCCTTCGCCTTTCATGCCTTCCTTCGCGCCGGCATGACCGAACTTCATGCCCTTCGGCAAGCTCTCCTGACAGAAACCGGACACGACGCCGATCAACTTGATGCGGCGCTTTTTCGCCCCGTACCATTCGGCCGCCCGCTCCTCGAGATCGCCGCCCATTTCGCCGACAATGACGACGGCCTTGGTCTGCGGATCGTTTTCAAACATCTCGAGATAGCTCACGTAGTCCGTGCCGGGATAGGCATCGCCGCCGATGCCGATCGCAGTCGTGATGCCGTCGGCAAACTGCGAGCAGATCCAGATGATCTCGTTGGAGAGACCGCCGGATTTGGTAATGACGCCGAACGATCCCTCACGATAGAGCTTGGAGAGAACCAGATTGTCGAAGGCGCCGCCGATCACGCCCAGCCGGCAGGCCCCGGCCGAGATGATGCCGATGGAAGACGGGCCGTTGAACACTTTTCCGAGTTTCCGCGCGTGAGCCCCCAGCAGCTTGGCGTCCTTCTCGGGCACGCCTTCGGTGATCATGGAGACGACTTTGATGTGCGGATCGTCGAGCGCTTCCATGCCGCCCTTCATCGCACGATCGGCGCCGATGTAGACCAGGCTCGTGTTGATCGTGGGATGATTCTTGGTGGCTTCTGCGATGGACTTGTAGACGGGAATGGCAATGAGTCCACTGCCGTAGGGAATTTCGTTGGTCTTACCGGCATCCGGCGGATAGACGAACGCTTCAACGTTGAGCGGCCGCTTGATCAGGTAGCAGAATTCCGCCATGCGCCGCGCGGCGTTCACGCCGGCTTGCCCGCCCTGAATGACGACGCGGGTGTCCTTGTTGGCCAGAATACTCATCGAAATCTCCCTCTGTTCCTACGAAGCTGAATATGAGACCGAGAGCGAACGAATCCCCCGGCCTGAGCCGTCCCTGGTCTTCGCTATTGCTTGTGAAGCGCCTTGTCGACGATGTCCGTCAGCGGGGTGTTGCGGTCGAAGACGTTTATGTCGAACCCTTCGTCCTTCAGGGCGCGCATGGCGTCGAGGCCTTCCTTCTCGCGCGGCCCGCCGCGGCGCACCCATATCCGCACGTTCTTGAGCTTGCCGTCCGCCTTCGCCTTGCGGAAGCCGTTGATGATCCCGCCGAAGGTCTTTTTCACGTCGGTAAAATTCGCGATCGCCCCGCCGACGATGATGTTCCTGATTCCCGGCAAGGAGCAGACTTTCTCGGTCAACACTTCGACGGCCCAATCGGGGGGGTCGCCGGAGTATTCAGCGTAATTGGCCAATTTGCCGCCGCGCGCGACAACCGCATCCGAGTAATACACGCTGGCGCCGCCTCCGGCCGGAAGCATCGCCGTGTCGCCGCCGGGAATCTCGATGAATTTCACCGAGCCCTTGATCTTGCTGTCGACGGCCATGACTTCCATTTCGTCTTTGCTGTAGGCCCGACCAAATTCGGCCGCAAATTGAAAATTCCAATCTGGATGGCGGAACTTCGCGTCGCCGTCGAGTAGCGTCACGGCATCGAGCGCCACCAGTTCGCCGTCGCTTTCCCGGGTCACCACTGGGTTCACTTCCAGATACTGCGCGTCTTCGTTGTCGAAGCAGGTAAACATTTTACCGGCAAAGTCGGCCATCTTCTTGACGAGCGGACCGGAAAAACCAGCATCCTTGGCCAACTTCTCCAACGCCTCCGGCGCCGGTTGTTGGCCGACATCGAGACACAGGCGCTTCACGCGGTCCCAATTCGATTCGACTTCGATGCCTCCGCAATTGGCCACGAGAACTTCGCTGCCCTCGCGCGTGGATTTCACTGCGCAATAATATTCTTCCTTGTGCGGGATCATTTCGGAGACGATGACTTGCGAGACGGTGATGCTACCGACTTGACGGCCGATCATCTCTTTGGTGGCGGCAATGGCGGCATTCAAATCGAGACCAACCTTGACAAGACCGAGCTTGAACCGAGAACCGAGCGCCTCATGAGCCTTGGCCACCAATTTCGAATGCTTCATCCAGTCATTGGCTTGACCGAGTTTCGAGAGTTCGTCTGCTGAGGTGACCACGACATAGTTGGGAACGTGGATGCCCCACTTCTTCATCAGTCCCATCCCGGGACCTTCCAGCACCTTGGCCATGGCATCGCTCCTTGGGGTATTGAAGAACCGCAGTAAAGGGAGCCGGATTGTAGCGAAACCGCGGAGATGACTCAATACACCAGAGGTACTAAGCGAATCAGGGATCAAAAGGCCTAGGACTCACCCGTGGAGGAAACAAATCACCCTAACTCTGTGTATTTTCACGGGCTTGCCTAGGGATTCCCCTGGCTTTTTGGCAAGGGTCTACCGCGTCTGCGCTCGTGATTGGCAGGCGGGACAGAAAAATGAGCTCCGTTCGCTCTGCAGACGCCTGATGGTGTGGCCGCAGCGGTTCGGGCAGGGGGCCCCTTCTTTGCCATAGACGAGGTGGCGACGCTTAAATTCCCCCTCGCTCCCATCAGGTGCAAAGAAATCTCGAACACTTGAGCCGCCACAAGCAATGGCTTCCTGAAGCACTTCTTTGGTGACCTCGAAGAGGTCCTGGATTTTGGAAACGGAGAGGCGACTGGCTTTGGCATTGGGGTGAAGGCGGGCGCGGAACAAGATTTCGTTCGCATAAATGTTTCCGATCCCTGCGATCGCTTGTTGGTGCATGAGAAGCGGCTTCAGCCGGCCGGAGCGTCCCTTCACGATCCGGAGAAAGTCGTCCCGACTCACGGTCAAGGGATCGCAGCCGAAGCGGCGGGCGAGATAGGCATCAAGGCCCCGTTGATCGAGCAGCGACAGCCGCCCAAACCGCCTCGGATTCCAATACCGCAACTCTGATTCCTGGGCGCCCGCAAACGTCATGCGCACATGAACGTGCTGAGGAAACCTCGGACGCGCGGAAGGGAACAGGAGCAGCCCAGTCATGCCAAGTTCAGCCATGATGTAACGGGTCTGCCCCTGCCGTTCAAAAGCCATGGCCACGCTCTTCCCAAACCGCTCCGCCGACTGGAGGATGGAGCCCGCATACCAACTCCGTTCGGCAAAGCCTTCACGGACGATATCGGCTCGACCGATCCAGGTATCCGTCAACGTCGCTCCGGACAAACGAGCGCGGATTTGTCGGGCGACCACTTCAGCTTCGGGAAGTTCTGGCATGGGTTGAATTAGGCCATTCCCGCCTGGGAAAAGGCAATGGGCCCAGAGCCAGCTAGCGCTGAGGGGCTTGGCGAAGTTGTTGGACCTGTTTGATCGTGGCTTGGATATTCGGCAATGGACAGGCGGCAGGCCGGCGAGTCATGATTAATTGAAGGACGTCAGGATAGGCCATGTTGTGCACACAACACAGATAGGCCATGACGACCGACACGGAACGGCCCATTCCTGCGCGGCAGCACACGAGCACCCGATTGTCCGGATGGTGGCGCGCGATCCACTCGATCGCCTGATTCAAGGAGGCCGGCTTGGCTTCTCCGAACTCTTTGAACGGGATTCTTTCGTAGATCACTCCTGCGGGCGGGTGAGGGGTGAATTCTTCGGCGACCAGCAGCACGGCGCTGATGTTGAGCCGGAGGCTTTTCGGCCTCGTAGATATTTCCCACAAAGAGGGTATCCGTAATCTGATACATGGAGCCAGTATTGGAGAGGATTGCGTGGAGGTCAAGCAGAAAGGTGCAGGAGCATCGGTTGCAGTCCAGATTTGCCCAACGTTATACTCCGACCAGGGAGGAAAAGCTGATGCCGGGACCGTCGGTTCAAGAGGTCGAACAGAGGCTGGGCGCCGTGAAATGCGCCATCTGCAAGGGCTCCAGCTTCGGCATCGATCAGCGGTTCATGCAGGCGGACGGAGAATGGCGGGGCGTCTGTAAGAAATGCTTTTACAGCTTTCCCCTCTATACGGACATGGAGTTCTATCTCCGCACCCAGCCGGATGTCCCCTATCGGCTCAAGGAAATCTCCTGCACGGCCTGTAATCACCGTGGGGTGAGCCTGGACTTCCGGGCGACCATGTCGGTACGCGAATCGATCTACTTCGTCACGTGCGGTGGATGTAAGCGGCAGTTCGCCGAGCAGTCCTCCCTCGAAGCGTTCGAATAACTCGCTTTTTCTTTGGACCACTGGTGTATACTCTAACCATGAGTGAGAATCCCAAACAGCCCAAACCATCCGAAGAGCCGGAGCAGCCGAAAGCCCGCAAAGAGATCCCGCTCATCTCTGTGCCGAACGATCGAGATATGATCGCCGAAGAGATGGAAGAACTCTTTGAAGAAGACAAAGTCTCCCATCAACACGGGTCATCCGAACCTGAAGCGGATTAGCTTCTCGATCAGTCGCCGAACCTCATACTTCGGACCGCACCCTTTCGGCCAAGCGCGCTATCCTCGCCTGCGCGATTCGCGATGCAGAACCGGTCAGCGCTGCTCTAAAGAAACATGCGGCGACAGTCGCTCTCGGATCCGTCGCTTCTCCGCGCTCAGGACCACCCGTGTTCATGTATCTCTGCTCGAAAGCCTTGACGGAACTACGGACTCCTCACTGCATTGACATCCATCCATGCACAAGGACTTTCAACCCTGTCCCTGCGGCGCATGAACCCTAGCAATGCTCTAGTTGTGATAGAGGAGCTTTGACGCCCATTCCTAAGCTGCAAGCATCGTGCATTGTCTCCCCACCAGGACTCCATTCAGAATGTGCTCTCATTATGGCTCTTCTCATCTAGATTTGAATCTTCTTCCGAATCCATATCTTCGCTGAACCATACTCTAGCGATTGCATAATTCCGACGTTGACAAGATGCACGGTCACGTCTTGCTGCTTCAACAAGCCTACCCTTTAGGGTATCGATTATCGACCAATGCATTCCACGACCTGGTGCAAGGCAGTGTTTTGCGCAGTAACCGGTGCCATTAATATCTTGCGTTCGAGGTCACGTAAACACAACTCAGCTCTACATCGTTTCGTGCTTCTTGATCATTCAGTCCATTAATTAATGCGCAAAATCAACAACGACGTTCGCATTCATCCCATGCGAATTCGCGGTGAGCGATCAATACGCATCTCAGTTAGCCATTGCAGGAATTAAAAAAGAGATTAAAGAGTCGCATGCTAACTATCACGAGACGAATATCACAAGTCGCTCTAAATTGCCATCAGCCTCTTCACACGGATCTGAATGACTTGCATTGGATACGCTATCAGATAGCCGACCGATCTGACTAGAGCCGATCTTTCGAATGGCGGAGCATTTATCAACAGATCAAGTCAATGATCCAAGTGAGTCGCTGAAGACCAAGTAATCGCTCAGCACCATGTCAGCTTTGCGGCACTAGAGCCTTCGGTTTGGACCAGACGTCCGATCTTTCCAGCGAGATCGCGGGCGAGGTGCTGCTGCATGACGGCTCGCGTCTCGGGATTGGCGCTGAGATACTTCTGCAATGTCCCAATCTGCCAACGCATGGCGCGCAGGGGCTCAACTGTCACCGCCTCCACGTCGGACTGGATGCCGTTGAGGATGAGAGCGGAGCCCACGATGTCACCAGGGTTCAAATCCCCGAGCACGCGCCCATCTTTCGACAACCGCACTTTGCCACGCGTGATGAGCGAAATGGCGTCAGGAAGCTTACCTCGTTCGATCAGGCGCTCGCCAACTTCCGCCGAGATCCAGGATCCTATGCTCAGCACCTGCAAGACTTTCCGAGGAGGTAATCCCTGAAAGGCAAGTCGGCGGATTTCCTCCTCCTCGGCCGTCAGTTTGACTGGACGACGCTCGATGAAGAGCAGCCACGATTGAAAGAGATTGATCCCCGCAAAGACCACGCTCCAAGCAAGCGGTGCCCACAACACCGTAGGCTGGAGCATATAAAAAGGGATGGCAATCAGTGAGGCCGCAACAGCGAACAGGCGCAGCCACAAGACATCGCGCACGCTGTAGGCGACCAAGAGAAGGACGTTTGCGGCGTGAATGAAATAATCCGGCGTGAAGAAGCTCATAACTCTCCTGTGGACAGCGCTCATGCGGAACGAACGATGTGGACCGTCGCATCGTCGGGGATTCTTCCCAACGAGGCCCCGTCTTTGCGAGTGATACCTTCAATCCGTACGATGGTTCCGCGCTGACAATGGTCCCATGCCGAGTTGAGGGAGGACGAGGCGCGGTCCAATCTGCCGACCTCCGGGCGTCCCAGTTCATTGCAAAGCCAGGCTCTTGTATCGCCTTTCAGTTTGCGCAATTCGCTGACCATCCGGAATGTCTCTGGGTTGCGTGGAGTGATCGTCCGACCGTCGGTTCTCAGCAGAAGATAGGAAAATTTGAGCGCGTCTTTGATGAAGCCGACTTGGCGATCGATCTGCTGGATCCAGGAAGGGGCTTCCCAAGCGCGCTCCTCATGGCACCAATCGCTCGGGTCGAGCAAGGCTGGGCAATTCCTCTCGTGAAGACAGGGACTGTAGACCGTGCACCGATTTTCCTGAAGCAATCGATCACGCACCTGATGCAACGACCGGGAAGTCTCGCGCAAGGCGGGCTCCAGGATCATCAGGGTTCCGTGCGGCGTGAGCAATCTAAGCCAATCCGCCGCTAGACCGCTTCGCTCCTTGATGGCATCCTGTCTCTTTCCGAACAACTCGTTGAGGCAGTTCGCGGCAATAATCAGATCGTACGGCCCTTCTCGAACCACCTGCTCGTGCCAGCCATTGGTCCTCGGGCGTGAGAGGTCCCCCTCACGAAGGATCAGGCTCGCCTCGGCCATGTCAATCCGGTGGAAATAGGTGGTCCAAAGGAATCGAGCCTGGCGCAACGCCTCTGGCGAGGCATCCACTGCAACAACAGTCAGGTGCTTGAGTGAACCTGGATCATGTTGGTTCAGCCAATCGAGGACGGCCATAGCCCCTGTACCCGGTCCGGTTCCGAGATCCAACACCTTAAGCGGGCGGTCCGCGTGAGTTCTTTGCCAATCCTCTGGCAATTCATCGAGCAGCACTTGGATCTTCGACAGATTGACAGGGAAAAAGTAGCTGAGATAGGCCGCTGCCAGACTCGAATTGTGAAGGTAGTCTGTGCCTAGTGTGTCGCGCTCTTTTGTGAATAGGCGCGAGAGTTCAGCGACCGCCAGGGCCTTCCGGGTGAGTCCGGGATCAGCCTGCTCCGCTTCGATCTCAACAAGAATTCGCGTCAGAAGAGGTGAGAGCCCGACCGACTCCTTGCTTTGGAAAGGCATCATGCCCTAGTGTATGCTGACATTCGCAAGGAGGACAACCATGACAGACGCCATCATGCAAGCTTACAAGGATGTTGAAACCGCCGTCGAGCGTTATACAAAGTTGCTGCAGGACCACGTCGTCGTGCTTCAAAACACCGAAAAGCCCGGTTCAGACAAGCTCGTGCGTATGACCCAAGGATCGAAAGCCATGCGGGACAGCGCGATGATCTATCTGTCCTATGCCAAGTACGTGGCGTACGGCATGCCGGCCAGCGAGGAGATGGTGGAGGACGAAATTCAGGGATAACCCGGTTTTGCCAGACGAGACGACATGAAAAGAGCCCGTCAGGATCGTCTCCTGACGGGCTCTTCGTTTTCCAGCACGAGCGGTTTAGATGCTGCGCATGAAGTGGGCGACTTCGTCCGGATTGACCACACCGCCCATGACCGAAGACATCGCCACGTTGGTGGATTTCTTGCCCGTAAGACCGGACTCGACTTCGTCCACGATCAATTCCACCGGCATCGACTGACCACCATAGACGCGCGGGCCGCCGATGATCTTCGCCTTGGAATATCCGTAGATCGCAGTGGCCACTTCCTTCGCCAACCACCCGACATAGTTGAATTCAGGGACAACGATCAACTTAGCATTTCCGCAGAGTTCCCGCAGTTCCTTCGTCGGGAACGGTCGGAGCGAGCGGATCTTGATCAAGCCGATCTTGATGCCCTTTTCCTTACAGAGACGGACGGCTTCGCGAGACTGAGCCGCGGCGCTACCCGAGGCGATGATGACCGCCTCGGCCCCATCCACATTCTCCGCCGTCAGCAACCCGCCGATATACTTGTTGATGTATTTGCGGGAACGTTCAACGGCAGCCCAGACTTCCTGCTGCCATACCGCATGAATGTTATAGGCCATAAAGTTGGACTTTTGAACCGGGGCGTCGCGGGACAAGCGCGCGGGAGGATTCTCCGCGTCGAGCACAGGAACGGCCCCGCGCCAGGCTTCGCGCGGCGGGAGCTTGATGCCGCGTTCCTGCATACGCACATAGCCGCGTGCGTGCGTGACGAAGAAGCCGTCGCAGCACACGCCAACCGGCAGCGTCACATCGTTTTTTTCGCTGATCGTGAACCCGGCCAGGATGAAATCGAACATGTCCTGCTGATTCTCGGCGTGCAACACAATCATGCCGCAGTTCAGCAAATAGGCCACTTCGATATTATCCGGCTGAATAGCCAACGGCGCATTCACAACCCGGCAGGTGAACATCGCCACGGCAGGCAACCGATGCCCCGGCCATGATGCAATGCCTTCCATGCCTCGCAGCGTCCCAGGACCGGCTGTCGCCGTGAAGCAACGCACACCGGCGCGGGACCCGCCGGCAATGGAGGCCATGACACCGACCTCTTCTTCGCCGCGGTAGTATTCCTTCACATAGCCTTCGCCATAGAGCACGCCGACCAACTGCATGGTCTCGCTTTGCGGCGTGATGGGATAGGCAACCGCCAGATCGACGTTAGAGCGACGAATGGCTTCTTTGGCCGCTTCGCTGCCGGTGATGAATTCCTTTGTCCGGGGCGCTTCATGAAACATGTACTCCGGCGTCACGACCTTCTGCCGCTTGGCGTCGGCATGCGGATCTTTCTTTCCCTCCGATTTTCGGAGCCGCGACGCTGGTGATCGGATCGCCCTGGGGATTCGTTTTTTGCTGGGCTTCTAAGGCTTCACTCATAATCGCACCTCTCTAAGCTGGTCGAGCTGAGTCGCTCAACCTAGCCTTCTCGTTTCATCTGTTCAGGGGAATGACCGAACATCGCCGCACTGCCGGTCCCGTCTGGAGATGGAGCAAAGGTCATCGGATTCGTATGGCGTCTTTCCGCCGTGGACTTTCGATTGCGTGCCGGTAAAGCGGACGTTCTCCCCGTTCTCCGGCAGCTTGATGCCCATCTCCTCACGCACTTTCTTAAAGATTTGGGCGACACGCTTGATTTTTGCCGTATCGGAATCGCGAATCGTGAGCATCGCGTCTTCGTGCCCTTGCTCGGCGCAGATCGCCATCGTGCAGCAGTTCGTTCCTGCCCGGATCATCTTCAACGTCAAATTCGCATAATGGCAGTGGACGCCGATGAAAATACAGGCCTCGATCTTGTTGCCCCAGATCGTCAAATTCGGGTGGTTGGGATTGATGACTTCTTCCGGATCGATCTTGGGGTACTTCGGCCGGTAATCCGGCATGGGGATAATCATGACTTCCGGAATCTGCGCTGCAATTTCGAGCGTGGCCTTGGCTTTTTCCATTGCATGTTCGTTCCAGGCCCAGAGCAGCAAGGGGCCAGGGAAGATCGTCGCGTTCGGGCTGGTTAACATCTTACGCGCCATCTCTTCGATGACTTTTTCCTCGTTCGGCTCGAGCAGCCCGTAAAACAGCCCTTCCCCTGGATCCGGTAACGCCACGCCTAGCTGAGCGGCGGACGGAGGATGAAACCCTGCCGGTCCCGGAACAATGATTTTCTCTCTCGTGTCTTGCGTCGTTGTAGCCACGCCCTTACCCCTTTCTGGATACCCTTGATTACCCGACGACGGGACTCGCCAACACAGCCGTCGTGCTCTTTTCCCCATAGGTGATATTGTCGGTCAGCGCCGCCTTCGGCAGCTGATCGATCATGATCATCTTGATCGCGTTGTTCTTGGCCATGTTGTCGCAGACCCACACGCATTGCGCGCAGCCTTTGCACCGATCCACTGCCACATAGGCGGACCCATACTTGAATCCCTTATCCTTTCCCATCTCTTCGCTGTACAGAATGGTGTTGGCTTCCGGGCAATACTGCGTGCAGAGCTTGCAACTCTTGGAGGCACAGATTTCAACACTGATATCGGCTACGAGATACATGGTGCTCCTTTATGCGCTTATGCGCTGGCCGTCGCGACCGGCTCTTCCACGCGCTTGGCGTCTTTGGACGCCCAGCCGTGATCGACGGCGTAGTTCCACCCGGCCCGCATCACGGCGACATTTTTATCAATCAATTCTTGCTTCTTCTTGAATTTCCGCTCGACGACACTGTCCAATGCCGCGGTGCCACCCGAGACGACGAACCCTTTGCCGAGGAATCGGTCTTTCACCGCGTGCTCCAACCCTATCATGTTCGTCAGCCCCGTGATCGCACCGATGCAGCCCATCAGCGCCATGTTGGTGGCGAGGTCCATCCCTGCAACTTCCAATGAAAGCTTCGTCGCCGGGAAATAGTAGAGTTTCGCGCGGCGCTCTTCCAGCTCGCGGGCTTGATCTTTGTGCAGCTTCATCGGTCCATCGTTGTTGATCAGCGCGATGCCATCTTCTTTCAACCCGAAGTAGAACGGCATCGTGTAGGACTTGCCGTGAGTAATGACTTGGGGATGGAAAATGATGATGATGTGCGGGAACGTGATCTCGCCGATCTCATAGATCGGTTCATCCGAGACCCGCACATAGCTCTCGACCGGTGCCATGCGCTTTTCCGATCCGTAGAACGGGACAATGGTGCTTTCTCCGCCGGCATTGATGACGGCGGTGCTCAGAATGTGCGAGCCGGTGACGACTCCCTGGCCGCCGACGCCTGCCATTCGAATGTTAAATCGTTTCGCCATGATGCAGCCTCCCTTTCTCGGCTTACGCCTTGCCAGGAATTGCGCGCCGGAGCAGCGGCCTTCGGGAGGAACTCCTTGTAGCCGTACCGCTCGGTCAAATACTGCTTGGCTTCATCACTGACGTATTCCGAGAACGCGTAACGATCGTTCTCGACGGTCTTCGCGTCTTCCATGACCTTATCGGTCGGGATCGCATATTCGATGTTGCAGGAGGTATAGGCTTGAATGTAGGTGGAGCCGACTTCACGGGCAATCAACACCGCCTTCTTGATGACGCTCTCGACACGGCGGGGATTGTTGGGCACGACGGTGGCGACATAGGCGCATCCAGCGACCTTCGCCATCTGCAACATGTCCATCTTCTCAAACTTCTTGCCGAGTGGAGCCATCTTCAACACGGCACCGCGGTTGGTCATGCCGCTCTCCTGTCCGCCGGTATTGCCGTACACTTCGTTGTCCAACATGATCGTCGTGAAGCGCTCTTTCCGGAACCAGGAATGAAGGACCTGCTGGAAGCCAATGTCGGCCGTTCCGCCATCGCCGGCCATCACGACCACGTCCTTCGGCTTGTCTCCAAACCGAAGCCGGAGGCCGCGGGAAAGTCCGCTCGCCACGCCGTTCTGGTCGCCGTAGTTGCCGTAGACAAACGGGATGGCAGCCTGGGAAATCGCCAAACGTCCGCAGCCGGCGGTGCCAACGGTGATGGTGTCTTCAGGGTTCGGAAAGGCAATCATGGCCAGGCGAATGAACAGCGTCATCGCGCAGCCCGCGCACATGGGATGCTCTTCGAGGACTTCCTTGAAGCTACCCATCTGCGAAACGGACACCTTCTTTCCGAAGGGACCATGTTCGACCATGTCCCGATATTCTTTCGGCATGAATTTTTCAAAGCCGTTTGAAAACTTTACATAATCGAGACTCATCGGACACCTCCCTTATATGCCTGCGACGTACGACGTCGCCATTCAGTCGATGTGAAATTCATTATGTGCGAAAGACAATCTGCGGGAAATAGAACGGGACAAGCAACGCGCGACATGACTCGTTGGCGTCGCGGCCATCCTAGCAAAGCTCAAAAAACACTGTCAATTTATATGTTCGCGCCACAGAGGCTCACCGGGCAATATCGAAAATATTATAACTTCCTGAAAATCAATGCAACTTTGCAGAAGGCCCACCCCCTCCGAAAGAAGGCCTAGCCCTGCCGGATCCGATAGGCCATTCGCCCTAACCTCGACGGAAACAGAATGGTCGTTGCCCTTGCCGCCAAATGTGTCTACACTAGCAAAGTTATGCCCATTCGCGTGATCATCGCAGGGGAAGACGAGGAGGCCCGATTCGTCGGTGGGGTCCACAAGCGCCCGCCGATCCCGGATAATTCCCTCAAGGCAGAATGCCCCAAGTTCATGGCTCACGGCCCCTGCGGGGGGGTCCGCAAGGGCGGATTCTGTGAGGTCTATCCTGAGATGACCTGCCCGTGGATCACCATGTTCATCGAGCTGGAAAAGATCGGTCAAACCGAGTGGATGAAGCAAGTATGAAGGTAGGCGGGGTAAGAGACTAGGAGAGATGAAGCGTACCCGTGGTTCCACACGGCTCGGCTACAATGAACGGCATGCTAAGAGCGGTCTGACCGCTTCTCTGCCGACGATTGAAACCTTTCCCAATCAGTACAAGGGTTACGAGATCACGATCGAGATCCCCGAATACACCGCGATTTGCCCCAAAACCGGCCTCCCCGACTTCGGCATCATTACCGTTCACTACATGCCGGATCGCGAATGCCTTGAGCTCAAATCATTGAAAATGTACATCCATGCATACCGCAACATCGGCATTTTCTACGAGAACGCGGTGAATAGAATTCTTCAAGACATCGCGGCGGCCTGCCGACCGGTCTGGGCGAGGGTCACCGGCACATTCGCTGCCCGCGGCGGGCTACGCAGCGTGATTGAGGTCCGCTACCCATAAAAAAATACGCACCCACGGATGCTGCAGGGCCGACGATGTTCTTGTAACCGTCCTGCCGCTCGCGTGAACGGACGCTCGCTTCAACATTCCAATTTTCATGGGTACCTACGCAATCGGCGACATTCAAGGCTGTATCAAGTCCCTCCGCCGTCTGCTCGACCACATCTCTTTTGATCCGCACCGCGATCGGCTTTGGCTCGTCGGCGACTTGGTAAACCGAGGACCTGACTCCTTGGCCACACTGCGATTTCTCAAATCGTTGGGCTCGTCAGTGTTTCCCGTCTTAGGAAATCATGATCTGTTTCTGATGGCCGCGGCCAAGGACATCGTGACGCTGCGCCCGAAAGACACCATTCAAGACATCCTTGCCGCCGACGATCGCTCAGAGCTAATCGACTGGTTAAGACGTCAACCGTTGCACCGGCGCGAGGGCGAATTCTTTATGGTGCATGCGGGCCTGCTCCCCCAATGGACCATCGACGAAGCGGCGAAGCTGGCAGGAGAAGTGGAGAGAGTGCTGGCCGGACCAGACTGCACGGCATTCTTGCGCGAACTCTTTCATGGCCCGACGCCTCAGTGGGATCCGGCGCTCAACGGCATCGAACGTCTGGTCAGCATCGCGCGGGTCTTCACCCGCCTCAGAACCACAACGCCCGACGGTGAAATGTCGACATACTCCGGTTCGCCGGATGAGGCACCAGCCGGATTTCTTCCCTGGTTCCGTATTCCCAACCGGCGCAGCAGCGATGCGACCATCATCACCGGTCACTGGGCGGCCCTCGGGCTTCACATTGAGCCGAACGTGTTGGCCATCGACAGCGGCTGCGTCTGGGGACGGCAACTCACGGCCATTCGGCTGGAAGATCGCACCGTTCACCAGGTTGAGTATGCCGACCGTCGAGATTGAACTTCAGCCTCCCGACCCTTCTTGGCCTCGCTACTCTCATCGCCCGTTTCCCCGCTATCGATTCCTGCCTGGTTACTCGCCTCATCCTCGTCACAGCCCCCGAGGCCATTCCTATGGTCAGACCAGCCCCATGCCCGTCTTGCTCCGTCCCGAGGAATGGCGACAAATGGGCGACTACCTCTATGCCATCGATTTGTACAACTATGCGTACTGGTGGGAATGCCACGAAGTGCTCGAGGGACTCTGGCGGGCGGGACAAATGACCAGGCAAGGAAATTTTTTCCGGGCTCTCATCCAATTGGCCGCGGCCAACCTGAAGCGGTCTCTGGGCTATGGACAGGCGGCGGACAACTTGACTGTTCAGAGCGATCACGCGGTTTGAACAGGTCCCGGACGTCTACATGGGCATTGAGGTGGCGAGTCTCCTGAACCACCTGAGAAAGCACAGGGGCGAAGCAGCTCCCCTGATTCGTTTGAATTCCTGATGGATTGCCTCGAGAGAGGCAAGTGATCCGACTAGTGGTAGGACTCTGATTCGGAAGGAAACTTACCCTGCTCCACCTCCTCTTTGTACCGGCGGAGCGCCTGCAGCGCATCGGCCCTCAAATGTGCATAGGGCTTGACGAACTTCGGTACGAACTCGTCGAACAATCCGAGCAGATCATAGAGGACCAACACTTGCCCGTCACAATGGGGACCGGCGCCGATTCCAATGGTCGGAATTGTCAGCTGCTCCGTGATGGTCTTAGCAAGCGACGCAGGCATCGCCTCAAGCACAATGGCCACCGCACCGGCTTCCTCTAGCGCCTTGGCATCGGACACGAGTGTTTGTGCCCGTTCGGCGCTCTTCCCCTGCACCTTGTACCCCCCATATTGATTCACGGACTGCGGCGTCATTCCGAGATGGCCGAACACCGGAATGCCCACCTCCGTCATGGCTTGGATGCGCTCAGCCATCGCCCTGCCGCCCTCGAGTTTGACCGCATGTGCCCCCGCCTGAAGAAAGCGACCGGCATTCCGCAGGGCGTCCTCTTTGCTGGCCTGATAGGACATGAAGGGCATATCGCCGATGACCAGCGACTTTTGCGCAGCACCGGCCACGAGCTTCGTGTGATAGAGCATGTCCTCCATTGTGACGGACAGGGTGTTGGACTTCCCTTGCACGACTACGCCCAGTGAATCGCCGACCAGTATCGCTTCAATGCCGGCCTGCTCAAGCAGACGGGCAAACAACGCGTCATACGCGGTCACGACGATGAGTTTCTTCTTGTCCCGTTTGCAGCGCTGGAGGTCGGGGACGGTCATCATCCGAGTTGTGCCTTTGTGATGATTTCACCCAGCCGGTGCGTTCCCTTGATCGCCATGATATGGACGCCGTCGCAGTGAGGACGCACGGCCTTGATGCTGCGGACCGCGATGTCCACGCCGACCTCTTCGGACTTGTCGCCAGCGGCACGCAGTTCGTCGATCATTGCCTGTGGAACGGACATGCCTGGGATATTGGCGTTCATGAACTCCGCCATTTTCGCGTTGCGCAGCAGCAGAATGCCAGCCAGAACCTTGACCTTGAACGGGCGCACTTGTTTCATGAACGCCGCAAACTGCTCGGGATTATAGACGGCTTGGGTTTGAAAAAATTGGGCGCCGGCTTTGACCTTCACTTCGAACTTGGCCAACACCGGGCCTACGAGATCAGTTTCCGGCGTCACAGCCGCGCCGATGGTAAAGTCCGTGGCTCCGTCGAGCTTGTTGCCTGCATAATCACGGGCATCATTCAATCCCTGCACGAGACCTATCACCTGGACCGAGTCGAGATCATAGACCGGCTTGGCATCCTTGTGGTCGCCGACCGTCGGATAGTCGCCCGTCAGGCAGAGGACGTTACGAATCCCCAGCATGTGGGCGCCCATCAGATCGGACTGCATGGCGATCCGGTTTCGATCGCGGCAGGTCAACTGCATGACTGGATCATGCCCCAACTCGTACAGCAACCGGCAGACCGGCAATGACCCCGCACGCACGACTGCGGCGGTATTGTCCGTCACGTTCACGCCATGCACCCGGCCCAGCAGCTGCTTGGCGTTATCCAGGAGACCGTTGATGTTGGTGCCCTTCGGGGGATTGTACTCGACGGTGACTGCGAACTGTCCCTGCTCCAGGACGTCTTTAAGCCTTCTCGGTTCCCGACCCATTTCGCTTCCTACTCCGCGTTCGCGCCGGCTACGCCATCCCTGCCATTCTTCTAGCAGACTCCACCGTATTGTCCAGCAACATTGCAATCGTCATGGGACCGACCCCGCCCGGCACCGGACTGATCCATCCAGCCTTCTGGCTTACCGGTTCAAAATCGACGTCACCGCACAGTTTGCCGTCCGGAAGTTTATTCGTGCCGACGTCGATCACCACGGCGCCTTCGCGGACCATGTCGGCAGTGACAAACTTGGCCTTGCCGATCGCCACCAGCAAGAGTTCCGCCTCGCGACACACGGCCGGAAGGTCCTTCGTCTTTGAATGACAGATCGTGACGGTCGCATGGCGCTGCAGCAGCATGAGCGCCAACGGCTTCCCCACAATGTTGCTGCGCCCGACCACCACTGCGCGCTTGCCTTCAATCGGCACCCCCGTCGATTCGATCATCTTGATCACGCCTTTCGGCGTGCAAGCTTCGAACACCGGATGGCCCTCGACGAGCCGACCGAAATTGTATGGATGAAAGCCATCCGCATCTTTATCCGGACTGACTGCCTCCAGAATCACCCGGCTGTCGATATGCTTGGGCAACGGTAGCTGGACGAGAATGCCGTGGATCTTGGGGTCGGCGTTTTTCTTTTCAATGAGGGCCAGGAGTTCAGCCTGAGTGGTCTGGGCGCTCAACTTGTGGTCGTCGACGTGAATGCCGGCAAGCTCGCAAGCTTTCTGCTTGTTCTTCACATAGACGTGTGAGGCTGGATCATCTCCCACCAAGATGGTGGCCAACCCCGGTTTGATGCCCGTTTTCGCCAGCACCGCCGCCGAGGCCGCGGCCAAACCTTCCCGTACCACCTGTGCCAACGCCTTCCCGTCAATCAGTCGAGCTGCCACAACGTCCTCCCATTGGAATATCACCCTGGAAGAAGTGCCGAGGATCGGACGCTTCAGGGCGGCGTGCGATCCAGTCGTCTTTTTGTTCGAAGGAAGGCACCTTAGCAGGCCAATTTTATGCAAGTCAACGCCGTGACCGACACCGCATGCACGCGGGGTCATTTGCCAATTCCTTGACAGTTTCTCCGCCTGACGGCTACGATGATTCGATGTGCATCGCAAGCCCGGCAGACCATCTCCCCGCCGCCTCTCTATGACCCGCCGCTTTTTTTATCTCTGTCTCGGCACTGCAGCGCTGTGCCTGACCGTGCTGCCGTACGAGGTCTGGGCGCAGATCACGGTGACCAATCTCCAAACTCCCTACAGCTTCGTCAGCAGCAGCTCGGGGAAGGAATATTTTATTTCGAGCGTCAATGGCGACCCGGAAGCTGCCGACAATAACGGCTTCATCACCAAACTCGATGGAAGCGGAAAGATCCTCAATTTTAAGTTCATCCAAGGCGGTACGGACGGTATTACGCTCAACGCCCCAAAGGGAATGGCGGTGGTCGAGCAGACCCTGTACGTTGCCGACCTGGACCAACTACGGGCGTTCGATATGGTCAGCGGGAAGCCCATTGCCTCCATTTCAATGGCTACCTCGCCCGGCCACGCCCCGGTAGGTCTGACCGACGTCGCCTACGACGGAACAGGACGGCTGTATTGCTCCGATCAGCATGCGAATCGAATCTATCGGGTCGAACTGCCCTCGAGGAAAGTGACGCTCCTCGTCGCCGATCCGGCGCTCGCGGGTCCGGCCGGCTTGGCCGTTCACCCGAAATCCGGCGAGCTCATCGCCGTGAGTTGGGACAAGGGGAAGATCTTTGCCATTACACCAGACGGCGCGGTGTCTGAAATCTTTTCCAACGGATTTTTTTCAAGCCGTTTCGCCAACCTGCGCGGAGTCGACTTCGATCGGTGGGGCAACATGTACGTATCGGATTTCACCACGGGCAAAGTCTGGCGGATGACCTGGGACAAACGCTTTCAAGTCATTGCCGAGTATCTGCCTTCGCCGGGCGATCTCGGCATCGACCGCACCAACAATCTGATCCTAGTCCCCTATGAACTTGCGCATGCGGCCGAAATGAACGGCCTTGAGGCGCCCAGCGATGGCAAATCCAAACAGGAAAAACGCACACTGGCCGATTACGGGTT
This sequence comes from uncultured Nitrospiraceae bacterium, assembly GCA_963824855.1. Lineage (GTDB taxonomy): Bacteria > Nitrospirota > Nitrospiria > Nitrospirales > Nitrospiraceae > Nitrospira_C. The sequence continues at coordinate 88,341 of CAWGQP010000005.1, forward strand.
CATTCCTCCACCGCCCAAGCCGGAAGGCGGGGAAAAGAAATGAGCGAGTGCGCCTATTGCAAACAGCGCAAGGGCAAGCGGCCTTGTCCGGCCTTGGGAGTCATCTGCAGCGTCTGTTGCGGTGAACATCGGATCGTCCGGGTCGCGTGTCCCCCGGACTGCACCTATCTCGGCGCCGGAAGCGAGTACCAGCAAAAGCGCTTGAGCGAACAGTTCATGCCCCTTCGGCGGGAATTCTACCGGGAAATCGGCGAAGCCGGCGGTGAGAAAGCGGTGACGCTTTACAATCTGATCGAAGTCGTCACGTTCAGCTACTTCCAGGGACGGCGCGACGGTCAAGACGCAGAGGTGGTGACGGCGATTCAGGCCTTGCGACGGACGTTGAGCCCGCTGCATGTGCCCTCCTCCCCGATGCCGGTCTTCGCGGAACATCTCAAAAAAGAATACGAAACCTTTAAGAAACAGAACCCGCAGCAGATCGCCGACGCGTCAACGGCGCCTGATGTCCTCGATCGGGCCCTGAAATTCGTGTCGGACTTCTCCGGACAGGATTTTCAGTCGCAACGGTATTTGAGCGGCCTCATCGGGTATGTGAAGGCCTATCACCCGGACATCGCGGCCCATCTCACGAAGCAGCAACAGGCAGGCCACATTGTCCTGCCCGGCCAATCGTTCATGCCACCCTCTGCGCCCGAGCCACACACCCACGGGCCCGGATGCGAACACCATCATCATTGATTGGAACAGCAGCGGAATCGAACCGATGGGAGCTGAGAAAGAAAAGAAGGTTCGGAGGTCAAGGCGGGTCGACCTCAAATGCGAGCTGGGATTCTCCTCCGACGAGATCGAAGGGGAAGCGCATGTCACGAACATTTCGACGGGCGGATGCCGTGCAGAATCGGATGTGAACGTCGCAGTGGGACTCCAGTTTGTGGTACTGCTTCACCTACCGGCGAAAAGCCCGCTCAAGATCGAGCGCGCCGCCGTTCGATGGGTGAAGGGCAATGCGTTTGGATTGAGCTTCATGCTCTTCCTACCTTCCGAACGGGCAAAACTTCAGAAATATCTTGATACTCTCACCTAGCTTCGGCGACCTTCTCACTCCAGGATTGTGACGGTCATTTCGATCCGATCGTTTGGCAGATCTTGTTCATTTCTCGGAAGACTGACGATCTTGTCGGCAATGCCCAAACCCTTGGTCACTTCGCCGAACACCGTATACTTGCGGTCGAGAAAGAAGGAATCTTCCACGACGATGAAAAACTGCGAGCCGGCCGTATCCGGCTCGCTTGCCCGGGCCATCGAGACGATGCCGCGCTTGTGAGGCGTGTCGGAAAATTCCGCCTTCAAGAGAATCGGATTGCCTTTTTCATCTTTCGGGCCGCCCTGTCCGAAGGTCTCTTTCCTGAGCGAGTTTTTTGTGTTCGGATCGCCTCCCTGAATCATGAAGCCCGGGATGATTCGATGAAAAATCGTGCCGTTGTAAAACCCTGTCTTGGCCAGTTTGATGAAGTTCTCCACATGCCTCGGAGCGAGGTCGGGGAAGAATTTCATCTCCATTTCACCAAATCTGGTCTTGATGATGGCTTTCGGCCCCGGGGGTGGAGGCGGAGGAACCACCACCTTCGTATCGACTTTTCCTCCACATCCGGCGAGCACGCTCACGGCCAACAGCGCGCACACCAGGGCGGCGCTCCTTCTCGGGAGCTGCGGTGGTTCCAGTGGCAAACGGTCTGAGCATGTCTATTCGACGGCCACCGTAATTTCTACACGCTCATTGGGAAGGTCATTACGAGGATTTCTCGGAAGGTTGACGATCTTATCCGCCACGTCCATCCCCTTCACCACCTCTCCAAATACGGTGTATTGGCTATCGAGGAAGTTGGAATCTTTGACGACAATGAAGAACTGAGAGCCGGCGCTGTTTGGATCGTTGGTCCGAGCCATAGACACGATCCCCCGGCGATGCGGCGTGTCGTTGAATTCGGCTTTGAGTTTTTCAGCTGGGCCCGCCCAACCCATACGTCTCCGGTTTCTTCGGATCCTTCGTATTGGGATCGCCTCCTTGAATCATGAAGCCGGGTATCACTCGATGGAAAATGGTTCCGTTGTAATAGCCCGACTTGGCCAGCTTGACGAAGTTCTGAACATGATTCGGCGCCTTGTCGGGGAAGAACACGATCTCCATGTCTCCGAATTTCGTCTTGATCACGGCTTTGGGCGCCTTGCCGGCGGCGCCGTCTGCGGCATGCAGCACCGCTGCACCGGGAACCCCTAGCGTGCTCATCAGCAGGCACAGGCCGAATGCGAATAAGATCTTCCGTCTAGCCATCTCAGCGTCCTCCCTTGTGGATCTTTTGTGCGTGATATCTTACCACGGCTCAACGGCCCTCACGGACGGCCTTCCTGCAAGGCTTGCTTTGCCGCAGATTGTTCCGCTTCTTTCTTGCTGCGTCCCGTTCCTCTGCCGACCACTTCTCCGTTGACGCTCACTTCAACCTCAAAGATCTTGTCATGGTCCGGTCCCGACTCTCGAACCACCGCATAGGACGGAAGGCTGTCGAACCGTCGCTGACACCACTCCTGGACTTGTGTTTTGTAATCGTCCTCACCCGGGCGATGTCGCTGACTAGCAACCTGCGAGAACTCCTGCTCGAATAGCCTGGCCACGACGCGGCGTGAAGACTCGAGGCCGCCGTCGACGTGTACCGCAGCGATCACGGCTTCCACCGCATCGGCAAGCAGCGAGTCTTTTTCGCGGCCTTTCGAAAGTTCCTCGCCCCGTCCGAGTCGAAGGCACGATCCCAGCTTGAGACGTCTGGCGACACCAGCCAACATCGACTCGCTGACGAGTCGGGCCTTATGCTTGGAGAGGGCCCCTTCCGGCGAGTGCGGCAGCAGCGTCGCCAGCTGTTCGCTCACCACCAGGGAGAGTACGGCGTCACCGAGAAACTCCAGTCGTTCGTTGTCGGACGCTGCAGCAGGTCGTTGCTCATTCACGTAAGATTTGTGCGTCAACGCCTCTTCCAGCAAACGGGAATTGCGGAACTGGTAGTCGAGCGCGGATTGAAGGGTATCAAGCGGCGGCGCCGGTGTCATCGAGCAAGCACCTTGGAGGTGAAGCGTCAGACGTCGGGCTTCTTGAAGAGCAGGCAGGCATTGACCCCGCCGAATCCGAACGAGTTCGACAGCACGACGTTGACCGCCGCCGGCCTAGCCTTGTGCGGAACATAGTCGAGGTCGCATTCGGGATCGGGATGGTCCAAATTGATCGTCGGCGGCAGGATGCCGTGATGAATCGCGAGGATGCTGAACACGGCTTCGATACCGCCGGCAGCGCCGAGCAAGTGGCCCGTCATCGATTTCGTGGAGCTGACCGGAATCCGCGCGGCTCGGTCGCCGAAGACCTGTTTGATCGCCTTCGTCTCGATGACATCCGCCATGGTGGAGGTGCCGTGCGCATTGATGTAGCTGACCTGATCTTTGGTAATACCGGCATCGGCGATGACCAACTCCATGCAGCGCACCGCGCCTTCGCCTTCTTCAGAAGGGGCGGTGATGTGATAGGCGTCGCTGTTCATGCCGTACCCAATCAACTCGGCATACACACGAACTCCGCGCCGCCGGGCGTGCTCCAACTCTTCCAGCACGATGACACCCGCACCCTCGCCGAGCACGAACCCGTCTCGGTCCTTATCGAACGGGCGGCTGGCTTTGGTCGGTTCGTCGTTACGGAACGAGAGCGCTTTCGAGGCGGCAAAGCCGGCTACGCCGAGGGTCGTGATCGCCGCTTCGGCACCGCCGGCGACCATCACGTCGGCATCGCCCCGTTGAATGAGCCTGAACGCATCGCCGATGCAATGATTGCCCGTCGCGCAGGCCGTCACCGCACAAGAGTTGGGGCCCTTGGCGCCCAACCGGATCGCCACCTGTCCAGACGCCAGATTGATGATCGTCATGGGAATGAAGAAGGGTGAGACGCGGCCGGGACCTTTGTCTTTGAGGACGGTATGGTAGTGCTCGATGGATCCGAGCCCGCCGATCCCCGACCCGATGTAGACGCCGACCTTGGTCGCCTCTTCCGGTGATACTTTTAAACCTGCATCATCCACAGCCAATTGAGCGGCGCCCACGGCGTAGTGGATGAAGGCATCCATCTTCTTGATGTCTTTTTTCTCGATGAACTGGGCAGGATCGAAATCTTTGACCTCACCGGCAATTTGGGCGTCATACCCGGTAGGATCGAACTTGGTGATCCGGCCGATCCCCGACTGGCCGGCACAGATCGCCTTCCATGTCTTGTCTACGCCGGTCCCGAGCGGGGTCACGAGCCCCAGGCCAGTGACGACGATGCGTCTCTTCGCACGATCACTCATCGATGCGTCCAGAAGCTAGGCTTTTTCCTTGATGTAATCGAGAGCTTTGCCCACCGTGAGAATCTTTTCGGCGTCCTCGTCTGGAATCTCGATGCCGAATTCTTCTTCGAGCGCCATGACAAGCTCAACAGTATCGAGCGAGTCCGCCCCGAGGTCTTCGACGAAACTCGCCTCGGACGTCACTTCATCTTCCTCAACTCCGAGCTGCTCCGCGATGATTTTCTTCACCCGTTCGTCTACTGTAGCCATAAACGTGCTGTCCTCCTTCCAGATCGTGTCGGTTCCTCGGCGGTCTTGTCCTCCCGCCGCTAGTCCTTATGTCAGGACATGAGCATCCCACCATTGACGTGCAGCACATGACCCGTAATATACGCTGCATCCTCAGAGACAAGAAAGCGAACGGCATTCGCGATATCGGCCGGAGTACCCAGCCTCGCAAGAGGGATTTGTTTTTGAAGCGCTTCCTTGACGTCGGCCGACAACCCTTGCGTCATGGCCGTGTCGATGAATCCGGGCGCTACAGCATTCACGGTCACATTCCTGCTGGCGTATTCCCGCGCAACCGTCTTCGTAAACCCGATGACGGCCGCCTTCGAGGCGGCATAGTTGGCCTGGCCGACATTCCCCATCGCCCCGACAATGGAGGCAATGTTGACTATCCGACCATAGCGCTGTTTGGTCATGGGCTGCAAGACCGCCTTCGTGCAGTGAAATGTGCCGTTCAAGTTGACCTGAAGCACCAGGTTCCAATCCTCTTCCTTCATTCTCAGCAGCAAGCCGTCACGCGTGATCCCCGCATTGTTGACCAAAATATCGATCTTCCCCCAATCTTTGAGGATCTGCTCCGCCATCGCCTTCGTGTCGTTGGCGTCGGCGACGTTCACTTTCAGGTTGAGGGCTTTCCTTCCCGCTTTTTCAACGGCCGCCACCGTTTCCTTGGACCGCGTCGGATCGAGATCGGCGACCACGATGTCCGCGCCGGCCTCGGCCAATGTTTCCGCGATGGCACGGCCGATGCCCTGTGCCGCGCCTGTGACTATTGCCACTCGTCCCTGCAATGACATGCCCGCTCCTTCGTTCTTACAAACCCAAGGCGGCCCGCGTGGCCTCCAACGATTTCGGATCGTTCACATTCAGAGTCGTCGCGTCCGGCACGATCCGTCGGATCAATCCGGTCAAAACGGTCCCTGGACCGATCTCGACGAACGTCTTCACCCCCGTAGCTGCCATGGCCTTGACCGAATCTTCCCACAGCACGGACGACGGCAGTTGCCGCACGAGCGAGGCCTGAATATCAGCGGCCTTCATGATCGGCTTGGCTTCTGCATTGTTGATCAATGGCATGCGAAGGTCAGTCCAGGCGATCGACGCGAGATCAGCCGCCAGACGGTCGGCGGCTTTCTGCATCAGCGGTGTATGCACCGGAACACTCACCGGCAACGGCACGGCCTTCTTACATCCCTTAGTCTTGGCAATTTCGATGGCCCGTTCCACGGCCGCTTTTTCGCCGGCAATGACGACCTGACCGGGCGAATTGAAATTAGCGGCTTGAACCACCCCCGACGACGCCGCTTCACGGCAGGCTTCTTTCACCGCCTCGGCAGGCAGCCCCAGCAAGGCCGCCACCGCTCCTGTTCCGGCAGGCACCGCCTCCGACATATATCGTCCACGCTTCTGCACAATGGCCACGGCATCCCGGAATGTGAGGCCCCCGGCTGCGACCAGCGCCGTATACTCCCCCAGACTATGCCCTGCGACCGCCACCGGCGTGATCGTCGCAGGGTGCAACGCCCGCAGCGCGGCGACACTCGAGACCAACAACGCCGGTTGCGTATGTTCCGTCAGATTGAGCGTTTCTGCAGGCCCGTTAAAACAGAGCGCGGCGATGTCGTAGCCCAGGACTGCCGACGCCTCTTCGTAGATCTGCGTGAGGTGAGGGAAGGCATCGCAGAGCGCCTTACCCATCCCTACGGACTGCGATCCCTGCCCGGGAAATACGAAGCCGATACCTGAATTCATAAGGGGCTAGATATCTTCGAAATGCCTTGGAAAGTCAACGAGAAAAGTTCCCGAAACCGTCCAAAATCCGCAAGCGACTTCGCATGTCTCGCTACCATCTGATCAACGCCGAGGCCCAGGTGAGCCCGGCGCCGAACGCGCCAAGCATGACAAGAGAGCCTTCCTTGATCCGCCCCTGCCGTACCGCCTCGTCAAGCGCGATAGGTATCGAGGCTGCCGACGTGTTGCCGTACCGATCCAAGTTCAACATGACCTTTTCCAGCGGCAAGCCCAGGCGATCCACTACCGCCTTGAGGATGCGCACATTGGCCTGATGGGGCACATACAGGTCGAGATCGGCGACGGTGACATTGTTGGCTGCAAGGGTCTCGCGCGCGATCTCTTCCAGCGTGCGCACCGCCACCTTAAACGTCTCGTTGCCCTTCATTTTGATGCAGTTCAGTTTTTCCGCGACGACTTTTTCGCACGGCGGCAGCCGAGAGCCACCGCCTGGGACGGCAATCAACTCCCAGAGTGCGCCGTCGGACCGCAAGTGGGTCGAGAGGATGCCATCTGGCCCGTCGCTGGCACTGACCACTGCGGCACCCGCCCCATCGCCGAAGAGTACACAGGTGTTCCGATCAGTCCAATCCGTAATCGCCGACATCACCTCGGATCCGACGACCAAGACATGTCGCATGCCTGTTCTGACGTACGCATCCGCCATCGAAAGCGCATACACAAACCCGCAGCAAGCCGCAGCAAGATCGCAGGCCGCAGCCTTGGTGGCGCCCAATTGGTGTTGGATCAGGCAGGCGGTGGCCGGCAGCGGATAATCACCCGTGCAGGTGGCGAGCAAAATCATGTCGAGATCCGCCGCGCTGATCCTTGCGGCGTCAAGCGCACGGCGGGCAGCTTTCACGGCGAGATCGGAACAGGCCTCTCCGGGACCGACCACATAGCGCGCCCGGATACCCGTGCGCTCGGTGATCCATTGATCCGACGTCGCCACCATGTTTTCCAAGTCGGCATTGCTGAGAATATTTGCCGGCACAGAGGAGCCGGTTCCTGTGATACGGCTCCTCATACGGAAGGTTCCTCGGCAGGTCGGCTCTGAGAAAGGCTCTGCTCGATATCGCGCTGAATGAGGGCATCCACATGGCTCTCAGCCAGTCCCTTCGCTCTGCGAATGGCATTCTTGATCGCCTTCGCGGACGAGCGTCCGTGACAGATCATCGTGATCCCGTTGACTCCGAGCAATGGCGCACCGCCGAACTCGGCATAATCGATCCGGCGCTTCAGCTTCACTAACGGAGCGGCGATCAAGGGATAGGCCAGGCGCCCCAAAAACGATCCCGAGATTTCCTTGAATAACAGCTTTTTGATGGTATCGGCCACGCCTTCCGAAATCTTCAGTGCCACGTTTCCGATGAAGCCGTCGCACACGACGACATCCGCGTTGCCGCTGTAGACATCACGACCTTCGATGTTGCCGATGAAATTCAGGGGACTGCTCCGCAGCAGTTTGAAGGCCTCTTTGGTCACTTCGTTGCCCTTGCTGTCCTCCTCGCCGATGCTGAGGAGGCCGACGCGCGGATTCGGCTTCTTGAACAGATGTTGGCCGTATTCATTCCCCATGATGGCAAATTGCAGAAGATGCTGAGCATTGCAGTCCACGTTGGCGCCCACGTCCAGCATGATCGCTTCTCCGGTCAGCGTCGGCAGGCTGGTGGCGATGGCAGGACGCTCGACACCCTTGGTCAACCCGAGGACGAAGAACGATGCCACCATGCTGGCTCCGGTATTGCCGGCACTGACAACGGCTTGCGCATCGCCGCTCTTGACCAACTCGGTGGCAATCCAGATGGACGAATCGCGTTTTTTGCGTGCGACAGCTGCCGGCGACTCGTGCATCTCTACGACCTGAGGCGCGTGCTTGATCGACACGCGGCCATCCGTGCAGCCGAGACGGTGACATTCATCCGAAAGGACCTTTTCGTCGCCGACGAGGATGACTTCAATATTGAGTTCTTGTGCCGCCTGAAGGGCGCCCTCGATGCAGGGGGCTGGACCATGGTCTCCACCCATGGCGTCGAGAGCAATTTTCATAGCAGTGACATCCTCACTAGAGAGGCTGGAAACCCGCGTATAACCTTGGCCCTTGCAGTCGTATGAGATGCGGCGAGAGCTTAGCGCAGTAGGGCAATTTTCACAACGGACGGGTACGGCGACGGCGCGCCGGACGCCCGATCGCTTGAATGCGCTTCAGTCGAACGCCGAAGCCTGGCCGGGCGGACCGTTTAGACTTCTTCGACCTGAATGACGGCCTTGCCCTTATAGGTCCCGCAATTCAGACAGGTGTAATGGGGAAGCTTGAGTTCGTGACACTGCGGACAGACCGACATCCCCGGCGGGGTGACCCGCAGTTTCTGCGTCCGGCGCTTGTCGCGTCTGGCTCGTGAATGTTTATGTTTTGGATTGGGCATGGTTCTTCCTCCAACAGCCGGTCATCAGGGGCCGCGTGGCCTCCATCGGCTGACTCATCAATTTTTTGAGGTTCGGATGACCCGAATCGCCGTCGAAGGCGCTTCCGCAGGACACTGACAGGGTCCTTCGTTCAAGTCCTTCCCACATCGCGCGCAGAGTCCGGCGCAATTCTCCCGACAACGCGGCTGCATCGGCGACGCGAGAATAATATGTTCTCGAAGCATTGGGGCGAGCTCGATGTGGTCGCCTTGATAAAAATACCGGTCATCCCCTTCGTCTTCGGCCTCGACGTCTGCTTCGGTTTTTGTTGCTCCCGGCCGTCCCTTGCGAGGCTCGCCTGGTTTCGATTGGCGTGCGCCGACCTTCGACTCTTTGCCTTCGCGGTCAAAAGCGGCATGCACCGAAAACGCCACCGCATCGTCGTACTCCTTCAAGCACCGAACGCATTGGCGAACCACCGTGCCTTCGAGGACACCGGTCACGGCGATCATGTCGTCGGCCTTCATCAAGTCCAGACTGACCGAGACCGGTCCGCGGAGAATCGCATCGGTTTCTGCAAGCCCCAGCTCCTCGGCCGTGACATCGTCAACCAATGAGAGCCCTGTTGCTGTAATGTCCGACACCAGCGGTGTGAGCACTCCCATCGTCATCCCTGTAAAGATAGCCATCCCCAAGGTCGTTTCTTAGCGCTCTTCGGCGAAACTGATCAGGGCAATGTGCCGTGCCCGCTTCACCGCCGTCGTCAACTCGCGCTGGTGGCCAAGGCAATTGCCCGAAATCCGGCGCGGCACGATCCGACCGCGCTCGGTCAGAAAATTCCGCAAGAGCCCGACGTCCTTGAAATCAATGGAGCCCTTTTCGATGCAAAACCGGCAGGGCCGGCGCCGTTGAAAAAACCGCCCTCCGCCGCCGCCATCACCCCGTCCGCCGCTCCCGCCACGTTCCCGTTCCATAATCTCCCTCACAGTTATTGCGGTTCTTCGTATTCGTAATTCGGATCCTCCTGCTGCATGGAGGTATCACTGCCGCCGGCATGGGCGCCGCCGCCGTCACCGCGTTTTGGCAAAAAGGTGACCGTCTGCGCGACGACTTCGTGCTTGCTGCGCTTTTGACCGTCCTCGGTCTCCCACCGCCGCTGCTGCAGCCGTCCGTCCACGATAACGCCGTTTCCCTTGCTCAGATACTGCCCACAATGCTCGGCCTGCTTGCCGAACACGACAATGTCCACGAAACACACTTCCTCTTTCAGATCATCACCCTGTTTGTACCGCCGGCTCACCGCCAGTCCCAGGGAGGCGACCGGGGTTCCACTCGGCGTGTACCGCAGTTCGGGATTGCGGGTGAGGTTTCCGACGAGGATGACTTTGTTAAACCCGGCCACCAGTGAACTCCTCGGACGGTGCCTCAACGCGACGCGGCACCAATTCCTTTTCGAGATGAACCGTGAGGAACTTGATGATGTTGTCTTCCAGGCGGTAGGCGTGCTCCAACTCGCCGACCGTATTGTTCGGCGCCTTGAAATAAAAGTACACGTACGTGCCTTTTCGCTCACGCCGCACTTCATAGGCCAGCTTCTTGCGGCCCCAATTTTCGGACTTGATGAACTGGGCGCCGGTTCTCTCAGCGACACCTTTCATCTTCTCGATGAGCGCATTTGTCTCCTCATCGGAGACGGACGGACGAATAATGAACAGAGACTCGTAGAGCTCCATGCAGGGATCCTCCTGGACAAAGGCCCCGGAACGCGTCCGGAGCGAGGTGTAGGCGCAGCCGTCTAAACGGTGCGAAGGAGGGAACGTAACACAGCCCAAGCGGCTGATGCAAATAGGGTTTTTTCGGAATTGACTTCGAATCGACCGTTTGTAACCATTGGATACAACCCAATGCCTTGTGATGCATGGAACGGCAGATCGCTTGTTTGTACATTCCTTCTTTCGAAATTGCGCTGGCGCGCGCTCAAAACGCGGCACTGCGAAATCGACCGGTGGCCGTGGCCTCCGTTCACACTTCGCGGGCATTGATTCGGGAAGTTTCTCCCGAGGCATCGGCAGAGGGTCTCCAGCCTGGCATGTCGGTCGAACTGGCGCGGATGATGTGTCCGGCACTACGGATCGTGCCTCCCGACTCGTCGCGTGTGCAGGCTGCGCATCGCGAACTCGAACAGCGAGTATTCTCCTGTGCGCCGGCATGGGAATCCATTCGACCGGGCTCATTGTTTCTCGACTTCACCGGCACGACACGGCTTTTCGGTCCGCCCATCGATACCGCTACCCGCATCGGACGGGAACTGACTCGTCACCAGGGATGGGAGAGCGTGATCGGATTGGCCGGCAGCAAGCTCGTCTCGCAGTTGGCTGCCGCCACACTGAAACGGCCGCCACAAGTCCTTTGGATTCATCCCGGCTCGGAACCGCCGTTTCTGGCCCCCCTGCCGACCATGTTGCTTCCCGGTCTCTCCCGCAGTTCGACATCACTGATCGTCCAGCGGCTGGAGGATTTGAACCTTCGCACACTCGGTGCGATCGCCTCGGTCTCGCTGGCGCAGCTGCAAACCGTCTTCGGCACGTCCGCCACTCTCCTGCAGAACTGGGCGTTGGGCATCGATCCTTCGCCGGTTCATCCGCCGACTGCACAGCCGATGATTGAACGGACTCTCCCTCTCGATCCTGACGAAGTGGACGATCCTCTCCTGCTCGGACGACTGTATGGACTGCTGGAGGCGCTCTGCGCCACGCTTCGGCAGCAACAGCGGGTGTGTCGGCGACTGCGGCTTTTCCTCCGGCACAGCGACCACGTCGAGCGCACGGCACATGAACGATTGCCGCATGGCACGTGCTGGGAAGCGGATCTTCAACCGGTGCTCACCCGTCTCTTCTACCGGTGTCTGCGCCGGCGGGTGCGGGTCACACGCCTGACGCTGCAGATCGATGGGCTGGAGTCGCCGGCCGAGCAACTGTCGCTCTTTGACGAGGCGGCATCCGTCCCGCCGGCGTCGCATCGGCTGTCCGCGGCCCTGGATGCGATTCGAGCGAAATTCGGCGAGCAAGCTTTGTGCTGGGGAAAAACTCTGCGATGACGCCTGTGTTCATACATCTGCACGTCCATTCCGAGTATTCGGCCATGCGCGGCGTGTCGTCGCTGGAAGCGCTGTGCCGCTCGGCCCGAGGGTGCGGATTTCCTGCCATGGCCTTGACCGATACGAATGGATTGTACGGCGCGATCAGATTTGTGGAGGAGGCCAAACAGCAGGGTCTTCGCCCCCTGCTCGGCGCCGAGTTGACGACCGCTGACCATCGGGCACTCCTCTTGGTCAAAACACCGGACGGGTACGCCTCGCTGTGTCGCCTTCTATCGGAACGGCATGGAGACCCGTCGTTCGATTTTTTCCGAGCCGTGTCGCGTTTCCGCGACGGCCTGATTGTGGCGACCGACGATGAGTCCGCCCTCCTGACATGGGCGGCGGAATCCCGTGACGATCTCTATGTGGAATTGACGCCGGGGCCGATGATGCATCACACGCTGTTGCTCAGCCGTCGCTTCGGTCTTCCCCCTGTGGCCACCAATCGCGTGTACTTTTCACGAGTTGAGGAATGCTCGACGCATCGGTTGTTGCGCGCGATCGCAATGAACACGACGCTCTCACGGCTGTCGAACGACGTGTGCGCCACACCCGCACAATGGCTGATGCCCGGCGCCCGCATGGCCCGGCAATTCCCCCACGTTCCCCAAGCGTTGGAGAACACTGTCCGCATCGCCGAAGCCTGCCATAGCGATTGGCGTTTCGGCGACACCATTTTCCCTGCCTTCCGCCGGATGAAGGATGAGGATGCCTTTGCGCTCCTGAAAGAGAAAACCTACGAAGGAGCTCTCAGACGATATGGCAGCCTGTCGCGCGAAGTTCGCGAACGAATCGAAAAGGAGTTGTCCGTCATCCGGCAGAAACGTTTCGCCCATTACTTTCTCGTGGTGGAGGAAATCGTCCGTCAGGCGCCCCGTACGTGCGGTAGAGGGTCGGTGGCCGCTTCAATCGTGTCCTACTGCCTCCAGATCACGCATGTCGACCCGCTCAAACATCATTTGTTCTTCGAGCGGTTTCTCAATCCCGGCCGGAAAGATCCGCCCGACATCGACATCGATTTTCCGTGGGACGAGCGGGATCCGATTCTCGACTGGGTGTTCCGACAATACGGCGAACGCCAGGCGGCCATGGTGGCGAATCAAAACAGTCTCGGCTTCCGGGCCGCGATCCGCGAAACGGCCAAAGTCCATGGAATCCCCGCAGCGGAAATCACGGCGGTCGCCGCACGTGTCACCCGGCAAAAGGATCTTCTGCACTTTGCCGAAGCCCCGACCAACGAACAATGGGTGAATCGGCTCTGCCGGACGCTGAATCTTCACGCGCCGTGGCCGGCCATCCTCGCAGACGCCCTTCGCGCGCAAAACCATTTTCGCCATCTTTCCATGCATTGCGGCGGGGTCGTGATCGTGCCCGACGACATCCGGCGGTATGTGCCGGTCGAGTTTACCGTGAAAGGGTTGCCGGTGATTCAGTGGGAAAAGGATCAAACAGAGGACGCGGGACTCGTCAAGATCGATCTGTTGGGGAACCGGTCACTGGCCGTCATCCGTGACGCCATTGCCGCAGTGGCCCGTCACACGGGCCGCGTCATCGACTATGCGAGTTGGGATCCACTGGATGATAACGCCACGCAGGACCTCATCCGACGCGGCGACACCATCGGCTGTTTTTACATCGAATCTCCGGCCACCAGGCTCTTGCTCAGAAAGCTCTGGAGCGGCATGCCGTCCGACCGTCTCGCGTCGGCGGACGTCTTCGATTATCTGGTGGTGGTGTCGTCGCTGGTCCGGCCAGCCGCAATCACCTTTGTGAACGACTTCATCCGGCGCGCGCATGGACAATCGCATGTCCCGCTGCATCCGTTGCTCGAATCCATTTTGGAAGAGACTCATGGCATCATGGTCTATCAGGAAGACGTCACGAAGGTGGCCATGGCGCTCGCCGATTTTTCCCTCGAAGATGCGGATCAACTCCGAAAGGTCATCAGCAAGAAACATAAGCATCGGCAGCTGCGGGACTACTATCATCAGTTTTGTCGCGGCGCCGAGAACAACGGCGCTTCCCCCGCCACCATCGACAAGATCTGGACGATGATCATGAGCTTCGCCGGCTACAGTTTTTGCAAGCCCCATTCGGCCAGCTATGCCCAGGTCTCGTTCAAGTCTGCCTACCTCCGGGCGCACTATCCTGCAGAATTTATGGCAGCCGTCCTCAGCAATGAAGGCGGCTTTTATTCGACCTTCGCCTACCTTTCCGAAGCACGGCGCATGGGGCTGGCGATTCTCTCGCCGGACGTGAATGCCAGTGACTGGGCCTATTGTGGCGAAGGAGACCGTCTACGGATCGGCTTGATGCAAGTGAAAACTATCCCGAAAGCGCTCGGTACCACGATCATGACAGAGCGCAACGAGAAAGGTCCCTATCGGTCGTTTCAGGATTTTTTGCGACGGGTGAAGCCCGAGCCCGGTCATGCCCGCGCGCTGGTTCGTGCCGGCTGTCTGGATTCTCTCTCAGGTGAGCTGACGAGGCCGGCCTTGCTGTGGCGGCTGTATGCGGGAATCGACGCGGGATCAGGTCCGCTCCCCGTCCCGGATGATTATCCGGCCTCTCAAAAGCAGGCTCATGAAATTGAGTCGTTTGGTTTTCTCGCCAGCCGCCATCCCTTGACGCTCTACCGCAAGCCGATCGAGCGGCTGCAGCCGGTACCTGCCTCGCAGATGCACCGGTATATCGGCAATCGCATCACCATGGTGGGATGGCTCATCACGGAGAAGCCGGTTGAAACCAAACGCGGCCTGGCGATGGAATTCATCACGCTCGAGGATCACACCGCCCTCTACGACGCCACACTCTTTCCCGAGGTGTATCGACGTTGCAGCCATCTCCTTTCTTCCAACCGGGCCTACGTCGTACAGGGGCTCGTCGAAGAATCCTTCGGCGTCGTCACGCTCACGGTGCTCGATCTTCGCTGGCTGGAGTCCGCAGCGGACGACTGCCCCCCTCTGCAACCGTGGTATGATGACCCATGCGACGCCTTGCCCGGTCCGCCCGCTCATTCCTCCCCGCTCAGCTGAGCATGGCTCAATTACGGGAATCCGCCGCCGGCTGTACCGGGTATGATCTCTACAAACACGCCACCCAAACGGTCTTTGGCGAAGGGGCCGTCCGCGCGTCAGTTATGTTTGTCGGGGAGCAACCAGGCGATCAGGAAGACCTGGCAGGTCGTCCGTTTGTGGGGCCGGCGGGGAAAATTTTCGACAAGGCGCTGGAGAAGCCGGGATTGCTGCTGCGGTATCTCGAGGTAGGTCGGGTGATTATTACCTATCGGCCGCTTTCAAACCAATAGATAATTTCAAAAAGGTGCAGATCGACCCCGCGGCTCTCAGATCCGTAGATAGTCGCGTCGGAGTAATGTTGAAAATGATAGCCGGCGCCGAACGGCCCGGCGAATCGGCTGGTTGCACCCCACGTCCACACAAACTGAAAGGGACCACCGAAATTCTGCTCGCCAAACTTGTAATCAGTGAGTAAGGCCACCCCGACCCCCATATCGATGGATAACAAGCCGTCTTTCCGACCAAATATGACATCCAAAGGCACCAGCGTGAAGACTCCGTTCGTCTCGTGAGATCCGCGAAGCACCCCCGCAGAGGTCAGCATCCGGGTCTTAATGATCCAGCCGGCCCCGACATTCCACTCCCAGGGAAGCCGCGCTGCTAGCGCAAGATCCACTTGGTTGAAATCAGTCTGCTGTTCTTCCCCTATGACTGAACTGCCACTAAAGCCTCCTCTCACGGCCAGAGATTCGAGCCTCACTTCCCCGGCAGTGCTCATGGAGGCAGCCATGGCAGTCAATATGAATGCGACTCCGACCAACGTTCCCGTGATGGCCAGTCGCAGACCTTTCATCACACGTTGAAACGGAAGTATACGACGTCCGCTTCCTTGATGATGTAATCCTTCCCCTCTAAACGGAACAGCCCCTTTTCCTTCACCTTGGCTTCCGATCCGCAGGCCAGCAGATCATCGTAATGATAGACTTCGGCCCGGATGAAGCCACGCTCCATATCCGAGTGGATCTTGCCGGCCGCTTGAGGCGCCTTCGTCTCTTTCGGAATAGGCCAGGCACGCGATTCGGTTTCTCCGGCGGTGAAAAACGTAATGAGATCGAGCAGTGCGTATGCTTCCCGAGTCAGGCGAACGAGGCCCGATTCGGTCAATCCCATCTCACGGAGAAAGTCCGCCCGCTCTTCCTCTGGTAACGTTGAGAGCTCGGCTTCGAGCTGTCCGCAGATCGTGACCACGCGGGCCGCGCGCTTTTCTGCGAAATCTCGGACGGTATTGACCATCATGGCATCGGCATTCTGGTTTTCCGACACGTTGGCCACAAATAACACCGGCTTCGAGGCGAGCAACTGGCACTCATTGAGGATGAGCCGCTCCTCGGGCGTATAGCTGAGGTTGCCCAGCCACTGCCCTTTGTCGAGCAGCGCCATCAGCCTCGTGAGGAATTCGACTTCAAAGGCCGCTTTTTTATCTCCGGCGCGGACCTTTTTCTCGGTTTTCTGTTTCCGGCGATCCAGTGTTTCAAGATCCGCCAGCATCAGTTCGGTTTCAATGACGCCGATGTCTCTCAGCGGGTTCACGCTGCCGCTCACGTGCACGACATCGCTTCCCTGAAAACAGCGCACCACATGCAACAAAGCATCGACTTCCCGGATGTGTCCCAGAAATTGATTGCCCAGTCCTTCGCCCTTGCTGGCGCCTTCGACCAGCCCGGCAATGTCGCGGACTTCCAGCGTGCTATACGTGGTCTTCTTGGATTTGAAGATGTCCGTCAACGTGCGCAGACGGGGATCCGGCACCAATGCAATCCCGGTATTGGGATCGACAGTTGCAAACGGATAGTTGGCCGCCAGCGCGCCGGCGGCGGTCAGTGCGTTGAAGACCGTCGTCTTCCCGACATTGGGCAGTCCGATCATGCCGCAGCAGAGTCCCATACTTTACGCTCGTTGGTGAATTATGAATGGAGGATAATAGGTGCTGCTGTACCAAGCAGCCCGTTCGCAGGTTCAAACTCCAGATCGTTCATTCCTCGATGTCGTTGTCGCGCTCACGGACATTGAATTGATTCATGGCAGGCTCCGTCCCCCGGTGAATCAGCAACTCGAGGGCATCGACCGCTCGCTCGAGACAGGGTTCGATCACCTCCATTTCCTCCTTCGTGACCGTTTCCAAGACGTAGTCCGCGGAGTCCTGCCCGGGCGCCGGACGCCCGATGCCGATCTTGACTCTGACGAATTGAGCGGTTCCCAGCGCGTCGATCACCGATTTGATGCCGTTGTGACCGCCATGCCCTCCGGCCTGCTTGATGCGCAGTCGGCCCGGCTCCAAATCCAGATCGTCATGCACGAGAATGAGATCGTCCGTGGTGAGCTGATACTCGCGGAGAAGACCTTTGAGCGGCGCGCCCGTCACGTTCATGAAATCGAGCGTGCCCGCCAGTTCGATCAGTTGGGAGCCCTGGCGAACAGACGCTCGCCGAGCCGTTCCGCGCCTGACAAGACGACCCGCCCATCGTGCCGCAGCCCGTTCCACAACCCACATGCCGGCGTTGTGACGGGTCTGGGCATAGGCCGCGCCCGGGTTGCCCAGTCCTACGATGAGGCGCAACGTTATTTCTTCTTCTCAGCTTCTTTCTTTTCGGCTTTTGGAGCAGCAGCGGCAGCGGCGCCTTCTTTCTTCTCTCCCGCTTTGGCTTCAGCACCGGCTGCCGGAGCAGCGGCTGCTGCACCGGGAGCAGCGGCGACTTCCGCTCCTTCGGCCGCTGCCTTGCCCTTGGCCACAACCTCCGGCTCTTTGGCCCCCTCAGGGCCGGCGGCTTGGCTCGTCAGTAGCGCCTCGAGCTTGGCATCGGACATCGGCACCGCCACGCTGACCACCATCTGATCCGGATCGTCGAGGAACCGAACGCCTTCGATCTTTGCAATCTCCTTGAGGTGAATACCCTGCCCAATGGCGAACCCCGATGCATCGACTTCGATGTGGTCCGGCAGCGCGCCCGGCAAACACTCGACATGCAGTTCACGCGTATTGTAGAGAAGGATGCCGCCTTCCTTGACGCCCGCCGGAGTACCTCCGATCACATGGACCGGCACCTTGACACGAATCGGCTTGTCCATCGAGATTTCGAAGAGATCGGCATGCAAAACGTTGCCTTCCACTGGATCCACCTGGAAGTCACGCAGCAGCGCGGTCCGCTTGGCCTTGGATTTGGCCCCATTAACCGTCAGCGTAATCAAGGCCGTGCTTCCCGCCTGGGACTTCAAAATCTTGGTCAATGGTTCCGGCTCGATCGTCAACAACAGACACTCACCCTGGCCGTACAGCACGCCGGGAACCTTTCCGCTCCGGCGAAGTTGACGCGCCGCGCCTTTTCCGGATTTCTCTCTCACCGTCACTGCCAAATCGAATTTCATGATACTCCTCCGTCCCCTCGCTCTCTTAACGCTGTCTTGTCCTAGGCAAACAGCGAACTGACCGACTCATCCGCATGGATGCGTCGGATCGCCTCGCCGAGCAGCGGCGCCACTGACAATTGATGAATTTTCGGGCACAATCGCTGCTTGTCCTGTAATGGAATCGTATTCGTCGTGATGACTTGTGTCAGGCATGACTGCTGAAGCCGCTCGAGTGCAGGCCCCGAGAGCACGGCGTGCGTACAGGCGGTCCACACCTCCCGTGCGCCCTTGTCCGCACAGGCCTGAGCCCCTTGTACAATCGTTCCCGCCGTATCGACCATGTCGTCCAGCAGAAGTGCGCTCTTTCCCTTGATGTCTCCGATGATGTTCATGATCTGCGTCTGGTTCGGGCCTTCTCGTCGTTTGTCGATGATGGCCAGATTTGCCTGTAGCCGCTTGGCAAACGCACGGGCTCGTTCCACGCCCCCGGCGTCGGGCGACACGATCACGAGATCGCTGACCTTCTTCTTCGTGATGTAATCCAAGATCACCGGCAACGCATAGAGATGGTCCACGGGAACGTTGAAAAAGCCCTGGATTTGTCCGGCGTGCAGATCCATGGTCAGGACCCTGTCCGCACCGGCGGTGGTAATGAGATCCGCAACAAGCTTTGCCGTGATGGGCACACGCGGCTGATCCTTCCGATCCTGCCGAGCATATCCGAAATACGGTATGACGGCCGTGATGCGGTAGGCCGAGGAGCGTTTCAAGGCATCGATGATGATGAGCAACTCCATGAGGGAGTCGTTCACCGGGCTGCAGGTGGATTGCACCACGTAGACATCCGCACCGCGCACGTTTTCTTCAATCTTGATGCGGATTTCTCCGTCGCTGAACGACGAGACCGTCGCCTCGCCGAGCTTTGCGCCGAGGTAGGCGCAGATCTCATGAGCGAGGGCGAGGTTCGCATTGCCAGAGAAAATCATCAATTCTCTGCTCATCGATCCCTCGATTAATTCCCCGTGCCTGGAACAGGAAGCGTTGCTCGTACGTGGTTCGTCTCGACGGTGGGCGTGGTGGGCTTCGAACCCGCCACCCTTATTTGCTGCGCGCTGTTGAGGAAGCCAACTAAGAGGCTGAACTGTAACGGAAATCGGGGAAGCTTGTCAACCGAGTGCGCCTTCCTGGGGAGAATCTTATGACGTCCTGAGCGGCCCGGAACACGTTGGAACGACAAAGAGATTGAGGTCTGCGTCCTGCGCCATCTCGGCCGCTGCACGCCGCGCCGTGGACTCCTCGTCGAAGAGCCCAAAGACCGTCGCGCCGCTGCCGGACAGCAGGGCGAATTGTGCGCCTCGCGTCAGCAGCGAGCGCTTGATTTCTCCAAGCTGGGGATGGCGGGCAAATACCGGAATCTCAAAATCATTTTCTACACCGGCTGCCACCTGGCTCCATGTGATCCGGTCGCGCCGGTCGAGTTCGCCATGATCGGCGGACAGCTGGCGCACTCCGGGTCTTGTGGCCGCCAATTCCTGGTACGCCCATTTCGTCTCGATCCCAAATGCAGGTTTGACCAGCACAATCCAGCGGCCGCCTTCGATGGTGATGGGTCTGACCGATTCGCCCCGGCCGGATACGATCGCTGAAGGCGCAAACAGGAAGAACGCGACATCGCTGCCCAACGCCTGGCCGACTTCCGCCATCTTCGCCCTCGACCACCCGAGCTTCAACGACTGATTGAGACCTACGATGGTTGCCGCCGCATCACTGCTTCCGCCGCCCAGTCCAGCTCCCATCGGGACCCGTTTGTGAAGCTCAATGTCCACCCCGACCGACAGCCGCGCATGATCGAGAACCGCTGACGCCGCCTTCGAGACAAGATTGGTATGATCGACGGACAGACCCTCCGCATTGCACGCCAGCCTGATCCCGCCGCCGCGAGGATGTGACGCGCATCGTCACCGCGTCTTCGAGCGCGACCGTGTGCATGATCGACCAGAGGTTGTGATAGCCGTCGGAGCGTCGATCCAATATGCGAAGAATCAAATTGACTTTGGCAGGAGCATGAACGGTGACGGGAGTATCTGGAGGAAGGGACGCTGACTGACCCTTAGTCACGGCCTCCTTTTATAGCATACTTCTCCAACCGATAGCGGAATGACCTCGTATTGAGTTTGAGCAAACGGGCCGCTTTCTTCTTCACCCATTTCGAGCGTTCCAACGCTCTCATGAGGAAATCCTTCTCGATGCCGTTGATGAGGCCTTCCAGGTCGAGGCCGTCTTCGGGGAGATCTGTCGGGATCCCTTGCGACTGCTGAGGGGTGACCGCGTGATGCAACCACCCGCGGATGTCGGTGTCGGTGACCGTGTTGCCCGTTGAAAAGGCGACGACTCGTTCGATCAGATTCTCGAGTTCCCGCACATTGCCGCGCCATTCATGCCCCAGGAGGACGTGCATGGCTTCCGCCGTCAGGGTCGGAGCCGCCCTCCCGCTTTCTTGGGCAAACTTTTCCAGGAAATGCGCGACGAGCAACGGAATATCGCCCGCTCGAAGTCGAAGCGGGGGAAGGCGGATGGGAATGACATCCAGACGGTAGTACAGATCTTCTCTGAACGATCCGTCTGCGACGGCCTTTTCGAGATCGCGGTTGGTCGCCGCGATCACGCGCACATCGACCTTCATGTCTTGAGTGCCGCCGACCCGACGGAATTCGCGCTCCTGAATCACGCGCAGCAGCTTGACCTGGATGGCCGGCGTCGTGTCGCCGATTTCGTCCAGGAAAATCGTTCCGCCGTTGGCGATCTCGAACAAGCCTGCTTTGTTCGCCACGGCCCCCGTGAAGGAACCCTTCATATGGCCAAACAGTTCGCTCTCAAGCAAGGTCTCGGGAACGGCACTGCAATTGACGGCCACAAAGGGCATCGGGCTGCGTGCACTGTTGTAATGGATCGCGCGGGCAACCAGTTCTTTCCCCGTGCCGCTTTCGCCGCAGATGAGGACGTTGCTTTTCGAATCAGCCACCTTGCGAACGACATCGAAGACTTTTTGCATGGCTTCGCTTTGCCCGACGATCTGCGCGAACGACGACTGACTGGCCATTTCGCGCTTGAGCAGCATGTTCTCGGTCGACAAGCGGCGTTTCTCAAGGGCATTGCGGATGATGAGCTGAACCTCGTCCACCTGAAACGGCTTGGTGAGGTAATCGTAAGCGCCTTGCTTCATCGCCTCGACGGCCGAGTCCGCCGTGCCGAAGGCGGTCACCACCAGTACCACCGTCTCGGGTGAGGACGATTTCACCGCCTTGAGGACATCCATCCCGTCTGCCTTGGGCATGCGAAGATCGGTAATGACGAGATCGTAGATTTCTTTATTGACCTGGCCGATGGCTTGCTCGCCGTCGGAGGCTTCGGTCACCTCGTAGCCCGCTCGCTTGAGCATGATGCTCATGACTTCGCGCAGGCTCTTCTCGTCATCGACGACTAAGATCTTTTCCACGGTGTTCGTCCCTCATGCCATAACCGCACGCCATCTCCCCCGGAACGGGGCAGACAGACCACAAAGCGGGTTCCTTGCTGAGGCTGGCTTTCCACTTTGATCCAGCCGCCGTGGAGATCGACGATGCGATGCACTGCCGCGAGCCCTAGCCCCGAGCCTTCTGTTTTTGTCGTAAAAAATGGGAGAAAAATCTTGTCCAGATTTCCTGGAGCAATGCCTTCTCCTGTGTCCTGAAAGGCGATTTCAACGACGTCGCCTTTGCGTCCCCCGGCGTCGATGTGACGAGACCCGGTCGTGATGGTCAGCTTTCCGCCGTCCGGCATGGCATCAAACGCATTCGTGGCGAGGTTCCAAAACACTTGCCGCATCTGGTTCTGGTCCACTTGGGCTGAGAGAGCCCCCCCGGCCAATGACGTTGCGATCGTGATCTGTTTTCTGTTCCGCGCTTCATGTTGTACTAGATCCAACGTCTCGGCAAGAATTTTGTCTATATTATGCTCAGCCAGGTCGAGCGCCGGCGGCCTCGCATACTGAAGAAATTCGGTGATGATGGCGTCGAGCCTCGTGGCTTCGCGGACCGCGATGTCCATGAGTCGTCGATCGGTGGCGTCGGAAATCGCTTCCTTGCGCAGCATCTGCATCGCGCCGGCCAACGCCCCGAGGGGATTTCTGATTTCGTGTGCCATGCCGGCCGACATCTCGCCGAGATTGGCGAGCCATTCCTTGCGGCGCATTTCTTCTTCAAGATCCCGGATCTGGGTCAGATCCTTGAACACTCCAACCAAGCCGTGCGGTTCATCTTGCTCGTGCAACGGCGAGACAGTCATGCCGAGGACAAGCCGGTTCCCATTGGCGCCCTTGCATTCCACTTCAAACCGCGTCATGGCGGGCACGGCCAAGGCTGGTCCTTCGTCTGACGACTCGTTCGGATGCCAATTGAAGATTTCACGCCAGGACCGTCCAAACACTTGCCCGACCGAATAGCCCGTCACTTCCTGCGCCGCAGGGTTGAACGAGGTGACCGCGCCTGTGGCATCGGCCGTGAACACCCCGCTGCTGATGCTTCGGACGATGTTCTCGTGAAAGGCCTGGAGCCGCGTCAATCCCTGTTCCTTCTCGCGCAACGATTGATCGGCCAGATGGAGCTGCTCCGCCAAGGTTCCGCTCAACAGGCCCACGACGAGCAGAGCCAAGGCATAGACCCCGAAGGTTTGCAGCGTCGATGCGGCACTGATGTGGCCGATCTGGCCGGTCCAGCTTGGAGCCAGTCCGTAGAGCTGCGCATTGGTGACGACACCGAACACAATGATGCACGTGCACGCGGCAAAGAGCCCAACCCGGCGTTGCGGGATCAAGCTGGCCACGGCCACGGTGATGACATAGAGAACCGCGAACGGGCTCTCGACCCCGCCGGTGCGTGCGACGAGGACCGTTTCCAACAGGAAATCGATGCCTACTTGCGTCCAAAAAAAGGCTGTGAGAGCGGACGGGGTTTTGAGCGCCCGGAGGAGCACCGCGGAAGGAATCGTGAGGGCATAGGTCAGGACGATCAGCGCATAGAAAGTTTCTAGGCGAGTACCGGCTGCTTCGAAGACAACGGACACACCCAGCATCAGGGTGACGAACGTCACCCGCAGCCCCATCAACCAATGAAGCCTGGCGCGCAACGCGTCCATCAGTTGTCGCGGTTAAAAGATGCCTACCCAGTCGGGTGAGGCATTGAAGGAGTCTTGCGATGGGTGCTTCAGCTTAGCCAATCGCCGATGCCATTTTGAATATGGGCAGATACATCGCGATGACAATGAACCCGATCACGACGCCCAAGAACACCATCATCATCGGTTCGAGCAGCGACGTCAGAGAGGCCACCGCCTGATCGACCTCATCCTCGTAAAAGTCGGCGATCTTTCCCAGCATGGCATCCAACGCGCCGGTGGATTCTCCGACCGCAATCATGTGGGTGACCATCTTGGGAAACACTTGGCTCGCGGTCAGTGGATCGGCGATGGTTTTGCCTCCGCTGATACTGACCCGCGCGTTCAACAGCGCTTCTTCGATGACTTTGTTGCCGGAGGTCTTCGCGCAAATGATCAAGCCGTCCAGCAGCGGGACGCCGCTCGACAGCAGCGTTCCCAGCGTCCTCGTAAATTTCGCGACGGACGCCTTTCGAATGAGATCGCCGAAGACGGGAGTCTTCAACAGGAACTTGTCGATGGCGTACCTTCCTTTGGGCGTCGCATAATATTTCTTGATGATCATGACGGCACCGAAGATCAAGCCAGCTGCGATGTACCAATACGATTGAAAGGCATTGCTGATATCAATCACGAGCTGCGTGGGACCCGGCAACCCGACCTTTCCTCCCGAGAGTTCGTCAAACATCTTTGCGAAAATCGGGATCACGAAGATCATCAGCACGGTGATGACGATGCCTGCGACGCCGAGAATCGCCGACGGGTAAATCATCGCCGATTTGATCTGCCCCTTCAGCTTCATCGCCTTTTCAATGTGCTTGGCCAGACGGGTCAAAATGGTGTCCAGGAGACCGCCCACTTCGCCGGCGTGGACCATGTTCACGTAGAGGTCGTCGAAGACTTTTGGATGCTTGCGCAGCGCGTCTGAAAAGGTGGACCCGGCCTCCACTTGCCCTCTCACGTCGCCGACGGTATCACGAAGGACCTTATTTTCCGATTGCGTGGAGAGGATTTCGAGGCATTGCACGAGCGGCAGGCCGGCGTTGATCATCGTGCCGAATTGTCTTGTAAAGACGACGAGGTCCTTGTCGGTCAACCCGGAGCCGAAGCTGAACTTCAGCCCACCGCCGGTTTTTTCTTCCAGACTCGTGATGACGACGCTCTGCTTTCGGAGTTGGTCGACCGCCTCGTCTTTACTTTTGGCGGTGAGTTCCCCTTTTTTTACCGACCCGGATCGTGTCCGCCCGACATACGCAAATGTCGCCATAGGTCACTCTTATCCTTCGAGGCTCCGCTCAACGGCTGGTTTTCTCGGCGAAATTACCTACTTGGCGAGTCTACTGGCGACCTAAAAACCTGTCAAACAAATGCAGAATCTATGCGGAGGCTGACGACGAGGGCGTAGGATGAGCGCTTAAGACGGAGAGGACCCAGTTGAACGATAGCCACGATACAGATAATGACAGCCCGACGACACCGTAAATGCCACCATTGCAACGAGCAGAGGGTCGAGTAAGGATAGATCCATCTGACGGGAGCTGAGAAAAATGACGAGCAACACGTAGGCCAGTTGGAGAAAGGTCGCCCCTTTCCCGAAAAACGTTGGCGCAATGTCGATGTTCGACTCGGTAAACTGCGCCACGGCGGTTCCCAGCAGCAGCATGGCATCACGGCTCACCACAAGGATCGTGACCCACGAAGGAATAAGATGGATGGTCGACAGGGTAATGAACCCGGAGGTCAGGAGCAGCTTATCGGCCAACGGATCCAGGAAGGCGCCTAAACGCGTTCGTTGATTGGCGGCCCGGGCGATCGTGCCATCGAGCGCATCGGTCACACCGGCCAGCAGTAACACACCCATCGCCGCATCGAACCGCTCGTAAACCAACAACCCGACATAGATTGGAATCAGCAAAATGCGAAGGATGGTCAGGCTGTTGGGGATATTCATGCGGTCTCGAACACAGGCGGCAACCGCGACGAGCACGGAATGATAGGTGGGCACCGGAATGAAGTCAACGGCTTGCAGTCAGCTTCGGATGTGCCTATACTTCAGCCTCTTCGGAGTCGTACGGAGGAGTCGATGAATGCTCTGGCTTCGCTGTTTAAACGAGACGGACTGGTCGAGAAACATCAGTTGGAAGGCGTCGATCCAAGCGACCGCTACTTCAACCGGGCCGTTCTCGTCAATCGCACGTCGTCGGGCTACCAAGCCAAGGTCATGTACGAGGCTCTGAACGTGGAAGGCCAATCGCATCCTACGATCGCTGCCGCCGTCACGGAGCTGGTGCAAAAACTCCAGGCCTTCGGGTTCATTCGGCTCAGGAGCCGGGCAAATTTCAAGGGCTCCAAATACCTCGCCGAAAAAGAAACCTGGATCGAATACCCCGACCGCGCCTGACTCTAGGCTCGGGTCAATACTCCATAGGCCAGATCGTGGATGAGGGGCCGGAAGACCCGAATTGAGTCGTTGCTTCGGCTCGGATGCACGCGGTTCGTCAGCAAGCACCATTTCCAGCTTCCTCCGTGGATCAATCCAGAGAGACGTGCCGGTGAATCCGAGATGGCCGAAGGACTCAGGCGAGAAATGAGTTCCGGAGGAAGAGGGTGCCGTCGGCGTATCCCAGCCCAAGGCCCAGCTCGATTGCCGAGGATGCGATTGCTTTGTGGTGAACTCCTGAACAAGCTGCCGATCAAGGATGGATCGGTTTCCGTGGTAGCCCGCTAGCCAGGCACCCGAGACGGCGAGCACAGCTTCCGCAGTTCCAAATAGGCCGGCATGTCCCGCGACACCGCCCATCGCTGCGGCATTTTCGTCGTGCACTTCCCCTCTCAGGATACGTTGTCTCCAATCATCCCATTCCGTGGGTGCGATCGTCACATCCGGCCGACTGAGTCGAGATTGAGACGCTGCCGCCCCGGTACGGTTGAAGAACAGCGCGTTCACCCCGAGCGGCCGTGCGACCGCCTCGTAAAAATACTCATCCAGAGACAGGCCACTCGCTCGTTCCACCGCACAGCCCAACAAAATAAACCCCAGATCGCTGTATAAGCTCTGCTCACCGACCTGAGACACGAGTGATTCCTCTCTGATGAGGCGCAGTACCGACTGCCTCACGATGCCTGGTGCAGCCCGGCCCCATGCACATCCTTCGGCATCCAGCCGTTCGTAGAGCGGACGCCATCCAGGCAACCCTGAGCGATGACTCAACAAGTCGCGGACGGACGCTAAGCCGATCGGCGCATGTTTCAACTCGACGAGCACGTCCCCCACCGCGACATCGAGCTTGAGTTTTCCCGCTTGCACGAGCAGGAGGACTGACGTCACTGTCGCGAGGGGTTTGGTCAACGATGCAAGATCATAGACGGTTGACGGCTGGACCGGTTGAGCAGCGGATTCGGAGGAAAGTCGCCCGGCAACCACGAGGATCCTGATCTCGCCGTCCAACCGTCCTGCCAACACTCCACCGGGAAAAACGCCCTCCCGCACAGCCTGATCCATGGCAGCTTGGATAACGCCGATGTCGTTCATCTCGGAACAGCGAGGTGTGACGAAAGGAGGCGTGTGGAGGCCGCAGCCGGCGTGCGCCAGTGTGGTAAGCAGAGACAAGGAGCGGGAAGCTGGTGTGCAGCAGGGAACGAGACAACCGGTGGGTAACGCGTGCTGGAGAAGGAGCGTTCCGACATGCGGTTACAATGCAGGGCTCGACTCTCCCTCCAATTTGTGCTCAGCGTGTGTCGCACCATCATGGAAGGCCTCTTGCTCCTCGACCTCGAGCATGCGCTCGTACGTGCGCAAGGTCGCCCGCAAGCGTTCCACCATCAACAGGCGCTGCTTCTGAAGGGTCGACAGATCCCGCTGGGTATTGGAGAGTTCCACCCGAGCCTGACGGATCATTTCACCCGCCTTCAGCTCGGCCTCCTTGATGACCAGCTCGGACTCACGTTGGGCGCTGCGCTTCACGTCCTCCGCGAGAGACTGAGCGGATACGAGAGTATTCGAGAGCGTCGCCTCAGTGCGCTTCAATTCCGTCAATTGCTGCTCGAGAAAGACGATCTTCTCACGCTGGACTGCGTTTTCGCGATTCAACTCCTCGACGGTTTCGGCGATCTCCTCCAGGAAGCGATTGACTTCTTCCTTGTCGTAGCCCCGGAAACCCGTTCTGAAGACGGTCTGTTGGATGTCCAGCGGTGTGATTTTCATGGCGCCCCCCTTCGCGTCAATTCATCTGATGTGCAAAATCGCTCAACGTTTTGACGACCGCGATTTGTAGGAAACTGATGATCAGAATGGCGATGATCGGCGAGAGATCGATGCCCATTCTCCATCCGATCCACCGGCGAATCGGCGCAAGCACCGGCTCCGTAACACGCTCCAAAAACTGCACGATCGGATTCCATGGATCTGGATTGACCCAGGAAATCAGGGCCCTGGCAATGATGACCCACATGTAGAGCCACAACACGGTATCCAGGACCGTGGCCAATCCCTGCAACACATTACTCATGACGAACATCAGCGCGCAAGCTCCTGCGAGCGCTTGGTGGCTGCTTCCACAGCTGCCATCAGTGTAGCACGGAACCGGCCCTCTTCAAGGCGATGCAGGCCTGCGATCGTGGTTCCACCAGGCGATGCTACACGATCTTTCAGCTTCGCCGGATGCTCGCCCGATTCAAGGACCATTTTGGCAGCGCCCAATACGGTTTGAGCCGCCAGGATTTCCGCCGTCTGACGGGGGAGTCCCATCTTCACACCTCCGTCTGCCAGCGCTTCGATCGCTTGAAACACGTAGGCCGGACCG
Organism: uncultured Nitrospiraceae bacterium; assembly: GCA_963824855.1. GTDB lineage: Bacteria > Nitrospirota > Nitrospiria > Nitrospirales > Nitrospiraceae > Nitrospira_C. The sequence goes on from CAWGQP010000005.1 coordinate 116,734, forward strand.
CTGCCGCTGAGTCCGGTGACTGCATCCATGAGCCGCTCCTCAATGGGAATCACCCGACCCACCGCTTGGAAGACTGCACGGGCAATCTCCTTGTCCTCCTGGGTGATCGCGTCGGTCCATGACAGTGCCGTGATGCCTTCCCTGACCAGCACTGGCATGTTCGGCATTGCACGAATGACGCGCTGTGCCCCCCCTGCCTGGTTCAGGATCGACTGAATGGTCGTCCCCGCCGCGATCGAGATGACGAGCACGCGATGGAGCTCTCCGCCGATGTCTCCGAGTACCTGCGCCATAGCCTGTGGCTTCACCGCAAGTACCACGACGTCGGCCCACGCGACCGCCTGACGATTATCCGATCCAACGCGAACCGCAAACTGGCTTTTCAATCGATCGCAACGGGCGGGCACCGGATCGGTGGCCCAGAGCAACTCCGGGCGACAGACCTGTCCTGCGAGCAGGCCGCCGATGATCGCTTCCGCCATCTGCCCACCCCCGACGAACGCGATCTTGTTGGTTAATGGATTACTCACGCCGCCCTCCGAATATCGCCGTGCCCAGGCGAATCAATGTGGCCCCCTCCTGGATGGCCACCACGTAATCGTTCGACATCCCCATGGAAAGCTCTTTCAGCGAGATACCGGGAAGCCCCTGGTTCGCCAAGCGCACCCCCAGTTCCCGGAGACGGCGAAAATGTGGTCGCGATTGCTCTGCCTCACGGACAGACGGAGGAACGGCCATCAGTCCTTCAACCGTCACATGCTTCAGCGCCGCCAACTGGGGAAGCGCCTGTTCCACCTCGTCGGCCAGAAACCCTGCTTTGCTCTGTTCTGCCCCGAGGTTGATCTCGAGCAAAATCCTCTGCCGCACTCCGGCGTCTGCAGCACGCCGATCAATCTCAGTCGCCAATTCCACACTGTCCACGGAATGGATCAGTTCGAAGATGCCCACCACCGCACGGACCTTCCGCCGTTGAAGCTGGCCGATGAAGTGCCAGGTGATGCGCTCTCCCTTCAGCGCCTCAATCTTGGGAAGGGCCTCTTGGAGGCGGTTTTCACCGGCGATCTGCACTCCTGCGTTGATGGCTTCGCGGATGCGGTCGATCGAAACCCCCTTGCTTGCCGCCACCAACCGCACAGTACCCTCGTCCCGGCCGGCCTCCAGCATCGCGCTTCGGGTTCGATCGAATACGCCTGCCAGACGATCCTTGATTGAGTCCCCGGCTTGGACATCCATCTTCGCTTGATCGACCGCGCCATTGCCCGCGGATCGCGTATTCTACCGAAATCGCGGAAGGTCCGGCTAGCGGCGAGACACCAACGAGATCCCATTGAGCATCGTTCCGTTGACACGTCCTTCACGCCGATAGGAATAGAAGAGTGCGGGATGACAAATTGTGCACACATTGACGACAGTGATCTGTTCCTGAGGGATGCCGATCTCTGCGGTCTGTCGCCGCACGAGCGCTTTCAAATCCAATCGCGCTTTGCTGCCGCGATCGTCACGCACCAGCGCAGGCCAGTCCTGACGGCTACGGCGTAACGGTTCGAGCACCGCATGATCGACCTCGTAACAACAAGGGCCGGCCGAGGGACCAATGCTGACTCGCAGATCGCGTAGCTGGACGGCGAACCTTGCGACCAGCAACTCGATGGTCTTGGGCACGATGCCGGCCAATGCCCCGCGCCAGCCCGCATGGACGGATGCGACGGCCTTCCGGCGGCGGTCATAGAGGAGCACGGGGACACAATCGGCCGTTCGCACGACCACCGTCACTCCCGGCTGATCCGTGATCAATGCGTCCCATTCGCCTTCGAAGCGATCGGCTCCCGTGACCGGTCGATCGACGATCAGCGCATCGGTCCCATGTACCTGCTTCACCGACAAGGTCCAGGCATGATCTCGCGCAGCCGAGTCGAGCACGGGCACACCGGTTTCATAGGCGACGGGCGTACGATGCCTCGTGCCGAAGAAATGCCTGACGCCGTCGTGCACTGAGCCAAACGCAGGCACGGTAATGACCGGTGCGCGCACTGCCACCCTCCCCTGATCCAAATGGATCAGTCAGTTTGCTTTCTCAAGAACGTCGGCACGTCCCATTCGTCGTCAGCAGAGGCAGCGAGACGTTCGATTGCGTCCCGCTGTTCACCCATCCGCCGCAAGTAGGTGGGCCGGTCGAGGTCTTTGTGCGGCCGGTCCGCGACCGCCGCTCCGAGGGCCAGTCCCGCCTGAGCCGCGCGTGCCGGGCGTGCCGCGGCCACGCCGACCGGCGTCGGTTGATCGTCCCGCTCGAACCCGGTGGCAATGACAGTGACGACCAGATCGTCACCCATGTCCGGATTGATGACCTGCCCGACGATGATGTTGGCTTCTGGATCCGCGGCCTGCTGGATGATGGAAGCCGCTTCTTCGATCTCGTGCAGCGACATGTTCGGGCCGCCGGAGATGTTAAGCAGGACGCCGCGTGCGCCTTCCACGCTGCCTTCTTCGAGCAACGGGCTGCAGATTGCCTTCTGCGCCGCCTCGATTGCGCGATTGGTTCCGCGCGACACTCCCATGCCCATGACGGCACGCCCAGTGTGCGACATCACGGTGCGCACGTCCGCAAAGTCCACGTTGACATGTCCCGTGGTCGTGATCACATCGGCGATGCCTTGAATCGCTTGCCGCAAGACGTCGTCGGCGACCTTGAAGGCCTCGAGCAACGGCGTGGCCTTGTCCACGATCCCGAGCAAGCGTTGATTGGGAATCACCAAGAGCGTATCGACGTGCCGTCTGAGATCCCGGATCCCTTCATCGGCATGGGTCATTCGCCGATGGCCCTCATACGAAAACGGCTTCGTGACCACTCCGACCGTGAGGATGCCCAGTTCCCTGGCAATGCTGGCCACGATCGGCGCTGCGCCGGTTCCCGTACCGCCTCCCATTCCTGCCGTGACGAAGACCATATCCGCTCCTTCGAGGCATTCGCGGATTTGATCCTTGCTCTCCAGCGCAGATTCCTTTCCGATTTCCGGCCTCGCGCCTGCTCCCAATCCCCTCGTCCGTTCCGGGCCGAGTTGGACCTTGTACGCCGCCCGCGAGCGATCCAACGCCTGAAGGTCCGTGTTCGCCGCGATGAGCTCGACGCGGGCTAGGCCCGAGGTGATCATCGTATTCACGGCATTGCATCCCGCGCCGCCCACACCAATCACTTTGATGCGGACGGGCGACAGACAATCTTCTTGGAATGAGAACATCAGGGCACCTCCCTTGGCGCGAGGCCGGGCCGCGCGCCGGTTAAGTTAGAAGAACTCGAACATCCACGACTTCATTCGATCCAACATCCGGCCGATCGGTCTCCCGCTTCTGAGTCCGACCGCGGCGATCTCCTCCGTGTGACGCCGTGCATACAGCAGCAATCCCACTCCCGTGGCATGCATGGGATTGCTCACGATGTCTCGGAGTCCGCCGATGCCGCTGGGCGCCCCCCGGCGAGCGGGAAGGTTGAGCACGTGCTCAGCCGCGTCCTGCATGCCTTCCAACAATGATGTGCCTCCGGTGACGACCACTCCGGCCCCCAACATGCCTTCATAGCCCGCGCGCGTGATCTCGCGCCGGACGAGTTCGAACATTTCTTCCACGCGCGGCTCGAGAATCTCGGCAATGTCGCGTCGAGAAAACGTTCGTGCCGGACGGTCGCCGACGGAGGGCACTTCGACGGTCTCGTGGCCCTGCACCAGGTCTGTCCTCGTCACGCCATGCTGGACTTTGATTTTTTCAGCTTCCGTTTGTGAGGTGAGCAACCCGATGGCGAGATCTTTGGTCAAGTTCTGGCCGCCGATCGGCAGCACCGCCGAATGCCTGATGCTTCCGTCCAGATAGATGGCCAAGTCCGTCGTGCCTCCTCCCAGATCCACCATCGCGACACCCAGATCGCGCTCTTCCTGGCTGAGGACCGCCTCGCTGGAAGCCAAGGGCTGCAAGATAATGTCGACCACATCGAGGCCGGCGCGGTTCACGCTCTTAATGATGTTCTGTGCCGATGTGACGGCGCCGGTAATCACGTGAACGTTCACTTCCAGGCGATTCCCCGACAGTCCCAGTGGCTCCCTGACTCCCTCTTGTCCGTCAACCATGAACTCGCGCGGAAGGACGTGGAGGATGCGGCGTTCATGAGGGATGACGGCCAGGGTTCGGGCGCTTTCAATGGCTCGATGAATGTCGTCTCGGGTGACCTCGGATTTTTTGAGCGCCACGACCCCTTTACAGTTTTCGGCTGAGATATGGCTGCCGGCGATCCCGGTGTAGACGGAATTGATCTGCACCGCTGCCATCAATTCGGCTTCCTCGACCGCCTTCTTGATCGATTCGACGGTGCTCTCGATGTCGACCACCACCCCTTTGCGAAGGCCCCGAGAGGGACTCGAACCGACGCCGATAATGTTGAGCGTGCCCTCTTCGGTGACTTCCGATACGATGGCGCAGATCTTGGTAGTGCCGATGTCCAACCCGACGAGAATTTGCTCTCGTTTCGCCACAGCCTCACCCTCCCTCGCGGACAATCACGCGGTTGTCGTAGCGCAAATCTACGTCGTGCCCGTCGTGCTTTCGCCCGTCAGACGCTGGCACTTTGAACGCTGCTCTCACTTTCATATACCGATCCCACTGCTCCTTGAGCCCATCGCTTCCGAAGTGGAATCGAACGCCCCTCGCCGAGGCCACGAGATTGACGGGATGACTGGCATCGATCTCAATGCGACCATCCAGGGTTTCGGCCATCCATTTGGCCAAGTCGATGGAGGACTGGACCCGCTGCTTCACGCGGAGATCGCTTTGCGCCAAGAGTGTGCCCTCCACGCCGAGCAACAGCGGCAAAGTCGTCTGATCCTGCGTGCCAAGGCGTGCGAGCACGACGCCTTCTTCATCAGTCAATAGATGTTCGGATCCGATCCGCACAATGGCCGCCGGTTTGCGCTCGACGATCGTCACTCGCAGCGCGTGCAGCGGAAGCCGTTCGACCGTGGCTTCTTTGATCCACGGATGGGTCCGCACGCGTTCGGCGAGATACGCGAGGCCCACTTGATGCTGGGCGAGCCCTTTCCTGAGCGCCAATCGCTCAAGGACTTCCTGTTTGGTCACCTGGCGTATCCCCTCGACGGATATCTCCCTGATCTCAAGGCCACGTTGCAGAACCGGCCCTACTTGACGAACCAGCAGAAGTCCGGCCCAGCACACGGCGGCCGCCGCAACCAGCCACCCGGCAACCTGCAAGACTCTTCGCCATCGAGCCATGAACGCTGAACGACGAGCTTGCATCCTACGGTCTCGGGTCTGGACCGCGCGGGCTCCCTTCCACTGGTTGCTGCGGAAGCTGATCGCCTTCGCGGGTCGCCTGCGAAACACATTTTTCATGCCGCGTCCCCCGTCTGGCTCATTCTCTCGATCGCAGATTCCAGGATCCGTTCGGTCAGCTCTTCGTAATCAATGCCCGCCTGGGCAGCTGCCATCGGCAAGAGGCTCGTCTCCGTCATTCCGGGGACGGTGTTGATTTCGAGTACATAGGGGCGGCCGCGGGGAGTAATGCGAAAATCCACCCTGGCTGCGCCGGCACACCCCAAGACGTCATACGTTCGCAAAGCGAGATTTCGAATCTGCTTCGTGATCGCAGACGGGAGAGGCGCCGGACATAAGTACCGGGTCTTCCCCTTCTCGTATTTCGCCGAGAAATCATAGAAGCCGTCCGGAGCCACGATTTCGACGGCGGGCAGAGCCAGCGGTACCTCGTCCTTGCGGCCCAGCAGCGAGACGGTGACCTCATGACCGGGAATGTAGGCTTCCACCATTGCGTCTCGATCATAACGGTGCGCCAACGCCAAGGCCTCATTCCATTGAGCCGGTTTTTTTACGATCGTGACGCCGATGGTCGATCCTTCCGATGCCGGCTTCACGACGACGGGCCACCGCAGTTTCGCTGACCGCAATGCCTGCGCATGCGAGAGCCGTTCACCGCGCTTGATGACGAGACCCGCCGGTACGGGAATCCTATGAGCGGCGAGAACAGTCTTGGTAGTGACCTTATGCATCCCAACCGCGCTGGCGTGAACGCCCGATCCGGTGTACGGGATCCCCAGGGTTTCCAAGAAGCCCTGAATGGAGCCGTCTTCTCCTCCGGGACCGTGCAGTGCGAGAAAGGCCACAGCGATCTTCTGATCCTGCAACTCCCGGCTCAAGGTCGGGCCGACATCGATGGTGACCGCGTCGTATCCGCGCCGGCAAAGTGCCCGATGCACAGCGGCCCCGGTGCGCAGTGACACTTCACGCTCGGACGATTGACCGCCCATCAGTACGCCAATCCGGCCCTGAGTCAGCAACGGTTTTCCTGCCATTCCGCTATGCCTCACCGACAATTTTGAGTTCGAGGTCCAGCCGGACTCCGGCCTTCTGTTTCAGCATGCGTCTGACCTTGTGGATCAGACCGATTACGTCGGCAGCACTCGCATGTCCGCGATTGACGATGAAATTTCCATGCTTGGTTGAGACTTCTGCATCGCCGATGCGTATGCCCTTTAATCCAGCGGCCTCGAGCAACCGGCCGGCGGAGTCTCGAGGAGGATTCTTGAACACGCAACCGGCGCTGGGCATCGCCAGCGGCTGCGTGTCCTTTCTATAATGGAGGTAGTCTTTCACGATTCTGGCAATCTCAGACCGTAGGCCCGGTCGTAATTGAAGCCAGACCCCTACGACGATGCCTTTCGGCAGGTGGGCGCGCCGGTAGTCAAACCGGATCGACGCAGCCGGCAAATCCCGGACGATCACCCTTCGTGGTGACAATCCGCACAGCCTTTACCGCGTCCTTCATTTCACCCAGCCGCGTCCCGGCATTCATGACGAGACACCCTCCGACCGTTCCCGGTATACCGGCCGCCCATTCCAATCCGGCCAATGACCGGCGGATTGCGTATCCGATCAGCGTCGGCATTCCGACACCACCTTCGGCATAGAGGACCGCGCCGGCTTCTTCTCGAATCGTGCGCAAATTGGACAGGCTCACCACGATACCGCGGATTCCCCCGTCTCTGATGAGAAGATTGGTGCCGCCGACGACAAAGATCGGAAGCTTGGCCGCACGCGCCTGCGCGAGCAGGTGGCACGCATCGTCCACATCCGCCGGTTCCACAAGCACATCCGCCGGTCCACCAATCTTGAACGAGGTGTACCCTCGCAGCATGGCGCCGAAGGTGACACGCCCACGGAGACCCGCCACTGCCTTTTCCAAACGCTTCCTGTCGATTCTGAGTCCGGCATGCGCGCCACTCGTTCTGCCTTTCCCAACCTTCATCGCCTCATGTGCCAGGTTCAAGCTTCGCCAGTAATGCAGGTCCGGTCTTCCAAATGTCTCCCGCTCCCAACGTCAGGACAAGATCTCCGGGCTTCAACTGAGGGAACACCATTTCGACAAGCCGGTCCTTCTGTTCAACAAAGGTGACGGACGGATGGCCTGCGCCACGAATCGCTTCGGCCAATTTGGCGCCGGATACGCCGGGAATTGGCTGTTCGCTGGCCGCGTAAATCTCCGTGAGAAAGAGATGATCCGCCTGGCGAAATGCGTGAGAAAATTCCTCGAGCAAATCCCTGGTTCTCGTGTAGCGGTGTGGTTGGAACAGCACGAGCAGCCGCCGATCAGGCCAACCTTGTTTCGCCGCTGCCAGTGTCGCCTTGATTTCCGTCGGATGATGGCCGTAATCGTCGACGACCATGATGTCGTTCGTTTCCCCTCGCAGATGAAACCGCCGCTCGACGCCCGTGAAGGCCGCCAGCGCCTTGCGGATGAGATCCACGGGCACATCCAGCTCGACCCCGATGGCAATTGCCGCCAGCGCATTCGAGACGTTATGGATGCCTGGAACGGAGAGTCGGAACGGACCAAGGTTTCGCGTGCGGAAAAACGCGCGAAACTCCGTGCCGCCTTGTTTGGCCACGATCTCTGTCGCGCGAAAATCCAGGGCGACTCCTTCGGCTTCGGACAGGCCGTACGTGTAGTAGCGCTTGACGATCTTGGGGAATAGGGCCCGAAGCCGCTCGTCATCTGCGCAGAGGACCGCCAGCCCGTAGAACGGCACCTTGTTGATGAACTCCAGAAAGGTGTCGTAGATCCGTTCCATGCTGCCGTAGTGATCCAAATGTTCTCGGTCGAGATTCGTCACTGCCACGATGGTCGGGGACAGGCGCAAGAACGATCCGTCGCTCTCGTCGGCTTCCGCCACCAGAAGCTCTCCCCGTCCCAGCCGGGCGTGGCTTCCCAGGGCATTCACCTTGCCGCCGATCACCATCGTCGGATCCAATCCGCCTTGTGCGAGAATATTGGCCACCATCGACGTCGTGGTGGTTTTCCCATGCGCGCCCGCGATCGCGACGCCAAATTTCAACCGCATGAGTTCGGCCAGCATTTCTGCACGAGGGATCACCGGAATCTGTTTCGATTTCGCGGCCAGTACCTCAGGGTTTTGAGGCGACACGGCCGATGAAATGACCACCACCTGCGCTTCTCCGATATGCGTCGCCAGATGGCCGATAAAGATGCGCCCTCCCAGCTCTTCCAACCGGCGGGTCGTATCTGACGCCTGCAGATCAGAGCCGCTGACCTTGTAACCGAGTGTCAGCAGCACTTCGGCGATGCCGCTCATACCGGCGCCGCCGATCCCTACCAGATGAATGTGTTGCGTCTTACGAAACATCGATGTGCGCCTCAAACCTCCTGCCGGCTGTGATTGCGTGACACCGTTGCGCTGTCCTGCACCATTAGATTCCTGCCGCTCCAAGAGACTGGTTGACATCATGCTGGTCTCCTATGAGTGCATAGCATTCACGGACGATTGCCTCGGCCGCGTCCATTCGTCTCAAGCTCAGACTCGCAGCCCCCATCGCTCGCATCCTGTCAGGGTCGTCGAGCACTCCCGTCAGTACTTGCGTCAGTCTTGCGCCGCTCAATGCGGCTTGGGAGATGACGACAGCGGCGCCGGCGTCTTCCATGACCTTGGCGTTCTTGGCCTGGTGGTCATAGATCGCCGTGGGCAACGGAATGAGGATCGCCGGCTTGCCGCAGGCCGTGAGTTCGGCGACCGTCATCGCCCCGGCCCGTGCCACAACGACATCCGCGGCATTGATCGCCGCCGGCATGTCGTAGAGAAACGGGACCACGTTCACAGAAACGCCGGCGCGATCGTAGCCCTCCTTCACGCGGGCGTGATCCAATTCTCCGGTCTGGTGTGTCACAGTGATCGCGGAGCGCCGTTTCAGCAATTCAGGCAGCCCTTCGATGGCTGCGCTGTTGACCGCCTTGGCCCCCTGACTTCCTCCGAACACAAGCACATGCTGCCGGTCACCCGGCTTCGCCACGGAAGAGGAAGCGGCTCGCGTCAGAAAATCTCGCCGGATGGGCGTGCCGACAACACGGACCTTGTTCGGGTTAAAGGAGTCCGCCGCGGAAGCAAACGCCAAAAAAACGCGCTGAACGAACGCACCAACCGCCTTATTCGCAAGCCCCGCATGAGCATTGGGTTCGAGGATCACCCGGGGGATGCCCTTGAGCGCCGCTGCCATGACCATCATCGGACTGGTGTAGCCTCCGACGCCGATCACGAGGTCCGCGCGCCGCTGCCGCAAAATCCGTCCGCATTGCCAGAAGCTGACGGGCATGGCGCATAACCCCCTGAGCATGTCGACGGGTCCTCTGCCCATAATCGGTTTCGCGCTAATCAAGGCCAACTCGAATCCCTCGTGTGCCAAGACTTTTGACTCCAGCCCGCGTGTCGTGCCGACAAACAAGACCTTGGTCATCGGATTGCGCCGCAGAAATTCCCGCGCCAGTGCGATGGCCGGATACAGATGGCCCCCGGTTCCTCCCGCTGCAATGACGATCGTCATCAGTGATCCGACTCACCGCGTCCGCCTTTGGATGCGCCGCCATGCCGATCTCGTGAGATGCTGAGAAGCATCCCGACACCCACGAAACTCACGACCAACGAGGAGCCGCCATAGCTGACGAAGGGCAGCGTCAATCCCTTGGTCGGCAACAAACCGGTGACCACCGCCGCGTTGACGAGCGCCTGGACGCCAATCAGGAGCGTAATGCCGAGGCCCAGATACTTTCCGAATGGCATCCGTGCGCGCGATGCAATCTGAAAACCCCTCCACACAAACAACGCAAAGAGCACGATCACAGAGGCTGTGCCCGCTAAGCCGAGTTCTTCTCCGACGAGCGCCAGAACGAAATCGGTGTGCGCTTCCGGCAGAAAGAACAACTTCTGTTTGCCTTCGCCCAAGCCGACTCCAAACGGGCCCCCGCTGCCGAACGCGAGAAATGACTGCGTGATCTGAAAACCGGCATCCGCAGCGTCCTTCCACGGGGCGAGAAACGTCATGAGCCGCTGGCGACGGTAACTGGACCCTAAGACCAGGATCAGCACCACCGGAATCGCGCAGAGCCCCAGTCCAAGCAGATGAGTGATCCGCGCACCGCCCAAAAACAACAGAGAGACGGTCACCAAGCCCATCACGACGACGGTGCCGAGATCCGGCTCGAGCAACACGAGCCCGCTGAGAACGCCGACGACGATCAACACGGGCAGAAGCCCGCCTCGAAACAGCGTGACCTTGTCCGATTTCTTGGCCAGGTAGGCGGCGAGGTAGATGACGGCGACGAGCTTGACCATCTCGGCCGGTTGGATCGAGATGAGACCCCATCGTAACCATCGCCTTGCGCCCTTCGCCGCGACTCCTAACGACGGGACCAAGACCATCACCAGCAGCACCGTCATCGCGATGAGAATCGGGATCGAAAGTTTTTTCCACAGCTGATAATCGATCCGCGAGGTGAGATGCATCAGCAGGACACTGAATCCCAGCCAGGCGATCTGCCGTTTCAGAAAAAACTCCGGGTCCTGGAATCGATTGCCGGCCACAATGGCGCTGGCACTGAAGACCATCACCAACCCCATTAAGGCCAGCGTCAGCGTCACGAACAGCAGCACGTGGTCCATCGCCACTCGGGAAGAACCCGAGCGTTGCCCGCTCGTTGGCCAAGGCAACGACAAGGTTCCTGCAGATCGTGGGCCCATTGTTCAGAACCACCCCCCTGGGCAACGATGCTATTCCGGCAGCGCCTGCACCGCCGATTTGAATTGCCGTCCCCGGTCTTGATAGTCGCGAAACATGTCGAAACTCGCGCAGGCCGGCGACATCAACACGACATCGCCGGCCGCTGCCTCGCGAGCTGCCCACTCCACTGCGTCCCGCAAGGACTTCGCTTCGCTCATCGTCGTCGCGCCCTCCCACGCCGACTTCAAAAGCGGCGCAGCTTCGCCGATCAAGATGGCATGCTTCACGTGACGCCGGACCATTTCGGTCAGGCGGGAAAAATCTCCACCCTTGTCTCGCCCACCTGCAATGAGCCAAATTGGACGATCGATGCCTTCCAAGGCCTTTAACGTCGCATCCACGTTCGTCCCCTTCGAATCGTTCACGAAACGGACACCCCGCCGCTCTCTAACCAGTTCCAGGGCATGTTCGAGTCCAGGGAACGTGGTCACGACGCGGCGGATCGTGTCTAGAGGACATCCCCAGAGCGCCGCATAGGTCGCTGCGGCCATGACGTTCTCGACGTTATGATGACCGAGAATCTTGAGATCGCTCTTGCGACAGATCCTCCTGACGCCGGCCGGTGACGGTCGTGACGATCTGATCGCCGTCGAGAAACGTTCCTCCATCGAAGCCGTGGCCCACCTCCTGCCGCCTCGAAAAGCCAAGCCGCTTGGCGCGCACCGTGTTGGACAGCGTGGCCACGCGAGGATCATCGAGATTGAAGAGGGCAAAGTCGTCGGCGGTCTGATTCTCAAAAATCCTGCGTTTTGCCGCCAGGTATTCGTCGATGGAGTCGTACCGGTCTTGATGATCCACCGTCACATTTAGAATGGCCGCCACCCAGGGATGAAAACGCTCGATCGTTTCCAACTGGAAACTGGAGACCTCGACCGTCAGGTAATCGTAGGGCTCCGGCCTTCCCTGCTTTTTCGCCTGCAATGCCGTCCAAGCGGCCTCGCTGAGCGCCGTCCCCAGATTGCCGCCGACAAATGCGCGTTTACCCTGCTCCGCCAGCATTTTCCCAATCAAGGTCACGGTGGTGCTTTTGCCGTTTGTGCCCGTCACCGCGAGAATGGGAGCGGAAAGAAACCGGGATGCCAGTTCGAGTTCACTGATCACCTTGATCCCGCGTCGACGTACACGCTCGAGCGAAGCCATGCGATAGGGAACCCCCGGACTGATGACCACGAGGTCGGCGTGATCCAGTGAGCGTTCGTACTCTGCGCCAACGGAGACCTGAACCTGGGTGCGGTCGACACTCTTCAGCACCGCCGCCAGTTCGTCCTCGCCTTTGCGGTCGGCCACCGTCACACGAGCACCGGCCTCGCTCAACAACTGACAGGCCGCTATTCCGCTTCGTGCCAACCCGAGCACCGTCACCTGGGCTCCAGACAAATCCACCTCTTCGACCTCCACCATCTCCATCACCGCAATTTCAACGTGCTGAGACTCAAGAGGGCCAACAGAATCGCGATGATCCAAAGCCGCACGACGACCTTGGGCTCTTCCCAGCCCTTCATCTCAAAATGATGATGGATGGGTGCCATCAGAAAAATCCGTTTCCCGCGCGACTTGAACGAGGCTACCTGAAAGATGACTGAGACCGCTTCGATCACGAACACTCCGCCGACCATCAGAAGCAGCAGTTCGTGCTTACTGATGACGGCCACCGTGCCGAGCGCTGCGCCTAGCGGCAGCGAACCGACATCGCCCATGAACACCGACGCAGGATAGGTGTTGAACCACAGGAAGCCCAGACTCGAGCCCAGAATCGCGGCCGTGAACACGGCAATCTCTCCGGCGCCTTCGATGTGAGGGATGAGCAGGTAATCCGACATGATCCGGTGGCCAGCAACATAGGCCACAATGGTATAGGCAAGCGCGGCAATCATGATGGGTCCGATCGCCAGCCCATCGAGCCCATCCGTCAAATTGACCGCATTGGAACTGCCGACGATGACCAGGACCACGAAGACCACATAGAACCATCCGAGATCCGGCGTGAAATTCTTGAAGAACGGCACGTTCAGCTTGGTCGAATAGCTGGGAAGGAAATAAAGCGCGAGAGCGATCAACAGAGCGACGCCGATTTGCGCGGCGAACTTTTGCGTAGGAGACAATCCCTTCGACCGGGCCTTAATAAACTTCAGGTAGTCGTCCGCAAATCCGATTGCGCCAAACCCGAGGGTGGCGATCAGGACCAGCCAGACGTACGGTTTTGTGATATCTGCCCACAACAGCGTCGAAAGCAGGACGGCAAAAATAATGAGCAGTCCTCCCATCGTGGGCGTACCGCTCTTTGCGAGGTGATGCTTGGGTCCGTCGTCGCGGATTTGCTGGCCAAGCTTGATCTCCTGCAGCTTCCGGATGAGCCATGGGGTCAGCACAAACGCAATGAGGAAGGCCGTAACGGCCGCATAGATAATGCGAAAACTTAAATACCGGAAGACGTTGAGAAATCCGTATTCGGTATGGAGCGGATACAACCAGTTGTACAGCATGCTCGACTTACGCCTTACATCCGCGCCGACGTTATGACGCCTGCTTCGTGACGGCTTTCATGCCGGTCAAACCCTGCACAATCTGTTCCATGCGCATGCCGCGCGACGCCTTCACGAGAACCACATCTCCACGGTGAACAGACTTCTTGAGAAGATCGGCAGCCGAAGCCGCATCCGCCACTTCCACGATGGCCGACTGCGACATTCCCTCCTGCCTCGCACCAGCGGCAATCTCCCTTCCCAACTGCCCACACACGATCAGCCGAGAGAGCTGGAGTCCCGCAGCAAACCGTCCAACATCGCGATGCATTTGTTGGGCCTCACGCCCGAGCTCCAACATGTCTCCCAACACCGCGACCCGTTCACGAGCCGGAGTCCACTCGCCGAGGAGTTGTAGGGCGGCCTTCATCGAGGCCGGGTTGGCGTTGTAACAGTCGTTGATGATCTGCACGCCATGATGAGTCACCACTTGTGATCGCATGGCGGCGGGGCGGAACTTGGCGAGGCCCTGCGCGATCATCACACCCGGCAGATTCAAGGAGAACCCCACGGCTGCTGCGGCCAGCGCATTGATCACGTTGTGCGTGCCGGGCACTTTGATGACGACGGACGTGGGGCGGCTCTTGCCGGGAAGCAGCAGCCCGAACGTGGTGCCTTTTCGGGCATCGGAGGCAACGTGAATTGCGCGGACGTGTGCCCGCTCGAACAATCCAAACGAAACAACACGGCAGCGGGCCCGGGCAGCCAGATAATCGAAATAGGGATCGTCCGCATTCAAGACCGCCGTGCCGTCAGGCGGCAGCATGTCGAGCAGTTCCGCCTTCGCCTGCGCGGATCCTTCCATGCTGCCGAAGAATTCCAGATGATCCGGCCCGATATTGGTAATGAGACCGATGGTGGGACGGACGATTTCGCAAAGGCGCGTCGTCTGCCCGCGATGGTCCACGCCCATTTCAATCACAGCCGCTTGATGTCTGGCTGTGAGCCGAAACAACGTGTGGGGCACCCCGATACGGTTGTTGTAGTTGCCTTCGGTCTTCAATGTCCGCCAACGTTGAGCCAGAACACTGCCGACCATATCCTTTGTCGTCGTCTTGCCGTTGCTCCCCGTGACGGCGACAACCGGAATTGCGAACCGACTTCGATGATGCGTCGCAAGCTGTTGATAGGCGAAGAGCGGATCCTGCACGCCGAACAGAAACGGCTCCTGGCGGTTCTCTATTGGGTTTGTGCCTTTCCCTTCCCACCGATACCCGTCATCCACGATGGCACCGGCCGCCCCCTTGGACAGCACCGCCGGAACGAACTGATGACCATCGAACCGCTCGCCCCGCAGCGCCACGAACAGATCGCCACGACGGACAGACCGGGAATCCGTGCTGATGCCGCGAATCCGCCGCTTGGCGGTTGGCGAGGAGTCGCCCGCCAGCACCTTGACGCTGATGACTTCCCGCAGCTCAGCTACCGTAAAGAGCGCCATCTCCTCGTCGCCTCGCTCGGATTTCCCATCCGGGTGCACGGTCACGCGCAATTCCTCAGCTGCTGAATCGCCTCTCGCGCTACTTCTCGATCGTCGAAATGCACCTTCTTCGTCCCGAGGATCTGGTAGTCCTCATGCCCTTTCCCTGCGATAAGGACGATGTCCCCTGCCCGGGCCAGACGCACCGCCGCCATAATGGCTTCCCGGCGGTCGGCGATGAGATGGTATTCGACGTGAGACCGGGCTTGGAGCGCCTCGCGCACGCCGGTTTCGACTTCACGGAGAATGGCCAGCGGATCTTCCGTTCGCGGGTTGTCGGATGTCAGGACGACCACATCACTGTACTCGACGGCGGCCCGGCCCATCTTCGGGCGCTTGCCTCGGTCGCGATCGCCGCCGCAGCCGAAGACCGTGATAATCCGGTGTGTCTTCAACGCTTGGGCAGCGGTCAGCAAGCGCACGAGTGCGTCTTCGGTATGGGCATAATCCACCACGACCGTAAAATCTTGCCCGGCCGATACCCGCTCAAAGCGACCCGGCACGTTGGTTAAGGCTGCCACCGCTTTTCGAACCTGATCGCAGGTCGCTCCGGCGTGCAGCGCCACGCCGATTGCCCCAAGCAGGTTATAGACGTTGTGTTCGCCGACGAGTCGACTCTCGACGGTAAAGTCACCGGCCGGCGTCACAGCAGTGAAGGTGGTGCCGTTCATTGAAAGTCGCACGTGTTCCGCCTGCAGATCGGCCCGGCCTTTTACCGAGAAACCCCACACCGGCACGCGACAGGCCGCACGCACCTGCGCACCTCGAGGATCATCCATATTGATGATGGCGCGTTGACCGGTTTTCTTTCCCTGTCCCAGCGTCGTAAACAACCGTAACTTCGCATTGAAGTACTCTTCCATCGTCCGATGGAAGTCGAGGTGATCCTGCGTCAGATTGGTGAAGACCGCGGCGTCATACTCACATCCGGCCGTCCGGTCCATGGCCAACGCATGAGAGGACACCTCCATGACGACACTGTCCATGTGTGAGTGACACATCTTTGCCAGCAGTCCTTGCAATTCGAGCGCACCGGGGGTTGTGTGAGAAGCCGGAATGGTCTCGGCGCCAATCTGATAGGCCACTGTTCCGATAAGCCCGACCTGACGGCCGATGCCTTCCAGCAGCGCCTTACAGAGATAGGTGGTCGTCGTCTTCCCATTGGTTCCAGTCACACCAATCATCGTCAATCGCGCCGATGGATCACCGTAGAATCGTCCGCCGATGAGCCCAAGCGCTTTGCGCGAATCAACCACCTTCACGAAGGGGAGCGATTTATGCTCAAGGGATTCCTGCCCGACGATCGCGGCCGCTCCCGCTTCAATGGCCTGACCCACGTACCGGTGACCGTCAACGCGTTCACCCTTGACGGCGATGAAGAGGCTGCCTGATGCGACCGCTCGCGAATCATCGGTCACTGAAGTCACTAGCCGGTCCAACGCTCCATGCCGTTCGACAATCGCGACCTGGCCGTTGAGTGCTGCCAGCAACTGCGTGACCGTCATCGATCGAGTTTCCATCATGGACTCGACTATCGCGTCGCCATGGCAATCTTCACTTGATCATCCCGAGGCACACCCAAATACGTCAGCACCTGCTCACCGACCCGCTGGAAGACAGGCGCCGCCACGACGCCACCCCAGGCCTCGCCCTGAGGCTCATCGATGACCACGATGATCGCGAGACGTGGAGCATCTGCCGGCACGAAACCGACGAACGAACCTATGGACAATGCCGAGGAGTAGGTCCCGGTACGTGGATCGACTTTTTGGGCCGTCCCGGTCTTCCCCGCAACTCGAAACCCTGGGATGGCCGCTTTCGTTCCTGTTCCGCTGGTGACCACGCCTTCCATGATGGTGGTGAGCGTGCGTGCCGTCGCTGGGGACACCACACGACGCTTGACCTGCGGAAGAATCTCCTTCACGCGCTGGCCCTTCTGATCCCTCACCTCGGCGACGACATAGGGCTTCATGAGGACACCGTCATTGGCAATGGCCGAAACCGCCGTGATCATCTGCAACGGCGTAACCCCCACTTCCTGGCCCATCGAAATCGACGCCAGAGAGCGCCGGCCCCATTCACGCGGAGATTTGAGCAATCCTGAGACTTCTCCCGGCAGGTCGATGTCCGTCCGTTGGCCGAACCCAAAAGCCTGAAGATACCGGTAGAGCCGTTGATCTCCGACCAACATGCCTGTTTTGGCTGCACCGATATTGCTCGACTTTTGGATCATCTGTGCAAACGTCATCCATCCGAGCTTTTCATGGTCATGAATGGTCGTGTTCGCAATCGTCATCCGGCCGTTTTCTCCGAACAGCATCGAGCCCGGCATCATCACCCGTTCCTCCAGCGCGGCAGCCGCCACCACCACCTTCATCGTTGAGCCAGGCTCGTACGTATCCGTCAGGGCTCTATTCCGCCAGCGGTCTGCCGTCAACGAGGCAACGGTATTCGGGTCGAACCGCGGGCTCACCGCCATGGCAAGAATGGCACCGGTCCTTGGTTCCATCACAATGATGGTCCCTGATTTTGCACGGGCATGGTCAACGGCTTCATCAATTTCCTTTTCAGCGATGTATTGGATCACCTCGTCGATGGTCAGAGTGAGCGCCTGCCCTGTAGCAGGAACTTGTTCACGGAGGCCTTTAGGGAATACCGTTCGACCGAGCGCGTCGCGCTGAAGAATTGTCAGTCGTTTTTCTCCGTGCAGCTGGGATTCATACCGACGCTCTAATCCCTCAAGTCCCACCCCGTCCATGCCGACAAATCCAAGGACATGGGCAAGCAGGGGCCCTTTCGGATAGAACCTTCGGCCCTCCATCACCATACCGATACCGTCAATCGACAATTGCTCGAGTCGACGCCCCTGGTCCGGCTCGACCTTCCGCGCCAGCCACACGAAATGCTTGTCCTGACGCAGCTTCTTTTCAATTTCTTCGCGGCGGATATGCAGCACGGGCGATAGGGATCTGGCGGCATTCGCAGGACTATCGAGGGAGGTCGGGACACCGAAGATCGAGGGCACTTCGACATTCATCGCAAGCACCTTCCCGTGACGGTCGGTGACCGTCCCTCTGGCGCCTTCCAGCGTCACGCTCTTTTGATGCTGCCGATCCGCTCGAGCCGTGAGCTCAGCCGCTTGCAATACCTGGAGGCTGACCAGCCGGAACAAGATGACACCAAAACCGGCGAGGAGAAGATGCAGCAGAATGTATCGCCGGCCCCGCGAAGGACCCATGACTATTTCGCACCTCCTGCAGGCAACATCGTGCGAGCGATCCGCAATTGCTCCACGGGCGGCGTCGCCAGGAGCGGTCTGTCGGGCTGCGGATGAACGATGAAGACTTGTCCTTGCTGCGGCGGAATCAGCCCCAATTTGTCTGTCGCCACCCTGGCGATTCGTTCAGGAGCCGTCAGCGCGGAAAACTTGACTTGCAGTTGATCACGTTCCCGTTCGAGGAGCGTCTTTTGTGTTTTCAAGCGCTCGATGGAGTACCCCAGCCGCACCACATCGACCCTCTCCCAGACGAAGACAAACACGAGGCACATGCCCGCCACGATCGCGACCGCTTTCATGCGCGTCCCTCCTTGATGATCCGTTGCATGACTCTCAGCTTGGCGCTTCGAGATCTCGGGTTGCGATTCCTTTCATCTTCGGACGGCACCTGCGGTCGCTTCGTTAGAATTTCCAGCTCACCGCCGCTTTGACTCGAAAGCCCTTTGAAGGTCTGCTTCACGATGCGATCCTCGAGGGAATGGAAAGAGATCACACACAATCGCCCTCCCGGCGCTAATGCGTCGGCCGCATCGCGGAGCGACGTCTCCAAGTGATCCAATTCTTGATTGACCGCGATACGAAGCGCCTGAAATGTTCTCGTCGCGCAATGAATGCGGCCCCGTCGATAGTGACCGGGGACCGCAGACTCAATCACGGATACCAACTGATGCGTGGTGGTCAAGGTCTGGCGGCGGCGGGCGCTCACGATGGCCCGGGCAATGCGGCGGGAATACCGTTCTTCCCCCAAGCGATAAATCATGTCGGCCAGATCGGCTTCGTCGAGCTCATTTACGATATCAGCCGCCGTCCGACCGCTGCTTTGGTCCATTCGCAT
Source organism: uncultured Nitrospiraceae bacterium (assembly GCA_963824855.1). Lineage (GTDB taxonomy): Bacteria > Nitrospirota > Nitrospiria > Nitrospirales > Nitrospiraceae > Nitrospira_C. The sequence goes on from CAWGQP010000005.1 coordinate 135,984, forward strand.
GTCGAGCGGTCCCTCCGACCGAAAACTGAAGCCGCGGGATGGTTCGTCGAACTGAGGCGACGACACGCCAAGGTCGAACAACATGCCGTGCACTCGGGGAATGCCTCGTTCCACCAAAATCTGCTTCAATTCCATGAAATGCGCCTTGACCAGAATCGCTCGGTCTCCGAAGCTCTGTAGTTCCTGTCGGCCGGCATTGATGGCTTGGATATCTCGATCGATACCAAGAACAATCCCATCGGGTTGGCTGGCTCGAAGAATTTCCTTGGTATGCCCACAATATCCCACTGTGCAATCCACGTAGATGCCGCCGAAGTGCGGCTGCAGCCAGGACAGCACCTCCGAAGGCATAACGGGTAAGTGGGCAGGACTATGACTGTTCTTGTAGAACCCAGTTTCACCCACAATCTCCCACGCCACGGCGGAGTATACTCCTCAGCAAGACATTGTCAATAAAAAATTCGAGGACTTACAAGTTTTTTGAGCAGTAGAAAATGCGCATTGGGGGCGGGCAAAAATGAGGCTGGCAATGAGGGATTCGAGCTGCTGTACGCGCCTCCCTACCCTAACCAGATTTTTGATGGACCCGCTGGACGGCGGAATGGAGGCTTCGGAGGTCAGGGATACAGCTTATACAGCATGCGAGGGAATGGAATCGTCTCCCGGACGTGCTCGAGTCCGCAAATCCAGGCGACGGCACGTTCAATGCCCATCCCGAAGCCGGCATGCGGGACCGATCCAAACTGGCGAAGATCCAGATACCACTTAAAGGCATCTTCTGGAAGGTGGTGTTCCTTTAAACGCGCGCGTAACAACTCCACATCGTGAATGCGCTGCCCTCCGCCGATGATCTCTCCGTACCCTTCAGGTGCCAATACGTCCATGCACAGTGCGAGATCCGGACGCGCCTCGTCCGGCTGCATGTAAAACGCCTTGAGCGCAGTCGGGTAACGATGGATGATGACTGGCCGATCGAATTGTTGCGAGATAATGGTTTCTTCATCGCCTCCGAAGTCATCTCCAAGTTGCGTCGGATTATTGTTTTGCTGCAATAGTCGGATCGCCTCTTCATAGGTCATCCGGGGAAACGGCGGCTTCACAGCTTCCAGCTTCGCAATATCGCGCTCGAGCACAGCCAGTTCTTGTCTTCTCGTTTCGAGGACTCGCTGTACGATGTACGTCAAAAATTGCTCCGCGAGCTCCATCATGTCCGCCAGCTGTGCGAAGGCGACTTCGGGCTCCACCATCCAGAATTCCATTAAATGCCGGCGTGTCTTCGATTTTTCAGCACGAAATGTCGGACCGAAACAATACACTTTGCCGAATGCGGCGGCAGTGGCCTCGCTATAGAGCTGGCCGCTTTGCGTCAAATAGGCCGTTTCGTCAAAGTACTGCGTCTGAAAGAGCGTCGTGGTGCCTTCACATGCGTTCGGCGTGAAGATCGGCGCATCGACGAGAATGAATCCCCGCTCGTCAAAGAAGTTCCGTGAGGCCCGGATAATCTCGTGCCGAATGCGCAGGATGGCGTGCTGCCGGTGCGAGCGTAGCCACAGATGCCGGTGCTCCATCAAAAAGCCGACACCATGTTCTTTGGGCTGGATCGGAAACGGCTGCGCAATCTGCAACGCTTCGATGCGTGTGACGTCCAGCTCATAGCCCCCCGGCGCACGATCGTCTTGTCGAAGTTGTCCGGTGACGACCAACGATGATTCCTGAGTCAGACCGGCCGAGACCGCGAACTGGTCATCTCCGACGGTTTTCTTGCTCACGATCGCCTGCAGATCGCCGGTGCCATCCCGAATGGTCAAAAAATGAAGTTTCCCGCTATCGCGGCGGCTCCGCAGCCATCCACGAATGGTCACTTCCTGTCCCACATGCTGCCCAATCGCATCAATCATGATGACCGGCATCCGGACGTCCTCCTGCATCAGTCAGATCGTGAAAATGGCAGCCTAGCGGATTGGCCCTCTGCATTCAAGAACACGAAGTTCCAGGTTTGTTGACAAGGGCCCTTAGTGAGATAAGAATCAAGCTATGCAAAAGTCTCCGTTCCTGCGTAGGGAAGTGCTGGCCGCCTTCTTGGCTGCGATCCGTCGCTGTCGTCGTGTTGCCGGAGCTCACTGCCTCCGCGGCATCGACCATCTACTATTGTCCCGACAGAAAAGGAGATCAGCAGTATTCGGCGCAATCAGGGCCCGGCTGCATACCGCTCGTGGACAAGAAAACAGAGCGCCCGGAAGGCATGCCCCAGCGACATTTTCAACTAGACAACCTTCAGCAGGATGTTTCAGTGTTTCTCACCCGCTATCAGAAATTTCTCGACTGCTGCAAGACAGACTTGAACGAACTTCGCGAACTCGAGGAGATGGCCGACGAACTCGACCAGTTACTGGCCTCGGCCCAAGCCAACCTGTCGAACTATTCGCTCGCCTCGAGGGGGATCATGCTTCGAGAGCTTATTCCCAGAGTCGCCAGAGCCAGAAGTGATCTCAAAGTCCTGCATGCCCGTCTCGAAAAGATCAACGAGCTCTCCAGCCGGCGCGATCAACTTGACTTCGAAGATGCAGGACGGGACGCTCAAACAATTCGTGACTTGCAGGAGTCGATCGAACGAGATATTCGCGCTCCGAAATTGCCGGGAAGCGCGAAAACGGGAACCGGCATCGGCGCGGCTCCCGCTGCCGGGCCAGCAATTGGTCGGAGCCCCAAGACAGGAACGGAGATCGGACAAGAAGGGGTCACAGGTCACGATATCGGCGCGACGCCGAGGAACAGCCGGGACATCGGGGGCAGCGGACTCTCAGGATTCGAGATCGGGGCGACGGGCCGAGCTGGCCCTGCCATCGGAGAGTCGACACTCAACCAGGAGACCTCTTCCAGCGTGAGTTCAACGCTTCAGCGATCGACGGTCGGGTCCAGCATTTCCGATTCGAGCGTTGGCTCCAGCATGAATTCCTCGACTGTCGGCTCGAGCATGCAGGATACATCAGTGGGATCGTCGTTGGGCGGGTCGTCGGTCGGCTCGAGCTTGCCAAGCCGTTAACAGTCTTCCTTCCGAACGAAGTAGCTTCCTCCCTTGGGATCAGGCCGCCGCGTTGTGCGCAAGTGCCGGCATCGGCTCCCAAGTCTCTCCGCCATTTCGGCTTCGATACAGGCCGCTGCCGTTCGTACCTGCGTAGAACACCTCCGGATCCGTCGCACTCTGAGCAATCGACCGAATGTTGGTGCTGGCAAATCCTTTATTCAGCGTTCTCCAGGTCATCCCTCCGTCATCACTTCGGTGTACGCCGTCTCGCCCCGTGATATAGACGACGCCTTTTCTGCTCCGGTCCAAAATCATGGCCATGATCATCTGATCGGAGAGCGATTCCCCGATCCTCACCCAGGACTTCCCCCCGTCTGTGGTTTTGAAGAGGCCCGCGAGGGTTGCCGCGTAGACGGTTTCAGGCTCGAACGGATCGACGTGGATGGACGTGACGTTCAAGGCCCGGGAGCTCTTGATGATTTCAGGCGGCACCAATCCGTTATTGACCTTTTCCCAATGCCCGCCTTCGTTCACCGTCTTGTAGACGCCTCCGCTGGTGCCTGCGTAGAGAATGGCCGGCCGTGTCGGGTCCATGGCGAGGGTCACAACCATGAGCACTTCCTTCATCCCTTCCATCCTCTTGGTCCAACTTCCGCCGCCGCTCTTCGTCTCGAAAATCCCCATCGTCGTTGCCACGAATATATGATTGCTATCGTACGGATCGAACACGAACTGATTGACGACCGAAGAAATGGTCGCATCGTCCAATCCGGTGCGCATGGAGGCCCATCGCTGTCCGCCGTCATAGCTCTTGTAGACCGCGTCGCCCTTCGTCCCCGCGTACACGGTGGCCGGATACGACGGATCGACCGCCATGGCAATCACACGGGAATGACTCATTCCCTTCGAGATGTTGGTCCATGTTCGCCCGCCATCCCGCGACTTATAGATGTAATCGTTGGTGGTCACGTACAGGATGTCCGGATTTTTGGGATGGAGTTGAATGACGACGATCGGCTCGCTGCGATCGCAGCCGAGCAGACCAAGCTGGAGGACCAGTAACCCGACAACGGCCCATCGCGTCATCCATTCACGGCGTCGATGGATACCGTCGCCATTCATCGATAATTGGTGAACTGCAAGTCGATGCCGAAGTCCTTCCCTCGCAGAAAGGTGATCGCCGATTGCAGTTCGTCCTTGCTCTTGCTCAAGATCCGTACCTGCTCGCCTTGGATTTGGGCTTGTACTTTTAACTTTGAATCCTTGATCGCCTTCGCAATCTCTTTCGCTTTCTCCGAGGCCAGACCGCTCTGAATCTTTGCCACCTGCCGCACGGTACCGCTCAGTGCGGGCTCGATGGCCCCGTGGTTAAACGCTTTCAACGAAACGCCGCGTTTCACGCATTTCGCATTGATGATCTCTTGCACTGCCTTCAACTTGTACTCGTCGTCCGACAGGACAACCAACTCCTTCTCTTTCTCTTTCAAGCTGATGTCGGTCTTTGAGTCCTTAAAATCAAATCGCTGCTTGATTTCCTTGGTTGCCTGATCAAGCGCGTTCTTCAATTCCTGCATATTCACTTCTGACACGATATCGAACGAAAATTGGTCAGCCACGTCACACCTCCGCTCTGTTCCCGTTCAGCAACAACCTGTGCCGTGCGGCAGCCGGAAGCCGTCGTCGTCCTGTGTGACCGTCGCGTGCAGATTTCCAGCCGAACCGCCTCCGGCCATGACGACAATCTCACTGCTGGTAAACGGCCGTTTTTGGATGAGATATCCGTACCATTGCCTCACGCTGTCGCTCAACACCACCAATCCCAGAATCGCAACGATCGCCACCAACGCGGCATCGAGATACAGGGCAAGCGCTTGACCGGCGGTGAAGGTTCCGGCCGCTGCCACGAACATTCGGAACATCTCATAGGAGCCAGTGAGCGTAATCAAGCCGACAAAGAGCATGGGCAGCGCCGTAATCCAGAGATAATGGGATTTTCGCATCTTGATCAGTACAGTCGTGCCGATACAGAGAGCCAGCGTCCCCAACAGTTGGTTAGCTGCGCCGAACATGGGCCAGATTGTGGAAATGCTGCCCGTCGCAATCAGAGAAGCCCAGCCCCCGACGACGACGCCGCTGCTGAGCAACACTCCTGGCAGCCAATTCAATTGGCGGAACGATGGAGAAACGCGCCCTGCCATTTCCTGAATCAGGTACCGTGCAACGCGGGTCCCTGTGTCGATGGTGGTCAAAATGAACAACGCCTCGAACAGCAGCGCAAACTGGTACCAATAGGCCATTAGCCCCGCCATTCCGGGCAACGCCGAAAAGATCGAGGCCATTCCTACCGCAAGGGAGACGGCACCGCCGGGCCGGCCGGCGACTTCGACCTCAACCAGCCGTGAAAGTTCGGCGATTCGGAACGGCGGGAAACCCATTGCCGCGAGCGCATCGGACGACAATGTCGTATTGATGGAGAAATAGTCCCCTGGCAAAAGCACCGTAGCCGCAACCAATGCCATCACTCCCACGAAGCTTTCGAGGAGCATGGCCGCATAGCCCACGAGCGCCTGTGATTCCTGCTCAATCATTTTCGGCGTGGTTCCGGAGGAGACTAAGGCGTGGAAACCTGAGACGGCTCCACAGGCGATGGTAATAAAGAGGAATGGGAATACGGTGCCCGGAATGATCGGGCCTCCGCCGTCCGCAAACGTCGTCATGCGGGGCATTTGGACAGTCGGCGCCAGCGCGATGACGCCGAATCCGAGAAGGAACACGACGCCAAGCTTCATAAAGGTCGAAAGGTACCCGCGGGGCACCAAGAGCATCCAGCCGGGTAACACAGAGGCGAGAAAGCCATAGCCGGCCAGCAGCCAGATCAAGGTCGATCGCTCGTACTCGAACCAGGACGCATACGAAGACTTGGCCACGACACGGCCCAGCAGCACGGCGATGATCAGCAATGCCACGCCAAGGAACGAGACCTCCGCGACGGCACCCGGACGGAACTTCTGCAGATAGAACCCCATGACGAAACCGATAGGGATCGTCATCGCGATGGTGAACGTCCCCCAGGCATTGTGATAGAGCGCGTTGACAACGGCAAACCCGAGCCCCGCCAGCGCCACGACGACAATAAAGAGGACCGCCAAAGCGGTCGCCGTGCCTGTCACAACGCCCAATTCGTCGCGGGCGATTTCCGGAAGTGATCTCCCATTTCGTCGCATCGACGCCACCAGGATGACGAAATCCTGCACCGCTCCCGCCAGCACCGCGCCGATCACCAACCAGAGAAACCCGGGGAGAAATCCGAATTGCGCCGCCAGGACCGGTCCGAGTAAGGGGCCAGCTCCCGCGATAGCCGCAAAGTGGTGGCCGAAGAGGACGACGCTATTCGTGGGATGGAAATTCACGCCGTCGTTCAAACGCACGGCGGGAGTAATACGTTGATTATTGAGTTCGATGACTTTCGAAGCGATCCATCGACCGTAGAAGCGATAGGCCAGCACATACAGGCAGGCTGCAGCGACAACCAGCCACAGCGCATTCACCTGTTCATGAGGGGACACGAGACCGGCGACAATGGCAAGTGCGCCGGCACCCAGAAGAGCCACGAATCCCCAACACAGGAGCTTGAGTGCCGACATGGCGAGCCATCCTAGCACAAAGCAGGGTCCGGAGCCTGCGGCTCGGTTCTCCTCCTCTCCACGAGAAGTCTGGGCCCATATGTCCCGATCCGAGTCAACAACGAACGACAGATAATTTTCTGCGGGGCCACGTCGAGTGGGGAGAGTCAGATGGGACACGTGAAGACATTCGACTGTAGTTTAGCTCCTGGCGCATCCCCCTGACGGGGGAGGAAATTCTCGGCAAGAGGCGGGAATTTTCCGCCAGTTTCGTTACCGGGTGGTCCTACGATTTCGCTGGATACTTTTGCCACAAGGCCTTTCGATAGGAAACTGCATTGGATCAAGCACTTCGAGCACCCCTTCTTTGTAGGTATTTCTCTGGCCCTGGCATTGCACACCATGAGGGCATGCTCACGCAGCTCAAAAGGAGATACAACATGTCACCTTTGATGTTGATGCTGGTTCTCAGCCTGGTCCCCTTTCCCGTTCTCGCGATCGCCATCCTTGCCGATCGCTGGTTAAAGGCGACGCAAAAGACAGTGTCTTGACGGTCTGACTCCTCTCTTGTCGATTCACTCAAGGAATGACGGAGGGATCGATGACGGCCCGACGCCGACAATTCCGTATGCCGGTTTCTCGGTGTGGTCTCGTGACGAGAGATCGCACCACCACGCTCTGCGAGATCCTGGACATCACCGATCAGGGCCTGCATTTCTCCACAGATTTGCTCCTCTCCGAGAATGACACGGTCCGCATCGAGTGCCAGCTGGATGCCGACTGCATCATGCAATGCGGGTTGGTCGTCACGCATGCAGACCCTCCTCGCTTCGGCGGGCGAATGACGCACCTGCTCCCGGAACACCAGCAACAGCTGGCGTTGTTCATACAACGCTTGATCACCTCCAGTATGGCGGGGTTGTAACGATGCTCTCGTCACCTTCGGATCCGGCGCAGGCCAAAGCCCCTTCATCCCAAGTCGTTCCCGTCCTCTGTCTCCTCGGAGTGGTGGCATTGCTCAGTTCGATCACGCCGACCACGAAATATGTGTTTCAGCACAGCAGCCTGACCTTCCTGTCAATCGCAAGCGGACGGATTGTCATTGGCTTCCTGTTCCTCGCGGTGGTCACGGCCTGTTTGGATTGGCAAGGATTGCGGTCGCTCAGCATCGCCGATGGGGCACGGTTTGGCGTTCTGGGTCTCCTCGGCGTCGGATCCTACGTCGTCGCCGCCTACGGACTGTTGTACACCGACGTCACGCACTACGCGTTGATCTATAGTCTCCTCCCCACATTTACCGCATTTTTCAGCTGGTGCCTTTCGAAGGACAGTCTGAACGGCACCAGCCTGTTCGGCATCGTGCTCTCCTGGACCGGCTGTCTGGTGGCGTTGGTCCCCAACCTACAAACGGGATCCATTGGATTCGGATCAGGAGACCCCCTCGTCCTACTGTTCACGTTCATGATGGCGGCTCACCTTGTTCTCAGCATGCACATCGTGAGACGACATGGCGTCCTCACCGCCAATACTGCGATGTTCGGGATCACAGCGGTCTTCATATCGGGGTGCACGGTCGCATGGGACGAGCCGACGTCACCAGTGGATCTTTCCTGGACTGTCTGGGGCGCCGTGCTCTTCATCGGGCTGGGCACCGCCAGCGTGTTCCTCCTGCGTTGTCGGTCCTTACAGTCCCTGACGCCTGCGACCGTAGGCGCCTATCACAATCTTATTCCGATCTGCACCATCGCCATTGCCCATTTGTCGCTTGGCGAGCCTGTGACCACCCAGACGATGACGGGGGCACTGGCCGTCCTGCTGGGAACCGAACTCGTGCGGCGCAAACCGGCGTGGTCTGCTTTGTCTGCTCACAAGAGATGCTTGGGCCTAGCGTTCGTAGCCGTACGGTCTTCAATCGCCTGGGGCGTATTGAGGAAGGCTAAGGCGGAGACACATCGATTTCGCCCCTCGAAGGGGGGATACATTTGATCGGCTGCAGCACAGTACACTGGCCACATGGATGACATCAGAGCCTACCATCGAGGTCTCTACCGCCTGTCGTTAATGTATCCCGCCATGTACTGCATCACGTCGACCGTCGGAGAGGGAACGATCACCAACCTGTCGGCGATGGGATGCTCGATCGAAACGGACGAGCCGCTCCCCACACACCAGCAGGTGGCGCTTCGCCTGCTCCTTCCCGACAAAACAGCATCCTTGGCAATCGACGCAGCCGAAGTCAAATGGGTCAAGGGCACGCGCGCCGGCGTCGAATTCATTCAAGTGGAGCGGGAAGCCAACTTACGCTTGCATTCCTTCGTTTGGGACAAGATGATCGAGCGGATTCAGCAGCTTCAACAACAGCGCGCCGCGTTATCCTAGTTTTGGAGCGTCTCGCTTTTGTCCTCTTCCCATCGCCGCCAAGCAAAGCAGTCCGATTCCGATCCAGACTAGTTCTCGGAAACGCCGCAAGAGCGCGAAGGTAATCCCCGTGACGTCCGAATAGCCGAAGGCCTTCAGCAATAGTAAATTGCCTCCATCCTGCGTGCCCAGACTCCCCGGGATAAAAAAAGTTCCGCCTTTGATGAACACCGACAGCGCGCCGATGGAAATCGCGGACAATAGTGAGGCCGGACCTCCCAAATACAAAATAATCACATACACTTCCACGGCTTCCGCCAGCCATCCCAGAAGGTAGAGCGCCGTGGCCGCGTAGAAGGCCGATCGATGGTGCGTGTAGAAATTGAGGACGATCTCGTCCAGCGACCGCAATTTCTCCTCGCGGCTCTCGAGAAAGGCCACATGCAGACCGAGTCCGCGCAGCGTCCGGAGGATCCACATGAACAGCCCCCGCTTCTGCACGAAAATGAAGGCTGCAACTCCGAAGAACAGCAAGGCGACAGAAAGGAGGCTGGCTGCCGCAATTTGGCCGGATGATCCTTCCGCGCCCAGCATCCAGAACGCCAGCGCAATTCCCACCAGGATGAACAGTACCTGGGCAAGCGTCATGATGGTCTTGGCGATCACGACTGATGCGAGTCCTTCAACCATCGGGATCTGGTGTCGCTGAAGAAAATAGGCCTTGAGCGGCTCGCCGCCGACATACGCGGTGGGGGTCGTCATATTGACCACTTCGCCGGCCGTCCTGATCGCAAGAATCTTCCAGAAGGCGATGCCGTGTGCCGCTGAGCCTAGCGTGAGCTTCCACCCATAGGCTTCGAATACGTACATCAGCAGCGAAGGGATCAATATGACGAGGAGCGCACCGAGACCGACTTGGGTAGCCGCTTCATAAATTCTACCTGGGCCGATGTGCCAAACGAGGAGAGTGAGGGTGAGGAAACCGAGAGCCAATAGCAGATAACGCCACACGCTACGAGGCAAGACGATGTGAGACGAGCAAGGTTTGTGGCGACCAGGCGGGAACGCTATGGCGACGCATGACTTTCACTCTTAACCAATCACGCAGACGGTCTGGTTGCAACCGCGGCCGGCCGGATGATCCAAACCATGACTCCGGCAAATGCGAGCGAACCGATTGCGGCCAGCCACAGAAATGCTTCGAGCTTCCCGAGGAGGGCACACAGGAAAACGACGACGGAAAAATCCCTGGTGGCGACGTTCTTCAACATGAAATCCGACCAAGCCGCATGCAGCGGCGTTTTCCATTCACTGGCCGTCTTGATTTTTTGAGCACTGTTGACCAATAAGAACGACAGAGCGTTACCGCAAATGGCAGCGGCTCCGAGAGCAAGCGGGATCCAGGCGTGATCACCGCCGGCCGCCTGCCGATAGGCCCCGATGGCGATTCCACCGAAGATCGCCATGTGCACGACATTATCAAGTGCGAGATCTAACCACGCACCAAATGGAGACTCGGTGAACGTCAGACGGGCGACTTCCCCGTCGCTACAGTCAATGACCGCCGCCAGTTGGAACAGCAGTGCCGCACCAAGACCAACGGCATACGTCCCGAAGGCAAATCCTGCCGCGGCGACAAGACCGATCACGGTGGCCAGGATCGTAATGGCGTTCGGCGACCAGCCGAGCGCAAGAAACACTCGCGTGCACCACCGCGATAATTTCCGATTGAAGTAACGATCGACGACGCCTTCGAACTCCCCTTTCAATGACGAATATAATCGACGCTCGGCCATGCGCAGATCGGCGTCGGTGAGGACCGGCTGATACCAGCGGGATGGGTCGTCGTCTCTCGTCGTCAGCAGGCGCACACAGCCATCTACAGCGGCTCGCTCCAGCCACCGGGCAATCGGCACCGTGTCAAACTCGGCCGCCAATCGTCCGACGGCGCTCAGCTCCGACGCTGGCATCACCATCACGTCCGCGATTCCGCCGGTGCCGCCTGACCTCCACGCACGCGCCACGGTCTCCGAACCGCTGCCTTCGGTGATCGGCAGTCCCACGACAATCGCCTGGCCGGCACGGACATCCCGGCGCAATTCTTCGATCAGCGGACCGGGGAAACACTGTGCCGACCCCCGACACCAGGCAGAATCCCCGCACTTCAGCGGCGAGCGATTCCCAGGTTCGGGGATCGTCCAAGGGAAATTCTCGTATTGGCATCCACCGCACGGGCACCGTCACGCGCGGACCTTTGAGAAGCGCCTGCTTCAGTTGCTCCTCCTCCGGTCCGGAAAGGACGATTAATTGCCTGATTCCGGCCCGCTGGAGCGTGAGGACGGTCCGCTGAAAGAGACTCACGCCTACGATCGGAGTGAGCGGCCCGACCGCCTTCCGCACGGGGCCGCCGAAAAGATCAATGGAAGGGAACAATACGGCCGTTGATAGCCCTTGGAGTTCCGTGCCCTTGTCTAAGATCGGTTCATTCATCGACATACGCCTTGTCGCGCGACACTCACCTCAAAGTTTTGGGAGTATCTCCCGCTCTGCCTTCTCGACATCTTCTGCAAAATCAATCTCGGTCCAGGGCAGTCCTCCAATGACTTCATAGCCTACCTTGACGTCGCGGAAGAACCCGATGAGCGCGTCTTCATAGTCCATCTGCCAGGCGTCACGATCCACGAACGTCCTCAAGGACGCCACGACATGGGGAGTGTCCGCATGGCGCACTTTGAGAAATCCGACGCCCTCCCCGGCCTGGTCATACCGCGACGGCATCTTTTTGGTGAGCGCGATCACGCGTCCGCCTTCGGCAACGACCATGCATTCTTCGCCGGTCTGCTTGACGGAATCATCCATCAGTAAGGCGTTGGGATACGCCGACCGCACCAACCGGCGCAGAATGTCCCGGTGAAAGAGCACGTCGGCATCCATGATCACCACGTCATCATCCAGCGCCGTACGTGCTATCCAAAGCGAGGAAATGCTGCCACGATGGAACTGCTCGTTCACCAAAAACTGTACGCGCACTCCGAAGGAGTTGGCCTCGACGGCCGCACGAATCATTTCCTGCTTGTATCCGACGACGATATCGGCACGCTGCACGCCCACACTGGCCAGCGAAGCCAAATAGCGTGAGAGCAAAGTTTGCCCGCCGATTTCAATGAGGCATTTGGGACGGTGCTGCGTAACGGGCCAGAGACGCTTCCCGACTCCGGCGGCCAAAATGACGGCTTTCATCCAGGCTTGCCGATCTCTTCAAAGACGTCGAGGAACTCCACGAACTGCTGTTCGGTGAGGGCGCCCATGTTGGCAATGCGGAAGATCTTGTTTTCGAGATTCCCTTGGCCGGCATAAATCACATATCCCCGTGCCCTCAGCCGATCATGCAGTGTCTGATACGAAAGTCCTTCCGGCAGGTAATAGGCGGTGATACTGTTTGATTGCCGGTCCGGTGGAAGCACGGGTTTGACGCCGATCTTCGCCATTCGCTCACGAATCAACATCGCCATCCGTTTATAGCGTTGAATGCGCTTGGCCACCCCCTCTTCCAGCAGTTCGTTGAGCGCTTCGTCGAAGGCGTAATAGATCTGGATCGCCGGAGTGAACGGGATGACCCCTCGACCCTGATCATCGACGTAGTGCGTCAGATGCAAGTACAAGGACCGCTTGGGATAGGCACGCATCCGCTCCAAAAAACCTTTGCGCACGAGGACAAACGAGACGCCGGGAAATCCCTGAATACATTTGCCTGCAGTTCCAGCCACCATGTAGATCTTTGAGCCGGCAATATCGATGTATTCTCCCGCCAAGGCACTCACGGCATCCAGAATGAACACGCGGTTCAGGCCGTCAACGACTTCGGCGATGGCCTTCCCTGGATTGAGCAACCCCGTCGTTGTTTCATGATGGACCATTCCTACCGCATGGACTTCCGGGTGCTGCCGGAGAGCGAGACGCAGCCGCTCGGGATCCGGCCGCTCAGTCCAATCATGTTTGAGCTCCGACACCCCCAACCGATGCAACCCGACCATCTGCGCCATGCGCTCTCCATAGACGCCGTTATTGATGATCAAGGCGCGTTTGCCATGGGGGATGGATGACAGCAAGGCCGATTCAACGGCCGCGGTACCCGAACCGGTGATCAGGACGGCGGTATAGTCCGCTTCTGCTCCCGGCACAAACGCGTTCAACAGCTTATTCTGAATGCCGTGCTGTAATTCGGCGAAGTCCGACTCGCGATGGCAGATGTCGGGACGATTGAGCGCCTGCCGTACGCGCTCCGACACATTCACCGGCCCGGGATTTAACAACATCATGGGTGTTTCTCTTTGTCTCTTTAGCGCCCGTTATTCTATCGCCTTCATAAACCGTTTCGTAATGTCCGGGGGATCGAGCACGACACGTCCGGCATCTTCTGCGAACTCATTGACTTTGATGAGCAGCAGGCTCGGTCCGTCCTTCTTCAGTATGTCTTTGAATTCATAGACCAGATCGTCGCGGTCCAGTACGCGTTCTACATTCACATAGCCGGCTGCCTTGGCGACCTTGTCGAGCGCAACGACATTTGAAATCGTCGGTTGGTTGCCTGTCGTGCCGTACACCTCATTGTCGAATACGACATGAATGAAGTTCTTCGGCCTCAACGCACCGATCGTGGCCAGCGTGCCCATCCCCATCAGGACATTGCCGTCGCCATCGAATATGACGACCTGTTTCTCCGGCTTGGCCAGCGCCACGCCCAGCGCGATGGCTGGCGCGTTCCCCATGGAGCCGATCATGTAAAAATGTGTCGGTCGATCGGCGATTTTCTGCACCTCGCGCGACGGAAATCCGTTGCACACAATCAACGGCTGATCCGTCAACAACTCAAGCAGCGCAGCCATCGCCTGGGCCCGGCTGATCAATGTTCCTTGCTCCGGCCTCATGGATGCAAACCCTTCACGACCCCTTTGGTGATGAACAGCGCCACCGGAATCCGCTGCTTCATGAACGTTTCCGCGACCCACTTAAAATCTTCGATCGCCGTCTTTTCGGTCAAGGTCCGGTGGGGAATTTTCATCGTATCAAGAAACTGGGGCATGACCTCGCCCATGACGAGGTGCTCGGGCGCGTCCTTGCCGCCCTGACCACGCCATGACACGATCAGGATGCAAGGCTGCCGGTAGATCATGTTCAGCGAAATCAGCGTGTTCAGAGACGTGCCCAGTCCCGAGTTCTGCATCAGCACCGCGGGGATCTTCCCGCCCATATAGGCGCCCGCAGCCATGGCTACGGCTTCATCTTCGCGGACGGCAGGCGTGTAGAGGCGCCTATCCATCAACTCGGCGATGATTCCTCCGAGAATGGAATCGGGGACGCCGGTGAAAAAATTCACCCCCATGTCCTGCATGGCCTGTACGAACGCATCGCTTTCGATCATGCTCGACGAATTCCTTCGCTGGAGGGAAAAATTCGGCGCATTATAAGCCATGCCACGACGCTTTCTCAAGGAAACGAACCGGTTGCGCGGGTCCGGACTGCGTGGTAGCGTTAGCGAATGCGACTCGGTTGCGCGTTGCTCACAGTGTGGCTGTTCTGGGCTCCTGCCCTCGTCGGCGCCGTGTCGATGACGAACGATCCGAAGGGGTTTCGCAACATCGTGTGGGGGACGGCGTTGAACACGCGGACGGATCTGGAGCGGACGCGCCAAGGCCCCAACATCATCGAATACCGGTTCAAGAACACGCTGCCTTCGTTCGCTGACATTCCGGTGGAAAGCCTTCAGCTCTCCACAGTGGATGATCAATTTGCGCGCGTCACCATCCGGTATCGTGGCGAGGACACGCATAAAAAGATTCTGGCATATCTCGAGTCGGAGTTCGGCCGCATGGAACGCTTGCCCGGGCAAATGTTGCGCGGCCTGAATCAGCAGTACAACTGGCGCGGCGCTGAATCGGAGATCAACCTGACGTATCAAGCAGGCACAGAACGCGGGTATCTCTTCCTGGACAGCCGGACGCTGGCGCCCCGATTCAACGATTTGCTCGCCGATACGGCGGAGTAGCCTCATGTTCGACCGACCGTCCTTCACCCATCGCGCATGCCTCACCGCCGTCTTGTGCGTGCTTTTCTGCGGCAGCCCGGCGTTTGCCGTGCAGATGAAAGATGATCCCAAGGGGTTCGAGGGGATCCCCTGGGGAGCCACGCTTTCCGAATCGGAGACCTTCGGAAAGGTCGAGGACGCAGGCCGGCTGAAGACGTATGAACTGAAAGACGGACCGCCGTCCTTTGGCCCCGCAAAAGTCGAATCGATGAGGTTCATCACCGTTGACGATCGATTCGCGCGTGTCACCGTCCGATATCAGGGCAAAGAGACGCATGATCAACTTCTGGCCTTCCTCCAATCCCGATACGGCTCTCTCGATCGCACTCCGGGGCAGTTCGCCGGAGGGGCCGTCAAACTCTTTGCATGGCAGGGCGTAGAGACGGAAGTGAGCCTCCGCTACGAGACGCGCACCGATCGCGGCATCATCTTTTTTGAGAATCCCTCGCTCGCCAGCCGGATCGAAGGCGCGATGGCGCCGGAGCAGGACCTCGGCGGAGCCACATACTAGCTAGCGCTCGAACACGCCTCTGCGCAAAACTTTTCATTGACAACGCCCGTGCGCTTTCGCATCATGCGCCATCATCATGCATAACGCCACAAAGTTACGGGAGGCCCTCAAGAGGCCGGGAGCACTCAAGGTCGTCGGCGCTCATGACGCACTGAGCGCTCGTCTGATCGAGCAGGCTGGCTTTGACGGGGTGTGGGCCAGCGGCTTCGCTATTTCCGCCTCGTTGAAGTGCATTCCGGATGCCAGCTTCATCACCTCCAGCGAGCAGCTCGAGGTTGAACGCAACATCGCCGTCGCGGTGAACATTCCGGTGATTGCGGATTGCGACACCGGGTATGGCAACGCCTTGAACGTCATGCGCACGGTGAACGATCGCGAACGGGCCGGCATCGCTGCCATTTGCATTGAAGACAACGTATACCCGAAGCGTTGCAGCTTTTACGCCGGCGTCCGCCGGGAGTTGATCCCGGTTGAAGAGCATTGTGGAAAGATCAAGGCCGCCAAGGCGGCGCAAACGGTGCCGGACTTCATGGTTATCGCCCGCACGGAAGCCTTAATTGCCGGCTGGGGGCAGGAAGAGGCCCTGAAACGAGCGGAGGCGTATGCGGAAGCAGGGGCCGACGCCGTCTTGATCCACTCCAAATCAAAAACCTTCGACGAACTCAGGACTGTGTACCGACTCTGGTCCGGGCGGGTTCCGCTGGTTGTGGTTCCGACCATCTTTGACCAAACAACTGCGGAGGACATGGAGCAGGCGGGTGCGAAGATCATCATTTACGCCAATCAACCGGTACGGGCCGCCATTCGGGCCATGAAAGAAACACTAGCCCTCATACGAAAAGACACGCGGCCGGGCGCAGCCAATGACCGCATCGTCACCTTGCCGGAAGTGTATGACATCGTAGGCGTGCCGCAAATGGAGCACGACGAGAAAGCATTTCTTCCGGTCGGCGGCGAAAAAATCACGGCCATCATTCCGGCGGCGGGATTTGAAAAGCAATTGCTTCCCCTGATCGAGGACAAACCCAAGTGTCTGCTGGATATCAAAGGCAAAACCATCCTCGAGCGGGCCGTGGGGGCGCTCAATGAGGCCAATATTAAGGAAATCGCAGTCGTGCGCGGATATAAGAAGGAAGCCATCGCGCTGCCCAACATCCGGTATTACGACAATGATCGGTATGAGGAGACCGGAGAGCTGTTCTCCATTTTCTGTGCGGAAAGCGAGATGAAGGGCCGGACCATCGTGCTCTACGGGGACATCATGTTTGACAGTCCCATATTGGAAAAGCTGTTGAAGAGTCCTGCCGATATCACCCTCGTCGTGGATTTGGCCTGGCGAGACCAACACCAACGTGGCGGACCTTCCTCTCATCTCAATCCGGATCTCGTGACCTTCGCGGAACCCCCCGGAAACAGTTCCCACTCGCGATTCGTCATGGGAGACGAGGAACACCGGGTCGTGAAAATCGGCCAGCACCTTCCGCTCGACCACGTGCACGGCGAATTTATCGGCATGGCGATGTTTTCCGAGAAAGGCACACAAGCGCTGAAGGACTGCTACCGCAGTTCGCAAGAACGGTATAAGTCTTCGGGGTTCCACGAAGCCAGCAGCGTCAGCAAGGCGTCCTTTACCGACCTGCTCCAGGAATTGATCGACCAACGACACCGCGTCGACGCCGTGCCTATTTTCAAAGGTTGGATGGAAGTCGATTCCTTCGAGGAATATCAGAACGCCTGGGCCAAAATCCGCCAGTAATCACATCGTAAAAGCACGTAGTCCTTTCCTCCTTCTCGCAGACCTCTGTCCTTTCCCCCTCCTTTGTGGGACCGTCATACCCCTCTCCCTGGGAATGGTCGAATTTATCATCCGAGGTACTCTCTAGGTGTCGCAATTGGGAGGCACCGATGAAAGGCAGTTTACTTAAACAGAATCTGGTGGCGCCCCGTACGCATGCTCCTCTTGACCGCCGCTATGCCGAACGAGCACTCATCCAGCATGACGTCACCTACACTAGCACTGAAGGTGCCAGGTTCACGACCTCCACAGGCTCGCTGAAAGATCTCTCAAAGACCGGCTGCAAAATCGTTGGGACAGCGCTTCCGGCCGTTGGGGTCCGTGTCACGATCACCTTGTACTTGAACGACGGACAGCCGCCTTTGTGTCTGACGGATGCCACCGTCTCGTGGATCAAAGGCGATGTCTTCGCCGTACGATTTTCCAAGTTGACGGACGATGCTCGGAAGCGGATTCAAGGGGTCGTCTTGAAGCATGTCAGCTTGTCGGACGGCGAAAATCACCGTACGGCCTTCCGCATTGTCATCTAAACGATCGCATTGGGCAGGAGCTGAGTAAGGGAGGAACGGGCATGAGACAAGCGAGCATCGACAAGTCCCGGCGGACCGAAAAGCCATCTGACGACAACCGCCGGGGAACCGAGCGAGTCCCCGCTCAGTTCAGTTTGATGTACTCGGGCATGAGCGAAGGCCGCATGCTGATCGGTAATGGCGTCGTAAGCAACGTCTCCAAATCCGGCATTGGGATCCTGGGCAACCAGCTCGTCAAACGTGGTATGGATCTGTCCCTATTTATCGACCTCCCTGGCATCGAGGAGCCGATTTGCATCGCGGAAAGCCGAGTCTCCTGGGTGTCGGGACGGCGTTTCGGAGTCGAAATGATTGCGCCCAAATTGGAAGTGCAGAATGAGCTGCGGTTTTACGTCTGGAATCATCTGTATCGGCAAGATGCCAAAAAAAAACCATAACAAGGTGATGCAATGAAACAGGCAAGACTTCGAGCCCTTCGACACCAACACGGCACTCATCCGGTCTGCGATCGTCGGACAGACCACCGAGTCCACATCGATTTCCGGCTCATGTATTCGGCACAGGACGACCGAGAAGCATTGATCATGGGCGACGGCAGTGTGGCCGATCTTTCCAACAAGGGGCTACGCATCCGTGGCAACATGGCCGTAAAGCCCGGTCTCGAAATGACGTTGTTTCTCTATCTTCCCGACGGGCGTGATCCCCTCTTTGTCCTTAGTGCCAAGGTGGCATGGTCGAAGGGTCACGAGTTCGGCGTGGAGATTCTGAAAATGAACGTGCGCGAGCGCAATCGCTTACGTTACTTCCTCTCCTCGAATCTGCAGCACTAGGCGGGTTCCCCGCTTCGCGTGAAATCCCATTCTCGGTTGTCAGCCGTGAGACGTTCATGCTACGCTCAGCGGTGAGTAATTACTCACTTACTGAACGAATGCCATGGCCAGACAACCGCGGTCGACAAGTCAGCAACGCCAGGCCGGCCTCATTGCCGCAGCCGCCTCCCTCTTCGCAGCCAAAGGTTTCAACGGGACAACGACCAAGGAGATCTCAAAAGCCGCCGGCGTGAGCGAGGCGCTTGTCTTCAAGCATTTCCCGACCAAGCGTGCGCTCTACGGCGCCATCCTGGCTGAAAAGGTCACCGTCGACGAGTTGTTGGAAGCGGTGGAAGAATCCGCCAGAAAGCGCGATGACCGTCGCGTGTTCACGCTGATCGCCAGCTTCCGCATCAGACCCGGGGTGGATTCCACCTTCCTGCGACTGCTCTTATTCAGCGCGCTCGAAGGTCATGAATTGTCGGACATGTTCTTCGGGAAACACCACCGAGTCTTTTACGACCACCTCGCCACGTACATCGAGACGAGAATCGGCGAAGGCGCTTTTCGCGAGGTGGATCCGCTGCTCGCCGCCCGAGCATTCATTGGAATGGTCGTCCATCACCGCCTCCTTCACGAGATTTTTGGTGTTCCCATGCATCGGTCCCATGACGAAACGGTCGCCGCCTACGTCGATTTATTCTTGGCCGGCCTCATGAAAAGTCCTGCACGGAGACGGGCCTTATGAATTCGGTAAGACAGCATCCCATCGTCACCCTCGGCGTCATCATCTTTTTTGCCGTCACCGCGCTGGTGGTCTTTCGGCTCAGCAGCGGAGCGAAGGTCGAT
Organism: uncultured Nitrospiraceae bacterium; assembly: GCA_963824855.1. Classification (GTDB taxonomy): domain Bacteria; phylum Nitrospirota; class Nitrospiria; order Nitrospirales; family Nitrospiraceae; genus Nitrospira_C. The sequence continues at coordinate 155,569 of CAWGQP010000005.1, forward strand.
CAGAAAAAATCACGAGTCATCACCGTGGGTACCGTCACGCCGTTCAAGCGGGATCTGGACATCCGCCTGGCGTATACGGCGGATATCACACCCAATCAGGTGGTCAACATCTTCTCCCGAGTGGACGGCTACATTGCGAAACTGTACGTCGATAAGGGCGACCTCGTGAAGGCCAACCAATTGCTCGTCGAAATCGACCATCAGGACTATCTCCATGCGGTCAATCAGGCAAAAGCCAACGTCGCCGCAGCAAAAGCCAAGGTGACGCAGCAGGAGGCGTCCGTTCGCAATGCCAAGCTGACACTCGACCGTATGCAGGCCCTCATCAAGGACCAGTTCGTCTCCCAACAGGACTTGGACAATGCCGAAGTGAATTTAGAGGCCGCGGTAGCCGCTGTCGAGTCGCTCCGGGCGCAAGTCAAGCAAATGGAAGTCGCGCTCGCTCAGGCCGAGACAAACCTCACCTACTCCTATATCCGCGCGCCGTTCGCCGGATACGTGGCGGAACGGAACCTGGACTTAGGCGCCTACGTGACAGGAGCGGCCACCGCCAATTCCACGACCTCTCGAGGCATTGTCAGCTTGCACGATGTCGGAACGGTTCGCACGTTGATTGAAGTCGTAGAAAAGGACGTGCCGCTGGTGCAGATCGGGCAAAAAGCGGAGATCCGCGCGGAAGCCTATCCGGACCGCGTGTTCGAGGGCACGGTGACGCGCGTGGTCCAGGCCTTGAACCGCGCCACCCGCACCATGACGGTCGAAGTGGACCTCCCCAATAAGGACCGCCTGCTCAAGGGTGGGATGTTCGCCCGTGTCGAAGTCCTGGTGGGGAGACATCACAACGCGCTGCAAATTCCGATTGATGCCGTCAGCCGGCTGGAAGACGCGCAATACGTGTACATCGTCCGCGATGGAAAGGCCGAACGCATCGCGGTGGAAATTGGAGTGCGTGACGAGAACCGCGTCGAGATTACGAAAGGACTCGTCGGCTCCGAACAGGTCATCGTGTCCGGGAAGGACCTCGTTCACGACGGGACGCCGGTGCAAACCGAGTCGCTCAATCCAGTGAAGACTGAGGGATGATGTGGTCATGAGCCGTTGACGTATGTGGCTAACCCTCCTCGCGTTACGGAATCGAATCGGCATTCTGATGTTGTCGCTGGCCATGGTTGTGCTCGGCGCGACATCCCTGAATCGTTTGCCCGTCGACCTCTTTCCCAATATCCAGGTACCCGTGGCCTTCGTGGGCGTCATCTACAAAGGCGCTCCTCCTCTCGATATCGAGCAAAGCGTCGTTTACCCCATTGAAAAAGCGGTCAGCTCGGCGTCGAACGTCGAACACGTCGAGTCGTTCGCGAAACAGGGCATCGGAGCAGTCCAGATCTGGTTCAACTGGGGCGCCGACATCAACGTCGGACAGATGGAGGTGATGCAGCGCATCACCCAGATCCTCAACAGCCTGCCGCCCGGCATCCTCCAGCCGTTCATCGTCAAGTTCGACGTCTCGAATATTCCGGTCTCGTTCGTCACGGTCTCCAGCGACGATCTCGATGAACGGGCACTCTACGACCTTGCCTTCAATACCATCGCACCGCAGATCGAACAGATTGCCAATGTCGCGGCCGCGACGGTTGAAGGGGGAAAAATCCGCCAGATCAATATCAACTTGGACCCGGCGCTGCTCAATGCCCGGGGCTTATCGATCCTGGACGTCGTGAAGGCCGTCAAAGCCGCCAACCTGATTCTGCCATCCGGCGACATTAAGGCCGGAAATCTTGATTACAACGTGTTCACGAACAACCAGTTCCGCACGGTCGAGCCGATTCAGGACGTCATCGTGAAGGTGAACCAGCAGGGCAACCCCGTTCGCGTTCGCGATCTAGGGACCGTGAGCGATTCTTCGGACATCCAAACGAACATGGTGAGAACCGACGGCAAGCGGGCGGTCTATCTTCGCGTCAACAAGCAGCCGATCGCCAATACCGTCGAGGTGGTCGATGCGTTGCGCGCCGCGTTGCCGAAGATGATCGGCATCCCACCCGGCGTCCAACTCGGCATCTCCTTCGACCAGTCGGTCTACATCCGGCAATCGATCAATAATCTCGTCGAGCAGGCATTGCATGGCTCGCTCCTGGCTGCCGCCGTCATTTTGGTTTTTCTCCGCAACCTGACGAGCACGGTGATCATTTCCGTCGCCATTCCCCTTTCGATCATGGTCACGTTCATCGTGCTGTACTTCACCGGTCAGACGCTGAACGTCTTCACTCTGGGAGGCCTGGCGCTCGGCATCGGCCGCCTGGTCGACGATTCGATCGTGGAACTGGAAAACATCCAGCGGCATCTCAACACGAATCCGCGGCGCTGGGACGCAATTCTGGACGCTGCCCGGGAAGTGGCCATGCCGATTTTTGCGTCGACGGTCACTACCGTCGTGGTGTTCTTGCCGATCTTTTTTGTCGTCGGCATCGCCCGCCTCTTGCTGATTCCTCTGACCGTCACCATCGCGATCGCCCTGTTCACATCCTTCTTCGTGTCACGGACGGTCACGCCGGCGCTTTGCTTCAAATTTCTCAAACCCGAACATGAAGCCCACCGCTCGATGCCTCGGTGGTTCGTTCGTGTGATGGATTGGAGCCGGACGCGGTACGAATCCATGGACCGTGGATTCGAGAGATTCCCTCCGCTGGGTGCTCGGCCATCGCAGGCTGTTTATCATCGGGATTCTCGTGATATTCGCCGCTTCCATCGCCTTGATCCCGAAGATCGGAACGGAGTTTCTCCCGGTCTCCGACGAGAGCCAGTTCCGCATCGTGCTCCGTGCGCCGGTTGGGCAGCGGGTCGAGAAGACCGAGCAGCAGGTCGCCGAAGTCGAACGAATGCTGCGTGCAAACATTCCAGCCGGCGAGTTGGAAACCATCGTGTCCAGCACCGGCGTCCTGGCGCAAGGCCGCTCGTCGCTCTTCAATCCGAACACCGGACCGCACACCTCGATCATCTCGGTGTATCTGACGTCGCCCGACAAGCGCTCCAAGCAACCAAGTGCAGATCATGAACGAGGTGCGGCCGAAGATCGTCAAGCTGTTTCCCGGCGTCGCGATGTTTTTCGACCCCGGGGGTCTGGTCAAGCGCGTGACCAGTTTCGGCTCGCAGAAGTCTGTCGACGTGGAAATCTACGGTTACGACTTCGAGAAGGCTCGTGACGTCATTCGGCAGGTGGAAGGTCTGATGCACCGGATCGACGGTCTCGCCGACATCGAGGTCAGCCGCGAGGAAAACTACCCTGAAATCAATGTTGTCGTCGATCGCGAAAAAGCCGCGCTATTGGGCATCAGCGAAACCGATATCGCGAATGCCGTCTTATTTTCACTGAATGGCAACGGCCAGACCGACCCGATCATCTATACCGATCCGCAGAACGGCAATGAGTACTACATCAGCGCCTGGCTGGCAGAGGAGCATCGCAAGGACCTGACCGACCTCGAGAACATTATTCTCACCGCCAGAAACGGAGAACCGGTTCTCCTCAAGAATGTCGCTTCGCTGAAATTGAATGCCGGTCCGGTAAAAATCGATCGGAAATATTTTCAACGGGTGATCCACATCACCGCGAATCCGTTGAACCGGGATCTCGGCGCCATCGCAGAGGATCTTGAGGCCGGTTTTGCCCAGCTACAGTTGCCAACGGGATTCAGCATCCGGCTGGCCGGTCAAATCCAACAGCAACGGGAAACGTTTTCAGGGCTGCTGTTCGCCACAGTCCTCGCGCTGGTCCTGGTCTATATGGTGATGGCGGCTCAGTTCAAATCGCTGGTGGATCCCTTCATCATCATGTTCTCGGTTCCCATGGGCTTTCCGGGAGTGATCCTGGCGCTGTTTCTCACCAACACGACCCTGTCGACCACCTCGATGATGGGCATCATCATGATGCTCGGCATCGTGGTGAGCAATGGCGTGCTGCTGGTCGATTACACGAACGTCTTGCGGGGTAAGGGATTGGCACTCCGTGACGCCGTGGTCCAGGCGGCTCGGACCCGGCTGCGCCCGATTCTGATGACGTCGCTGGCGACGGTGTTCGGATTGCTGCCGATGGCGATTGGCTGGGGAACCGGTGGAGAAACCAATGCACCGCTGGCTCGGGCGGTCGTGGGTGGGCTCAGCGTTTCTACGCTGCTGACCCTGTTTCTTGTGCCAACAATGTATCTGATTCTTGAAGAACGCTTTCCGCGGCGGGCGCCCGCGGAAGGGTCGACCGTATTTCAGGAGCTTCCCACCGAAACGCCGCTCGTTCCGGCAAATCGCTGAGGCGGGGCACGCGCAACCGAAGCCCGGCGCGAGAGCTACCCGCTGATGCTTGGAAACAGCGCGCGCAATTGCATGGCTAATCCCATGTCGCCGCTGATCCTGATTCGTCCGGACATGGCTGCAGCCGGCCCGCTGAGCTCACCATTCAGCACCCTCACGCAGTCTTCGCCGGCCATCGATAAGATCACGTGCGGATCCTCGTGCCGGCCTTCCTTCACCTGGCAGACCCCTTCGCGGATCGTCACGACATACTGACCACCTTGCGCTCCGCTCAAATCGAACTGATACACCGCATCCAAATCCTCCGCAGCTTCCGCATCGAGTTTGGAAGGCAAATGCCTGAAAAATTCCTTGATGCCGGCAACATTCATGGTTGGGAAAGCCAGAGGATGGTTGGGCACGGGAGCGGCGGATCCGCCGCTCCCAGTGTCGTTGGTTCAATTAATAGCGAAGCGTCACGGTTGCGGTCGACCGCCGTGCTCCGAAGAACTGCTTCGAAAATTCTTCCACAACCGCCGGGTCGTAGCCCTTGCAGCTGAAAATATCGAGATAGGCATTGTTGGTGTCGTTCGCAAAGTGGCCGCTGATCAGCGAGGTTGAGATCAACTGGACCATCGAATACCCTGCGACCCGCCCGGAGCCGAAATCCACGACCTGACATTCGCCGAAGCGCTGCATGTCGATGAGCTCGCAGAGCTCGACAACGTAGCGGCGGATATGGTCGGCGTTGCGGATCAAATCGGGATGGCAATCTTGCAGGTCAACAGCGGTGCACAATCCCCAGGCCTTCCCCTCTCCAACCATCTCCCGTACAGGGAGGGTTGAGGAAGCCTCTGGGGCACTCGATGGCAAAATCGTCTCTTCGGAACCAACCGGGACGCTCATAGGGCAGTCCGCCTTTCTGTGTGTGGGTGAAAAAACACTGGAGATATTTTGCACTATACCACGATTTTCTTTTTCTGCATGACGAGGAGGAAAAATTTTTTGCGGGACGGTTGCGCGAGTGGTCGGTTGACAAGATTCTCAAGCCTCGTGGAGAATGCCGGCCATGACCGTCAGCTCCGAAGCGCCCTCCTCCGATCTCCCCGACCGCCTCTGCACGTGGTGCAAGGTGCCCATGAAAAAACGGCTGGTCGCCAGCGGGCAATTTATCCATTACACCTGTCCGAAATGCATTTTCCAACACACGATGCGACGAGGGCCCAAGCCTCCAGCCCCCAACCAGGGACATTGATGCCGCGATCCTTCGGGATTTGGCAATGCCATCCCTTGTGAGAGCCGCCCTTTAGAGCTGTCCCTCAACACGGGAACGGATGTCCTCCATCCGGCGACGATTCACGCCCAGGTCCCCGTAACCAGTTCGAGAGGCCGAACGAAAATGGATCGCTTTCGCCTCGTCGTCGAAGAGAAATTCCACATCGTCGACGAACCGTAAGAGCAGGCTCGTGAACTCGTAATGGAGATAGGTCTCGTCTTCTTCGACCAGTCTTGCGCGGGGCAGGCCGGCAATCACCGTCTTCAATACAGCCTTCGCGTCCAACTTCGTCCTCGAATATCGGTAAGGGGCGATCGCATGGCGGCTGTCCTGCGACGGGGCCAGCGTTGAGACACAGTTCGGACTGTCCGGACAGGGAGGCAGCGTACGATGGGACATTGCCCAGGCACTTTACGCTGTCGACCCTATTGCCGCAAGCCGCCTCCGTCGCCCTCCGCTGGCCCTAATAGAAGATTGTCGTCAACTGCGGTGGGGAATCGTCTCGGATTTCCACCGTGACTGAGACTCGACCGATGATGCGTCCGTCCTCGGCTTCAAGATCCACCCGCCAATCGCCAGGATCGAGCTGCTGCTTGAAGGTGTAGGCTCGATAGCCTGCTTCCCGGCCACCTGAAATCTTTACAGGAATCTTGTCCGCGTGGGTAAACGGCTTGGTCTTGTGCGGACGAAAATACCAATGGTGGTAGACGGTCGTGTTGAGCGCGACCGGTGCAAACACGGCGGTGAAGCAGTAAATCGGCTCGTGAGCCGGAAACGTCGTGTCCGATCGTTTCCAGACTTGATACCAGTTGCGTTCGAACGACAACTCAAACCGATCGTCCGATTTTTTGACTTCATGGTAGATCCCGCCGAATTTCATCGAGAGCGGCACAGGAGGAATCCAGTTGAGGAAATAGAAGCCGACCAAGAGACCTATCAAAGCGAAGGCCGGAACCGTCACCCCGAATGCCTCCCGCCTGGATCGATCCGGATTGTTGCGGTAGATCAGCTGGACGACCCGAAATGTCACCGCGGCGCTCAACACCGCTCCCGCAAGAAACACCAGGATGTTCATATAACCGGTCATGACGGGAAGGAAGAAGGTAAAAAACCCGAAGCACACAAGCGCGTACAGGCTGATCAGCAAGCGAAGGTTCGAAAGACGGTCCCGGAGAAACTCATTGCCGACGAGCAACAGCACCAGCACCCCTAAAAACACCGCCGTACCGGTCGGCGTGGCGCTCCGAGAATAGAACACCGCGTAGGCGCTGAACAGGCCGCCCAACAGAAACTGGCTCACCATGGGATAGTAAGGCCGACTGCGAAGGAGCCACCGCATAAAGGGCGAAAGCGATGTGAGCTGTGCGCGGTCTGGGGGCGGCTCGATGCCGATTCTTCCGGTCAGGACGATGAGCACTCCAAGCAGCAACAGATAGAGCAGCAGAAGCAAATTGTCTTGGAGACGGTCGATCCGCGTCAGCGTGACGGTGTCATAGGTCACACCTGAAAAGAAAAAGACTGCGGGCATGAACGGTTTGGAGAGAACCGTCTGAATTCGGGCCAGCGGGCTCATGCCCTCACTGTGCTGAAATCGAGGCGTTTGAGCAACGAAATATTAGTTTCAGAAAAATGGTTTTCGGTTGTTCAAATGGGCTGATTTTCTCACCCGCCCGGCCCCACCGTGCCGAACGCGGCTTATCCGCGTGGGCCGCAGCGAGCCAGAACCAGAGGAGGTACATACCAAGCTTCGCTTGATCCGCTCGCTTCGATCACATGCGAGCGGATAGCTAGTTTGCCTCCAGGGTTCTTTGACTTCGGTACGTTGAAGGTTTGAGCGATGCGAGAACGACGCCGAAAGCCCGTTTCAACAGCCGTTCAGACGAAGGCGGGAAGCGGCGCATACACGACCGGCTGTCCAATCAGACGCTCCAACCATCCGGCCATCAACTCTTCCCTTAACGGGGCCTTATTTAACCGCGCTTCGATCGCGAAGCCTGCGCGTGAACCGACGATGCCGATAATGGCCGACGCGTCTTCTCCCTCCGGAAGCAACTCCTGCGTTTGGAACTCACATAAGGTGGCATACAGCCGCCCGTCCGGTTCGATGGCCGATCTGATTTCGGGTAAATCATCCATGGGGCAATGGACGGAACAGCGATAGGCTAACCGAGCGGGAGGCTCGATAGCGGCAAATTCGCGGAGGGCTTCTTCAGAGAACCCGGTCAGGTAAGCGCGCAGTCCTGCGGGTTCTGGGGCATAGGTGGCCGCCAGTTGACTGGCTGGGACGAGGAATTCATAGGCATCCGACGTGTTGTATTCGAACTGACAAGGACCAAAGGCATCCGGCCAGGAGCAGAAAAACGGCACGGACGGATCGTTTGGACGAAGCACGAGCTGCCCTTTTTCGATTGCCGTATTGATGGGAAGCCCGACAGTGGTAATGGCCTCCAGAAAGGCGGTGCGTCGCTCCTCCAACCAGTGATCGCGTTGAGAATCGTCGCGCGTCTCTCCCGGCGTGACGACCTCCCGCGTTTGAAGCCGGACGCGGAGGAACGAATGGGCATGGCGGAATCCCAGCCAGAGCATGCCGCAGTTCTCATGCAGGATCATGCGCTCACGAATGCGCCATGGATGGCTGATCGAGCAGTATGTGCCGACGTCTTGAAAGTGCAGGTAGGCGGTATGGTAGGCGCCGGTAAGGAGAAAAAAATCTCCGCGCCAGCCATCGCGGACGTGCACCAGTGTCACGTCCTCCGTCGACCAGGCATCCAAACCGTCGAAGTCCTCGGGCGCCTCGACCGTCCATTCCTCAACGTAGCAGATGACATCTTTTGCCGGAACCGCCGGCTTCAATCCCAAAGCAGCGAGGCGTTCGCCGACCGCCAGTACCTCGTTGAACGTCATTGGAGGATGAGTTTCCCAGCGGCGCTCACGCACGTTGTCTCCCCGCTTGAGGCGATTTACCGGCCCGGACGCACCGCGCGTTGGGAAATCGTCGTATCAGCCAGGTAGCGATCGACGGTATCTTTGACGTTCGCGCTCATGAGACGCTTCACGTCGTCTTCCGAAAACCACACCACCGTATCCGAGTGGGCGCCTTCCAGGCTCCGGCTTGTGCTGCTGTGGTCAACATTATTGCGCGCGGTAATGGTCAATTTGTTGCTCGTCGTAATATAGGTAGAAAAGAGCCGGCTCTTGGCGTTCGCCGCAAATTCAAAGATCTGCCCGCTGATCACAATGTCGGCGTTCGGCATGGAACCGGCCGGAGCCACCCGCACGTCCCAGGATCGATCCAACCATCCTGCCGCTCGCAGGCGGTCGGCCAGCGCCTGGGCATAGACCGCGCCGGGCTTCTCGCCCACCACGTTGAAATACGTCGTGCCTCCCCACAGGTGCGTACGCATTCCAATCCGCTGCTTGTCGGCACGTCGATCCTCAAAGGGTTCGATGACGATCTTGAGGCCTTCAGGCTCCGCTTGCTGCACGGGCTGCTGCTGCGGAAGTACGTCGAAATGAATGGTCTGGCCGCTCCCACCGCAACCAGCCGTAGTCATGAGCCCGACCGATAGCAAGACCACAACGCCCACTCGCACGAGCGAATCTCTCACGATGCCCTCCTTGGCAAGTTAAAACGCGAGGTAGTCTACCGAAATCCCGCCAGCCGTACAATTACAGGGTAACGATGGGCAGCATGGCCCGGAACACGTCCCGGCTCAGTTCCGCCAGCGCTCCACTCTGCACTCGCGGATCGCCCAAAGGGAGAAACCGGACGATTTTGAGGAACGACCGCTCGGCAACCACTGCGGCAATTTGCGCCTTCCGATCATGCGTAATCGGCAGTGTAAACCCTTCGCCCCGCTTCCATTCCCACAGTGTCGGAGCGAGGGACAGCTCTAAGTCCCGCCCTGCAACCGTATGGAACCGGTCCACCAGACGTTTCTTGTACTGCCGCATCAAAGTTCCTTCCAGGATCCAGGCCCATGCCACATGGTGGCCCCACCAGAACAGCGTACGGAACGTGCGTTTTTCCGTGCCTCGAAAATGTTTGGGACAATCGAGATACTGGTAGGGGAAAGACTCCAGATGCTCGCCCTTGACAAGCTGCACACTGGCCGAATCGTAGTCAGGCAATTCCGGTAACGCGCTGTTGGTGAGCTCCTCCCTTAAGGCCTGGCGGGTCACTTCCAATTGGGCACGGATTTTTTCGCTGATTCTTGCTTTTCTCTCAAAGAAGGCCGCATCGGTCAACAACGCGGTTTCCTCATCTGTAAACGAGAGGTGGTCAACCATGTTCCAGCCGCGCTTCCAAGCGCGTTCCTCTTGATGGGGATCGGCGCACCGCATCGTTGCGGGTCAGCAGCCCAGATCTCAGGAGGCTCATTTCTGATGAGTCTCGAACGCAGTGACGGCCACTGCATAGTGTCGGCGACATTCGGCACAACGGAGGATCGCGAGGTCTTCGAACACATCCATCTCGCGCAACGACAAGGCCGCGGCATGGGCTTCGAGGCAGTTTGCCAGGCGGGCCTGTGCGTCAGGCCGAGCCTCGGATGCCTCCGTTGATGATCCCGATTCTTCCGACGCGGAAGGGCCAAAGACGACAGAACCTATGGTGACATAATGGGCAAACCGGCAAGCCGTGCAGGCCAAGGCGAGCTGGTTGTCGTCCGTAATCCGCCTCACAGAAACGCAGAGCGGATGCGCAGACCAACACTGTTGGAGAAATGCCCCGCTTCGAAACACCTGCCCCATCGCGTACGACCCTTACAGTTTCCAGAGCGCGAACATGAGGATCGCGCCGATCGCGTAGGGAATCACGCATGCGTACAGCACCGCGGAGCGCGCCTGCTCTCCTGATCCGGTGGTTTCGGCCTGCTCCTTGTAGACGAACTCGTAAGAGAGAACGAGCAGCGTGAGCGTGAGCGCCAACACTCGACTGGTCCTTGGCCAGGTATATTGGCCGCTGACGAGAAAGTTGGCAGTGAAGAATCCGCTGACCGCGAGGATCGTCGGCGCCAAGACGTACCGGATGCTGTGGGCAAACACATGATGCCGACGGGGAGCAGTTTGCGGAGAGCCTGTCCGGGGGTCGGAAGTCACGAGCCGACGACGGCAGCATCAACTTGATGGGGCACAGGAACCTGAGCCGCGCGGCAGGTCTTACAGACGCGGGGCCGGGCCTTGAGGAACGAAACTTTTCCGCTCGCTAGACAACTATAATGCACGAATTCGTCGCACACGGTGCAACGGGACCAGCCGCCGCGGAACATCGTCTTATCCCGATATAGGCCCTGCTTGCAGACTTTGCAATATCGAGGTTCGATCGGAAGCAACATCGGCTCCCAATCACCACCAGCTTTCCTGATGCTCATGGAACGGCAGTATAACGAGCCCGACTCGTCAAAAACAAGAAGCCACTCGTTGCTTACTAAGCCTTCAATGCTCCTCAGAGCACTTATTCTCTCCTGTGCCCCTTAAAGGGCTTGGCAGAGATCGGAGCAACCTTATCGGAGGAGCGGGGTCGTTTACGTTCACCTCCTCTTCCCCAAGAAAGATGACTGGCCCGTCTGCGACTTGCGATGGTTGCACACTGTCTTTCCTGCTCCTCAAAGCGCCTGGCAGAGACCGGAGCGACTTCATCGGAGGAGCGGGGCCCCACCGAGACTCAGCCGAGAAGGAAGGCTGGAACTGACTGAGACACTGCGGTCTTTGACCGCAGGCGAAGGAATTCCAGAAGGGCGCACAGCATTGCTCTCTGTGAACGCAGAGCTGTGCGCAAATTCCGCTCGGCTGAGGCCGAGAGGGTCGCGCCGGGAGATGTCGTCGCGACGGCTCTCTGCCAAGCGCAGCTCTCCGTTTGACACCCTATAGGCCGTTTGTTACGCTTCGGGTTTCTTTTTCCCTCAGCAGGACCTGATTTTCCATGAACATCAAGGACTATTTGGAACAGAAACGTGTTGCTGTGGATCGCTTTTTGGACGAAGTGGCTCCCTCCGCCGGCACCCCACCGGTCACGCTTCACGAAAGCATGCGGTACAGCCTCCTGGCCGGAGGCAAACGCGTCAGACCGATTCTGACCATTGCGGCCGCTGAAGCCTTGGGACCGCCGCCGCCTGGTTTGATGGCGGTGGCCTGTTCACTGGAGCTGATCCACACCTACTCGCTGATTCACGATGACCTGCCCTCCATGGACAATGATGACTTTCGACGCGGGAAACCCACGAATCACAAAGTGTACGGGGAGGCCATGGCGATTTTGGCCGGTGATGCGCTGCTGACCATGGCCTTCGACCTGATCAGCCGTCCGGACTTGATGAAAGGTTGCGATCCCGGTCGTCAGGTGCGAATTCTCCAGGAGCTGGCGTTCGGTTCCGGCAATATGGGGATGGTCGGCGGACAGGTCTTCGACATTCAGGCGGAACATAAAGACATCGATTTGACCGCTCTTCAGAACATCCATAAACACAAGACCGGCATGTTGATTCGGGCTGCCGTACGGATGGGCGCCATTGCAAGCGGTGCCAACGACCGCCAGCTGGACGACATGACCGGGTACGCGGAAGATATTGGTCTGGCCTTTCAGATCGCCGACGATGTGCTGAATGTGACGGGAACCCGGGAGGAGCTCGGCAAGAATCCGAATACCGACGCCGAGCGCGGCAAGAAAACCTATCCGACGTTCTATGGCGTCGAGGGCGCCAAACGACTGGCGGACGAGTGTGTCGCCCGAGCCATTGCCCGTCTCGGTTCCCTCGGCCCCTCCGCCGATCCGCTGCGCGAACTGGCTCGATACATCACCGCACGGAAGAATTAGCGCGATGAGTGATGGGTGACCATGAAGGCCCTCGTCACTGGCGCGACCGGGTTTGTCGGAGGAGCCGTCGCGCGTGCGCTCGTCCGGGCCGGTGTCGATGTCCGCGTCCTGGCTCGCTCACAGTCGGATACTCAAAATCTCTCCGGCCTTCCTCTCGAACGGCTTGAAGGCGATTTGCTGAACCCCGCCTCGCTACGAACGGCCTTGGCCGGATGCCAGCAGCTGTATCATGTCGCCGCATACTATGCGTTGTGGGCCAAGGATCCCTCCATCTTTTACGACGTCAACGTGACCGGTACCCGTAACGTGCTCGCCGCCGCCCGCCTGGCTGGAATTCAGCGCACCGTTTACTGCAGCACGATCGGGGCGATCGGGTTGCCTGCCGACGGCGGATTGGGCACGGAGAACACCCCGGTGTCGCTAGACCAGATGGCCGGCCACTACAAACGATCAAAGTATCTGGCCGAGCAGGAAGTGCTGAAGTTCGCCAGCGAAGGCCTGCCGGTGGTGATCGTCAACCCCAGCGCACCGGTCGGCGCCGGAGATGTGAAACCGACGCCGACAGGTCAAGTGATCGTGGATTTCATGAAGGGCCGGATGCCCGCCTACATTGAAACCGGCATGAACATCGTAGACGTCGATGACGTTGCCGCAGGGCATCTACTGGCCATGGAGAAAGGCCGCCAGGGCGAACGCTACATCCTGGGATGCAGGAATCTGATGCTGAAGGACGTCTTCGACATTCTCAGCGTGCTGACCGGCATCAAAGCCCCTTCGCTCCGGCTGCCTCGCTCAGCCGTGCTGCCTCTCGCCTATGTGAACCACTGGATCGCCAACCTGACGGGACGACCACCGCGTATTCCGTTGGAAGGGGTCAAGATGGCCAAGTACCGCATGCACTATGACTGCAACAAGGCAATCCGTGAACTCGGGATCCCACAGACACCTCCTGAAGCGTCGCTTGAAAAGGCGGTGCAATGGTTTCGGTCCCACGGCTATGCCTAACACGGAGGCCGAACGAAACGGGCGTCAGGTAGCAATCGGGATCATGGAGTTTGTATAGTGATGAGCGGGGTATGAAAGCGAAGCTGCTGGGCGCAGTCGTCATTGTCATCGTGGTCGGGCTCGGCCTATTCGGCTGGGTCGGTTATCAATTGTTTACCACCGGATTCAGCGCCAAGACGGAACCCCACGCGTTGGAAGTGATGATGGCGCGGCAGATCCGCCACTTGGCGATTCCGATTGAAAAACGAAACGCCGCCAATCCGCTCCCCTTGAGCGCAGAGTTGTTGAAGGAGGGTCGGGCACACTTCGCCGATCATTGCGCGGCCTGCCATTCCAACGACGGAAGCGGGCAAACCCCCATCGGCAAGAATGTCTACCCGAAGGCCCCCGATTTGCGGCTCACCGATACACAGTCTTTGTCGGACGGCGAGCTGTTTTGGGTCATCCACAACGGGATTCGCTTTACGGCCATGCCGGCCTGGGGAAGCGGCGACCCGGAGAAGGATCTCGACAGCTGGAAGTTGGTGCATTTTATCCGTCATTTGCCGCAGCTCACGCAGGAGGAATTGGACGAAATGAAAACGCTCAACCCCACGACGCAGAAAGAGCGTCTCGAGGAAGAGGCGTTCGATCAATTTCTGCAAGGAGACGACGCTGCAGCCGGGAAGGCCGAAGGGCATCATCATTAGTCGTCATCATTATGGGGAACTGAGGAAGGAGCAATTGTCCATGTTCTATCGATTGATACTCACAGCGTTGTGCATGACCCTGACTTCTACAGCCTTCGCCCACGGGACTGGCCAACACGTATTGGGCACTGTCGTCGCCATCGACACAAAACACCTCGAAGTCAAAACCCAGAAGGGAACGACCGTGGACGTCCAAATCAACAAGCAAACCCGTTTCAAGGAAAAGGATCATCCCAAAAGCACCAATCTCCCCACGGTGGGAGACCGGGTGGTGATCGAGGCCATCAAAGACGATAAGACGCTGACCGCGACCGAAGTGCATTTCTCCTCCTTCAAAAAGCAGACGCCGCCGGCTCCGGCGCTCACCCAGCAGGCTCCTGCCGCAACACCTGCTCCCTAAGGAGAGTCGTGCGCATCGTTCAGCATTCACAGCAGACGCACGCGGCACCCTTCGGAGGGGGCGTTCATGCGGTACTGGTACGCCTCGTGATTGCAGGCATTGCGGTGTTTTTGGCCGTTGCCACAGTGCCGGGAATTGAAGCCGACAACTTAACGGCGGGCGTCGCGGCCGTCCTCGTGCTCACCGTATTGAATCTGCTGCTACGACCCGTCTTGTTGATCTTGACGTTGCCGCTCATCGTAGTGTCCTTGGGACTCTTTCTGGTCATCCTCAACGCGCTGCTGTTGGAACTCACGGCCTATGTCGTAAAAGGGTTCACCGTCAGCGGTTTCTGGCCGGCCGTCGGAGGTGCGGTCGTGATTAGCATCGTCACGAGCGTGCTCAATCTTCTGACCGGCGATTACCGCCAGGTCGAAATCCGGACAACGGAGCCGCGACAGCCGAAAATCATCAATCCACCAGAATGAGCATGTTCCCCTCGTTTTCATTGAATTGAGGGTACTGCGTTGCTACAATGCGCGCATTTCTGCCGCAACAGAGATAGATGACACCGACCACTGCCCACAGTAAACAGCCCGGCGAAACGCAGCTTCAACGGACGCTCACTTCGGTCCTCAATGATTTGCCGGTGGATTCGGCGCTGGCCGCCATCTTTCACCGCGAAAACGGTCCACTCGTCGGTCATGCCGCCCGAGGCTTCGCGCCGCGTGATGTCCAAGCCATCTTGCGCACGCTGTCCGCACCGTCGATCGCTGCAGCAGGCACGCAGGACCAAGACGGAACGCGCACGATGCGGTTACGGATGGTCACTCCAGGGGCCAAATCCCTCCTCGGTGTCCCTCTCAAGTACCGCAACCGGATGTACGGCTTTCTCGTCATTGGACGCAAGGAAAGCGCCGCCTTTACGAAAAAAGAACGCGGCCTGATGGACCAGGCTAGCGACGACCTAACAAAAGCATTGGACCGGGACAAGCTCTTCGACATGAATGTCGTGCTGAGCCGTTCCCTCGTCAACCAGGAACCGCCTACGGCTGGCCCTGCCGCCCCTGCCATCTACAGCCCACCTGTTTCCCAGGTGACACCGCAACATCAAGAACAGATCACGGCGGTCCTGACCGATGCGACCCAGACGGTATCCTTTGATCGGGCTTGGGTGTGCCACTATGACCCGATCGCCGGCAGCGTTGAGGTGCTGGGCATGGCCGGCGACCTGAAAGGCGACCACAAAGACGGGAAGAAGGACATGCGGCCCGGGCATCGCCTGGCGTTGGACAGTTCGGCCGCGGGCTGGGCGATTCGTCATCGAAAGCCCCGCATCGATCACGATCTCGCGTCGACGCAGGGCCGGTTCTTGGATCATAAGCAGCTCTTTAAAGACCGGTTCCAGTCTTCGTTGGTCTTTCCGTTTTTCGTCAGAGGACAGGTCGGCGGCACCGTGACGCTGGCGTCCCGCGAAGCGGGCCGGTACCAACCCACGGATGCGCGCACGCTTGAGCCGCTCATTCTCAAACTTGCCGATCTGCTCCAGGCTCCGTCGCAGGCGCCGGCTGCTCCTGTCCCGGCGGCCGATGACTCCGGGGAGTCCCCGGCTCCCGCCCAACCGCCCTCCGTCCCCTTGGAGCCGATGATTCGCAAGCAGGAGCGACAGGCGGCCATTGGAGAATTCAGCGCCTTCCTCGCCACTGAAGTGCGCGAGCCGTTGGGCTCGATCCGCGCACAACTGGAGGAAGTGACGGGAGAAGGCGTCCTGGACTTCGACCCCCAAACACGCGTGGAAAACGCCATGCGCGATCTGATCCGCGTAGAGGCGATCCTCAACGAAATCCTGGATTTCGCCAAGCCGCTCGAGCTGAATCGACGCCTGGTGCGGGTCCCCGAGGTCATCGAAAGCGCGCTCACGGTCGTGGCCACCGATCTTGAGGTCACGAGAATCCATGTGACAAAAGAGTATGCTCCCATCCTCGCCCCGGTGCGGGGAGATGAGGCGAAGCTGCAACAAGTCTTTCTCAGTATCTTCAAGAATGCCTGCGAAGCGATGACGCCGGGCGGACAGCTCACGATCCACGTGAGTCAACATCGGGCGGGACGAGGCATCGAGGATCAGATCCTGATCAAGAACGACGGGGCCCCGATTCCTCCGGAAATCGTGGACAACGTCTTTGAACCGTTTTTCACCACGAAGAAGGCGGGATCAGGACTGGGCCTCGCCACGGTGAAGAAAATCGTCGAAGAACACGGCGGATCGATCACGATCGGCAGCGCGCCCGGTGAAGGGACGACGGTCACCATCCGCCTGCCCGGAGTGAGCCGTGGTCCTGCATTCCGTCACCGCGGCCGTGGCCGCCGCCCCCCTCGCCGTTAAGAATCCGGCTGCGCATCGTGTCCCGATCCTCAAGGCGCGCCTTTTTCCCCGCTTGACAGCCCTCCCCCCCTCTGGCTATGATCCCGCCCACTTGATTCGTTAGTGATATCGGAACGTAACTTACGGCAATCTTCAGCCACCATTATTCAAAGGAGATGGGTATGAAGCTCTTATTCGGCACTGTTGCGATGGTTTCCGGTGTCTTGTTTGCGGTCTCCATGGCGTCGGCCAACCCAGCGCTGCTGCCCAAGCATGAGGGCTATCCGATGAAGAACAGCGGCAGCCCGGTGAACGGACAGCCCACGGCGAACGATCCCGGCCAGTCGGATGCCCGCGGTCAATCCACACTGTCAAAGTCCGCCGGCTTTGACGATGCTCACATCAGCCAGAATCTCAAGAAAATGGACAATGACAGGGTTACGGCGAGCGAAGGAGCCGGCCGGCTTCCGAAGGTGCAGGGCCCGCAGATCCAAATTGCTCCGCCCGTCACCTCTGCCACCAAGATCACGGGCGATCGCAAGATCGAGTAGTCGCTTCATCGAAGTGTAAAAAAAGGGAGCGGTCCTCATGGGCCGCTCCCTTTTTATTTTGTCCTCGATGCGATATTCCCATCGGGCGACCTAACCACGGGGCGTTTACCAATCCGTGACTCTGAAGCGATACGGTTTGCCGGCCCACTTCCCTGCATAGCTGACGCCGATCCGTGGGAATGCACCGATCTTTCCCCGTGGAATCTTCGTTCCCCGGTCTTCGAACCACAGCTGCCGACGAGCCGTCATATCGATGCAGTTCAACGAGCGGTCGATTGAAAAGGCGCGGCATAGCCGCCCTGGCCCGTCAATCAACTGTCCGTCGACCTCCACGGCTCTGATCAACACCGCAGCAGGAAATTCGGCCTCCTCCGTCACAACGTTCAAGCAGTGATACATGCCATAGATCATGTAGACGTAGGAGATGCCCGGGGGCCCGAACAGAACCTGAGTCCTCAGCGTCCGCCCCTTGGAGGCATGGCATGCCAAATCATGGGGGCCGACGTATGCTTCCACCTCGACGATTCTCCCCGCCATGGTCCCGGCGCCGTTTTGCTTCACCAGATATTTGCCCAACAGCGATCGTGCGACCACAAGCGTCGAGCGATTGAAGTAGGATTGTGGAAGAATTGGTATAGTGGGATCACGTTTGTATTGTATTGCGGGCGGCTCAAAATGCATTACAATGTCGCAGAGAGCGGCACAGTTCGAGGCGTCCTTCGGCACGTCGTCAAAATGGACCGCGACCGAGAACGGCAGCCGGTGAGGCGCGTCTCGAGGAAGCCGATTGCGAGAGCGATCGGTGGTCGGGAGGGTGCAATAAGTACGCTGGGAACGGACGCGACCGAGAAAGTAGAATTTTCAGCGGCTTGCTAGAAATACCAGGCGAGTCCGCCCATAACAAATCGCGGATTGCCCGGCACGAAGTGAATGTCATTGACGCCGGCTGCTTCGTTCCGCAACCGCGATTCAAAGAAGAACGTTGCCTGTTCCCATTTCGTATTGAGACAGATTTTGGATGAACAAGAACGCCTCGAGCGTGCCATGAGGAAGCTTGACCGGAAGCATATACCGTTCCGATAAGGTCGAAGACAAGCCATGAGGGAGATTTGGCGCTCCGGTCTTCGATCAAAGGACGAACGCCCAGATACGTGGCCTGGAGCTGCGAGCGCAAGCCTTCTGGCCACTGCAAGAGCACCGCGCCATACGCGGTGAGTTCGGGCGCCAACGGAATCGCGTCGCCGTTGGCGAACTCGGCGTTTCGTCCACGTAACACTGCTGTTGACGTACAGCGGCCCCCATACTTGGCCCCGTGCTGCCACTTCCACACCCCGCCGTGCGGGTCGGCGCCGCGGATTCGGTCGTCCCTTCATCGCCGACGAACACCAATTCGGACTGGAGATCGATCGCCCAGACGCGTGGCGATCAGCTCGATGCCGTCCGGTCCCCACGGCTTGGAGCGGAACCCCACTTCATAGGTCCTCGCGCTGGCGAGCGGTGATGAGCCAGGGGCCACGGCAGAGCGGGCATCATTGCTGTGGTAGCCCTCTCCATAGTTGGCAAAGAACTCCGTCCGGAACCAGGGGCCCAGAATCAAATTGACCTTAGGAAGCACGATGATCGGAGGCCGTCCGTCCCGCCGGCTGGTCAGCACAAGTAGACAACGGTTCCGCACGTCGAAGGTGAACATTTCAGCACGGAGTCCCCCATCAGTCGCATCCACGGAAGCAGGCTGGATTTCGGCCTTGATATACGGTGCATAGGAGGCTTCCAGCATATCGCTGTCGGTTGTCGTGCCCAAAGGCATACGCGCCACTTGCGTACCCAGGCGTGCGTGGATATCGTCCACCCTGGTTTGGAAACCGATCGTACCGATGCTCGGCATCCCGAATAGCTTCCGCCCGTTGCTTGTATCCGATATCTCCTCCATACATGACACGGCTATCGTGATTGTTGAATGCCGTCGCCGTTGACCGGATCGTTGAGGAAAAACGTAAAATTGGTGTACAGGTCGAATTTGTAGTATTGCGCGTAGGCGTTAGCAAAAAATTGGCCTCCTGACGGGGTATCGTAATGATAGTTCAGCCGGGCGGTAGTGCGGAGTGTCTTGCCGCCTTCTGAGGGATCGATGGCGCCGAAGCGGTCGAGAGTGCCGTCAGAGACGGCTCTCAGCGGAATTTCTCCCGATGCATTCCATTGAGCGTTCTGAAACGTGGCCGTCAGGCTCAACTCATCACGGCTGGAAAAATTCGTGGTCACCTTACCGAGCAGATTCGCACGAAAATATCGGTTGTCGTTCAAAAACGGGCCGTTCGTGTAGTAGCCCTCTCCGGCGAACAGGGTGCGGATCTTGTCCTTGGTGGGAGAAAACATGAGAATATAGCGCTGCGTATCAAACTGCCCTCCTGCTGCCTGTACAATGCCTTCTTTGACGACCTGGCGGGTTCGAAAGTTTACCGCACCGGCTGTATCAAAGTCGCCGAACTCCGGCAGATAAGCGCCTTTATACACATCCAGCCCTTCGATCGTTTCAGGGATGATGAAATTCAACTCGGCATAGCCCTGACCGTGTGCGTGAGAACGAAAGTTGATGGGCATGCCGTCTGTAAAGAAGGCGACGTCGGTACCATGATCGGCATCGAAACCGCGCAGAAAATACTGATCGGCCTTTCCGGCACCACCGGAATGTTCTACTACGATCATGCCCGGGATCAGCCGCAGCACCTGAGCCGGTCGGCCTTGCGGCTGCAGCAAATATTCTTTGTCAGGAATGAATTGCTGGGATGATGCCGCGACCGGCCGCTCTCCGACGACCGACACCTCCGGAACCTCAAGGACCTCCGCATCCGGGTCATGTGCCAGTGCCCGAGTTATATTCAGCAGCCCAAGAAGAACAACCAGAATCAGCCAGAGATGCATCACTTATCTGCTCACGAAAGTGGACGGATGGGACGCCCACGAAGATTGCCCTGGCAGCCGGCTCATCGGCCGGCGCAGACCCTCGTGGTCTGGCAACAACGCTGGAAGAAAATCCCGACTAGACCTGTCGGATGGAACTCACGAACGATGTGACCCGAGAGAGGGATTTGGCGATCAGCGCTTCGAGCGTCTGATCTTCGGTCCCCACGACTTCCATGAACGCACGATTGACCGGCAGCAGGATCTTCTTGGCCCTGGCAGTCAGGATAGCTCGGACGATGTCCGGCGTGACTTCGCCCAACATCGATCCGGGTAATACAAGATTCAAAGACGTCACGATCACATCCACGGTTGGCACAGTCTGCGCGATGGCCTGCGTCCCCACTCCTATAGAGCACGCACCGGCCTGTTTCATGGCTTCAGCCGCAACAGCGTTGGTGGCCAGCGCAACGATCTTGTGCTGTCTTCCCAATTCTGTCTGCAACCCCGCAACTAGCCGGCGACCCAGCCCTCCTCCCCGGCCATCGATGACACATACATACATGGCTCACACGAGTCCCTTGCCCGTGGTGGTCATGGTCAGTTTGCCGTGCTTGACCCCCTTCACGCTGACCAACGCATCGGCGACTTCCCTGATCTCTGAAACCTTCCCTTTGACGACCAGCACTTCAAGACAGTGGTCATGATCGAGATGGACATGCATGCCCGCCATTATGTGCCCTTGGAAGTCGTGCTGGATATGCGTGAGTTTCCTGGTGAGATCGCGCACATGATGATCGTAGACGAAGGTGATCGTCGCGACCGACTCACGATTCGTCTCGCTGCTCCATTCTTGGCTTACCAGCTGATCGCGGATGAGATCGCGCAGCGCTTCAGAACGCGTGGCATACTTACGGCGGCGAACGACGTCGTCAAAGTCATCGAGCAGATGGTGGTCTAAGGACACTCCGAATCGAACGAGCTTTTTCATGCCTCGATGCTACGATTATAATATTCGTGCTACGAAGTATAGCGATGCGGTTTCGGAGAGTCAATTGTACAAACTCGCGCTCGTGGGACAGGCTGGTCCCGGCGCGAAGCGCTTGGGCAATTGCTAGGTGCACGCAGCCACCGTCTTCGCCATGATGTCCGAATCAAGCTTCACTGCCAATGGTTACGACGAGGAGCAGGGGGTGCATTGCGGTGAGAGATTGGCAACTACGCTGATACATCCAAAGGAGGGAACCATGGCGACGGCAAAGCAGCGAACGGCGGCGCGCCGCAACATCAAGAAGGCGGCGGCGGCCGCGAAGCGGAAGCGGACGATTGCGCGCCTCCCCAAGCGCACGCGGACAGCCATGGGTAAACAGGGCGCCAAAACGGCCCGCCGAAAACGCCGGACGTCCTGACTCAGGTGAGGAACCCTGTCGGGCGCTATTCGCCCCGCACGGGGATATACAGAATAGTGCCCTGGCGGTTGACCAGGAGCAGGGCGAGATCGCTCGATTTCATCGGATCGGCGAGGCGTTGAAACGCAGAAAAGTTGGGGATGGGCTGGCGGTTTAATTCCAGAATCACGTCGCCCGGTTGAAGGCCCGAGGATTCGGCCAAACTGCCTTCTTCAATATCAGTCACAACGACACCGCTGTTGACCGGCAGATCCATTTGGCGTGCGAGCGGAGGCGTGACATCGTCGAAGACCACGCCCGACAATGGGTGAGCGCCCGAACCCGTCGCGGTCGCCGCCTGACTCTTCTTCGCCCGCTCCCTCGGAGCTTCCTGTACGGTAAGTTCGACTTGAATCGTCTTGCCGTCTCGCACGAGATCCAGCCGGTGCTTGCTGCCGATTGCGGCGGCGGCCATCAGATTGCGAAGATGCCCGCTGTCCATGACATCACGTCCGTCGAACCGCTCGATGACATCGCCTCGTCTGAGCCCCGCCTTTTCCGCGGATCCCTTTGCCTGCAAGTCGGTGACAATCGCGCCCTTCACATCCGGCAGCTTGAAGATTTTTCCCAGCAGCGGGGTGACATCCTGCGTGGATGCGCCGAGAAATCCCCTCACGACCCTGCCGGTCTTAATCAGGCTTTGCATGGCTGTCCTGGCCATGTTGCTGGGGATGGCGAACCCGACGCCGACACTTCCACCCGTAGGACTGGCGATCGCCGTGTTAATGCCCACGAGTTCACCGTTGGTGTTCACGAGCGCACCGCCGGAGTTGCCTGGATTGATCGGTGCATCCGTTTGAATGAAATCTTCGAAATCCGCAACGCCAACGTCCGCCCGCCCCACGGCGCTGACGATGCCGAAAGTCACCGTCCGGCTGAGTCCCAAGGGATTCCCTATCGCCAGCACGAAATCACCGACGGCCAGGTTGCTGGAATCGCCCCAGGGCACTGTCGGCAAATTGGTGCTCTGAATCTTGACGACCGCAACGTCGGTCTTCGGATCCGTGGCCATAACCTTACCTTTGAACTGCCGGCGGTCGGCCAAAATGACTTCCACGTCCACGGCATCCGCGACCACGTGGTTATTCGTGATGATGTAGCCATCGGAAGAGACGATGACGCCGGAACCCTGTCCATACTGACGCCGAGCCGGCGGTTCTCTGAATAGGCCGAAGGGCAGCGTTTCGTCACTGAACGCCTGGTCGCGCACCATGACGGTCGACGCGATGCTGACAACAGCCGGAATCACTTTTGACGCCGTCGTCTTGACCTGATTTTGGAGGTCGTTGACGCCGGCGACTGGCACTAACCGGCTGGCCGCCTCTCCCGAACTTCCGACGGCCAGGCTGATGATCGCGGCAGTGACCAATCCCACCAGGGAACGGACAGCACTCGACATACCACCCTTTCTTTCAGAACTGCGCATAAGACCTTAAGAAACTCCGTAGCCTAGCATGGAGGCGGGGAGGACGCACTCATAAATCTACATGCCGCAGACGAAGCGCGTTGGCAATGACGGAGACGGAGCTGAAGGTCATGGCAGCACTGGCAATCATGGGACTCAGCAGCACCCCCCACACCGGATACAGCACGCCGGCCGCAAGAGGCACGCCAGCAAGATTGTAGACGAAGGCGAAAAAGAGATTCTGCCGGATGTTCTTCATGGTCGCCCGGCTGAGTCGGATGGCACGAACCAGCGCGCGCAGATCGCCTTTCACGAGCGTCATGCCCGCGCTTTCCATGGCAATGTCCGTTCCGGTTCCCATCGCAATCCCCACGTGGGCAAGAGCCAGCGCCGGCGCATCATTAATGCCATCGCCCGCCATCGCCACCACACGGCCTTGTGACTTGAGGTCTGCGACGATGGCGCCTTTTTTCTCCGGGAGCACCCCCGCGTGCAGTTCGGTGATCCCGACCTGCCGGGCGACGGCCTCCGCCGTAAGCTGGTGATCGCCCGTGACCATGACCAGCCGAACGCCCTGTTCTCTGAGTAACCGGACGGCCTCAGGAGTCGTGGATTTCACCGGATCGGCCACACCGAGCAGTCCCGCAGCCTTCCCATCCACGGCGACAAACACTGTCGTTTGTCCCTCTGCTCGCAAGCGCGCCGCTTCCTCTTCCAGCACGGCCAAGCCGGGATCGGCGATGTTCAGGCGCTCTCGAAGAAGCGTAGAGGTCCCCACTGCGACAGAATGTCCGTCGACGACACCGGTGACTCCATAGCCCGTGACCGAGCGAAATTCCTTGACCACTCCGGGCGGCGCCGCTCGCTGCTCCGCTCCAGCGATGACGGCAGAAGCAACCGGATGTTCACTCCGGCGCTCGAGACTGGCCGCGAGCCGCAACACTTCCGCGTCGCTCCACGGCGGCACGAAGCGAATGGAGACGAGCGTGGGTTTCCCTTCGGTGAGGGTGCCCGTCTTGTCAAACACCAACGTGTCCACTTTTCCGAGCACCTCGAGGGCTTCCGCTTTATGGATCAGAACGCCGGCCGTCGCCCCCCGCCCCGTTCCCACCATGATGGACATGGGTGTTGCCAGTCCGAGCGCACAAGGGCAGGCAATAATCAGCACCGCCACGGCATTGACCAGCGCATAGGCCAGCCGCGGTTCAGGCCCCCAGAGGGCCCACGCGATGGAAGTGAGGATCGCAACCGCCACGACCGCTGGGACAAAGTAGCCGGCTACACGGTCGGCAACCCGTTGGATGGGAGCACGGCTTCGCTGGGCGTCACTTACCATTTGGACGATGCGGGCAAGCAAGGTGTCGGAGCCGACCCGTTCCGCCTGCATGAGGATGCTGCCGGCGCCGTTAATCGTACCGCCCGTCACCGGAGCGCCGGGGGATTTTGCCACCGGCAATGACTCTCCCGTGACCATCGATTCATCGACCGCCGTCACACCTTCCACGACAACGCCGTCCACAGGCACCCGTTCGCCCGGACGAACGCGTAGACGATCTCCGACCCTCACCTGGTCGAGCGGCACGTCCGTCTCCTTGCCGCCCTCTCCGACACGCCTGGCCGTTTTCGGCGCCAGGCGCAGCAACGCTTTCATGGCAGAAGTCGTTTGGCCGCGCGCGCGTAATTCCAAGACCTGTCCCAGCAACACCAATACCGTGATGACAGCCGCAGCTTCGAAATAGACAGGAACTGAACCATCGGATGCATGGAACGAAACCGGCAAGAGGCCAGGCGCGATGGTGGCCAGGACGCTGTAGAGATAGGCGGCTCCGGTCCCGAGGCCGATCAGCGTGAACATGTTCGGCGCCCGGTGAACGATCGAGTTCCAGGCGCGTTCAAAGAACGGCCAGCCTCCCCAGAGCACGACCGGTGTGGCCAGCAACAATTGAATCCAGTTTTTCACCGGGCCGTTGAAGATCTGACGCGCCGGTATCATCTCGGCCATCGCCAAGATCATCACGAGGAGCGCGGGACCGAGGCTGATCCAAAAGCGCCTCGACATGTCCAAAAGTTCCGGATTCGGTCGCTCTTCCAACGTGACGATTTTGGGCTCCAGCGCCATGCCGCAGATGGGACAAGCTCCTGGCCAGGTCGAAACGACCTCCGGATCCATCGGACAGATGTATTCCACTTTGGAGCCGGAGGGAACGGCCGTCGGTTTCGTGATGCGTTGCGCCGGGGGGACCAGAAACGCAGCGGGATCCTGGCGGAACTTGGCCAAACAGCCTGTTGAACAAAAGTAGTACGTCTTACCTTCGTGAACATAGGAGCCGGCGGCGCTTTCAGGCTGAACGGTCATTCCGCACACAGGATCGACCTGTGCGCCCTCAATGGAAGGGGTAGGCGGCATCATCTGAATCGAGGACTTTTTGCCGAGGGTGATCAGGCCCGAGCTTTTCGGTCGAAGCGCTCGTTCCGGATCAGCTTTGAACGTTTCGAGACAGGAGGCGGCGCAAAAGTAGTAGGTGACGCCTTGATATTCGTATTGCCCGGCAGCCGTCGCCGGATCGACGGTCATACCGCAGATAGGATCGATCGCCATAGTAGGATCTCGGCCCTCCACTCGCTGCGGCCGCCCGCGGGGCGAAGCGTCTCGGCGCTTCGGGCTCGGGCGGGTGGAGAATGGTAGCCATTTTGACCATCCTCCAAGGCATCTTCTCTCGTCTGGTCACTGATCACTGTTTATTTCTTTCTGTCCGCGTCGAGGATGCTCTGGATCAAGAGTCTCAGGTTTTCGGGATCAATCTTGTCCACTTTGATGTTGCCGTCCAAGAGAATGGTCGGCGTTTGCTGCAGCTTGATGCGCTCTCCCCACTGTTTGCCTTCTTCAAAGAGTTGAGCCGGTTTTCCGCTGGCCATGCCCTCCTCAAAAGCCTTTGGATCGAGCCCGACTTCCTTGATGAGGACTTCCCGGATGGAGCGGTCGAGCACACCGGTCACCTTGTCCTGGTGAATCGTCCGGAAGAGCACTTTCTTCATTTCATTGCCTTTGCCCATCAGCTTGGCCTGTTCATACATGTCGAACGGCGTCGGCAGCTTTCCTCTGATCACGGGAAAGCCGACCATCGTCGTCTCGAGCTTCTTTCCGAATTCTTTCTCGAGAATGGGCAGCGCTTCACCGTCGAAATGATGACAGTGTGGGCAGTAAAAATCTGCGAACTCCACCAGCTTGACCTTCCCTGGTTGGTGAGTCGAGCGCTCATCCTTCAGGACTTCATATTTGCCCTTTAATTCCGGAGGGGCGGCCTGAACCGGCCCATTACCGCCAAAGAGAACGGTTGACAGCAGGATTCCGGCGATCAACGTCATGCTAGGCCAACGTGCGATCTTGCCCATGCCCGCTCCTTTCGTGGAAATGCAGTGCCGTGATCGGCCATTATATCGAATACCTGCGGCACTTTGCTGTTTGTTATAATTCGCATTATGCGTTCAGTCTGCTCGTTGAGCACTGCCATCGGCCTCTGTCTGCTCCTCAGCGGATGCGCGAGCCAGCACGCCGAAGATGGGTCGGCTGCCAGTTCGATCACCTTTCTTCAAGTCAAAGCCGCTCCCGATTCCTACAGAGGACAGTCCGTAGTCTTCAGTGGGGAGGTGCTGAGTGCCAGGCGACTCAAGGATGGGACACGGATTGAGATCTTACAGCTCCCGCTCGACCGCTCGGGACACCTCGGTACCGACCGGACTCAGTCCCAAGGCCGGTTCGTCGCGATGCACAGGGAATTTTTGGATCCTGCCACAATTCCCCCTGGTACCCGACTGACGGTAAATGGAGAAGTCACAGGGTCGATAACGCTACCGCTCGACGAAACGGAATATAGCTATCCGGTCATTGAAGCGCGTCACATCGAGGTCTTGCCTCCGCCGGAGGTGGCTGCGCAATGGAGGCGGCCCTACGCGTATCCTTACATGGGGTCGGGCTACTGGGGGCCTTACGGCAGTCCCTATTGGCGTCCTTGGCCGTATCGCTGGTAATCAGGGTGTTGAAAAAGCCTCCTTCTCACCCACCCGCCCGGCGCGCCGAGACGCGCCTTCACCAGGTTTCGTTCTCGCGTCACTCAGGAGCTTTGAGCATCACCGTCCGGCAGTCCCGATAATCCGTTCCACACGATCGTCACGGCCGCCGAGGTTTCGGTACTTGTGATACTGCGCCAGAGCGCGCGGCATGTCCTTGCGGTGCAGCTCGTAAAACACGCCCAGATTATAGTGGGCTTCGGCGTAGTCGGGTTTCAGCGCGACGGCCTTCTCGTATTCCTGTTCCGCCTCTTCGAGCTTGTTCATGCTGGTATAAATCACGCCGA
This sequence comes from uncultured Nitrospiraceae bacterium, assembly GCA_963824855.1. Classification (GTDB taxonomy): domain Bacteria; phylum Nitrospirota; class Nitrospiria; order Nitrospirales; family Nitrospiraceae; genus Nitrospira_C. Next base: position 183,032 of record CAWGQP010000005.1, read on the forward strand.
GATTCATGTGCGCCTCGGCATACTCGGGCCGATACCGGATGACTTCGAGAAACTCCCGTTCCGCCTCGCTAGGTTTGTTCTGACTGCGTAGAATAAATCCCAGGTTGTAATGGGCGTCCACGAGGTTGGGCTTGGCCGCAATCGCCTGCCGGTACGCATAGGCGGCTTCCAGCAGGTCATTGTTCCGTTCTGCCAGACGGCCCGCTTGATACCATCCGTCGGCGTGTGTGGGGTGGGCTTTCGTCAGCCGTGCGAGCAGCTTCCGGGCGGAGTCGTTGTTGCCCTCTGCTTCGTGCAACATGGCCAGCCCGAAAAGTCCGTCCGCGCTGGTGGGACGAACGGCGAGAAGGCGCTGATACACCTGCTTCGCAGCGGGACTGTCGTGCCGGCTTTCATAGAGCCGGGCAAGATCAAGATAGGAGTCCTCGTGCTTCGGCTCAATCTCGAGGGCGCGCTTGAGCGTCTGTTCCGCCTCTGCGGTCTTGCCTTGCGCGAGATACACTTCCGCCAAATCATTGAGCGCATCAGGGTACGCAGGCTTCAGCTTGAGCGCATGTGTGAACGCCTCGGCTGCCTCGCGGGGCTTTTTCTTGGCTTTGAAGTAGAGTTGCCCCAACAGGTGATAGGCTTCGGCCGATGCCGCCGGACTCCACCGATTTCTCCAAAAACGCGATCGCCGCGTCAGCATCGCCGGACCTCCAGAGTTCCGTCGCCTGTTCGACCGCACGCTTACTGGAATCGGAGGGCGTTGCGGCACGAAGAAGTCCGGGGAAGAGCAGCACCCCACCAATGACGATCGACATGAGCAGCAGTGGTCGTGCGGGTGCCGTCAAGAGAGCGCTCCCTACCAACATTGCAGTCCGTCCCAAACTATACGGTGGGTTGGCAGTGAAATCAACGCGAACAGCACCCTGTGATCGGAAACTCGAGCTAGAACAGTCCCAGCGTCACGCCGCCGTAAATGGCTCGGCCGTACCCGGCAAAGAACGCCTGTTGCCCGGCAGCTTGCGCCGTGGTTTCTCCCGTGACCACCTGGCCTGACGCGGCATATTTCTATGTTCGCGATGTTGTCCAATTGGAGATAGAACTTGGCAAAACGGAACCAGGAATTCTTCACCTCAACAGTCTTATGGATGTTCACCGTCCCGATGAAATATGAGGGAATCCCAAACGTATTATTGTTGTTCAGGAAGTAGCTGTTGAAGTAATTGCCCTCGAGCCAGCCTCCCCATCCGGTCGGTTGATGATCGTACTCCATCTTCAAGTTCAGAATATCGGTCGGCACGTTGGGCACGTTCTTTCCATCGCGCACTAGAAATCCAGCGGCGGTCCGGTCGGAAAAATTAATGTACTTGGCATCGATATGCGTATAGGCCCCCGAGAAGCGCAATCCCGACAACGGACGCCAATCGTATCGCGCTTCGATTCCGCGATACTGCGATGAGTCGGCATTGACCGAGGCAGTATTCGATCCAGAAATCGTTTGAGTGATGATTTCATCTTTGAAGAACGTCCAAAACCCGACGAGTTCGACGATCAGGTCCTTCGTCAGTCTCGATTCCGTGCCGATCTCATTATTCCAATTCTTCTGCGGCTTCAAATTGAAGTTTGCCCCGGGGAGACCGGTGATCGGATCCCTCGTAAGATTGCCGAACGTCGGGATAGCATATCCGGTCGAGCTCCTGATCCAATGCCGATAGCCTTCCGCCGGCTTCCACGTGAGCGATGCTTCGGGTGCCCAATTTGAGTAGTCGCGGGTCGCGCTTGGCCTCGACGCTACTGCGCCGGAATTGTCATAGTTGATGGTGTCAATGCTGAGTTGCGATTGCTCAAACCCAAGGCCTACAGCCAAAGTCCATTTCGGAACGAATTCCAGTTCCTCCCGAAAGCGAGCCTCCGATGTTATTGATTCTTCCCCGATTGTTCTGAAGCAACGTTCCTCTGGTTCCAAATCCGGTAGCCAGATTCTGGAACGTCTCTCCCTCCTGTTCCATATTGTTTAGAAAGAAACCGACGTAACTTTTGAGCGGCATCTCTCCGAGTCGACCATCGTGTCGCAAGTCCGTGTAGGTCTTGTAGTTGGGATTGACGTTATCGGTGATTTGGGAGAAATATTGGTTGATGTCTTTCACGTCATAGTCGGCTTCGATCGTGAGCACCGTATTGGCATTGAGTTGACGCTCGTACATGCCTCCGACGATCGTACGCCGATCGATACGCTGCTGATGGAGTAGTTCGGCATTCGCGCAGGCGGGATTATAGGTTCCGGGTGTACAGGGGGTCTGGGCGCCGCCGGCCTGGCGTTCGTCCGCATTGAATTGCGCCTGCGTCAATCTGGTCGGCACGCGCGTATCCAACCAGTTTGAAATCGCCTTGAAATAAAAACTCTGCTTGTCGTCGATAGTGAAACGCAGATTGAAGTTCAAGGTCTGAGTGTTGTAGTCGCTGTTTTTGATGAATCCATCTTCCGCCACATTGCTGGCGAACAAGGATACATCAAGGTTTTGATATTGCTTCCCTATGGCGAAGGCCTGCTTGAAGAAGCCGATACGATCCTCCGGAAAGGAAGGTTTCAAATCCATTGATGTCGCTGCCGCGCCTGGTCCTAAAGTGGACCATGCCGCCGAGCGCATAATTGTCGTACAGCGAGGAAGAGGCCCCTCGGATAACCTCAGTGCTTCTCATGAACCAGGGATCTTGCATGTCGAGTCGCGACAACCCGTCGGATTGCGTCTGGCTGAACCCGTCTTCGTAGATTTTGATATCACGAACCGCGAATGTGGTCTTCGCTCCCTGCCCACGGATCATGATGCTGAAGTCGCGCGGGCCATTCGCCTGACGTAGCGCGATGCCCGGTAGCGACTCGAAGTGACTCCTTCATCGTACGAGTCGGCTGGGAATCTGTCTCCGCCGGCACAGTGGCATCCAACGAGATTCCCTCGGGTCGTTTTTGCAGCCGGTTGCTGACGATGCTCATGTCGGCAAGGTCATAATGCGGTACTGCTGTTGCTTGAGCCTCCCCCGTCGCTTCATGTTCGGCTTGTTGCTTGATGATAGCGGGGCGTTCGGCTTCCGGTTTGGCGCTCTCCTTTTGCTGTTGAATCTCGTCCAGTTCTTTCAATATATCGTTGAGCTGCTCGCGCAATTCCTGTTCGCGTGATGAGCCGGTCGGACCGGCGGACGGCGCATCCTGGGCGAGCGCCTCGCCTCCTCCGGCTATGAATGTCGTCAGGCATCCGACCAAGATTGCACATCTCAGCGCGAAGGCACCTATACGTTCAAACATGATGCGGCTCCTTACGTCATGAACGACACGCGACCACGGGCGCATTTATTGCCTCTGCTGACCGTGGCCGATTTAGGATGAATGTCGTTGGAGAAACGAATCAGCGAGGAGGTCCGCGGGAATGTATCAGAGCGGCAAAGAGGCGCGTCTGTGGTGCGGCGCTGTATAATCGCAGTAGAGCGACCACAGCAAAGACGACGCCAAGTGGAAGACCGGCATGAATGGTGATAGTGGGGTTGGCCTGGCAGGCCCAGGCACACAGCGCCGAGTGCGCTACGTGAGCGGGGCTGTGGTGGTGAGCCTGCTGTTCTGCATGTAGCAGGAGACAGCAAGAGGTGCCGATCGCCAAGGCGGCATAGAGGACGACCATCCCGATGGCAATGGGCGCAATCCGGCGCTTCATGGTTGACGTTCGAGGACGTGTCGGACGAGGGCGATCGATTCTTGGCTGTCCCAGGCTCGGGGCCCTACGGCCCGGCCGAGCGCGTGACCGTCCTGATCGATCAGCACGGTGGTCGGGAGTCCACGCACCGTGAAGAGGCGGGAGAGTTCCTGGTCTTCGTCGAAGAGCACGGGCAGCTTGATGCCAAGATGATCGAGAAACTGCTTGATCCCTTTCGGATGGATGTCCGCGGTGACGGTCACCACGCGAACCTGTTCAGGGTCGAATTGCGACTGTAGTCGTGCAAGCGACGGCATCTCCTCTTTGCACGGCCCGCACCAGGTGGCCCAAAAATTGAGCACCACGACCTTGCCTGCCAAATGCTGCGAACCGAGGGTAGCGCCGTCGAGCGCCTTGAGATCAAATGCCACCGCCGGATCGCCTGTAGACGTTCGGGTCACACCGAGCGCCCCGAAGGGATCGCCTGCTGCGGAAGGGGCACCGAACAGTGGCGCGCCGGAACCCGACAGCCCAACACATGCGGCAACGACCACCGCACAAGCCATGCGCCGTAGTTTGCTACGGTCCATTGGTTCGAATCTCCGCTTCTGCGACCGAAACTCCTGGCAACTGCATCGTCTGAACCACAAGACGATGCGCCGGCATCGCGTGTTCCTTCCACCCCATCACGACCGTTCCCTGCTGATTGACCCCAATCGTGGGTGTCTGGCCGTGCTTCTCATTCAATTTCCGCGGCTGGCTAAAGGATTCGGCACGATCCAGTGAATGGCTCATCACGATCTCTCGGCGCACGGGTGATTGCTCTTCCCAGATCACCATCACGCGGCCCTGAGGATCGACAGCCATCTGCGGGTGGTCGGGGAAGGTGCCCTTTGAGCGGTTCAGCTGTTTTTTTTCGGAGAATGTCTTCCCTTGATCGTCTGAATAGGCCAGATAGATCGCCGGCGTCTCGTCGGCACCCTCTGTATACCAAACCACGTAGAGGCGTCCCAGCCGGTCGACGCCCAACGACGCCGGACGGTGCGGGCAGGCCTGATATACCCATCGATCATTGCCGACGACGACCGGCGCGGAAAACGTCATTCCCCCGTCCGTCGATCGTGAGACCACGGTCTCACGGATGTTGCCATCAAAAATCTTTCGCCATGCGACATACACGAGGCCGTCCGCGGACGTGGCGATCGATGTCCGGCAACAGACGCAGGTGTTGTCGTCGACCTTGAAGTTCTTCGTGATCGTGCGTCCCTGGTCTGTCGACCTTGCCACGAAGGTGCCGGGTTCCTTCTTCCCTTCCCGACCGTCGATCCAGGCGAAATGCAGCACGCCGTCCGGAGCAACATTGAGTGCATCGAAGGTGTGCTGAATCACCTGGTCATCGTCGTTGACCAATGTCGATGGGCCGAACGAGCGTCCGCCGTCAGTGGATCGACTTAGTCTCAACTCTCCCGAAAATGGCTTGTCGGTAGTCATCTTCGGATGGGTCATCGACCAGGTGACAAAGACGTCCTGGCCTCGGGCGATAAGGGCCGGAGCCTCCTGGCGGTAATACGGACTTTCACCAGGCTGATTGACGGCGACTGGAGCGCCCAGCGGGCCGCCAGGCGTTTTCGATCGGGCAAACAGAATGGTGCGCGCGTCCTTGTCCTCCTCGACCCACGTGGCCGAAATCATGCCTTCATCGTCGATCTGAACGGAGGGGCCCACCAGACCTTTTACATTATGTACCGTCATATATTTCGGTCCGAATGCGGGAGAAGATTCCGGGGCCTCGGCCGAGCGCAGTTCCGCCGACCACACAACGGCGAGGGTAACCGCCATCGTGCATGCCCAGTAGAGCCGGTGTATTTTGTGTGATGATTTACTCACGTCATCCCGCCCTTTTAATTCGCCAGGCTGTACACGATCGGAAGGTTCACGACGATCTCAGGTTTGCCGATGGCATGCTTCATATGGAGTGGGCACGCAAGTTTCACTGCTTCAATTGCGGCCGCGTCCAGGATCTGATGGCCAGAACTTTTTTGAACGGAGACTTCGGCCAGATGGCCGTCGGCGCGAATGACGGCTTTCAAAATGACTTTCCCTTCTTGACCGTTCAAGCGGGCCGAACTGGGATATCGCTTTAGCTCAGCGACCCGTCTCCAGAGCGACTCGGCGAGCCAGCGATGATCTACCTTGACGTCGGGTCCAGGGGCTGCTTTTGCGGTCTGCATCGGCGCTTCCTGCGCAGTGGAATTGGCAGGCGACGACACAGCCGGAGCCGGGTCCGCGGGCGCTGAAGAAGCAAGAGGCTCTGGCGCCAACGACTTCGCAGGAGTTTCCATCGGCCGGGATTCGACCGCTTCGTGTCCGGCTGCCTGTGCGCAATGACCGGATCAGCAGGCGGAACCGGCTCAGCCTCCTTCGGGGCCGTCACTGGTTCGGGCTGCGTCTTGGGCGCCTCGACGATCTGCTGCTCAACCGGCTCAGCGGTCTTTTCTTGAACAGGCTTCACCGGCGGTGTTACCGGTTCGGTGTTCAGCGGTGGCGCCGGCTCTTCTCGCTGTTCGACCGGCTTCGGCGCCTGCACCTCAGGATGCACCATTTGCACTGTTTGCGTAGGCGCGACCCGCTGCACGACGGTGTCCGGTACCGATTCGACAGGCCGCGAAGCGGCCACACGTGGGGGCGGTTGTACTGTCGGGATGACCTGCTTGACTGGGTCCGGCGCTGGTTGCGGCATTGGGTCCGATGTTGAATCCGATTTCACCGGCTCAACAAATGCCACGTCCCATTTGAAAATTTCTTCGACGAGGACTGGTTTTACTTGCGCCGTAAACAGGACCGCCAACCAGACAACTCCTCCGTGAAGAGCAAGTGACACCCCCCAGGCAGGAATACTGAAATTGCTCTCGTTCGTTGATCGCATATTCGCAGTTACGCTTCGCGCAATTGTTTTGACTCTACTTTAATGATGCAGCTTTCGGCGGCTCTTGGTTTTGCATCCGAGACACCACTTCATAAATCTTCTGTTCGGTCAGAAGCCCGCCCTTGATGTACTCCTGAACTATTCCTCTTTCATCGATAAAGACGCTGACCGGAAGTCCGTACACGCCGAACTGGTTCGCGACCTTATTATCCCGATCCATCAACACCGGAAATGTATGGCCAAATTGCCTGATGTGCTCGCGAACCTTTGCATCGTCCTCCAATTCATTAATTGCCAGCACGACGAACCCTTTGTCCGCTAACTTGTCGTAGCTCGCTTGCATGGCCGGCATTTCTGTCGTGCAAGGTTTGCACCATGTTGCCCAAAAATTCAGCAAGACCACTTTCCCTCGATAGTCACCAAGACGTTGGGGATCTTCCGTTCAGATCCACCAATTGGAAATCCTCTGCGGGCGTTCCGACGACCGGCACACGTGATCCCATGCTCCAGCCGTTGACCACCAATACTCCGACAAGAGTCACACCGAGAACTGCGGCAACAACGGCTGTTTTCATAATCGTCCTCCCACCTGTGACCTACGATGGTGTTAACATCTGAAACGAGCGCGTCAGCCCGAAGATGAAACTCGTTCCTTGAGCAAGACTGTTATTGGAATCTCGCGCTACCGGGACCTGCGAATAGAAATAGGCCGAAGTCATTTTCGTCCACGCCGAGCTCATCATGCCTTCCAGGCTGATTTGGAATCCCGGAGTGAATGCTAGGAAGGTCGAACCGGTGGTGGGTACTGCCCGATTCTGGATGTTTGGGTCAAGCACGACCGGTTCACCGGGGAAGTCCGGCGCATCCGCAGGCGTTGCGGAGCGTAAGAGGGAACTACTGAAGTTATCGTGAACCATATATCGATAATTGAGCTGCGCGGTCAGCACGAACCAAGGGACTGTGACGAGATTGAAACCGCCATTAACGTCCCACTGATCTCCAAACTGGTACCCCAGTTGTTCCGGAAGGTGTGGCGATAGCCAGCAAAGAGAAACTGATTTAATCGATGAGGGATCAGTTCATAGGTTTGATAGATCGTCGGATTCAATCCAACTTGTCCGCGCCCCAACTGTGTGGTCGGTTCCATCAACGCGCCGGTGCTGTCCGTGGCACTCGTGACGCCGGTGGGAAGATAGACTCCAAATCCCAACACCACCATGCTCCTTAAGGTGGGCAGCACATTGTATTTGAGCCCAACCCGCATATCCCCAAGCCCGTCCGATGAAAAGGTGGTTGACTCTCCCTCACCATTCGGCCCGTCTTCTCCTAGTCCATCGATATGATGATGTGTCCGCCACATATAGGGAATCGTGATTTCTATCCCGAGTCGGTCCGTGATGCCATAGTTGAGATCAAAGGTGGCCATCTGCGTAATGGTCCTGGTCTCTTGGTGGTGATCCAGAATCAGCTGCCGCTGAGTCGTATCGATACCGGGAATAACGCCATTGGTTCCCGGCAGTAATCGCATCGGTGTGTAGCTGTAAATGCCATTGATCGTCAGCAATCCTGCCATTGGGATCTGTTGCTGGGACCCGATCGTGACGAAGCACGACACCGCTCCACAGGACGCCAACGCGTGAGGGGGAACCCATAGTACGTTAAGCCATGAAACAAGAATGATGGTCGCGAGAAACCGTTGCCCTACGGACATGCACAATGCTCCGTTTCGCTCTAATTAAAGACTTTCAAACGAGAAAAATGAACTTCGGACGCCTGACTGTGCCGAGAAACCGCTCATCACGGAAGTTGATTCCGTTCGAAGCGGAATGGATTTGTCAGGTACAACTAGATGGCGAAGGGGAACGGGGGACCGCGGGTGGCAACAGGACTGGAGAAGGTGTTCTGAAGGTCAGCCTCGAATCGAAGTTCAACAAATTCGTATGGAACGACATCTGAGGGCACGAGCACGGTCGTCGCCTCTCCGGCTTGACCCGCCGCGCACATCCAGTTGCAGAGCACGGTGGCATGCGCGGCCTTATGATGATGCGCGTGGTGAGATTCGTGTGAAATGGATTGCGCCGAGGCGAGTCCTCCAACAGCGAGCAGGCAGAGGACCAACAAGAGGGCGAGCGATTGCTTCATCAACCGAGACGTCATACAGCGTTCCGCACTACCAAGGCCGGTCGAGACGATGGTACCCAACCGGATGGGAGAGCGTCAAGCATGAGGGATCGGAACCCATTGTCTTCCTGATAGGATTCAGAAAATGTTTCCGGTATACTGCCTGAACTGGGTTGCCGCCACCCCGGCATCCTCTCCATAAACAAAGATCCGGAGCAATCCCGAACGCACGATGCTGACACAACTTCTAAATCTCATTTTCGGCAGCAAGAACGACCGTGAAATCAAGGCCTTGATGCCAATCGTCCAGCGCATCAACGCCTTGGAACCTGAGCTGACTCCGCTGTCCGATCACGCCCTGGCCGACAAAACGCAGGCCTTCAAGAAGCGCTTGGCTGCCGGCGAAGCCCTTGACGATATTCTTCCTGAAGCTTTCGCGGTCTGTCGGGAGATGTCCCGCCGCAAGCTCAACATGCGGCATTTCGACGTGCAGCTCATCGGCGGAATGATCTTGCACAAGGGCCGGATCTCCGAAATGAAAACAGGTGAGGGCAAGACCTTGGTCGCGACCTTGCCGATCTATCTCAACGCCCTCGAAGGCAAAGGCGCCCATCTGGTCACAGTCAACGACTACCTGGCCAAACGCGACGCACAGTGGATGGGGCAGCTCTACCATGCGCTCGGCCTCTCCACAGGCGTCATCCAGCATGATGCCTCGTTCATCTACGACCCGACGTACGATGCCGCCGACAAGCGGCTGCAGCATCTTCGCCCCTGTACCAGATTCGAGGCATACCGAGCCGACATTACGTACGGCACGAACAACGAATACGGGTTCGACTACCTTCGTGACAATCTCGTCGTCACGGCTTTGGATCAATGCGTGCAGCGGGATCTGAATTTCGGGATCGTGGACGAAGTGGACAGCATCCTGATCGACGAAGCCCGGACGCCGCTGATCATCTCCGGGCCGACCGACCAGACGACGGACCTGTATTACCGCATCAATGCCATTATTCCGCAGCTCAAGCCGGAACACGACTACACGATCGAAGAGAAGACCAAGACCGCCTCGCTCACGGAAGAAGGCAATGTGCGCGTTGAAAAGCTATTGGGCGTCGACAATCTCTACGATCCCGACAACATGGATCTCGTGCACCACGTCGTGAAGGCGCTGCAGGCCTATGCGCTGTACAAGCGCGACGTGGACTATGTGGTCAAGGACGGGGAAGTGATCATCGTGGACGAATTCACCGGGCGATTGATGCCCGGACGTCGATGGAGCGACGGCTTGCACCAGGCCGTTGAAGCCAAAGAGGGTGTCAAAATCGCCAACGAGAACCAGACGCTGGCCTCGGTGACCTTCCAAAACTATTTCCGCATGTACAAGAAACTGGGCGGCATGACCGGCACGGCCGACACCGAGGCGGCGGAATTCGCCAAGATCTACAACCTCGACGTGAACGTCGTCCCGACCAACCGGAAAATGATCCGGCTGGACTATGCCGACGTCGTGTACCGCACGGAGAAGGAAAAATTCGCCGCGATCGTCGAAGAGATCAAGGACTGCCACCAACGGGGACAGCCGGTGCTGGTCGGCACGATCTCCATCGAGAAATCGGAAAAAATTGCCGGCATGCTCAACCGCAACGGCATCAAACACAACGTGCTCAACGCCAAACAGCACGAACGGGAAGCCGAGATCGTCGCGCAGGCCGGCCGCAAGGGCGCCGTGACGATCGCGACGAACATGGCCGGACGCGGTACCGACATCCTTTTAGGGGGCAATGCCGACTTCATGTTCAAGCAGGTCCTCTATCGTGAGGAGGACTTGCCGGACGAGCGGAAGCTTACCGTCTATGAAGAGATCCGCGCGGACTGCGAGAAGAACAAGCAGGAGGTGCTCGGCCTCGGCGGACTGCATATCCTGGGAACGGAACGACACGAGAGCCGCCGTATCGACAACCAGCTGCGGGGCCGCGCCGGCCGTCAGGGCGATCCGGGCTCGTCCCGGTTCTATCTGTCGCTTGAAGACGACCTGATGCGCATCTTCGCTTCCGAACGGGTGTCGCAGCTCATGCTCAAGCTCGGCATGGAAGAAGGCATCCCGATCGAGCACGGGATGGTCACACGCGCGATTGCCAACGCCCAAAAGAAGGTCGAAGCGCACAATTTTGAGATCCGCAAACAACTGCTTGAGTACGACGACGTCATGAACAAGCAGCGGGAAGTGATCTACCAGCACCGACGGGCCGTCCTGAGCGGCGAAAACCTGTCTGACGACCTGCGGCAGATGATGGGAGCGATGGTCGAGTCCGCGCTCAACGTCTATTGCCCTGCCGAACAGTATCCGGAAGAGTGGGACATGAAAGGTCTCACCGAGATGATGCAGGGCCAGTTCGGGCTGGACATTACGCAAGGCAAGCAGGACAGCGGCGAATCGCTCCGCGACATCGGGACGGGACGCGCTCCTTGAAGATCTGAAGGCCCAGGTGCGCGACGCCTACGAACGGAAGGAAAAGGAACTGGGGCCGGAACTCATGCGGTTCCTGGAAAAGAATTTCATGCTGCAGGTGATCGACCATCATTGGAAGGACCATCTGCTGGCGATGGACCATTTGCGCGACGGCATCGGCCTGCGCGGGTACGGCCAGAAAGATCCGCTGATCGAATACAAACGCGAAGGATACGACCTATTCGCCGGCATGATGGAACGCATCAAGTCGGACACCATCGAACGGCTCTTCCTGGTGCAGGCCGTTCGTGAAGGTGAGCGCTCCGCTCCTCCGCCTCCCGTGATATCACGGCCGCAGCCGAAGCTCACATTGAATCGCGGGGAAGAGCCGGTTTCCACGCAAACAGCCCATCGCAGTGACGATAAGGTGGGACGCAACGACCCCTGTCCCTGCGGCTCCGGCAAAAAATATAAGAAGTGCCACGGGGCATGAGGTTCCGGCCTCGTTAGTCCTTTCCTGCTCAAACGCTCAGCCTCGACCGCACTAAGTCTCTCCCGGCTCAGTCTCGGCAACTTGTTTCGTTCGTCGCGAGGCGAAACGAAACTTCAGACATGCCTCGCTGTCCGCCTTCGGCGGCCGCCGGGGACAGACAAGTGCGGTATCCCGAGCCTTCGCGATTCGCAGATCCAGGACTAACGAGGCCGGAAGAGTGAGGGACGAAGAACGTGCTGGAAATTGCGACAGGCTCGGGACCCTCTTGTGATTTGAGAATTCATCGCACTCTCCAAAGGGAAATCGCAGCGTTTTGCGAGTGACTTGCCGGCAATTGGGGCACCGTTCATTCTTTCCCGGAAGAAGACCTCGTCAGCACTTACTTGCGAATTGCGGAGACTCGGGCACCGTACTTGTCGATCTCCGGCGACCGTCAGACGGGCAGCGGCGGATGTTCGAAGTTTCGTTCCGCGAGGCGTGAAACGAAACAAGTTCCGCAGTTGAGCCGGAGGAGACGTAGTACGGTCGAGCCGGAGCATCTGAGCAAGGAGGGCTGACGAGATTTCTTCCTTATTCCACCTTGACTTAGCGCAGTTGCAAAGGCTACTCTACGCCACTTTTGGGCTCACTGTAGGTGGGTGCGGCTGACCCATCTGTTATGGGTGTCACTATTTTTCTTGCACTGATCGTCAATTGGGGTACCTCGTGACGACCGGCCATCCCCAACTGGTTGCTGCCATTGCCTCCGAGATCGGCCGTCATGGACCGATTTCCTTCGCCCGCTTCATGGAACTCGCGCTGTACCACCCACAGTTCGGCTACTACACGCGCCCGTCGGATCCCGGCACCGAGCGAATCGGCTGGAATGGTGATTTCTATACCAGTTCGGACGTTCACCCGATCCTCGGACAGGCCATGGCGAGGCAGGCAGCCCAGATCGATGCGTTGCTGGACTACCCGGATCCCTTCATGATCGTCGAAATGGGACCCGGCAAAGGCCTCCTGGCCAAGCATCTGTTGTCGCATTGTCAGCTGATGTCCAAGTCCTTGGCTCAACGGCTGCGTTATGTGCTCATCGAATGCAGCCCGGCCATGCGCGCACTTCAACAAGAACAGCTGAGCCCCTGGCTCAGGCACTCGGGTCCGGTGAGCTGGCTGGAAAACATCAGCAGCCTCGCGCCCGGCAGCATCACAGGCCTCATCTTCAGCAATGAATTGCCGGATGCCTTTCCAGTGCATCGGGTTGAAAAAGTCGGTCATGGCCTCAAGGAAATCTTCGTGGAGGTCCGGGACGGGCGGTTTGTGGAGTGCCTTCGAGATTTGTCGACGCCTGCGATCGAAGACTATTTTCGGGGTTTGCACGTTGAGCTTCCTGAAGGATATCGCACGGAGATCAATCTCCGCGCGCCCGTCTGGATGCGGCAGGTCGCGGCAAGCATGAACCGCGGCGTCGTGATTACGATCGACTATGGACATTCGGCCGAGGACCTCTACGGTCCTCAACGGTCAAAAGGCACGCTGCTGTGCTACCGCTCACAAATGGCGTCCGAAGATCCCTTCGTGCGGGTGGGTTTACAAGATATGACCGCGCACGTGGACTTTACGACGCTGGCCACGGCGGGCGAGGAGGCCGGACTCTCGGTGACCGGCTTTACCAATCAGATGAGCTTCCTGATGGGGCTCGGCGTCGAAGAGATGATCGCGCAACTGGCGCCGGAAACTCCGGAATTTCGAGCGGCCTTGCATCTGCTCAAGCCCGAGGGCATGGGACGGACCTTTAAAATTCTTGTCCAGCACAAGGGCCTCGAGGCGCCTGCCCTCGACGGGTTGATGTTCAAACCGTTTTTCGGGTCAGCATTGAGTCGCCACGCTGCGGCGTAAGGATTGAAAGGGTCATGGCGGACGAAGCCGTTCCATTGAATTATCTGCCGATCCTCTTGTTTATCGGCATTTCGATCGCGTTCGCCGCGATTCAGCTTCTGGCCGGGCGTCTCGTCCGCCCGCATCGTCCCTACCGAGCCAAACTCAATCCCTACGAGAGCGGAAGCCCCTTGTTTTCTGACGCGCGCGTCCAGTTTCCGATGCGGTACTACATCATCGCCATGCTCTTCGTCATCTTCGACATCGAAGTGATTTTCATCATTCCGTGGGCGGTGCGCTTTCAATCGCTCGGCCTCCTGGGCCTCGTCGAGATGCTAGTGTTCATCGCAATTCTTCTCGTGGGACTCTGGTACGCATGGAAGAAGGGAGCGCTCGAATGGGATTGAGTGTGTGCAATTGGCGAAAGGTGGCAAGAAAGGTGAGAGGAAGATGAGCGTCTTTGAAAGACAATTTGAGGCCAATATCATTACGACCAATCTGGATGCGGTCGTGAACTGGGCCCGGAAGTCGGCCCTGTGGCCGATGACGTTCGGTCTCGCCTGCTGCGCGATCGAAATGATCGCCAGCGTGTCGTCGCGCTATGACATCGACCGGTTCGGCGCGGGGGTCTTTCGCGCCTCGCCTCGCCAATCGGATCTGATGATCGTGGCAGGCACAGTCATCGCGGAAAATGGCGCCGGTCATACGGCGCATCTACGACCAGATGCCGGAGCCGCGCTACGTGATTTCCATGGGGTCCTGTGCGACGTCCGGCAACCACTACAACAGTTATGCGGTCGTGCAGGGCGTCGACCAGATCGTGCCGGTCGATGTGTACGTTCCCGGTTGTCCGCCACGGCCGGAGGCTCTGATGGACGGGCTCTTGAAGCTGCAGGAAAAGATCCAGCGCGAAAAGGTGTTCGTGAAATAGTCATGGAATCGTTGGTTGAAACGTTGATGACGAGGTTTCCTCAGGCGGTGCTGTCCGTCGAGGCGGATACGGCACGATCTGAGGTGACCGTCCAAGTGGCGGCTGAGCGCATTCTCGATCTGGCGCGGTTTCTTCACGATGCGCCCGACGCCTCGTTCGACCATCTGACGGATATCTGCTCGGTGGACTACCCGGAGGACCGGCAGCGGTTTGAGGTCGTCTATCATTTGCACTCGCTCTGCTCACCATCGCCGTCTCCGCGTGAAGGCCCGCCTGTCCGAGGACGATCCGACGATTGCCTCCGTGACCTCCGTCTGGAAGGGCGCGGAGTTCCTCGAGCGGGAAGTCTACGACATGATGGGCATCCGCTTCTCGGGTCATCCGGATCTGCGGCGGATTTTGTTGCCAGAAGATTACGCGGAAGGCTACCCGCTGAGAAAAGATTTTCCGACCGAGGGCCGCGGCTGGCGCAGCCAGTTCGAGTTCATCCCGCGACTGGACGAACCACCGGTCGAGCAGGCGGACGGCGAAATCCCCGAAGCGCAGAAGGAGGCATTCAGGGCCGAAGCGCCGTCGGACTCCCGGCGCCGGGAAGAGCTGCTTGCTGAACATGGGGCCGCAGCATCCGAGCACGCATGGAGTGCTCCGCGTCGTCCTCGAATTGGACGGCGAACGGATCGTGAAGGCCACGCCGGATCTGGGATACCTGCACCGCGGAGTCGAAAAACTGTGCGAAGGGTTGGCCTACATGCAGATCATCCCCCACACGGACCGGCTCGACTACGTCTGCGCGATGGCGAACAACTATGCGTACGTACGCGCAGTCGAAAAACTGCTCGGCATCACGATACCGGAGCGCGGCGAGTATATCCGTACGATCGTCGCGGAAATGCAGCGAATCGTCGGCCACCTCTTTTGGCTGGGAACGCAGGCCCTCGATATCGGCGCAATGACGGTCTTTTTCTGGACCTTCCGGGAGCGCGAAACCTTGCTGGATATGTTCGAGAAGCTCTGCGGCGCCCGCCTGACGCTTGAATTATTATCGGATCGGCGGCGTCGACAGCGATTTCACGCCCGATCTGGTGCTACGGCTGAAGACATTTCTCGACACGTTTCCCGACAAGGTCAGAGAGTACGATTCGCTGATCGCCGCCAACCGCATCTGGCTCGGCCGCACGAAAAATGTGGCGGTGATCTCGGCGGAGGATGCGATCAGCTTTGGCTGCACGGGCCCCGTGCTGCGCGGCTCCGGCGTCGCGTACGACGTCCGTAAATACGAGCCTTACGGCGTGTACGACAAAGTGGATTGGGAAGTGCCGATCGGCAAGAACGGCGACACCTACGACCGGTATTGGGTCCGGATGGAGGAAATGCGGCAGAGCGCGCGGATCATCAAGCAGTGCTTGGATCAGTTGCCGCAGGGACCGATCATGGCGGACGCGCCCCAATACATCCCTCCGCCCAAGCCGCTCGTCATGCGCGACATGGAAAGCCTGATTCACCATTTCATTATTTTCACCCAGGGTTTCAAGCCGCCGAAAGCGGAGACCTACTGTGCGACGGAGGCGCCGAAGGGCGAGCTGGGATTCTTCATCGTCAGCGACGGCAGCGCCCGGCCCTATCGTCTGAAGATCCGCGCTCCGTCCTTCGTCCACATGGGCGCCTTCGACCATATGGCGCGAGGCTATTTGATCTCCGACATCATCACGATTTTCGGCACATACGACATCGTGATGGGAGAATGCGATCGGTGAGGTCAGGAGCCAGGTGTCCGCAGTGCTCGCGAACGCGGCACACGGGACCTATCGTATATCTAAATTGAGGCGGTGCTCGTTCAACGCGCGCACATTGGGACACACTGGCTCCAGCCCTCACCGTTTTGGAAGGGAAGATGTTAAGAGAACAGTATCAAAAAGAAATCGACGAAATCGTCAGCCGGTATCCGCGTCAAGCGGTCGGCCTTGATCCCGCTGCTCTATCTGGCCCAGCGGGAGCCGGGCTATATCACCGAAGCGGCGATGGTCGAGATTGCGGGGATTTTGAAATTGACGCCTCCACAAGTGTACGAGACCGTCACCTTCTACACGATGCTCAATTTGAAGCAGGTGGGAAAGTTCCACATTCAGGTCTGTAAATCCCTGATGTGCGCGCTCGTGGGATCGGACACATTGATCGGCTGGATCAAAGCCAAACTCGGGATCGGACCTGGCGAGACGACACCGGACGGCGCCTTTACGCTTTCCACCGTGGAATGCCTCGCAGCCTGCGGCACCGGCCCGATGATGCAGATCAACGAGGATTACTACGAGCGGCTGACGGAAGAGAAGCTCGACCGCATTTTGTCGGACCTCAGGTCGACCGGGTCATCCGCATTGAAAACTGGTCCGTTCATGTGGCCGGAACCGCTTGCAGCGAAAGGGGAAACGCCGGTACGTTGAGAATATGCCCAAACACGAACCGATCTTACTAAAAAACATGAGTCAGCCCGGGTATGCCGGGACGCTCGCCGAGTACGAAAAAACGGGCGGCTACCAGGCGCTCAAGAAAGTCCTGGGAAAGGTGTCCCCCCCCGACGTGACGCAACTCGTCATTAAATCCGGCCTCCGGGGCCGCGGCGGTGCCGGCTTCCCCACCGGGGTCAAGTGGGGTTTCCTCCCCAAGGATTACCAGGGTCCCCGTTACCTCTGCTGCAATGCCGACGAAAGCGAGCCAGGTACGTTTAAAGACCGTCAACTGATCGAGCGCGATCCTCACCAGATGCTGGAAGGGATCGTTCTGGCCTGTTACGCGATTGGGCCGAGACCGCCTACATCTATATAAGAGGCGAGTTTGTCCTGGGAGCCCGAATCCTCGAGGAGGCGATCGGGGAGGCCCGCAGGGCAGGCTACATCGGCAAAAACATTCAAGGCACCGGCGTGACGGTCGACGTCTGGGTGCATCGCGGAGCCGGCGCGTACATTTGCGGGGAGGAAACCGCATTGCTGGAGTCGCTCGAAGGCAAACGCGGCTTGCCTCGCGTGAAGCCGCCATTTCCCGCGACGCACGGACTCTATAACAAGCCGACCGTGGTCAATAACGTGGAAACGCTCGCGAACCTGCCGCACATCATCAATCGGGGTCCCGAATGGTTTGCGGCCATCGGTTCACCTCCCAAGAGCACCGGCACGCGCATCTTCTGTGTCAGCGGCCACGTCAAGCGGCCGGGCAACTACGAAGTGCCGATGGGCATCACGTTCCGGGAGCTGATTTACGAGCATGCGGGCGGTATGCGCTCGGACAAACCCTTGAAGGCCTTCATCCCTGGCGGCGCGTCGGCGCCGTTTCTGACGCCCGACCACCTTGACGTCAAGATGGATTTTGAATCCGTTGCGGCCGCCGGCTCGATGCTTGGCTCCGGGGGTGTGACGATCATGGAGGAAGGCACCAGCATGGTCTGGGCCGCGCTGCGTCTGATGGAATTTTTCTACCATGAGTCCTGCGGCAAGTGCAGTCCCTGCCGCGAGGGCAGCTCCTGGCTGGTGCAGACCATGCGCCGCATCGTCGCCAAGCGAGGCCGAGCGCAGGACCTGGAAACGCTGACGGACCTTTGCAAGAACATCGCGGGTCGCACGGTGTGCGCCTTCGGGGACGCCGAAGTCGCGCCGATCATGAGCACGCTGAAGCATTGGCGCCCCGAATACATCGCGCTTATCCACGAGGCGGAGGCGGCGAATCTGCTTCGTCCGCAACCCGTAGGCATGAAAGGATAACGGCCGCGCTCGAGCCGGCCGAATCGGACCTCACATGACCGCTCCCGCATCCAATACCGTCCGGCTCACGATCGACGGCATCGAAATCACCGTGCCCAAGGGCACCCTTGTGATCGAGGCCGCCCGCCGGGTCGGCGTCATGATTCCCCACTTCTGTTATCACCCGAAACTGAAGCCGGACGCGAACTGCCGGATGTGCCTGGTTGAAATCGAAAAAATGCCGAAGCTTCAGACGTCGTGCAGCACCATGGCGACCGACGGCATGTCCGTGCGGACTGCCACGACCGTCGTCAATGATGCGCACAAGTCGGTGCTGGAATTCATCCTGGCCAACCATCCGCTGGATTGCCCGGTGTGCGATCAGGGGGGCAAGTGCGACCTTCAGGACTTCTCACATGAGTACACGGCCACGGCCAGCCGATTCACCGAGACCAAGCGCGTGTTTCAGAAGGAATATTTTAGCCCGCTCATCGAAACGCAGATGAACCGCTGCGTGCAATGTCTGCGCTGCGTCCGGTACTGCGACGAGGTGATGGACGTCAAGGCCCTGGCCCCCGCCGGCCGCGGCACCATGACGGAAATCAAAGCCTTCGGAGCGCACCCGCTCGATTGTGAATTCTGCGGCGGCTGCGTCCAGATTTGTCCCGTGGGCGCCATCACCAGCCGGCTGTCCATGTACGAGTACCGGCCGTGGATGCTCAAACGCGCGGATACGATCTGCCAATACTGCGGCGACGGCTGCCAGATCACGGTGCAGACCAAGGACAACGAATTGATCGAAGTCAACTCGTCGTACGGGGCCGGCCGCAATAACGGCGACCTCTGCGCGCGCGGGTTTTTCGGGTTTCATGCCACGAGCCATCCGGATCGCCTGACGAAACCGCTCATCCGCCGAAACGGCACTCCTCGAGGCAACGACGTGGGAGGAGGCGCTCGAGTATGTCGCGCGAGCAGATCGCCCGTCTCAAGGTGGCTCATGGCGCCGACGCGTTCGGCGGCTTGATTTCGAGCCGCTGCACGAACGAAGAGCTGTTTGTGTTCCAGAAGTTTATGCGCCTCGTGATCGGGACGAACAACCTCGACAGCAGCGCCCGCTACGGCCAGGTCAACGCGGTGCAAGCGATGCGTCGCGTGCAAGGGACGCATCGCTGGACTGTCACCTTCGAGGACATCGTCGAGGCCGATGTGCTGCTGCTCGTCGGAACCAGCATCACGGAGACCAATCCGGTTGCCGGCCTCCGGGTGAAGGAAGCGGTCAAGAAGCGGGAGGCCAAGCTCCTGACCATTGAAGCGACACAGCCCGGCATCGACTCGATCAGCAATATCACCAACCTGGCCCAGCTGCATGTCGGTGTCCCGACCGCTCAATTCGGTGATGCGCTGATGGGCCTCCTCAAAGCCGTCATGGACGGCCGGCACGTCGAGCAGTCGCTGCAGAACGGGTCGACGGCGTATGTCTCGGCGCTGTCAGAAGCTCTCGGGAAGCTCTCCTGGACGGACCTCGAAGCGGCGACCGGAACTACCCGCGACACCTTCATCGAAATGGCCACGGCCATTGCGCAGGGGCGACGGGTCGTGGTGCTGGCCGGTCAGGATCTCTTGCGAAGTGCCGGCGGCTATGGCGCCTGTCTGAACCTGCTCGATCTGCTCCTGCTCACGGGAAAACTGGCCGAACCGGGCTGCGGTTTTGCGCCGCTCGCCGAAGAGAACAACGATCAAGGCGCCGTGGAGATGGGAGCCCTCGCTGAGTTGCTTCCGGGTGCCAAGGACGTCGCGGCCGCCGGCGAACGCTCACCATTGGCCCGCGCCTGGAAGGCAGAGCTTCCGAGCGCCGCCGGCGCCACTCTGAACGAGATGATCGACAAGGCCAGGGCCGGCGACTTGAAAGCCATGGTCGTGGTCGGTGAAAACCCCGTCGGCAGCCTTCCCGCTCACCTCGATGTCGCCGGGGCATTCAAGAGCTTGGAGTTGTTGGTCTGTCAGGAGCTCTTCCTCACCGAAACGGCCGCGCTCGCGCATGTGGTGCTTCCGGCCGCCGCACCGCTGGAGAAGACCGGCACCTGGACCAACGAGGAGGGCCATCTGCAGATGATTCGTCCGGCGATCGAGCCGGCGGGCGAGAGCCGGCCGGATTGGGAGATCTTGTCCACGCTGTCGATGCTGCTGGGCACATCGTTCGAGTACGGCGAGAGCAAAGACGTGCTCAAAGAGGTCCGCAGCGTGATTCCCGGCTATGGATTGCTCGGGCCGGCACCGATTCCGCCCAAGGTAGATCCCGCCGCCGTCGAACGGTACGTCGCGGGGGACTATCGCCAAGACATCGCCACTCGCTATACTCTGGCCCCGCGTCGACCGCAGACTGACGGGACCACCTGGCACATGCGCCTGACGCAAAGCCTGTTTCATTCTGGAAAGCTGTCTACTCGTGCGAAGGGATTGCTCGAACTCGAAGCACAGCCGGTGCTGCGAATGAACCGGAGCGAGGCCGGGCGACTGGATATCGCCGATGGTGATCGCGTCCGGGTGTCGAACCGTCGAGGCGAACTGGTGACGACCGTCAAGCTCGTGGAACGGGTCCCGGCGGGAACGGTGTGGTTCCCCGACCACTTTGCGCAACGAGCCTCATTACTGTTTGACTGCACGATCGACCCGGTCACAAAGGTGCCTGCGTTTAGAACGACATCGGTTTCGATCGTCAAGGCCGGCTGACAAGTGTGAAGCTGCCTGCAACGCCGCAGTAGTGCAAAGAGCGAAGAAGGAGTGTTCTCGTGACTGAACTCAGCTTGCGACTCGCAGTTTCGTTGGCCCAAATCGCCGCCGTCATGGGCGTGGTCATGCTGACGGTGATGATCCTGACCCTCGCCGAACGGAAAGTGCTCGGCTGGATGCAGGACCGCATGGGCCCCATGGAAGTTGGCCCCTATGGCATCCTCCAGCCGATCGCCGACGGCTTGAAACTGTTCTTCAAAGAAGACATCGTCCCGGCCGGTGCGAACAAGTTCATGTTCAGCCTCGCGCCGATCCTCGCCATGGTCCCCGCCCTGATCGGTTTCGCGGTGGTGCCGTTCGGTCCGAGCCACAAGATCGAAGTGTTCGGCATCACGGTCGAGCCGTTCGTCATCAGCGACATCAATATCGGTATTCTGTACATCCTGGCTTTCACCTCGATCGGCGCCTACGGCATCATCCTCGGCGGCTGGGCGTCCAACAGCAAGTACTCGCTGTTGGGAGGCCTGCGGTCCGCTGCCCAGGTGATCAGTTACGAGCTCAACGTGGGCCTTGCCATCGTCGGCGTACTGATCCTTGCCGGCTCGCTCAGCCTTGTCAAAATTACTGAAGCGCAATCCGGCGGATTCTGGCACTGGTTTGTCTTCGCCCTCCCCGCACCCCAGATTTTCGCCTTCGTCGTGTACGTCATCTCGGCCGTGGCGGAAACGAACCGCGTGCCCTTCGACTTGCCGGAAGCCGAGAGCGAGCTGGTGGCCGGCTTTTTTACGGAATACAGCGGCATGCGCTTCGCCTTCTTCTTCATTGCGGAGTACGCCAACATGGTGCTGGTGTCCTGCGTGGCTGCAGCCATGTTCCTGGGTGGCTGGAACGCCCCCTATCCAGGGACGATTTTGGCGTCACCTCGGGCTCGAGGGCATCGCCTGGGTCGAAAACATCGCCTGGTTCACGGTAAAGGTGTATACCTTTCTCTTCCTGTTTTTCTGGCTCCGTGCGACGCTGCCCCGTTTGCGTTATGACCAGCTGATGAAGTTCGGCTGGAAAGTCATGTTGCCGATCGCGCTGGGAAACATCGTGGTCACGTCGATCGCCGCGTATCTGTTCCCGAGGGGATAAGTGTTCGACATGCAGAAATTCATCGTCTGGCTGAAGACCATTACCTTCTACGAGATCCTCGTCGGCATGAAGGCGACGATGTCGCATCTGCTCCACTACAAGCCGATCACGGTGCAATACCCTCACGAAAAGCGGATCCTTCCGGACAACTATCGCGGCATGCTCGGCCTGTTGCGCTACGACGACGGAACCGAAAAATGCGTCGGCTGCGATCTCTGCGAAGCCGCCTGCCCGTCTCGCGTCATCCGCGTCGTCAGCTCCGAAGTCCCGGGAGAACCCACCAAGCGGTACGCCAAGGAATATTATATGGACATGACGCGCTGCCTGTTTTGCGGGATGTGCGTCGATGCCTGTCCGGTGGACGCGCTCGGGATGAGCCGCGAATTCGAGTGGTCGGTGTACGACAAGCGTCAACTGCACCTGAATAAGGAACAGTTGCTCGCCATCGGCGATCGCTCGTTCCCGGTTCGCGAGAAGCGGCTCGAGCTGCAGCACCCGAACGTCGCGTTTTTCAATGTCTCATTCAACCACGTCCCCCCGAAGCCCAACTGACGCGCCGCCATGACCGGGCGAGGCAAGAGAAGTCGGGCTGGACGGAGGAACGCGTCTTCTTCGCGATGACGGGAATGCCGACCTAACCATGGAACATTTCTTCTTTTTTTACTTCGCCCTGGTCATCGCCGCCTCCTCGGTGCTGGTCGTCGCATTACGCAACCCTATCTACAGCGCGCTCTCCCTGTTGATCATGTTCTTCCACGTCGCCGGTCTGTACGTAACGCTGCATGCTGAGTTCCTCGCCGCGGTACAGGTGATCGTCTACGCAGGGGCCATTCTCGTCCTCTATCTGTTCGTGGTCATGCTGCTGAACCTCAAGCATGACGAGCGGTACCACCGCCAGTGGCCGGTGGCGGCCGCCGTCGGGTCCATCTTGGTGCTCGAGGCGGTCGTGCTGACGCTCGCGAAGGGACGGACAGCCGTGGCCAGACCCGCCGTTTCCGAGCCGGGGGTGGAGGGGCTGGGCAACACGGAAGCCCTGGGCGACGTCCTGTACTCCACCTATCTCTTTCCATTTGAAGTCGCGTCGTTGATTCTGCTCGTCGCGATGATCGGCGCCATCATTTTGGCTAAAAAGGACTTGAGCGGCGAGCGCTGCAATGAACACCTTCCCGATGCTACAGGGAGAAGTCTGATGATTCCCCTGTCGTACTACGTTACGCTCAGCGCGGTCGTCTTCTTCACAGGGTTGATCGGCGTCTTGATCAGGCGCAACATCATCATCATTTTGCTCTCCGTGGAGTTGATGCTGAACGCCACCAACATCAACTTCGTCGCATTTTCACAATCGCTTCACAACATCGCCGGCCAGGTCTTCGTGTTCTTCGCGCTCACGGTCGCGGCGGCCGAGGTGGCGGTCGGCCTTGCCATCATCATCGCCCTGCATCGGGCGAAAAACACGATCAATGTCGACGAATTTCAGCTGATGAAATGGTGAGATGACTTACGAACTCATTCCATTGCTGCCGTTGGCTTCCTTCTTGATCCTCGGCATTTTCGGACATTGGATCAGGGACAAGGCGCATCTCGTGGCGGTCCCAGCCATCGTGCTCTCGCTCGGGATTTCGGTCTTTGCGTTCTTCGACGTGGCGGGAGGGCACCATTCCACGATTCGCCTCTATACCTGGCTGACCTCTGGCATGCTCGACGTTCATATCGGGCTCTCGATCGACCGCCTGACCTCGGTCATGCTGCTGCTCGTCACCACCGTCAGTGCACTGGTGCACATCTATACTATCGGCTATATGCAGGGCGAGCCGGGATACGCGCGCTTCTTCAGCTATATCGCCTTGTTCACGTTCTCCATGCTGATGCTGGTACTGGCCGACAATTTTCTGCAGCTGTTCGTGTTTTGGGAAGCCGTCGGCCTCTGTTCTTACCTCTTGATCGGCCATTGGTACGAACGCCAGACGGCCGTCGCCGCCGCCACCAAGGCCTTCATCGTAAATCGGGTGGGAGACTTCGGATTCATTCTCGGCTTGCTGCTCGTGTTCGCCACGTTCGATTCCCTGGATTATGCGACCGTCTTCGCCAATGTCGGAGGTCAGCGACGGCAAAGGTGATGAACATCCTTGGACCGCTCGGGGGCAGCCTCGAAGTCTCGACCATCACGGTGATCTGCCTCCTGCTCTTCATGGGCGCCGTCGGAAAATCCGCACAGTTTCCGCTCCATGTGTGGCTGCCTGACGCCATGGAAGGCCCGACGCCGATCTCCGCCCTCATCCATGCCGCTACGATGGTCACCGCTGGGGTCTTCATGGTGGCCAGACTTGCTCCGTTGTACAACGCGTCGCCGGCCGCGATGTCCGTTGTCGCGGTCGTGGGCGCCATCACGATGGTGCTTGGGGCGACCATCGCCCTGACGCAGACGGACATCAAGCGGGTCGTCGCGTACTCGACCATGAGCCAGCTTGGCTACATGATGATGGCGTGCGGACTGGGGGCCTACGCCGCCGGCATGTATCACCTCATGACGCACGGAGCGTTCAAGGCGCTGCTGTTCCTGGGCTGCGGTTCGGTCATCATCGCGCTGCACCATGAGCAGGACATGCGCCGGATGGGCGGCCTCAAGGATCGGCTGCCGATCACCTATTGGACCTTCGTGGTCGGCTCTCTCGCGCTGGCCGGCTTTCCGCTGACCGCGGGGTTTTTCAGCAAGGACGACATTCTCGTCTCCGCCTGGGCTGCAGGACCGCTCGGCCAGGTCTTGAGCCTGTTCGGTCTTCTCACGGCGCTCCTCACCGCCTTCTACAGCTTCCGGTTGGTCTTTGTGACCTTCTGGGGTCCTTCCCGGGTGGACCAGCACCACGCCGCTCACGTGCATGAACCTTCGCCCACGATGACGGTGCCGCTCGTCATCTTGGCCGTGCTGAGCATTGCGACAGGGTATTTCGGCATCCCGGAGTTTCTCGCGCCGGTGTTTGAACAGGACGGCGGCAACGCCCATGCGAGTGGAGCGCTTGGAATCATGCTCCTGGCGACTGCGATGGGCGTGCTGGGCATCGCGGCTGCTTATTACGCCTACGTGTTGCATCCCTCGCTGCCCGACCGCTGGGCTCAACAGTGGCGGACGGCGTATGAGTGGTCTTTCCATAAATGGTACTTCGACGAAGCCTATGACCGCAGCATCGTCCGTCCGACGTTCACGGCGGCCGCTGAATTATGGAAGCGCATCGACGTCGCCGTCATCGACGGGGCCGTCAATGGCGTCGCACGGGCGATCGCCTGGGGCGCCTGGTTCCTGCGCCTCGTGCAAAGCGGGCAAACGCAGCATTACGCGCTGGGCATGGCGCTCGGCGCGGTCGTGATCCTGACCCTGTTGATGGTGATCTGACGCTGATGCAACCCGACTGGTTTCCCTGGCTGAGTCTCCTGATCTTCCTGCCGCTGGCGGGAGCCGGCGCGCTCTACCTCGCACCCGAGCGCCACGCGCGGATGATCGCCTTGGCGACAACGGTTCTGGATGTCCTCGTGGCGTTGCCTCTCTGGTGGCTGTTCGATCCGTCGTCCAGCCGCATGCAATTCGTCGAGCACGTGGCCTGGATCACGTCGCCTCCGATCCATTACAGCCTCGGCATCGACGGCATCAGTCTTCCGCTCGAACTGATGACCGCCGCACTGATGCCCCTCTGCATCCTGGTTTCCTGGGAGTCCATCACCACGAGGGTGCGGACCTTCATGGCCGTCCTGCTCGTGATGGAGACCGCCATGCTCGGCGTCTTCGCCGCGTTGGACTTTGTGCTGTTCTATGTCTTTTGGGAAGCGATGCTGATCCCGATGTACCTGCTCATCGGCGTCTGGGGCGGGCCCAACCGCCTGTACGCGGCCATCAAGTTCTTCCTGTACACCTTGGCGGGCAGCGTGCTCCTCTTGGTGGCCATCCTCGTGCTGTACTTCTATGGCGGGCGCACGTTCGATGTGCTGGCGCTCAGTCAGGTGACGTACCCC
Source organism: uncultured Nitrospiraceae bacterium (assembly GCA_963824855.1). GTDB lineage: Bacteria > Nitrospirota > Nitrospiria > Nitrospirales > Nitrospiraceae > Nitrospira_C. Next base: position 209,080 of record CAWGQP010000005.1, read on the forward strand.
GCGGCCCTGCAGCAATGGCTGTTTCTGGCATTCTTCGCCGCCTTCGCAGTGAAGGTCCCGATGTTCCCGTTCCACACCTGGCTGCCCGATGCGCATGTCGAAGCACCGACCGCAGGGAGCGTGATCCTCGCCAGCGTGCTGCTGAAGATGGGTGCCTATGGGTTCGTGCGCTTCAGTCTGCCGATGCTGCCGGACGCGAGTCAGGCCATGACTCCGTTGATGGCAGCCCTCTCGATCATCGCGATCATTTACGGGGCCTATATGGCACTGGCCCAGGTGGATCTCAAGAAGTTGATCGCCTATTCCAGCGTCAGCCACATGGGATTCGTCACGCTCGGCCTGTTCGTGTTGAACCAACAAGGCATTGAGGGAGCAGTCCTGCAAATGGTCAATCACGGCATCACGACCGGCGCGCTCTTCCTCTGCGTCGGCATCATCTATGAGCGGACCCATAGCCGGTTGATTGCCGACAATGTCGGCCTGGCCAAGCCCATGCCCCGCTACGCGACGTTCCTGGTGATCTTTGCGCTGTCCTCGCTCGGCCTTCCGGGCACCAACAGCTTTGTCGGCGAGTTCCTGGTCCTAGTCGGGACGTTTCTCTGGAGCAAAGCCGCGGCCGCTCTCGCCTCATTGGGCGTGATCCTCGCGGCTGCCTATCTGCTGTACATGGTTCAACGCGTCGTGTTCGGCGTCGCCCTGCCGCGTGAGCTGCCGCATTTAAAGGACGTCGGAATCAGAGAGTTCACGATCCTTCTGCCGCTCGTGATACTCGTCTTTTTGATCGGAATCTATCCGAATCCTCTGGTCACCCGGATGCATAGCACCGTGACCAAAACGTTGGAGACAATGGCGCGAACCAAGGTCGCTCCGACTTCCCATCCTTCGGCCGCGGTCGTTCCCTCGATCATGTTGAGCGGTCAAACGGAGAACGGACGACCATGACGTCGTACGGAACGGACCTCATCATCATTCTTCCCGAACTGGTCGTCGTCGCCGCGGCTTGCCTGGTGCTGATTCTGGATCCTGTGACGCCTCGGTCGAGGAAAGAGCTTCTGGCTTGGCTCAGTCTTGGGAGTTTGGCGCTTTGCGTCGGCCTCACGGGCGGGCAAATCGGCGTCCAGAATGTCTCTCTGTCGGCCTTCAACGACCTGGTCGTCGTCGACGGATACGCGCGCTTTTGGAAGCTCCTGCTGTACGGAGCCACCGGATTGACCATTTTGATGTCGCTTCCCTACCTGAAAATCGAAGGACTTCATCTGGGCGAATATTATGGCTTCATCCTCCTCGCCCTGTCGGGCATGATGGTCATGGTCTCGGGAGCGGATCTGCTGACGATCTATCTCGGCACGGAGCTCATGTCGCTTTCACTCTACATCATGGCGGGCCTGAAACGCTCGTCGCCGCGCTCACTCGAGGCGTCGGCCAAATATTTTGTGCTCGGCGCCTTTTCTTCCGGCCTGCTTCTCTACGGCATCTCTCTCCTCTATGGGCTGAGCGGCGGCACCAAGATTGAGCACGATCGCAGGCGCGCTGGGCGCAAGAGGATTCGACGATCCCATGCTCCTGATCGCCACCATCTTATTGACGGTTGGGTTCGGGTTCAAACTCGCGGTCGTCCCCTTTCACATGTGGACTCCCGATGTGTATCAGGGCGCGCCGACAGCGGTGACCGCCTTCATGGCCGTCGCCTCGAAGGCCGCCAGCTTCGCCGCCTTTCTCCGTGTCTTCGTCGAGGGACTCGGCGGATTGAAGGCCGACTGGTCCGTGCTGTTTGTGCTGCTGTCCGTCGTCACATTGGTGCTCGGCAATGTCGTCGCCATCGTGCAGACCAACATCAAACGCATGTTGGCCTACTCGAGCATTGCACATGCCGGCTACGCGTTGATCGGCCTCGTCGCCGCCGGGCGAAGCGCCGGCGAATCGGGCGGTACCGCCGGCATCGCCAGCGTCATGCTCTACCTGACGTTTTATGCATTCATGACACTTGGAGCCTTCGCGGTGATTGCCATGTTTCGCAAGGGCGGGCTCGAAGGGGACGAGATCGAAGACTTTACCGGCCTCGCCAAACGCCAACCGCTGGCCGCCCTGATCATGCTGGTGTTCATGGTCTCGCTGACCGGCATCCCGCCGACCGCGGGGTTCATCGGCAAGTTCTACGTGTTCATGGCCGCCGTTGAAGCAGGCCTGAGCTGGCTCGCAGCCCTTGGGCTGATTTTTTCGGCGGTCTCTGCCTACTACTACATGCGCGTCGTCATGGTGATGTACATGCGGGACCCCGAGGCGACCGCCGCCGAGACCTCGCATCTCGTGCCTTCGCCGGCCCTGTCGATTGTGCTGGCCTGTGCCGTCGCCGGCGTGATCATCTTCGGTTTGTTTCCCAATCCTGTCGTCAACCTCGCGCTCCAGTCCGTCCTTCTGCTCAAATAAGACGTCGCGACTCTTTTTCAGTCGTCCACGACCGTGAAACTCTGCTAGGCTAGGCTGGCGATGCCGATGCTCATGTCCTTCTGGCGGCTGCTGTCGGATCTGACAAAATCCTTCCTCCGTCACGGCTGTGGCAGCCTGGCGGCCTCACTGGCCTTTTTCTCGCTGCTCTCGCTCTTTCCTTTCGGCTTCATGGTGCTGTATGGCGTGAGCTTTATCGTCAGTCATGAGGTGATCGGCGGTCAGGTGCTGTTGAGCTTTCTCATAGGGTTTCTGCCCACTCTCGGAGAACGCCTGGCGGAGGAATTCCAGCGCATCGGCGAACTGGACACGGTTCGCTGGCTCGTGTTCCTGTCCTTCGCCTGGTTCGGGACGCTGGTGTTCTATGAGGTGGATTATGCGCTCAACGTCGTGTTCGACAGCACATGGAAACGCCATCCCTTGATCTCCACCGCCATCGCGGTCGCCTCACAGGGGGCGGTAGGAATACTCTTGATCCTGTCCTATGTCGCGACCGAGACCGTGAATTTGCTGACTGCCTATGCGCCGCACCTTTGGGGGCTCGATCTGATCGCTCTCGCCGCGCATGATGTATTTTTGACGTACACTCTTCCCTTTATCATGGCCTTTCTCACCGTCGGCGCGCTGTACCGCTATGTCCCTCGTCGGCGGCCGCAATGGCGGGAGGCCATGATCGGTTCGTTGACCTTCAGTCTGCTCTGGGTCGCGGCGAAACTGATTTTCGTCACGTACAACGAATACGCCACCGTCTACACGAAACTGTACGGCTCCCTGCTCGAAGTCATCCTCTTGCTGCTCTGGATCTATTACTCCGCGCTGCTGTTTCTCTTCGGCGCAGTCCTCGCCCATGCGCTCCAGCAACGGACTCAAGCCGCGGCGGCCGCGGGCTTCGTTCAGCCCGACATCGCTTCGCCGCCAGCCCCCGTCAGTCGCTGATCAGCACCCTGTCGGCTTCTAGGCTTTTTCTGGCCCAGACTCCTCTTCATCGCTAGAATACATCCCGACAAGGAGGGGACAGGCATGCCCGAAGACATCGGAAAAGAACTCCTGATGCTTGGCGGAACACTGGCCGGCTTCATCGCCGCTTTGCTGACGGTCATGGAAAAGCTGATAGACATTCAGCACCGGTTGGGCTCTCGCAAGGATCGGAAGGCTTCGGTCCAACAGGAACGGCAGCCGCAGGACAGCGGGCCAAGCGTGGATTTCTTTTCCACCAAGCCCTTCCGCGGCACCTCGTATCTCTTGATGTACGAAACCGGCGTCATCGTGTCTGCCGGTCTCTTGCTCAATTATGTCGGTCTCACCTTGAGCCGGCACCTGGAAAGCATCCTCTATCTCGACATGACCGGCACGGCGCTCGTGGCCTTTCTGCTCGGCCCGTGGTGGGGAGCGATCGTGGCCTTGCTCTCCAATTCGGTCGTCAACTGGCTCCTCTTTCCGCAATCGGGAGCGGACGTGATGATTTTCCCGTGGTCGCTCGTCAGCATGACCGGTGCCGTCTATTGGGGATGGATGGCCAGACAGAGCGGATTTCAAAAGTACTTGCGGACGGGCAAGAACTCCGCGCTGTCGCATGCCTGGTTTCTTTACATCTTCGGCGTCGTCGGCGCCGCCGCCATGAGCATTCCCGGAACGTTCATCCAAGCGGCGTTGAACGAACATTCGACTTTTGCCTTGAACCCGGATGTCGCCGAAACGCTGCATGCCAGGGTGCTCCAATGGGAACAGATGGTCCATCAGTATCTCGAATCCTTGTTTGGATTGACCTGGGGAGAACATGTCGGCTGGTGGGTCGTCAACTGGTTTCAAACCTGGGTCCGCTACGTGCCGGACAAGACCATGAGCGCGGCCATCGCCCTGGTCGTGCTCAAGTACGGATATCCACTGTTTGAACGGGAATTGATTCACGGCGGTCCCGACGGAGAACGGCCTCAGGATGAGCGCGTGCTTCCCTTGGTGCTGGGACTACTCTATGCGCCCTCCTTCGCCACGCTCGTAAGCAGCGACATCTACGGAGAGGCCGCCTATTGGCCCTTGTGGGCGATGCCGTGGGTGATTATCCTGACGGGCTATTTTTACCTGCGGTATTGGGGCGCCAGCGCGTCTCTGCTCAACGATGCGCGGCTTCAGCGTGCCGAACGTTATGCACGCGCCCTCAAACCGATTGGGAAGGAAGCATCCTATGAATTCTGCCGGCGATTAACGTTCATGACACTCATCGCCAGCCTCCTATTCGCTCTGTGTCTGCCTATCATTCTCATGGACTTTTACCGGGTCACGTTCAAGTTCTTCTGCGTCGTGTACGGATTTCTGCTCGTCGTGCATCTCGTGCGCATCGCCATCGCGCAAAACATCAGCGCCGCCCGCGCAGACTGAGCGGACGTAGTCGCTCTGAAGCCAAGATCGGGCGCAGACTCACGCCTTGTGTAATTGGAGAAATTGCGCGACGGCGGATCGGGTGACGAGCCCGACGGGACGCCCGGCATCGATCACCACCAGCCGGTCGTAGCCGGTCCGCACCATGCGTTCCAGCGCCTGCATCATCGACGCCTCGGGAAAAATGAACAAGTCGGACGACGCGGGCCGCATCACATCGCCCACCGTCCGCCAGGACCATAAGCCTTGGGAAACGGCTTGCACGTCCTCCACGGCAATGACGCCGATCACCTGTCCGTCCTCCACCACGGGAAACCCGCCGTAGCCGTAGGCCACGAAGAACTCATCGACGGCGCTCTGAAGGCTCAACTGCGGAGGCATCGTGACGATGGCGCGCACCATGACATCGCGCACCGAGGTGCCGGAAAGCGCGATGCGAAGCGTCACTTGCTTTCTGGTGCTCCACGCCGCGCCGAAGAGAAAGGCGCCGATGAACATGAGCCAGCCTCCGTTGCTCGCAGTCGACGGATCGAACAGGCCGCCGATGGCGCCTCCCAACAATGCAGCGCCACATGCCGCGAGCAACACGCCGAATCCCAAGCCGACCAACGCCGCGCGGCTCGTCGCCCGCTGAAAATCGTGTCCCCATGCCCAGAGCCCAGCACGGAGCGCCCGTCCTCCGTCGAGAGGAAAGCCCGGAATCAGGTTGAACAGGCCCAGCTGGACATTCACCAATCCCAGGAGTCCGCCGAGCACGGCAAATCCCTGTCCGGACGGCGCAGGCCACCACTCGGAAGCGGCAACGAGGCCCAGCGAGAATGCCCCGAGCGCAAAGCTCACCACAGGTCCGGCAATCGCAATCAAGAATTCTGCTTTGGGGCTGGGCGGCTCCGCTCGCATTTGCGCGACGCCGCCGAACAAGAACAACGTGATCTGGCCGATGGGGATCCGGTAGCGCTGGGCGACATAGGAATGGCCCAGCTCATGGAGGAGCACCGAGACAAACAACAGCACGGCCGCAACGGCGCCCATGCCCCAGTAGCGGAAGTTCGACAGGCCAGGCAAGGCATCGGGAAGGTATCCAGTTGCCAACGACCACGTGACAAAGAGAAAAACGAGAAACCAGGACGGATGCACGCGGATCGGAATCCCCAGCGCACGCCCGATTTGCCAAGACGGTGCATTCAGCATGCGTTCACAGTAGCAACGCGCCGAGCCGACCGTCAACCGCGCGCTAACTCGAGGACATTTTGCGGATTTTGCCGCGACGGTCTTCGGGTATACTAAGAGCATGCTGCGCAGGTGTGTCTGGATCCTAGTTGCATCGGCCGTCCTGGTGTCGCTTACACCGCACGATAGCCTGGCGCAGGTCGTGAAGGCTGGAACTCCCGCCTGCCCCACGATCGCGCTGACGTTTGACCTCTGTCCCGTCCGGAAGGGAGCGGGCTATGACCAGGCGCTGGTCGACTATCTCATCGAGCACAAGATCCCGGCGACGTTTTTCATGTCCGGCCAATGGATCGCCAAGCATGACGCTGAGGTCGAGCAGCTGCTGGGAATCGGCTTTTTCGAGGTGGGGACCCACGGCGAGGTGCATGCGCATCTTCCCATGCAGAATGCGAACGAACAACGGAACGAAATTCTCGGTCCGGTCAAGCTGCTGAGCGAGCACTATGCTCATGAGGCCGTCCTGTTTCGTCCTCCATTCGGCGAATATAATGACGTGACCGTCGACGTCGTCCGGACGTTGGGCCTTCGGTTCATCCAATGGAATATCGAATCCGGCGATCCCGATCCAATGCTTTCGACCGAACAGATCGTGGCTCGCATCGACAAACGCGCCAAAGGGGGCAGCATCGTCGTGCTCCATGCCAACGGGAAGGGCAAGCACACCCGGCAAGTCATCCAGCGCCTGACGACGGAGATATTGCCGCGCAAAGGGCTCACACCGACCACCGTGAGCGACCTCCTGTCATGCAAGCCCAGCCGATGAACGGGCAGTCGATCAGACCGATGCGGCCCGAGGACCGCGACACCGTCATCCGGTTACTGGCGGATTCCGATCCATGGAAAACACTCGGATATAACGACAAGGATTGGGGCCGGATCTTTTGTCCCATTCCCCAAGGCCGTGAAAGCTTCGTCGCCGAAGCCGATGGACAAGTCACTGGCATTGCGATCGTCCGGCAGAAATTCTTGCTCGGCGATTATTTGGAACTCCTCGGAGTAGCCGGCTGGGCCAGACACCAGGGAACGGGCAAGCATCTGCTCGCCCACGTGGAAGCGTTGGTGTTTGCGAGGACCAAAAACTTGTTCGCCTGTGTGTCAGACTTCAACACGGGCGCGCGCGACTTCTATCGGAAGCAGGGCTTTCAGGAAATCGGCCCGATGCCCAATTTTTTGATTCCCGGCAGTGCTGAAATCCTTCTGCGAAAAACGGCGGGGCCGGCTCGGTAGCTGAGGAAAGCGGCCCGACGGCTCGTGCAGGGCACATGAAAGTTCAAAAACTGCTTCATACGCGCATGCGGGTCAGCGACATGGACCAGACGATCGCCTTCTATACAAAGGTGCTGGGTCTGGAGGTGTTGGAACGCAAGGTGTCGCCCCGCGGGTCGCATCTGGCGTTCTTGCGCGTGCCGAACAGCGAGGAGTTGATTGAACTCTGCAGTTTTCCTCCCAGCGGCCCCGTCAAGGTTCAGGAAGATCTCGTGCATCTCGCCTTCCAGGTGGAAAACCTCGACGACGACAATCGCCGCTCTGCAGCAACAGGGCATTCGCATCACGGATGGTCCAACCACAACCTCGTCAGGCAGCCGGTTCATTTTCATCGATGCGCCCGACGGCTATGAAGTAGAACTGATCGAGCGGCCGGCCGGCGAGCGCACGGCATAGACCTCGTCTCCTCTCGTGACCTATTGACCGGTGAGCCGCAGCCAAGTACCCTCTTCTCCCCGATCACGCGAATGCAACCAGGAGTGGATCGATGAAGAACGGATTTTTCCGGGGACACGGCTTGGGCAACGACTATCTCGTCATGGATCCCAAGGAACTAAGTTTCACGCTCACGCCAGCCGGATCGAAGCGATCTGCGACCGTCACTGGGGGCTGGGCAGCGACGGCATCTTGGCCGCCGTCCCTTCGAGGAAAGCGGATTTCGGCCTGCGCATCTTCAATCCAGACGGCAGCGAAGCGGAAAAATCCGGCAACGGTCTTCAGAATTTTTGCCCGCTATCTCCATGCGACGGGAAGAACCAGGAAGACGGCATTTTACCGTGGAGACAAAAGGCGGCCTGGTGACGATTGATCTGCATCTCGATCGGCGGGGCGACGCCAGCGCCGTCACCGTGGAAATGGGACGGGCGACCTTTGCGCCGTCCGCCTTGCCCTGCACGCTTCCGGTGGAGGAGTTGATCGAGCAATCGATCGAAGCGGCAGGGCGTTCCTTCACGTTCACCGGTGTCAGCGTGGGGAATCCCCACTGTGTCCTGTTCAAGCAGACCGGAGCGTCCTGGTCACGGGAAGATCTGCTGGCCCTGGGGCCGGCGCTCGAGCATCACGCGATCTTTCCCAAGCGGACCAATGTGCAACTGGCGGTGCCGACCGGCGCGAAAGAACTGACGATTCTGATCTGGGAGCGCGGCGCCGGAGAGACGCAAGCCTCCGGATCGTCGTCCTGTGCCGCCGCCAGCGCGGCCGTCCGTCTCGGCCTCGTGAAGAGCCCCGTGGCCGTCAAGATGCCGGGAGGCACGCTCACGATCGAGGTCTCGCCTGATTTCAGCCTCACGATGAAGGGCCCGGTGGCTGAAGTGGCGCGAGGCAGTCTGAGCCCTTCCTTCGTGCGCTCGCTCAAATAGGTCACTCACCTTGCCCGCCGCCGAGCCCGCCTCGTAGAATGAGGCATGGCGACAGCAAGTCCGGCGCTCGACTCAAAACTTGCTCACCTTCCAGATCAGCCCGGTGTGTACCTCTTTAAGGATCGGTCCGGTGACGTGCTGTATATCGGCAAGGCGGCCCGGCTCGCCGACCGCGTGCGATCCTACTTCCTCAAGGGCGCCGACCATACTCCCAAAACCGCCTTGCTCGTCAGTCACATCGCGGACCTCGAGACGATGGTCACGCGGTCTGAATTGGAAGCCCTGATTCTCGAGAGCAACCTCGTCAAACGACACCGCCCGCGCTTCAATGTCGTGCTCAGAGACGACAAGCAGTATCCGTATCTTCGCCTGCCGGTCAAAGACCGCTTTCCCCGGCTCTCCATCGTGCGCCGCGTCCAGAAGGACGGCGCCCTGTACTATGGCCCCTACACGCCAGCCGGCGCCCTCCGGGAAACGCTGAAAGTCATCAAGAAGGTGTTTCCACTGGCCACATGCACGATCGACATCGACGGGACGGCCGAACGCGCGTGCATCGAGTTCGAAATCAAGCGCTGCATGGCCCCCTGCACAGGACAGCAAACGCAGGAGGATTACCACCGCATCGTCCGGCAAGTGCGACAGTTTCTCGAAGGGCACGACAGGGAGCTCGTGGACGACCTGCGCTCGCAGATGGATGCCGCCGCGGCCCGCGAAGACTTCGAGGAAGCGGCCAGGTTGAGGGACCGGATTTTCAAGATTGAACGCACGCTCGAACGGCAGCGGATTACGCAAACGGCCTCCATCGATCAGGACGTCATCGGCATCGCCCGCCACGGAGCCTCCGTCGATCTACAAGTGTTATTCGTGCGCGGCGGCTTGCTCATCGGCCGCAAGGATTTTTTCTGGCTCGAATCCGCCGATGCCACAGACGAGGAACTGGTCCGATCGGCCGTCGAACAATTTTACAACAAGGAGGGCCAGCCTCCCCGCGAGCTTCTGATTCCGGTCGATATCCCAGATGCCGACCTCCTGGCGCGCTGGCTGTCCGATAAACGGGGCGAAACCGTGCGCGTGTTGGCTCCGGAACGCGGCACCAAACATCAACTCGTCCTCCTCGCGGAGGAAAATGCCGCCGCAGCACTGGCCGATCACTTGCGCAATGAGGAGCTGGATCGGCAAGCCGGCGAGGAATTGCAACGCGTGCTTGCGTTTGAAGACGGCGCCCAGGCGCATCGAAGGCTTCGATATTTCCAATACGATGGGCAATCAGTCGGTGGCGTCCATGGTCGTCTGGGAAGAGGGACGCATGAAAAAATCCGACTACCGCCGCTTCAAGATTGCCAGCGTGGAAGGCGCCAACGACTTTGCGAGCATGCACGAGGTGGTGACGAGGCGGTACGGCGGGATGGAAGATCTCGCCCTCCCGGATCTGGTCCTGATCGACGGCGGACTCGGCCAACTGGCTTCCGCCAGGGCCGCGCTTCAGGAAGTGGGGCGGCCCGAGCTCGCGGTCGTCGGCCTCGCCAAAGCGAAGGGAGAGAAAGACGAGCGGGTCTATCTGCCCGGCAGGAAAAATCCGATTGTGTTGCGCGCGAACTCGCCGGCAACCCACCTGCTGCAGCGGGTGCGCGACGAGGCCCACCGGTTTGCCGTCACGTTCCATCGGAAACTGCGCGGCAAAACGCTGGTCACGTCCCAGCTGGACCAGATCATCGGCATCGGCTCGATCACCCGCACCAAACTGTTGAAGCAATTCGGCAGCCTGGCGAACCTCGCCGCAAGCCAGCGAAGAGGCCTTGAGGGAAGCCGGCTTGAGCGAGCGTGTCGTTCGCCAACTCCGCCGGGAATTGGCTTGATCGCTTGGCCTGCCACATGTGGGCACCGACACGGACTGGAATTTCTCACGGCAACGGCCCTATGCTACGCGGCATGTACGAGGGCCGACCCCTAATGAGAAGGTGACCGATGGCCATCCATCCCGCCGATCGCGCGTCGACATCCACCGAAGCCGACGAGCGTGAGATCGAACAGACACCGGCCGGTGTCCCGCAAAACGGTGCCCAAAGCAGCGACCCTCCGAACCTTGTCGCGTTGGAGGAGGAAACCCGACGTCGCCTCGAGGTCGAGTCCACGCTGCGGGACAGCGAGGCGCGCTACCGTCTGCTCTACGACAACAATCCCACCATGTACTTCACACTGTCGGCGGACGGCACGGTCGTGTCCGTCAATCAATTCGGCGCGACGCAGCTGGGATACCAACCCGACGAGTTGATCGGCCAATCCGTACTCAAAGTATTCAAACCCGAGGAGCATGCTGCGGTCCTTGGACAGCTCGAGGTATGCACGGCCAGCCCCTTGAAGGTGTTCCAATGGGAAATCCAGAAGGTGCGGAAGGACGGAAGCACACTGTGGGTCAAGGAACGGGCGCAAGCGGTCATGGACCATACGGGGCAGATTCTCTCTCTCGTCGTGTGTGAAGACATTACCGAGCGACGCCTCACCGAAGACTACATGCGGGAAAGTGAGGAGCGCTGGCGAGCGCTCTTCGAGCATGCCGGAGTCGGCATCGCTCAACTGAGTTTGAACGAACAGTTCCTCCGCGTGAATCCGCGACTGTGCGAAACGCTGGGGTATTCCTCCAAGACCATGCTGCGGCGCAGGTGTCAGGACTTTGTCCACCCGGATGATCTATCTGTGACGCAGACTTATCTCAACGAGCTGTTGGCCGGCAAATGTCCTTCTTTTTCTATGGAGACGCGCTGGCACCGCAGCGACGACGTCTGGCTCTGGGTGGAAATGACCGTCTCGCTCGTCCGCGACGCCACCAGTGCGCCGGCGTATTTTATTGCAGTGGTCCAAAGCATCGACGATCGGAAGCAGGCAGAAGCCGGCCTGGCCCGAACGACGCAACTGCTCCAGACGCTGGTCCATGAATCTCCGCTTCCGATTGTCAGTCTCGATCTCGACGCGCGTGTGACGACCTGGAATCAGGCCGCGACGCGATTGTTCGGATGGACCGAAGAGGAAGTATTGGGCCGTGAACTTCCTTACGTGCCTGAAGACGAAGCCGAAGATGCCAAAATCCACTGGGGCGAAGACTGCCCCCTCCTCGATTGCGAAACATATCTCGGCACCGGTCTCTCGGTCGGTGGACAGCGTTTCGGCACCATCTGCTTCATGGATCATGCGCCCTATCCCGGCCAATTCTCGGAAGCAGACAAGGACTTTCTCCTGCTCATGGCCCGATGGATCACCCGTGAATTGGAACGCCAGAATTCCGAGCGGGCACTTCAGGAACAGGAATCTCTATTGCGAGCCGTCATCGAAACTGCGACGGATGCCATTTTCATGAAGGATAGAGAGGGCCGCTATCGATTCGTCAACACGGCCGGTGCTCTGGTGGTCGGACGATCCTCAGAGGAGATCGTCGACAGGACTGACGCCGAAGTGTTTCCCTTGGAGACCGCACAACAGATTATGGCCGACGATCGACAGGTGTTCTCAGAAGGGATTCAGAAACGACGTGTCGAAACGCTGTTTCAGGGAGAGCAACGGGCCCAGACATTCTATACCGTGAAGACCCCGCATATGGACCAGCTCGGAAACATTGTCGGGCTGGTCGGCATCGCACGCGACATCACCGATCTCAAACGAGCCGAAACCGAGCTGCGAAAAAGTGAGGAGGCGCTTCGTGCGAGCGAAGAGCGGTTCAGCAAAGTCTTCCGCTCAAGCCCCTATCCAATCGGCATCACCGACCTGGAATCCGGCCTCTGCCTCGACATTAACGATGCGGCGCTGTCGGCGTTCGGCTATTCGCGTGAAGAGGTGATCGGTCAGAGGACGTCCGGCCTGGGTATTTGGCCTCATCCTCAGGCTCGGAAACAATTGATCGAGCGTATCAAGACCACGGGCAATATCAGAAACCTGGAGGTTCCGCTCAAATCGAAGAGCGGAGAGGTCCGGCGGTTCCTGGCGTCCACGGAAGTGATCGTCCTGAAGGGCAAAGAGTGTCTGGTGACGATCGGAACGGACATCACCGAGCAAAAGCGGGCGGAAGAGGCGCTGCGCCGCAGCGAATTAGCCGTCCGAGAGGCGTTTGAGGAGAGAGAGCGGCTCAGCCAGGACCTTCACGACAACCTCCTGCAGTCTCTCTACGCCGTCGGCATGGGGCTGGAACTGACCAGACAGCGCATCCAGCGGATCTCGCGGACGAACGCCAAGCGGCTCGAACAGTCCGTCGGCCAACTGAACAATGTCATTCGCGAGGTGCGGACCTTTATTTCGCATGTGCAGCCCCCCATGGTCCTGGAGCAGACCGTGGGCGACGCGCTTCGGACACTGGCCGGATCCTTCATGGCCACCGGCGCCGGGGAAATCAGCGTCACCGTTGATGATGAATTTAGCCTTCGGCTGTCTGCCGAACAGCGGACACACCTGTTGGCCATCGCCAAGGAAGCGCTCAGCAACAGCATCCGGCATACGAAGGCAGACAGGCGGATGGTGACGCTGCGGCGACAGGGCAACAAGATCCGTCTCCAAGTCATCGACAACGGGCGAGGGTTTTCACCGTCGCGTCGGCAGACACAGGGCATGGGCCTGCAGAACATGCGGGCCAGGGCACGGAAACTTCGTGGCCGCATCGCCATCACCTCTGTCCTCACCCATGGCACCACCGTCACGCTCACGATTCCTTCGACGTAAGAATTGACAGAGACCGTCCGGCCCTCTAGGATACGGCTCCCATCAGGTCCTTCCATCCGTTGACGCGTATTCACTGACACCAGGAGCATCATGTCGGATCAACACACTGCCTCATCTGTCTCGGACTCAACCAACGTCATCGAGCATGTCTTCGAATCCGTCGTGTTTGCCAGCCGCTGGATTCAAGCGCCGCTGTATGCCGGCTTGATCGTGGCCGAGCTCCTGTACGCGTATAAATTTCTCGTCGAGCTATGGGATATGGTCGTGCACGTTCAGAGTCCTGAAAGAAACCGAGTTCATGCTCGGCATCCTGGGATTGATCGACGTCACCATGGTGGCCAATTTGCTAACCATGGTGATCATCGGGGGATATGCCACGTTCGTCAGCAAATTAAGCCTCGAGGGGCATCCGGACCGGCCGGATTGGCTGACCCACGTCGATCCCGGCACGATCAAGGTCAAATTGGCAGCCTCGCTGATCGGGATTTCCAGCATTCACTTGCTCAAGGCCTTTGTGGACGTCGCGAACGAGAACCCTGAGCACATCAAGTGGAAAATTTTCATCCACATGACCTTCTTGGGGTCGGCCATTCTCCTGGCCTGGACTGACAAGATCATGCAGAAGGATAAGAAGCATTAGCCGTATGCACTCGTAAGGCCTGGCCGTCGTTCTTCAACGAGGTCTCTCATGGGCTGGCGTCCGGTCGTGCTTCCTCTACTCGGTCTCGGCCTGCTTGCTGCAGGCTGCGCGGTGTCCGCCGTCGATCTTCGTGACAGTCTCGATCTCAATCAGGCCTCATTCCTAGATAAACTGGCCGAGCAGGTCCTCATCGACGAATTTTCGGCCTGTACGGCACGGCCCTACGATGAGCGAACGACAATCCCGGCCAACCAGTCCACCCCAGACGCCGGAGGCAAGCCCGACGGGCCTCTGCAGGCGATTCACACGCTCATTGCACGCGTCAAGGAGGGACACCCTTCTCATGCGGAGTCACTCCAGATCCTCGAGGAGACACTTGCGGACTGGAAGGGGACCTCGTACCGGCGTCTGGATCTTCACAAGCTCCGGAAGGTCGTTGAGGTCATCAAGCAGTGGCATGTGCATGTTGATTTTGATGAAGATGCGCTGGCCGAGGACGGGTCGCGATTCGCCCAGCTGCTGCTGGCATATAACAAGGCCTACTTCGGTGACATCCGGTATGCCGCGGGGTCGGGCACAGGCTCAGGCCTTCGGGCCGTCGCCCGGGTCACCTCCGAGGGCTTCATCGACCGTAATGGCAACGTCTGGAGGTTCCCGGGGCTCTCGGTCGAGGTGACCAAGGAGCAGGGACAACGGCCGGCAGCCGCGTCCAGCCAAGTCGATTCAAGACGGATCGTCGCCGATCTGACTCGGGTGTTTCTCGAAGCCTTTTTCGATGCGGCCTTCCGGGAGCCGGCCGTCGAAGGCGCCACCGCACTGCGCATTCAGTGGAAGGCTGCCGGCCGCCCCTACCCCGCGTTTGACGCCGATCATCCACCGATTCCGTTGGACGCATTCGCACGTGTGACGCGCGATGCGCTCAGAGCTGAGGCCGCCGTCACATCCGAAGTGGGCAAAGCGGTCAGGGGAGGCAGCATCTTCAGCACGCAGAATGAAACTCTGGCCGCTAGTTTGGAAACCGCCGCCGGGGTGATCGCGAAAAAGCTCGTCGAACATGGAGGCTTTTGTTATTTTCAAACCATCCAGCAGGGTGAACGACGGAAGGAGGGCATCAAAAATTGATGAGACACGTTGCGGCTTTGGTCAGCGCCAGTGTCCTCGTGACCGGATGCTTTGCCAAGATCCACGAACTCCCCTCACAACCGGAAGCTGCCCAGGCGTTGTTCGCCCCTTTGCCCGACCAGGACTTCATGGTGGGCCTCGCCGTCTCCGGCGGGGGCAGCCGGGCGGCCACTTTTGCGGCAGGAGCGTTGGAGGCTCTGGCGGAGATCCCCGTTCGTCTCGGCACCGAAAAGCGCAGTGTCCTCGAAACGGTCAGTTACATGTCGAGCGTATCCGGCGGCAGTCTGGCCACCGCCTACTATGTGACGAAGAAACCCCCGAAGTCCGAGCCGGTGCTCGCCGACGAAGGATTGTCGCCGCGTTATCGTGAATTCTTCTCCGCCTACAAGACCGCAATGCAGTCGGATTTCCAGCGCAGCGCCTTGCTGCGACAACTCACGTTCTTCCGGGCGCTGAACCCGACAAAGCTCGCCTATTCGCTCTCCGAAGTCTGGGATAGCCAGTTTCTCGGTGACATGACCTTCGCACAACTGTACGAGCGGGAGCAGCGCGGCGATATCCCCCGCGTGATCTTGAACGGCACCGTCTATAACTCCGGCCGGCGCTTTGCCTTCACCACCTTGCCCGCCTCCGATTTCGATTACGACTTCATCGACTTGTTGACGAAGGAATTGAAGAAGCCCGATCGCCCGGTGCCGGTCACACCCGAAGGCATGACCATCATCCAGAAGGGGCTGGAAAAAGCGAGCCGGCAATTCCTTCCGCTCACGTTCGAGCGGATCGGCGCCGACTATCGAAATCTTCCATTGTCGCTTGCCGTGGCCACGTCCGCGTCCTTCCCTCCCGTCGTCGGTCCGGTCACCTATCAAGTCGCCGGCAGGCCGACGTATCTGCATATCGGCGACGGCGGACTCTTCGACAACCTCGGGACCGAATCTCTCACAACCCTGTTTTTGAAGAAAATCCCCCAGGGCTCCTCGAAGAGTGGACTGATCATCGTCATCGATACGTCATTCCCGTTCGATGCGGGCGGCCCCGAACTCGACAAGAGCGAGAAGGGATTTGAGGTATTCCGTGACGATCCTTCACGCATCGTGGGCATCATGGAGGAACGGGCAAATACCTATCAAACGCTGCTCTGGCACAGCCTCAGAACCGAGGGTGTCGTCCTCCCTGATTTCGCCCATCTCAGGATCGAGGTTCTGAAACACGTAGATGCCGACTGGACCGGCTATCAGGACCTCCCGGACGTCTGCCGAGAGGATTTTCCACCCGACGTGACTCCGGCGCAGATCAAGCAGGCGGTCAGCCAGATCCCGACGTTGTTCAAAATCAAAACGCCTTGCCATGGCGCCTTGCTCGAGAAGGCGGCACGCAAAGTCGTCGAGCAGCACCGCCAACGGATCGTGAGTTTCATTGAAACGCACCTTCGGAAGCCGCAGCCATGACCGATCCGGTCCAGGATGGTCCATTTTCTCTGCCTTCAGTTCTTGAAGCCGAATATGTCGCGCTGCACGGCCGCCCTCCTGCCGCAACGACGTCCGGCGAGACTGACCCGGTGGCGGCGCTATACCGGAACATCCATAACCTACCGAACAAGCGAACCGCGCTCTGTCTCTCCGGCGGCGGGATCAGAAGCGCCACGTTCGCGTTGGGTGTCCTCCAAGGGCTGGCCCGGCTCTCCCTGCTGAAGCAATTCGACTACCTCTCGACCGTCTCAGGCGGCGGCTACATCGGCAGCTGGCTGACTGCCTGGATTCACCGGCATCCTGAAGGCGTTGCCGGCGTCACAGAAGAATTGCGGCGGCCGCCCTCTACAACTCAAGGTCCAGAGCCCGAACCCGTGAAGTGGCTACGCCGGTACAGTAACTACCTGACTCCGAAGCTCGGACTGCTGTCGGTGGACAGTTGGACCCTGCTGGGTTCCTACCTGAGGAACCTCACGCTCAACTGGCTCGTCCTCGTGCCGCTCCTTGCGACCGTCCTCCTGGCCCCACGGCTGCTGTTGTCGATCCTTCACTGGAAGGTCACGGATCCCATGGCTCCTGCACAGGCCATGTTGGTCATGGGGCTCCTCTTTGGTCTCTTCGCATTGACGCACCTGCACATGTACCGGCCCAGCCTGGATCAACTGCGCTCAAAGCGCGTCTGGGAACGGTTTGAGCGGCAGCAATGGTTTCTCATCGCCGGCCTGACCCCGCTGGTCGCAGCGGCGCTGCTGCTGACGACCGCCTATGCCTGGTATCGCAATGGCGGCGGCCGTCTCGACCAGCTCACCCTGTTCGGCCTCGATAGCCGCGGCACCTTTGTGCTGGGCGGCGCTGCGATGCACGGGATCGGCTGGCTGATCTCTGCCTTCCTGCTCCAGCGTTGGCGCGACGTGAATCGATGGCTGGCGGTCGAGTTCCTCGTCATCCTCTGGTCCGGCGCCCTCGGCGGCCTCTTCTTGTGGTCCGTGCTGGCGGAGACGCCTTCCAATATTCCCGTGAGCGAATTTGCAGAGTGGTATGCCGTGTTTGCTCTGGCGGGCTTCCTCACCATGTTTCTGCTCACGGCCACCATCTTCATCGGGGTCGCGAGCCGGTATACGGACGATCATGACCGTGAATGGTGGGGACGAGCCGGCGCTTGGGTTCTCATTGCCAGCATCTCCTGGACGGGACTCAGTGCGCTGGTCGTCTTCGGCCCCGGCCTTCTGTCCTACACGCCCGGGACGGTCACCTCGTTAGGAGGATTGTCCGGCGTCATCTCCCTGTTGCTGGGATTCAGTTCGAGAACGACGGCGACGACCAAGGCCAAGCCGAGCATCATGGATGTGATCCTGGATCGCGCGGTTCGGTTGGCCGCCCCTGTGTTCATCGCCTGCCTGCTCGTCCTCATCACACTCATCACGAGCCTGCTGATGAAGGGAATAGGCGATCTCCACGGCGACGTCTGGGAGGGCTCAGCCATCGGGCTGAGAGTGCCTCCTGATGTCTGGGGACATGCGGTCCTGCTCCACAACAGTCCCCCTTGGCTGGTGATCGAAGCTCGCGGCAGGCTTCGTCCTCCTGGCCACCGCCATGTCGCTGGTCATCAACATCAACAAGTTTTCGCTACATTCGATTTATCGCAATCGGCTCATTCGGGCCTATTTGGGCGCCTCCCGCGAGAAACGCCGGCCGAACCAGTTCACGGATTTCGATCCTAACGACAACATCCAGTTGCATCAGCTTGCGACGCCGCATCAGGCGATCCGGAAGCCCTTCCATATCCTCAACATCGCCATCAATCTGGTCCGGGCAGAGAATCTGGCCTGGCAGCAGCGGAAGGCCCAGTCGTTTACGGCGTCTCCGCTGTTCTGCGGAAGCTGGAATCTGGGGTATCGCCGCTCGAGCGAGTACGGGGTCAATGGACAACTTCGCAAAGCCATCACGCTCGGCACCGCGTTGGCCATTTCCGGCGCGGCGGCCAGTCCCAACATGGGATACCACTCGGCTCCGCCGGTCACATTCCTGTTGGCCTTCTTCAATGTGCGGCTCGGGTGGTGGCTGGGAAATCCGGGACCGGCGGGTCGCAATACGTTCGACCGTTCCTGCCCGCGCATCGCGGTCCGGCCGATGCTGGCAGAGGCATTCGGGTTGACGGATGCCGCCAATCCCTATGTCTATCTCTCGGACGGAGGCCATTTCGAAAACCTGGGCCTCTACGAGATGGTGCTGCGGCGCTGCCATTACATCGTCGTCAGCGACGGCAGCTGCGACGCGGACCGTTCGTTTACGGATTTGGGCAACGCCATCCGTAAGATTCGGATCGACCTGGGGATCGACATTGAGATCGAAACGGAGTTGCTGGAGCTGCAGGCCGGGGAGCGAATGAGCCGCGCGCATTTCGCGCTAGGGTTGATCCGTTACGACCGTGTCGATCATGGCGCGCCGCCAGGGCTATTGATCTACCTGAAACCGTCCCTGACCGGAAATGAGCCGGCCGACGTGACGGAGTATGCCAATGGTCACGAAGAATTCCCGCATGAACCGACCGCCGACCAGTTTTTCGACGAATCGCAGTTCGAATCCTACCGCGCCCTCGGCTTTCACATCGCCGACAAAGTGTTCACGCCGCCCCATCACCAACCCGACTGGAGAAGCGGAGCAGATGTTCGAACGGTTCCGATCCGCGCGCTCCGCGTGATCGACGCCGCTGTTCGGCCTGATCTGAGCATTACGCCCAGGCAGGATCCATCGAGCCGTCAGACGACTGCCAGTGCGGCGTCCAGGCCAGTGCGACGAGTTTCACGGTGATATCGGCTTTAGCCGGCTTCAGTGATACCGGCTGGAGCTTTTCCTGCAACGGATCGCTCGCGGCGGCCAGCGCCTCGCTTTCCGCCTTGAATTGCGCTTCGAGATCGGCCAGTTGCTGCTGTAACGCGGCGACGTTCTCCTGCGCCATGCTCACATCCTGTGACTCCTTGAGCACGCGTCCGGCCCCACGGATGGCCGTCGTGGCGCGGCCGATGTTGGTGGCGCTGATCGTCTTCCGCCCCAGAAATGCCCCCAAGATCGACGCTCCCACGGAGATGGCGGCCTGCACCTGACTCGACCGGGCCTCGGTCTGCTGCTTTTCTCTTTGCTGTTCCGCCCGCCTGACTCTCTCTTGCAGCGCTGCGATCTTCGGCGCGTATTTCCGTCGAAGCGAGTCGGCGCCCTTGTCCCGCTGCTCTCTTCCCGATTGTTGCAACCGGAGGCGGAAGTCTCTCTCTGACTCTCCCGGGTTGGACAGCTGCGCGGTGCTCGGACTCTTGAACAATTCGAGTTTTTGCGTTCGATACAGCCACCCTGCGAACTCTTTGTTCCAGGTCTCGTAGCTTTTGGCCTTGCCGGCGGCGGACGGAAGCCCGACGAACCGAGCCTCTCCCTGCGGGGCCTGTTCGAGATCGGCCACGGTCGTCGGTGCCGGCGCGGCTTTCTCCCAATTGACGGTGACGACGCCTTCGGACATCGGCACCAGCACCGTCACCTCTTGCGTCGTCTCGATGCCGCTCTTGCCGTCGGCGAAATGAACGTGGGACGACGCCAGCAGCATCGGCGCATAGATCAATTCGCCGCCTTCCGGTTTAGTCCCGCGAATGGGCAAGAAGTGCTGTGGAACGTCCGGAGGCAGGATCGGACGCGACGCCGTTCCCGCCTGTTGAGGACTGGAAGGAGCCGGAGTCCGCTCACGGCTTGATCCCGCAACGTCCGTCCTGCGTCGCATCCATGAGCAGCTTGATCTGCGAGCGGGTCAGTGGGCCTCTCAAATACGAGAGACACCAGCGCGTTTCGAACACGACCGGCTCGTCTTCATGGACGTTGTTCATGAGAAAGATGCGGTTGCCGAGCCCCGCCAGCGTTTGCTCCATGCGGCCCTTATCGAACTTTTTCCCGGCGCTCGAGGAAGCCCCTTCCAACCCTTCGAGCACGCGGGCTTTGTCGCGCTCCGTTTGCAGACGGCCGATGAACCACGTACCGGTGTTGGCCAGCCCTTTGTAATCGAGGTCTACGGGATTTTGCGTCGCCAGGACGACGCCCAGACCGAAGGCGCGCGCTTGCTTGAGCAAGGTCAACAGCGGGAGCTTGGACGGAGGATTGGCCACCGGCGGGAAATAGCCGAAGATCTCATCCATGTACAACAGCGCGCGCAAGCTGGTGGTCCCGGACTGCGCCCGCATCCAGCCAACCATCTGGCTGAGCAGCAGCGTCACGAAAAACATCCGCTCGGCGTCACTCAGATGCGCGATCGAAAAAATTGCCAGACGCGGCTTGCCGGATGCCGTATGCAGCAGTTGCTGAATATCCAGCGGCGCGCCTTCGAGCCAGGCTTGAAATCCGGGCGCAGCCAACAGATTGTTGAGCTTCATGGCCAAGGCAAAACGGTCCTTCGAGGGGAAAAACGCCTCGACATCCATCACGCCGATCTTCGCCACCGGCGGCGACTGGATGCCCTGAATGACTGCGGCAAGGTCCAGATCGCTGCCCTGTCTCCAGGCATGGCCGAGAATCGTCGAGAGAAGGATATGCTCGCGGCTCTGAATCGGATCGGCGTCGACCCCGAGCAAGCCGAGAAGGCCGGTCACGGTCGTGCTGATCCGCTCGCGGAGCAATTCCGTGTCGTTGAGGACATCATCCTCGGGTGCGGCAAACGATTTCAGAATGGAGACGGGCAGACCGGCATTGCTCCCCGGCGTGTAGATCATGGCCTCGGCAGACTCCTTGAGCCGTTGGATGCGTGCACCGTCCTGGCCCCATGCCGCCAAACCATTTTTCCAGAGGTCCGCTTGCCCGCTCGCATACTCGGCGGGAGACTGCCCTTTCTTCCGCGCATCGTCTTCATTGATCCAGGGAAGAAAGTCTTCGCCCTTGAGAGAGGGAAACGTCAGCAGCAGATTGCCGAGATCGCCTTTGGGATCGATGATGATGGCGGGAATGTTGTCGATCGCCGCCTCTTCGAGCAATGAGAGGCAAAGGCCCGTTTTGCCGCTCCCTGTCATACCCACGCAGACCGCGTGGGTCACCAGATCCTTCGAGTCGTACAATAGCCATCCGGGGTTCGCCCGCTTGGCGGGCAGATCATAAGGTCGGCCGAGGTAAAAGACGCCTAGTCGCTCGAAGTCCTGCGTATTCTTCGAGCCGCCGGCGGCTTCCTCCTTCGCCGGAGCAGACTTTTTGCGTGGCATCGGTCCTCCGTCCTAGAGGGAAAGGAAGGGCGCAGCAACGGCGCATTGTATGGTGGGGACTGATCCGCTGCAAGGCCACGCATCACGTCGTATTTGTGTCGCCTGACGAGAGAAAGAGACGGGAGGACCCGGGAGACGCATATGGCCGCCTCCCGGGCTGAGAGAGAGGTTAGCTACCGCATGAAATCTTCAGAGACTCGATATCGTCTTTCATGTCCAGCTTTCCGAGGTTGGGAACGCGTTGCCCCGGAGCAAACGCGAGTTCCGTCCCCTTGAAGTCCTTATCCGAGTAGGCCTTGACCGTGGCATTGGAACCCACAATCACGCTTTCGATGTCATTGTTCCAATTCTTGCCGCCCACATCTTTCAGTGACGCAAATTCCTTCGGCCCCTGAATCTTGTAGTGATCATCTTTCATGTCGAAGTCGTCATCGTCGAACACTTCGATATAGCAGTTCTTATCGATGACCTGCGTTTCAAGATCCGCCGCAAAAGCCGGCGCGACGCAAAACGCGATCGCCGCGATCATCGGCACTCCAATCCTCAAAAAAGACATGATTCGCTCCTTTGTAATTGTGTATTGTAAGTGAGCTGTCTCGGTGCGTGGTTAGCGTAGAATGCCGAGAAACCACAGCAGGACCAGCAGGCTCACCGGTACTCCGAGCAGCCACAGGATAACGCCTTTCCCCATTGTTCCCATTGCACTCCTCCGTTCGACGCCGACGACGAGGTCGGGTTGGCTATTGCCTCAGTGCAGGCTCCTGAGTCAGGACCTGGTTCAATACGCTGACCATTCGTAGATGCGCGCGGTTGTCTTCGCGCAAGTCAGTGGCGAACAACTCCCCATGGCGCTGCTGCAAGACCTTGCCGAAGGCACCATGGTTTGCCTCAGGCACGCCATACAGGGTGGCCAGCGAGGTCACGTATTGTCCGCTTCCCGCCGCGGCCTCCTGGCGAAGATTTTCATACGCCACTCCGGCGAACAGATTGATCTTCTCCTCTTGTCTTACCAGGCCATCTTCCGTGAACAATTCATTCGGCGTCGTACTCGAGAAAAAATTCACGGTCGTGTCGATCGTCGCTTTCGTCGTGTTACAAGCGGCGAAGTTCAATCCGATCACGATCACTGCACAAGTAGTCAACACACGACGTGCCATGTCAGGTAACATCGCTCCTCCTTTCGGGTAGAAACGTCGGGTAGAACGGCGGCCTCCGTGCGCGGGACCGCTCTTGGCCCTAGACGTATGAACTAGCGAAACTCCCAGCTTTCTGAAGTAGCAAAGGACGGGCCGAACGTGAAGAGTGACGGCTGTGAGCAAGGTTCACAGTAAAACTATGGTGCTCTCCCTAGCGAAGATCACCAAACCCAGTCGTTTTTCTTGTGGCAGCGAGACAAGTTGTCCCTTTATGGGGACAGGATGGATGCGCGAGGCGGGCGGAAGAGGAGTGTTACCACTCTTTAAAAATCACAAAGACAGCGCCCGCCATCATGCTAAAACCCAGCACGTAATTCCATTTCAGCGGTTCTCGAAGGTACAGGACGGAAAACACACAAAAGACGGCGAGGGTGATGACTTCCTGAATCGTCTTCAACTGGGCGGCCGTGAAATCATAGTGACCAATCCGGTTGGCGGGCACCTGAAAACAGTATTCGACAAACGCGATGCCCCAACTTGCCAGGATCGCCATCCACAGGGGAGTGTCTTTGTATTTGAGATGTCCATACCAGGCAAGCGTCATGAAGATGTTGGAGATCGTCAGCAGGACAATCGTGCGCATATCACTCCTTGTGTTGGGTTAGTCCTCGGCTGATGACCGTTCGCGCCCTCAGCCACCGCTTAACCTCTTCCTCCCTCTGGATGTACGTGAGTAACCTGGCGGGTGGCGCTGACCTGGGATCTTTTCACCCACCCACCCTGCCGCGCCAATTCTCACCCGCCCGCCCACCGATTGCTTCGCAATCATCCCGCCGAGCTTGCTTATTCCTTTCTTCTGGGTGAGGGCTTTGTCTCCTACTGCGCGCTGGACGAGCACCGACTTTTTACAAATACGATCGATCTGTGTGCGCGTTCGGCGAGCCGAGACGACAGCCCTCGCCACTCTCTTCTGGTGTGCGCCTTCCGCGAGCACAGGACTGACCAGGCTGATCCATTGATTCTGGTGTGCGCGTTCGGCGAGCAAAGGAGATCAATAGCCTCAAGCCTTCTCTTCCTACACCGGGCGGGGTGCGAGTACGGTCGGGCTGGTCAGCGACAGGACCCGCTTCGGCCGCCAACCATACATCTTCATCCCACTCCCGCCTCTTTCAGCACCTGCCCCGTATACGACCGCTTTGAGCGTGCGATCTCTTTAGGCGGCCCCTCGGCCACGATTTCACCGCCGCGGTCTCCGCCTTCCGGACCCAGATCGATGATCCAATCGGCATTCCTGATCACGTCCAGGTTGTGCTCGATCACGAGGACCGTGTTCCCCGCTTCGACGAGACGATCAAGGACATCGAGCAAGCGCTGCACGTCGGCAAAATGCAATCCGGTCGTCGGCTCGTCAAGGATGTACAGCGTGCGTCCGGTCGCCCGCTTCGACAATTCACGGGAGAGTTTCACTCGCTGCGCTTCGCCGCCGGAGAGCGTGGTCGCCGACTGGCCGAGCTTCACATAGTGCAGCCCGACGTCATGCAAGGTCTGCAGTTTGGCTTTGATCAGCGGGATATGCTCAAAAAATTCCAGGGCCTCGTCCACCGTCATGTTCAGCACATCGGCAATGCTCTTGCCTTTGTGCAGAATCTCCAACGTCTCACGGTTGTAGCGCTGACCTTTGCACACTTCGCAGGTGACGTACACGTCCGGCAGAAAATGCATTTCGATTTTAATCAGCCCGTCGCCTTGACAGGCCTCGCACCGCCCGCCTTTCACGTTGAAACTGTAGCGGCCCGGCTTGTACCCGCGGACGCGAGATTCCGGCAGATTCGAATAGAGATCGCGGATATGGCCGAAGAGGCCCGTATACGTGGCGGGATTCGAACGGGGGGTCCTGCCGATCGGCGATTGATCGATGTCGATCACCTTATCCAGCGCCAGGACACCGTGGAGGTCCTTGCAGCCGTCGATCTTCGGCTTTTTGTGGTACAGGAGCTGCGATAACGAGTGGAACAGCACTTCGAGCACGAGCGTGCTCTTGCCCGATCCTGAAACACCGGTGACGCAGGTGAACAATCCTAATGGAAGGCGTGCCGTAACATCCTTCAGATTATGCTTGTTCGCACCGATGACGGACAGGAACCCTTTCGGCTTTCGCTCCCGCCGAGGAACGGAGACCGTCTGGAGGCCGCGAAGATACTGGCCGGTCAGCGATTGGGGATCGGCCATGACCTGTTGCGGCGTGCCCTGCGCAATGACGTGCCCGCCGAGCGACCCGGCGCCGGGCCCCATATCAAGAATGTGATCGGCGGCCAGCATCGTTTCGGCATCGTGTTCCACCACGACCACCGTATTCCCGAGATCGCGCAACCGGAGGAGTGTCTGCAAGAGCCGGCGATTGTCGCGTTGATGCAGGCCAATGGACGGTTCATCGAGAATGTACAGGACTCCCACGAGCCCGGACCCGATCTGCGTGGCGAGCCTGATGCGCTGGCCTTCGCCTCCGGAGAGCGTCGCCGCGGCCCGATCGAGCGTGAGATAATCGAGGCCCACGTTCACGAGAAACCCGAGCCGTTCCCTGATTTCCTTCAGGATTCGATGGGCGATGACCATTTCACGCTCGGTGAAGGTCAGGGAAGCAAAAAAGTCGGCCGCCGCTCTGACGGACCGGCGTGTCACATCGGCGATCGATTGCTTGGCGATCTTGATGGACAGGCTTTCAGGTTTCAGTCTGGCGCCATGACAGGCTTCACAGAGCTCGAGCAGCGTGAAGTCCTCGTCTTCAGGAGCGTCTGCCGTCATCGCATATCCGATTCCGTCACACACCGGACAGGCGCCGTGCGGGCTGTTGAACGAGAAGATGCGCGGCGTGATTTCCGGATAACTCACGCCGCAGCGGATGCAGGCAAGCTTTTCACTGTAGAGCAGCGTTCTGCCGTCCTCGGTCAGCACGCCCACCAGTCCGCCTGTCAGCTTCAATGCGGTTTCGACCGAATCGGCCAGCCGCCGCGCCAGCGCGTCCCCCGGCTTCATGACCAAACGATCGATGACGATCTCAATCGTATGCTTCTTCTGTTTGTCGAGACTGATGTCGTCGCCCAACTCCACCGCCTTGCCGTCGATGCGCGCCCGGACATAGCCGGCCCGCCGCATCTCGAGAAGCTCTTTGCGGTATTCGCCTTTCCGGCCGCGGACGATCGGCGCGAGAATCTGAAACTTGCTGCCTTCGGGCAGCGCGCCGATGGCATCCACCATCTGCTGCACCGTCTGAGCGGTGATCTCATGGCCGCATTGGTGGCAATAGGGTCGCCCGACGCGCGCGAACAATAGGCGCAGATAATCATAGATTTCCGTGACCGTGCCGACAGTCGAGCGCGGATTGTGGCTCGTGGATTTCTGCTCGATCGAGATGGCGGGGGAGAGCCCTTCGATCGAATCGACATCGGGTTTCCCCATCTGCTCCAGGAACTGGCGGGCGTAGGCCGACAGGGATTCGACGTACCGGCGCTGTCCCTCCGCGTAGATGGTGTCGAAGGCGAGCGAGGATTTACCGGAGCCGCTCAAGCCGGTGATGACGACCAGCTTGTCGCGGGGGATCTCGACGTCGATGTTCTTGAGATTGTGTTCGCGTGCGCCCTTGATGATGATTGAGTTGCCCATAGGCGCAAGATTATAACACTCGAACCGGTCACGCTATAGGAGCCTTCGCCTTAAGAAATCCACTCGGCAGGTTGGGCTGAACCGGTAGGACGTTTAGAAAGCCCGCTGCTGTTTCAGCATCCTGTTGGTTGCCTTGACAAAGCCGGAAACCGGGTGCTACCACCCATCTCCATGCTACTCATGGGGGAATCCGTGACCGATCACCCGCTACGGGAGATGCCAGCCAGCACGATTTCGACCTGGTCGGGCTCCGCGCGCGAGCAAGCGGTTCAGCGCATGTTCACGGCCATCGCGGGAGTCTACGATCTCAACAACACGCTCCTGAGCTTCGGACTGCATTACCGCTGGAAGAAAATTACCGCGGCCTATGTGCCTTGCGTCGCAGATGGGACCGCGCTGGATGTCGGTGCTGGGACCGCCGATCTTGCGCTGTTTGTGGAGCCTCGCATGGGTGCCCATGGACGCGTCATCGCCTCCGACCTGAATCATGCCATGCTCGTGGAAGGGCTGAAGAAGATCGGCGGGAAGGGCCTGTGCGGGAAGATCACCTGCCTGCAGGCCAATGCAGAACATCTTGGATTCGACGACAACACGTTCGACGCCGTCACCACCGGGTTCTGCATGCGCAATGTCGGAAACCTCGCGCAGGCGATCGTCGAAATTCGTCGCGTCATGAAGCCGGGCGGCACATTCGTCTGCCTTGAATTTTCCCGTCCGGTCTTCGGCTGGCTCCGCGCGCTCTACGATTGGTATTCGTTCAAGCTGCTTCCGTGGATCGGCACGAAAGTGGCGCGGGACACAACCGGCGTCTATGAATATCTGCCCGCGTCCATCCGCACGTTTCCCGATCAGGAGCGGCTCTGCCACATCCTTCGCGACGCGGGCTTTCGCGAGGTCTCGTATCGCAATCTAACCGGCGGGATCGTCGCCATTCATCGAGCCGTGAAATGAACTCGGTGCTCTACATTTTTCTCCCCTGCAAGAAGGTCTACCCGATCGGTATCACCTATCTCGCCGATTTCATTCACCGCCGGAAGCCAGAGGTCCGCCAGCGCATCCTCGATCTGTCGCTGTACCCCGTCTCGCAACGGAGCCGCGCCATCCGGGAGGTCACCGCCGAGTTTCAGCCGGATCTCGTCTGCTTCTCCTGGCGGGATATTCAGATCTTCTCGCCGCACGAGGGCGACTCTTCCCTGGAGCACGCGTTCAATTTTTATTTTGCGAGCAATCCCATCAAGCGCATTGTCGCGTCCTTCGCAGGACTGAAACAGCTGTACCGCTACTACAGCCATATTCATACGATCCTTTCTTATCCCTGGTTGGTGCGAAAAGAATTTCCCAAGGCCCAGATCATGATCGGAGGCGGCGCCTTCACCGCCTTCGCCGATCAGCTCATCGAGAGATTGCCGGAAGGCACCATCGGCCTGCTCGGAGAGGGCGAAGATGCGATCCTGAAAGTGCTCGAAGGCCGGTCGATCGAGGACGAGCGGTACATCATCAAGGAAGGGAACCAGATCAAGAAGGGACGGCAGGGCTCGCCGGCGCTGCTCGATGCCCTCACCGTAGACCTGCCCTACCTGACCTCGATTTTTCCGCAATACCG
Source organism: uncultured Nitrospiraceae bacterium (assembly GCA_963824855.1). Lineage (GTDB taxonomy): Bacteria > Nitrospirota > Nitrospiria > Nitrospirales > Nitrospiraceae > Nitrospira_C. The sequence goes on from CAWGQP010000005.1 coordinate 237,308, forward strand.
TGAGTACATCGGGGAATCCATCGGTGTGCAATCGAAACGAGGCTGCCCCTACGACTGCGCGTTTTGTCTGTATCCCTATATCGAAGGGAAACGCGTCCGCTACCGGCCGGCCGAAATGGTCGTGCGGGACATCTCCCAGCATTACCATCAATGGGGGGCCCGTCGATTCTGGTTCACCGATGCACAGTTTATTACCGGCAAGGAAGCCTATCCCCAATGCACCGAGATTCTGGAGCGGATCGTCAGCGAGAAGCTGGACATCGAATGGTCCGGCTACATCCGGACCTCATTGATCACGCCTGAATTGGCCAGGTTGATGGTGCGGTCGGGCGTCGGCGATTTGGAAGTCGCGATCACTTCCGGCTCCCAGGAGGTCCTGAACAACCTCCATATGGGCTTCAAGCTCGAGCGGCTGTATGACGGCTGCCGGTACCTCGCGGAGGCGGGGTTCAGGGGCAAAGTCATCCTGAATTATTCGCTGAACAGCCCGAAAGAAACGGAAGAAACGCTCTTGCAAAGCGTGGAGTCCTACAAGGTCGTCGCGTCGATCTTGGGCGAAGAGCGGGTCTTTCCCCTGATGTTCTTTCTCGGAATCCAGCCGAATACCGACCTCGAACAGCGCTTGCTCGAAGAGGGGTACCTGTCCGCCGGCTATAACCCTCTCATGCTGACACCGACCAGTATCCGGAAGTTGCTGTATAATCCGGCCCCCCTCAACACCTTCATCGCAAAGGCCTGCCTGCGCGCCTGGGAACGCAAGGAAGGCAGCAGAGACCCACGGAGATGGACCGGCTCACTGTCCCAAACCGCCGGCTCGGAAGATTCCTATGCCGACAAGAGCTTGAGCCGCGGCATTGAAGGCAATTCCGGACGGGATGCGCTCCTCTCCCTGGAAGAAATCCTGCGTTCACACCGCCCACCTTCGCCACTCCGCGCGGGAGCCAAAAACTCACGCCACCTCGGCCGGTTAGTTCATTTCTTCATTCTTGCAATCCTCTTCTGGCCAGTGCTATCATTCGCGCTCTTTGAAACCTGGGCAAGACGACAACCATTTGGATTTTTGAAAGTTTGCACCAGTCTGCCTTGGTCCGGAGAGCGCCTGGAGGAGGCATCTCGATGTATAAGACGATTTATATTCCGGTCGATAATTCCGACCATTCCAACACAGGCGGTGGACATCGGTGTCCATCTGGCCAAACTCTTCGGCTCCAAGATCGTGGGGAGCCATGTCTACGCAGCCAAAATGCACGACAAACGCTTCAAGCAGATGGAGGCGGGCCTTCCCGAGGAATACCACGACGAAAAGGAACTCGACCGGCAACGGCAGATTCACGATTCTCTGATTACCCGCGGGCTTCAGATCATCACCGACTCCTACCTCGATTACGTCGATAAGAAGTGCAATGAGGCCAACCTTCCGATTGAACGCCGCTCACTCGAGGGGCGGAATTGGAAAGTCCTGGCGGAAGACATCAATACCAACAGCTACGATCTGGTCATCATGGGCGCCCTGGGTGTGGGCGCCGTGAAAGACAGTGTGATCGGGAGCAATACGGAACGGGTCGTTCGTCGGGTACGGAATTCCGACATGCTGATCATCAAGAACATCCAGCCGATCAACGGCGGGAAAATCGTGGTCGCGGTCGACGGCAGTCCCTACTCGTTCGGCGGCTTGATGACCGGCCTCCAACTCGGCAAGGCGTTGAACATGCCGGTCGAGGCGATCTCGGCCTTCGATCCCTATTTCCATTACGCGGCCTTCCACAGCATCTCCGGCGTCCTCAATGAAGAAGCCGGGAAGGTCTTCCGGTTCAAAGAGCAGGAAAAGCTGCACGAAGAGATCATCGACAGCGGCCTGGCCAAGATCTACCAGTCCCATCTGGACATCTCGCGCGAGATCGCTCAGGCGGAGCAGACGGACGTCAAGACGACGTTGCTGGACGGAAAGGCCTTCGAGAAGATCATTCAATATGTCCGCAAAGACGTGCCGGCCCTCCTGATCGTCGGCCGCATCGGCGTCCACAGCGACGAAGACATGGACATCGGCAGCAACACGGAAAACCTGCTCCGGAGCGCGCCCTGTAACGTTCTGGTGTCCAACCGGAAGTACGTGCCGCCCATCGACACCCAGGCCGAATACACCATCGCCTGGACCGAAGAGGCGCTTCGCCGGATGGAGAAGATTCCGGTGTTCGCCCGCGGAGTGGCCAAGACCGCGATTCACCGCTATGCGATCGAAAAAGGGCATACGATCATCAGCAACACGGTCGTCGATGCGGCCGTCGGCCACATCCTTCCCAAAGGCGCCATGGACGCCATGCGGGCATTGGGAGGCAGCCTCGATGCCGCGGGCATCGATCGCGACAAGATGCAGGCGGACGACGCCGTGGCGAAAGATCTGATGGGCTCGACGCTCAGCGGCATGATGACGCAGGTCGTCGAAGAGAAGCCCAAGAACTCAGAGGCGACGCAGGCCTATCTCGACCGGATGAGCCAGAATTATTACGTCTGCGACGGCTGCGGCTACATCGGCAAGGGCGATACACCCGTCAAGTGCCCGGTGTGCGGAGCGGAAGGCGCCCGGTTCAAACAAGTCGATAAAAGCATCTTCGAAGCGGCCGCCAAAGCGGAGGGCGAGGTTGAAACCGATCTGGCCTACGACGATGTGCCCATGCAGTGGACGAAGGATGCCAAGGAAGCGATCCGCGCCGTCCCGGCCGGATTCCAACGGCGCCGCGCGAAGGCGAAGATCGAAAAGAGCGCCCGCAAGCTCGGCATGACGACGATCACGTTGGAGTATGCCGCGCCGATGATCAAGGAAGCGGCCTCCGAAGATTACCAACCGATCTTTGCCAACAAGGGGGCCGGCACTTCAGTAGAGGCGCAAGCCAAACTGGCCGGGGTTCAGGAAAACGGGACGCAGGTCCCGCAAGACAGCGGCAACGGCCATGCGGAAGCGTCACCCTACAGCTGGACGGCGGAAGCCCAAGCCAGGCTTGAGCGGGCGCCAGAAGGCTTTATGCGTGACTGCACGAAGGCCCTCATCATCAAGCACGCCGACAAGCTCGGCACGACCCACATCACGCTGGAAGTGGCCAATGAGGGCATTGAGCAGGCCAAGGGGTACATGGAAGAAGCGATGAAGACGGGCAATCTCAAGGACATGATTGCCAGCCTCACCGGCAAAGCCGCCAAATAAGGAATGAAACCGCTTCCGATCTTCAATCCGTCGCTCTCAGGAGCGCTGGGGTCCCTTCCGCAACAGCTCACGCAATTCTTCACGCCGCGTCCGCAGGGCGAGGGTCCGTACGACGGGCGGACCGTCGACGACTTCAAGCCCTATCTCGTTGCGCTGAACCTCACCAAGCGCTGCAACTTGAAATGCGATCACTGCTATCTGGACGCGACCACCAAAGCCGCAGGCGGCGACGACGAGCTCACGACCGAAGAGTGCTTCCGCCTGATCGACCAGATCGCCGAGGTCAATAAGGGCTGTCTGCTGGTCATCACCGGCGGGGAGCCGCTGGTCCGTCCTGACATTCTCGACATTGCACGTTATGCCGTGAAGCTCGGATTCATGGTGGTCTTCGGCACCAACGGCATGTTGATCGATGACCGGATGGCCAAACAGCTGGTCGAGATCGGCGTCATGGGCGTCGGCATCAGCATCGATTCTCTCGACCCGCAGAAGCACAATGCCTTCCGCGGTGTCCCGGGAGCCTGGGAAGCGGCCGTGGCCGGCATCGAGGCCAGCAAACGCAACGGACTCCAGTTCCAGGTGCATTTCAGCGCGCAGCCGATGAATTACCAGGAACTGCCCGCCGTCGTGGAATGGGCCCATGGGCTCGGCGCCCGCGTCCTGAACGTGTTCTTCATGGTGTGCACGGGTCGCGGCGAGGAACTCACGGACATCACCCCGGCCCAGTACGAAGAGGTCCTCGGCTACTTGGTGAAGTGCCAGGACAACTATCAAGGGCATGCTGGTCCGTGCCCGCTGCGCTCCGCACTTCAAGCGGCTGGCCTATGAAAAAGACCCCAACTCACCGATCACCAAAGCGACCGGCTACATGGGCGGCGGCTGCCTCGCCGGAACGAACTATGCCCGCGTGACGCCGAACGGCGAATTGACGCCTTGCCCCTACATGCCGCTCTCGGCCGGAAATGTTCGCGAGAATAGCTTTGTGGACCTCTGGGAAAAGTCCGACATCTTCAATTCCTTCCGTTACCCTCAACTCAAAGGCAAATGCGGCGACTGTGAATACTCGGAGATCTGCGGGGGCTGCCGCGCCCGTCCGTATGTGGATCATGGCGACTGGCTGGACGAAGACCAGTGGTGCCTCTACACGCCCAAGGGCGGCGAGAAGATCAAGGTCGCGTTCAATGTCGAGGAAGCGTCCGTCGTGCAGTGGGACGACGCCGCATCGTTACGGTTGAGCCGTATTCCCTACTTTCTCCGCGCAATGGTCAAGAAAGGCGTGGAGAAACACGCGCGGGAGAACGGCATCCCGACCGTGACGATCGAGCTTATGGAAGAACTCCGGAAGAAGCGCTTCGGCAACGACGCACCGGTATTCAAGTTCTGAGGCTCGAGGTCTGAGCTCCGCTGATGGACGCACTTCAAAGCATCATCACCGACCTCAATACGCTGATTCCCATCATCAATCACTGGTTCCATCTCCTCTCCGCGGTGATCTGGATCGGCGGCCTGGCCTTTCTGGTCATGGCGGTCACGCCAGGCCTGCAGAAAGCGGTTGCCCGGGAACAGATCAAGCCAATCACGGACGTCTTCTATCAACACTACAAGAAAGTGGCGGGCATTTTGCTCGTCATTCTGTTATTTACCGGCGGAATCAATCTCCACTACGTCAATCAGGTGCTGACCTCACAGACCGGCTCAGGCGTCCAGCACCATGCCAAATACCTCACGGTCTTTTTTATCAAGCTCTTCCTCGTGCTCTGCCTCGTGACCCTGTTCCTCTATACCGTGATTTTCAAAGCCGATGACGAGGCCGAAGAAGGCGAATCCTACGAGGTGATCCCGTTCCAACGGGCAGCACTCTGGATGGGGTTTTTCATTATCCTGTGTGCGGCTGCCATGAAGCACTTGCATCAATAGGGTCGTTGTCTCCCACACCTTCTCTCTAGTCATTCCCGCAGCGTATCCGAACCGATACCGCCGGTATTGATTCCGATACGTGGATTTCTCTTCCTCCTTCTCGGGCCTGATCCGATCAGCGATAGATCAACAATTTAGGATTCTTGAGTAAAGAGCGACGCCGCATCGCTCGTGGCATGCCTGTTGCTGAACCGGTTCTGCACAGCGATACACCATGACCACGATGATGACCATTCCGAAGAATTGGCGAGAAACGGCGCAGAACTTGGACGCGCCTCCGGATCGTGCCCATCCGGCGGCCCTCCGTCGCCCCGTTTCTCTGCCATCGAGGCTGCGGGCCTGCATTTCGGGCCCGCAGCCTTCTTCTGAATGCAAACGCCCGTGGCAATGGTGAGCAACGAGACGACCGTCTTCCCTATCACCATGTGAGGAGGAATCCATGCCGACGACAACAACGACCGCGGGCCCCACTGAGAGCCAACTCCGTCGCGAAGGAACGGTCACGAGCCCAAGCCTCGTCAGGGAGAGGAGTGAAAGACCCCGCATGGTACGGCTGACAGTCAATCTGCCATCCCATCTCGTTGAACAGATGCGCGACGCCGTGTACTGGACTCCGGGGCTGACGTTGGCGTGGATGATCGCGCGAGCGGTTCGCGCTTCGCTGGCAGATCTGGAGACCATTCATCAAGGACCGTTCCCCAGACGCTTGAAGCCGCTGCGTGCAGGGCGGCCTCGGCTGGTCGGTCAGTCCATGAATGTCCGGCCGTTAGGAACTGGCGAGGGCGACGGCCCAGGGAAGAACGGCGTAAGGGTCCCTGTCCCTGTGGTCACGAGAAACTGACCGATCCGCTCGAGAGAGTTCTACCTCAGCGGGCTTTGGGAGGAGAGGAGAATGCCCGTTTGAAGACACCGCGAATGCCGAAATAGGCGAATGAGTCTTTGAGGTTGGAATACAATCGCTTGATGGGCCCCATCTCGGGATTGGTCACGTATTCCATCGTCAATGCGATCCGCTCCTCTCCCTCTCCCAGCGGCGTCACTGCGTGCCACAGTTTGTCGCCGTTGAAGATCACCATGTCGCCGGGCTCCGTGACTAATTCCAACGTTCGTGGCGTCTTGCCGGGAACATCCTTGAACAGCTCGCAGACCAGCTTGCACTGCGTGGATCTGTCGACCAATCCCATCAGAATCGTATAGCGGGCCCCTTTGTAATAGCTGGTGTCGTAGTGAAACCCGATATGGTCGCCGGCCTCCGTGTAATAGTACAGGGCGCACGAGTGCGGATCATTGTCCGGACAGAGCATAAGTTTGGCGTCGGTGAGCCGGCTGAGAAACGCCAGAAACGCCGGTGAGCGATACAGATCAAGAAAGAGCGGGGCCTGTTCCTGCACCGTGTAGTAGCTCACGCTTCCGCCCTTCTTGTGGCCGGGAATGTAATTGCGATTCAGCTGGTGCTTGACTCCCTGAGCCTGAGGCACGAGCGTCGCCTCGACGAACTCGCGCGGGAGAAACTGTGGAATGACGATGAACTCGTTCTGCTCCCAATAGTCGCGATGTAATCGATCAGCGTCCAATCTGGCGATGGCTTGTTCCGTCGCTTCTGCGACTGAGCCCAAGACTGCTGTACTCATCGGTGATCGCTCCTTCCGGCCGGATCCTGCTGCCATGGGTCCCGTTAAGGCTGGGTCAGCACCGGCGCCTTGACGACTTCGACATCGGGCGGAAATTTGGGAACAAACAGGTCGTCATCCAACCCGATATTCGATTGCAGGGACGAAAATTCGAAATTCGACACGTTCCCGCTGACCTCATACAGGGAAAGGCTTCGAATAAAATAGGTTTTGGGGAAGACTTCCACGACGATTCTCTGCACCGTCCCATGCGCCTCCACGCCGTGCGACTTCGGCACCAGCGTCACGAGCCTGATGCCTCCCACGCCACGGCTTTTCCCCGACGTCGGTTCGGCGTCGAAGGAGGCATCGAGCTTCGCCGCCCCCTGAAGCAGCTCCAGCGGCGCTCGGGACGCAGCCATGTGAGTGAGTTTCCCGACCAGGACCTGCTTGTGCTCCGGCACATAGACTTTAACATCGTCTCCTTGCACATAGATGTCTTCGGCCGAAGGGTCCAGATAGTTCCAGCGCAAGCGGCCAGGCTTCTTGATATACACCTTTCCGGACGAGGTCATCGGCCGTTCAAATCCTTCGATCGTCGTCTTCTGCGTAAAATCGGCCTGGAGATCCTTCGTCTTTTCATAGCGAGCTTGCAAGCGCTTCATCACTTCCCGGACTTCTTTGCGCGCCTGCTCGTCGCCTCCGTCCTCTCCCAAAGCGGGATACGAGGCGCTCACCGCGAGCACGGCGCCGATGGTCAGCACCCACAGCCTCCTCATTCGTGGGCGTCCCCGACCGGCCCGCGGCGCCCGATCACTTCGCGGCGGCCATCGCGTCCGGCAGCACCGACCAGCCCGTCGGCTTCCATCTGTTCGATCATTCGGGCCGCCCGCGGATATCCCACCCTGAGCCGCCGTTGGATGAGCGAAGCGGAGGCTTGTCCGGTCGACAGCACCAGCTCCTTGGCCTGCTCATAGACTTCGTCCTGCGCTTCCTCCTCCTTCACCTCTTCCTGTTTCAAGGATTGCAATTCCTGGTTATAGCTCGGCGTGGCTTGTTCTTTGACGAATTCAACCACGCGGCGGACGTCGTCGTCGGACACGAACGAACCGTGCAGGCGCATCAAGCGGCCCGTCCCGGAGGCGAGGTAGAGCATGTCGCCTCGGCCCAACAACGCTTCCGCGCCGTTGGCATCGAGAATCGTCCGGGAATCCGTTTTCGAGGAGACTTGAAACGCAATACGCGCCGGAAAATTCGCCTTAATCAAGCCCGTCAGCACGTCGACCGAGGGGCGCTGGGTCGCCAGCACGAGATGGATGCCGGAAGCGCGCGCCATCTGTGCCAGCCGAGCGATCTTGTCCTCCACGTCCTTCGGCGCGACCATCATCAAATCCGCAAGCTCATCGATCATGACAACGATGTACGGCAGGGGTTCCGGCGGAGTCGGCGGCGGCATGAACGATCCGGGATTGCCGTCCTGGATCGCCGTTTCCCCAGCAGACAGACGTTCCTCTTCCGAGAGAAAGCGCATCGGCAACTCCGGCTGATCCGGCTTGCCTTCCGCTCCGGCGTCGGGAAGCACGCCTTGGGCGCCGGCCACCTTGCGGTTGTAGGAATCGATGTTGCGGACTCCTGCTTCCGCCAGCAATTTATACCGGCGCTCCATTTCCTGTACGACCCAACTCAAGCCGCGGGCCGCGGACTTGGGGTCGGTAATGACCGGTCGCAGCAGATGGGGGATCCCGTCGTAGGTTTGGAACTCCAGCATCTTGGGATCGATCAAGAGCAGTTTCACTTCATTGGGCTTTGCCGAGAGCAAGATGCTGATCAGCATCGTATTCAGGCTGACGCTCTTGCCCGCACCCGTGGCGCCGGCGACGAGGAGATGCGGCATCGTTTTAAGATCCGCCGTGACGGGGCCGCCGAAAATGTCCTTTCCGAGCGCCAGCGTCAGTTTGGACCGAGCCCGTGTGAAGGCGTCGCTCGTCGCGACTTCCTTCATCGACACAGTTTCACGCTGCGTATTGGGCACTTCGATCCCGACGACCGACTTGCCGGGGATCGGTGCGACGATTCGCAAGCTGATGGCTTTCATCGCCAGGGCCAAGTCGTCGGCAAGGTTCACGATCCTGGCCACCTTTGTCCCGGGTGCCGGCTCGAACTCATACATGGTCACCACAGGCCCAGGGCGGACCTCGGTGATCCGGCCTTCGATGCCGAAACTCAACAGCGCCTTCGAGAGGATGTCGGACTGGGCCTTGAGCTCGTCGTCGGTGATGCGGGCCAGGACGCCCGATGGGTCCGTCAACAATTCGTCCGCATCCGGCAATTGGTAGTCGCCGGCGTCGTCCGTCTTGCTCGAGACCGAGCGCCTCTGGCTCAGGTTCGTCGACCTCTACCGGTTCTGGTGGCACCACCGCCCGTGGCAGGACCGCCACTTCAGCGGGGACCGTCTCCTCCGGCTGCGGCAGCGCCTCTTCGATGACCGACCGGATGGATTTTGTCCGCTTCGGCTTGGCGGGCTTCGGCGCTTCTGCCTCGGCCTCTGTTGTCCGCTCCGGAATCAAAGCGCTGATACCCGCAAACACCTTCTTGCCCCATTCAGACGCTTGAATGGCCAACTGCGCGAGCGAAACCGGAGCCGTAAAGAGCAGCGCGACGACGAACCCGCAAATGATGAGGATATGAGCACCGGTGTTGGCGAAATAGGCCCGCAGTCCGTCGGCCAGCAGTTGTCCGAGCAGCCCTCCCGCCTGCCCCCGGAAGACCATCCCGCTGGAAATCGTGGGCACAGCTGTGACCTCGAGATGGAGCAGGCCGCTCAGGAACAAGAGCGCCGCCAGCGAGGCGCCGGCATTGCGCAGCCGGATCGAAAGGTCGCTCTGAGTGAAGCAACGGGCGCCGAGCAGTCCGAGAAGCAGCGGAAACAGGTACGCGGCGCCCCCGATTAGAGAAAAGAGCAATGACGAGAAGACCGCGCCCGCTGAGCCGATCAGATTGTGCGTCGGCGGTGTCGTCGTGGCGCTCGACGATCGCCACGACCTTGGGTTCGCCGGGCACGAAGGACAGCAGACTCAACAGCGTAAGGAGGCTCAGCGCCACCAGGATTACGCCGATTACTTCACGCTTCAGATGGGAAGGGGGAGCTGGGGCGCGACGGGCCTCGCCCCGCTTGGCCGAGCTGGTTACGCCCATGCGCGGGATGCTAACACAGGGGGTAGGCCAATTCAAACAAACGTCACGGCTCTTCCACGCGTCATAAGACGTTGCGTCGAGCCAGCTGTCCGGTCAGTTCCATGAATTGCTCGAGCGTCAACGTCTCGGCGCGGACGGTCGGGACCAGCTTCATCGCGGCCACTGCCTCGGTCACGATTGGCGCCTCGTATCCTTCGTCGCGAAGCGAATTCACCAGAGTCTTCCGGCGATGGGCAAATGCGGCTTTCACGAGTGCAGTAAAGCCCGGCTCCTCATGCGGAGAAAGCAACGCCTCCGGTCTTGGACGCAGCACCACGACGGCGGAGCCGACGTCCGGTCGCGGCCGAAAACAGTTGGCCGAGACCTTGAAGGCCTTTTTCACTTCAGCCGCATACTGCATCAAGACCGACAGAACACCGTAATCGGCATCACCGGCCTTCGCCACGAGGCGGTCGGCGACTTCATTCTGCAGCATCAGCACCAAGCGCGGGAACCGGCGGCGCTGCTCGAGGAATTTGAAGAGGAGCGGGGTGGAAATGTAGTACGGCAGGTTCGCGACCACCACACCGGCCGGCAGGGTTTCGAACGGATGGATCAGGGCGTCCGCACAGATCAACTCCACATTCTTCCAGTCGGTTTGGCGCGCTTGCAGCAGCGCGCACAGCTCGGCATCGATCTCGATCGCGACCACGCGACGGGCTGCACGAGAAAGCGCGTCCGTCAAGATGCCTCGGCCCGGACCGATTTCAAGCACCGTGTCGTCCGGTGCGAGTTCCGCTGCGGCGACGATTTTTCGAACGATGTTCTGATCGATCAGGAAATGCTGTCCGAGGCGTTTGTTTGCCGGGGGGAACGGCGCTGGCACCTACGAGCCTCCGTCGGGAGGGCGCTGAGCGGCTTTGGAGAGCTGCTGCCCCAACGCGTTGAGCGGCACGCGGAAGCAATCGACCAGATCAGTGAACTCCTCAACGAGATCATTGGTGAAGACCATGCCCGGCTGCAGACGGGCGAACTCCTGCGCGGCTTTCTCGCCGACCGACTCGGTCAGCAAGGCAATCGTCCGGACACGCCATTTGGCGACCCGTTCGGTGCCGGCCACGGTGTTGAGCGACATCTCCATCGTGTCCTGATAAATCGAATCCAGTTCCTTGAGTTGGTGCTGGATGACCAACAAGCGCTTTGTTCGAATCCATGGGCATGATCGGATGGTTCTCCTATGGTGAGGCGTGGGATGGTCGTCGCTTCTGCGCGAGCCTGGCGGCAAGTTTGACCGCTTCCATGAGGCTGCCGGGATCGGCGATGCCTTTGCCGACAATGTCGAAGGCGGTGCCGTGATCGACCGACGTCCGGATGATCGGCAGGCCGACGGTGAGGTTGACGCAGCTGCCAAAGGCGACCATCTTCAGAGGAATCAATCCCTGATCGTGATAGAGCGCGACGATCGCATCGTAGTCGCCTCGGGCGGCCTTCCCGAATAGCGTATCCGCCGGCATAGGGTCGCTGGCGAGAATCCCCTTGGCCTGCGCCGCGCGGGCGGCAGGTGAAATGACGCGCAACTCTTCGTCGCCAAAAAGGCCATGCTCTCCCGCATGCGGATTGAGGGCGGCAATTCCGATACGGGGTTTCTTGAACCCGAAGAGCGTCGTCATGGCCATGTGCGCCAGCCGAATGCCCTTTTCGATCTTGGCTTGCGTCAACAACGATGGAAGGTCCTTGATGGCGACGTGCGTCGTCACGAACATGATCTTCAGCGGGCCTCCGATGATCATCATGCCCGATTCTTGCGCGTGAGTGAGGTCCGCCAGCAGTTCCGTATGGCCCGGGTAATGACACCCGGCCATATTGATGGCTTCTTTATTGATCGGCCCGGTGACCATCCCGTCGATACAGCCTGTCTGGGCCAGGTGCACGGCTTTCTTGATAAAGGCCACCGATGCCGCACCGGTTTCCGGCGCCGCCACGCCAGATTGGTAGCGAGTGAGCGGCCGCTCGAGCGGATCCAACACGGCAATCTCTCCGGGTCGCCGCCCCATGGGTTCATGTCCCTCGACCACGCGCACTGAGAGCTTGAGCTTCAGCCTCTTCACGGTCTGCTGCATGACGTCTGAAGAGCCGATGACAAGCGGAGAGCAGACACGCCGGAGGGCAGTTCCCATAAGGGCCTTGGCGATGACTTCCGGTCCGATACCTGCCGGGTCGCCCATCGTAATGCCGAGCAGCGGCACTCTGTGTCCTGTTTTTGCTGCGGGCTTCACAGCTCACCACCCATACAAATACATCGCATACCCTATATAAAGGACCGCGCCGATCGTGAGCAACCAGGGACGCCACTGACCGGACCACGCCGCTTGCAGCAGCAAACTTCCCGCCGCGACCACCGCAAGGACCATCGTGACCAACGCCGACGGCGCGAGCGTCCATTCGGTGCCCAGGAGGCCCACCGACACGGGCACCGTGCCTTGAAACACCATGGCGCCGGTGACGTTTCCGACGGCCAGCCGGTCCTTCTTTTGATAGAGCCAGAGAAAGCTGTTGGACATCTCCGGCAGTTCTGTGGCGAGCGGTGCAATCAGGAGGGCCAAGATCAACGGAGAAATAGCCAGGAGATGTGCCGTTGAGTCAGCCGCGGTGACAAACAGATGCGCGCCTAGTGCGAGTCCGCCCAGCCCCGCCAGCGCCTGGAGTGTGATGACCGCATACGAGGGTGTTGTCGCATGTTTGGAAAACAACAGCGGACCGAGCTCGCTCGGCTCATTCGACTCGTCGTCGCTGAACTTGAGCTTGACGTAGTACCCATACAGGCTGAGTAAGCCGACGGCGGCCATCATGTGCACTGGCCGAGACGGGACAAAGGCGCAGGCCAACGCGACCATGTAGGCCAGCGCAAAACACGTCAAATCAACGGTGATGTCCTTGTAGTTGAGACGGAAGGAACGGCCTCGTTTGCCCAGCCGAGCATAGACCAGCAACAACAACGCGAGCATTGGAACGACCAGCGTACTGAGCATGAAGGGCGCCCCGAGAATCGCGCCCAACCCCACCTCGGCTTCTTCGCGCGTCGCACCGAAAAAGATGGCCACGATGGGGATCGAGGTTTCTGGAAGCGTGGTGCCGATCGCGGCCAGGACGCTGCCTACCGCACCCTCGGACAGGTTCCGGCGCTTTCCCAGCCATTCGATCGCGTTCGTAAACAGCGCGCAGGCGCCGAGCGTGACCACCACGGATGCGACGAACAAGAAGACGTAGGCGAGCAGCGTCACAAACGACCCTTCGCTGCACGGCGGGTCTTCGCATAGGCTAATGCCGCTTCCTCCAGCACCGCTTTGACGGGACGTCCTGTCCGCTCGGCAATCCGCTTGCAGTCGAGATATTCCGGCGCGGCCTTGGTGTTTGCGGAGTCGACGGCCGCAATCTTGATCCTGACCGTTCCGCCTCGGATCTTCACTGACGCGAACCGTCTCGGAAGAATGTGCCGGCTGATCTCCTGCACCCGGACTCCCAGCGCCGTCGTTTCTTCGAACAGTACATTCAGCACTGGATCGACGCCGACGGGCGGCACGAGACAGGCCAGCACAATGGCCGGGCGGCCACGCTTCATAATGACGGGCGTAAGTGTGACGTCCAGGGCTCCGGCACGGAAGAGCCGCTCCATGATGTGTTCGTAGGTCTGGGGATTGACATCGTCGAGGTTTGTTTCGATTTGGACCACGGTGTCCCGCGCCCGGCCATCCCTGGCGCCTTCCGGTGACAGAAAGACACGAAGGACGTTCGGCCATCCCTCCGGGTTGGCATCTCCGGCACCATACCCCACGGCGACCGGAGTCATCAGCGGCATCGGTCCGAATTCGGCGGTAAGCGTTCTCAGCAGCGCAAGACCCGTCGGGGTCGTCAGTTCACGCGAAGGTCCGGCGCTGTAAATCGGCACCTGCTTCGCGAGCATCGCGACCGCGGGGCCCGGCGCAGGCAAGACGCCGTGCGCGGAGTGCAACGTACCGGTCCCGACGTTCACTGCAGAAGCCGTGACCCTGCTCACGTCGAGCAGTTCGCAGCAGATGAGCCCGCCGACGATGTCGACGAACGAATCCAGGACACCGACTTCATGAAAATGCACATGGTCTTTGGAGACGCGATGGGCCTTTCCTTCGGCTTCCGCCAGACGCTCGAACACCGCGAGGCTTTGCCGGCGTATGTTCGGCGAAAGCCGGCTCGAGGAGAGCACCGTACGAATGCGGGAGAGCGACAACGGATGCCGGAGATTCGGCGTGATGAGCACGTCGATTTTGGTGGCTGAGATCGCCCCACGCTGCACCCGGCGTTTCCGGAGCCTGAACCCCCGTACGCCGAGCCGCGCCAGTCCTTTGACCAGCTCTGGGAACGGCGCGCCCGCGTCAACCAGCGCGCCCAACGTCATGTCCCCGCTGATGCCGGAGAAGCAATCGAAGTGTAAGTGAGCGCCCACGTTTGTCCTTTCCACGGTCCGTTCAGCCGCGCCATCTTACCCAACGGTGCGGTGAACGGCAATCACGGCGCGCGCATTGACAGGCCGCAGACACTGTGTTATCCCACAGCGGCACATCGGCTCCTCCTGCCTCCCGGCAACCAGAAGGCCACAGACGACACGACACATGGTGGGCACCACGACGCAACCGACCTGTTTCCGTCTCGTTCCGGTCGTTCTGGCATGGACGATGGCCTGCTCGACGCTGTTCGTGCTGTCTCCTGACGCGGTCTCGGCCAAAGCCAAGCCGACCAAGGCGCCTCGCCCCGAGCCGGAACTCAAGGTCCTCGAACTGAAGATCAGCCCTACTCCCTACACGGTATCGGCGGGTTCACTGGAATTTTCTGCGGTGGTCCAACTGCCCAAAGAACTTGACGGCGCCACGATCCTCGAAGTGTCCTCACTCGTCAGTTCTCCTTCCAAGACCTCCATCCGTTTTCTCTCGTTGCGCAAACCTCTGGAATCCTCGGTGGCGACGCCGGTCAGCACGGAGCCGCCGAGGATCTCCATCGTGCTGACGTGGGATGGCATGGACCACACAAAGACGCCGGCCGAAGCCGGAACGTATCACTTCGAACTCCGAGCCAAGCTCCTTTCAAACGGCGACAAAGGCCCGCGCACGCTCATGGTCTCTTGGCCCAAACGAGGAACACTGGAAGTGCGGTAGACCGGCGGGTGTTGTGTGACGGCTTACTTCCGTGAACGGAGGGCTGCCCTCTCACCCAGCACGTTGATCCGGTGCGCGAGGCAGCCGGCGCCAAAACCGTTGTCGATGTTCATAACGCCGACGCCCGCCGCGCAGGAATTGAGCATGGTCAAGAGCGCGGCTAACCCATTGAAGCTCGCCCCGTAGCCGCGGCTGGTGGGCACGGCCACGACGGGACAATCCACCAATCCCCCGACGACGCTCGGCAGCACGCCATCCATTCCGGCGACCACCACAATGACGTGGGCGTCTGTGAGCTGCTTGTGGCGTCCCAACAATCGGTGTATGCCAGCGACGCCCACATCATAGAGCGTCTCAACCCGGCTGCCCATGACTTCCGCGGTAATTCTCGCTTCCTCCGCCACCGGGATATCGGAAGTGCCGGCGGTGATCACCAACACCTGTCCCTCCAGCCGCCGTTTGGGATCGCGAACGGCCACGATGCGGGCCGGTTCATGATAGACCGCTCGACGGTCGATCCGCTTAATGAGAGCCGCCACCTGAGGAGTCGCCCGCGTGGCCAGGAACGGCCTGTGATGTTTGAGCAGTGAAGCCGCGATGCCGCGAATCTGCATGGGTGTCTTGCCTTCGCACAAAATCACTTCCGGGAAGCCCTGCCGGATGGAACGATGGTGATCGAGGGAAGCGAATCCCAAGTCTTCGAAGGGCAGCGCGCGCAGCTGTTCCAATGCCGCGGGCACAGTCACTTTCCCGCTTCGCACACGGGTGAGCAGGCGCTCGAGCCGTTCACGGTTCATGGGCTGCCCTTTTCCGGTTTGGCGACCCGTTCCATCAGATCGCTCACGGCTTTGCGGCAGGATTTTCCTTCAAACAGGACGGCATTGACTTCGCGAACGATCGGCATCTCCACGCCATGCCGCACCGCCAATCCGGCAGCCGCCCGGCTCGTCCGCACGCCCTCCGCGACCGCTTGCATCCCTCCCAAGATCGTCTCCAGTTTGTCGCCTTGGCCGAGACGAACGCCGACATGATGGTTCCGGCTTAAGGCGCCGGTGCAGGTCAGCACGAGATCGCCGACACCCGACAAGCCATAGAATGTTCTCGGATCTGCTCCCATCGCCGTGCCCAGACGCACCATCTCGGCCAGTCCCCTCGTGATCATGGCGGCCCTCGTGTTGTGTCCCAAACCCAATCCATCGACGACGCCGGCCGCGAGGGCCATCACATTTTTCAACGCCCCACCCAATTGCACCCCGACGACGTCGCTGTCGGCATAGACGCGAAGAGAGGACGTCATGAAGGCGGTCTGGAAGGATTCGACCAACGCAGCATTGGTTCCCGCAAGACACAGCGCCGTGGGCTGTCCCTGACTGACTTCCATCGCAAAGCTGGGTCCGGACAGCACCATGAGCCCATCGTGCAAAGCGGGAGGCAGCACATCGGTGATGACTTGCGTCATGAGCTTAACGGTATCTTCCTCGACGCCTTTCGTGGCACTCACGATGGGAAGTGGGCGAGAAAGCAAAGGGGCAAGCTGCTGGAGGACGAGGCGAGCCACGTGCGATGGCACGACGAACAGCAGGCCGTCGCACGATTCCACGGCTTCCGCCAGAACGTTCGTCACCTTGAGTGCGACAGGAAGCGTGACACCCGGCAAGAACAGCTGGTTCTCGCGCTTGGCGGCGATCGAATCGAGCACCTCCCGCTCGTAGGCCCATAAGGTGATCTGGAGTCCTTTTTCCGCGAGATGCTTCGCAAGCGCCGTTCCCCAGGCTCCGGCACCGATCACAGCAATTCGTTGGGCGGGCGGCATTGTTCAGGATGAAGAGTTAGGTGGATGGGATGGATATCGCGTCTCTTCGCGTCCAATCGAGCGGCCGGATTATAGGAAGGCCTCCTTTCTTCTGTCAACGAAGCGCGTTGTCCACGGACTGTACAAGACCGACTGGTCTAGACGACAGAATCACGCGATCATGGCGTAGAACCTGCGATTTATGCGGACTTTTTGCGATTCTTCGTGGCACATCGTTTGCTCAGCCACAACAAGGTTTTCACAAATTACTTCGTGGCTCAGCGTTCGATGGGTAGGATGGTAGTGACACGAACGCAAGCGAGGATTCGATAATGCACAGACTGCTAACGGTGCTGGTCGCGGTTGCCGGAATGAGTCTTCTGGCCATGCTGGCAGAGCAGGCGTGGAGACCATCCATGGCGCAGGCGGAAACCTACGTGGCTGGGAAATTCGGGGTCACCTTTCCTCAGAGCTTGAGCGGTGGCGTCACGACGCAGGAAGGCATCGGTGGACTCGATATGTCCGATCAGGCGCTCAAGAGTTCGGCCAACGTGGGGGCAAAGCTGGGACACTATTTTTCGCGTGCCAAATGGCTGGGCATTGAGACCGGTCTCTCGTACACGACCCCGCACATCAAGGAAGGCTCGATTACGTTCACCGGACCGGGAGGTTCGCTGAATTCCGGTATGCTGTCAGGAGTCCATCAGCAAATGATCATTTGGGAAGTGGCGACCTTGATGATACGCTACCCCGGCAATCGTCTCCAGCCCTACGTCGGCGTCGGCCCAGCGCTCTTTTTCGGCAGCTTGAAAGGTCCGACCGCTCCTCCGGGACAGTCCGCCACATCGATCGGGTTCAATGCGGAAGCCGGCGTGCGCTACTTCCTGACGCGCCATTGGGCCCTCTTCGGAGAAGGTACGTATAACCGGGCGAGACTTTCGTACTCGTCCAACGATAGCAACTCCAATGCAGACCCGATCGGATTCCGTGCCACGTACAGCGCCTTCACGTTGAATCTTGGCGTGAGTTACCATTTTTAGCGCGCTGTCTCTTCGCCAGCTCTAGCAAAGACTCTCCGTTCCGTGTAGCCTGGACGGGGTATGAAGCCCTGCCCCAGGTGCCGTAAAGAGCTGCCCGAGATCTACCGCTACTGCACAGAATGCGGCAGTCCGCTCGACGCCTCAGTCGTCCCGAGCAGCCCGAAAACTGCCCTGTCTCCCGAAGCGCTCAATCTCCAGGTGCTCTACGGCATGGTGGCCGTCCTCGTTCTTGCGCTTCTGTTCCCACCGTGGGAAACGCCGCCGACGCAGGCGCCGGAGTTTCTGGGACTGCATTTTATCCTGGCACCTCCGACGCCCGACGCCGTGGTGAGCCGGGTGCTGATGACCATCGAACTCGTCACGATCGCCATCGCCGGGCTCTACGGCGCGTTTCTGCTCAGACAACGGTAGCGGTGTGAACCGGAGAGCCGGAAGGAGAAACAACCATCAGACGTTGGATTGCTCAATCCAACGCTAATGTCAGGCACTTCGCAGAACCTCCCGATTTCATGAATTCATTCAAGGGAACCTCATGCGGCTCATAGCCGCGGGTGTCCAACCATTTCATGGTCTCCGGACAGCCGGACGGCAGCACGACGTGCTTTCCCACGCAGACCGCGTTGCAGGCGAATTTGAGTGCTTCCGGTTCGGGCACCGCGAACCGACGGGTGGCCGGAATGCGTTCCGCAATGGCCGAGTGTGCGTATTGGTCAAATGCGGCGGGATAGTACAGCAGGTCTCCTCCGCTCAGGGGACAGAAGCATGTATCCAGATGGTAAAACCGGCCGTCGACGAGCTCCAGGGGAAGAATCTCCCGTTCGAATATCTCGCTCAGAATCGGAAACGCGCGGAATTCCGACCGTTGCCTGTAGCCGCCGAACCAACCATCAGCAAAGCCGAGGAGATCGCCTGCACCTTCGAAATACATGTCCGCCTCGAGCATCACGATTTCGTAGCCATGCTCTCGAAACCAGCCTTCGAAATGCGCCTCTTCGCGTTGCCGCTCGGCATAGCGAAAGCGGCTGGGCACGGCCCTGCGGCCGACCACAACGCCGGCGTTGGCAGTGAACACCAGGTCCGGCAGTCCTGAAACAGGCGTCATCCGCTCAAGCACGGCACCCACCTCGCGTTCAAGCACCTCCATTAGCCGGTGCCACTGCCGCACCGCCGCTTGCGGGTCCACCATGTTGGACCGACGCATCCATGGATTGATTTCGTAATCGATGCTGAAGTAATCGGGCGGGCACACCAACAACCGGCTCATCACTCAACCCTTCCAGCCGAGCTCTCTTGCGACATCCCGCAAGAAGGACGCGGCGTCCATGACGAGCCCTACGGCTTGAAAGCTGCCTCTGTCCGCCAGCTTGGTCGGTACAGCGGGATTGACATCGACACACACCGTCGGGATCGTCGCGGGCAGCAGATTGCCGGTGGCCACCGCATGAAGGGTGGAGGCGACCAGCAATGCCAAGCCGACGCCCGGAATGGCCGCGCGCATTGCAGCCTGCGCCGTAACCGAATCGGTGATGACGCCGGGCAGCGGCCCGTCGTCACGAATCGTCCCTGCCATGACGACATGAACGCCACGCCTGACGCATGACGCCATAATGCCCTGCTTGATCACCCCGGTCTCCACCGCTTTCTCGATGCTCCCGATGCTGCGCACCCGATTGATGGTTCGCAGATGATGCTCATGGCCATGTGCCACGACTCTTCCAGCCGACAAGCCATAGCCCAAGGAGGTCCCATAGAGATCCGCCTCCATGTCGTGCGCGGCCAGCGCGTTTCCGCAGAACAGCACATGCACGAATCCTTCGTCGATGAGCCATGTCAAGGCATCACGCCCTCCCGCATGGATGATTGCCGGCCCTCCAGCTACCAGCACCTTGCATCCGTCCTTGCCGGCGCGATGCCCCTCGCGCAGCTGCTGCATGCGTTTCGCCACATCGGCAATGATGTGGCCGTGGGGCCGCTCGGCCGACACCTGCGACTCCATGAAGCTGAAGACGTCACGCTCCTCGGGCCGCCGCAGGGGAGTCACTCGGATGCCGCTGCGTCCGATTACTACGGCATCACCGCGCGTGACGTCGGCCATCGGCACTGCACGTGCACGGGATCTCTTCTGGTCCACGACGATGCCGAGATCCATCTCCATCCCTTCGACATCGATCCATTGACCCGCGAGCCTCACCTGGGTGGGCAAATGCGTGGTCGCATAAAAATCCTCGGGAAATACGCCATCGGCGGGTGCCGCCCGATACTGACAGTCGGATTCGCCTTCTACCGAGGCACCGTGCGGTTGAATGGCCCGAAGAATGTCCGAGAGCAGCTTCGCTGACCTGGCTCGGACCACAATGCGTGCCCGGGAAGCTTCGTTGCGTGTTTTTCCGATCGAGACTTCTTCGAGATCGAAGGTCCCTCCTGTCATGAGGATGGTATCCAACACCTTCGCCAGGATGAGCGAATCGATGATGTGCCCGCTGAGCACGACGGTTTCTTGGGCGGCCATCGGCACACTCCTTTGTCTTGATGTTTATCACGCAGACGGGAATCGCCGAGGTCATTGGGATTCGGATGGTCGTCGCCCCGTCAGCCCGCCTGGGGGGTTTTCATCAATTCGCGCAGGACGCTCGTGGCATAGGCGCCCGGAGGAAGGCTGAAGGCCAGCGTGAGCACCGATCCGTCGAGCATCCATTCAGGTTCAACCAGCGGCACCCGGAGGGAGCGGCGCTCCCCCCGAAAACCGCAAGCTTTGGCTGCTTCAATCAGGCGCTCAGGCGTGGAGCCCTGTTCGATGACGACGGCTCTCTCAATCTCGCCGGGCTCGTCGGTGGCCCACGACACTCGCGATCCAAAGAGAATCCCGGTGGGACTGATCTCGAATCGGTCGGCCCGCGGCTGCTCCTGGGCGGCATCTTGGACCGGGAAGCAGGCACCGTTGTCCATTTTCATGGCCCAATCGCCGGTGAGCATGTGATCGATGCGGTCGATCCGACGCGACAGCATCTGGTTGAACAGGTGCGATTGAAAGGTGTTGAGATACCACATCCGCTTGGCACGGCTCATTGCCTCTCGTTGGGACCGGTCAATGAGCAGCGCGGCGCCGACCTGATAGTTGTCTCCGGTCTTGCCTTGCCGCTGTGGGCCAAAATAGTTGGGGATGCCCCTGCGCGACAATTCGTCGAGAATCGCCGGTACGCCCTCTCCGGCTCCTGCGTTCACGTCGCGGATGACCAATTGGAACCGGTTGCCGGCATGATGCCCGGGACGCAGGCGATTTCGATGGCGGCCCAACACCTCGATCGCCAGGATCTGCTCGTCAAGTTTCAGTCGAGAGACCCGTTCTTCCGGCACGCCGTGAAGAGAGACGAGTTGGGTCGTCACTGCCCTGGCGTCCTTGAGGCCCGCGGTGCCGATGCCTTGCACCTTGACGCCGAGAGTTGATGAGATCCGGCGAACCAGATCGGGCGTCGAGAGCAATCGCTTGGTCACCCTGAGATAGAGGTGTTCACCATTACCGCAGGGCAGATACAGCGGACGCTCATCGACCCGGAAATCTTCCGGTTCGGAGCGAATCCGCCCGCCGATGCCTGCGACGGCACGGGTCAGATACGGCAGCTGACTGGATGATCCGGTCCCGTCTGCTTCCATGGTATACTCGAGATGATGCGTCCACAGTCGGCCATACCGGCGGCAACTCTTGCCGTCTTCTTGTCCGCCTTCACGGAAGGTGAAGCGCAAGCTGCGCTGGTCGCCGACAACGCCGTCTTCCCCACCTTTATCGGTCACATCGCCAAACAGGTCGGAATCGACAAGGAAGCCTTCGCACAAGCCAGCATCTGCCTGTCATGGTTCTATAAAGGCTCGAAGAAAGCGCCCCCAGCAGAGGCGCAAGGGATCGCATGGCACCTCCCCGTTCTTCTTCTCGAGCCTGAACGCGATTGCCCTCGCCAGTATCCCGGCGGCATGGAAACGGCACGGGATGACTTCGCGAGGAAACAGGCCTTGTTGTCCGTAAGCCTGACCGTCTATGAATTCGCGTTGGTCGCAGATCACAACGACGATGATCAATACAATGCCGCCGAACTCCGGGATTTATTTCAGTCGCTTTCCCTCACCTATGATGCCGCCGCTCCACCCCGTGCAGCTGGTGCGACATTAACCGCCAGGTTCGACCAGTGGTACCGCTCCAGGAACCTTGAGGAAGTCATGCAGGGCATGAGCGCCCTCTATGAACAAGGGTATCGCATGACCCCACATGACCGGGCAGAACTCGATCGGGTCATGAAATGATCAGACGCATCGCCTCCTGGCCCGATCGAGTTCGTACGTACATTGGACATAGCCTCAGCGAGCCGTTCTATCGCTTTTTTCGTCTCTTCCCCCATTGGGAATTGGGCTTGGATCGGCACGAGATCACCTACCTGTACCACATGCATGGACCGCTTGCAGGCCGTCGAGCCATCCATCTCAGCGATCTTCACGTGGACCGGCCTCAATCGCGGCATGAGGCGGTCATTCGCTCGGTCCGCGACCTTCGGCCCGATTGGATTTTCATCACCGGAGATCTGCTGAACGTGCCCGAGGGAGTGCCGCCCCTGTTCCAGTTTTTGGCACGCTTACGGGAGATTGCCCCGGTCTTCATCACCCTGGGCAACCACGACCATTACAGCGGGGTGCCGATCTCGGAGTATGCCGAGCTGGCGGACCGGCATAAGATCACCTTGCTCGTGAATCAGAGCACGTTCATTCCTGCCGGTACCGGTGAACTCGCGATCGTCGGCGTCGATGATCCCTCGCTTCACCGCGCCGATCTGCGATGCATTCCGCCGCCGGCACAGCACCGCTTTACGCTGCTCTTGGCTCATGCGCCCAATATCCTCGACATGCTGGACGACGAGCATGCCGTCGACCTGATTCTGTGCGGGCACAGCCACGGCGGTCAATGGCAGATTCCAGGAGTTCCGACCTTCTGGCTTCCACCCGGCTGTCGCGGCCGCATCTCCGGACAGCATGACAACGCTCGCCACCGGATGTATGTGAATCGCGGCCTCGGATGGTCTTTCCTGCCATTTCGATGGAACTGCCTCCCGGAAATCGCCGTCATCACCTGGACCAACGAGCAGGTCCAGCACCCAGCCGCCTAACTCATTTCTCTCCTCTTATCGGACCAGACACGCGCCAAAACGACGGAGAAATTGGATGCCGCATTGCTCTATTCGCCGTCCTGGGTGACGGAGGAGACGGCGTCTCGTCTGCGACTTGCTGAAGGCTCGGGCACCACATTTGTCGATTAGCTACGACCAGCCGTCGGCTGGCGATGCCGATGTCAAATGTTCCCACCAAGCTCGCTCGTTCTCTCTTCCCATGGAGGTGGATGATGGCTTCACGCGACTTGCGATGGGTGCATGGCCCCTATCGCTGCGCGGTTGTTCTCACCCGCCCAACCCCGGTCGCGCCAAGACGCGCCCTTTTCCCAGGCGGCGATGGCGAGACGCACTGTTCGAAGGTCCGTTCGGACAATGTCCGGGACGGAATAAGTTGGAGCCAAGCAGCGATAGGGCCATGCGGTTTCACCCATCGCCGGAGCAGAGGCGAACATCCACCTCCCATCTCCCCTATCGCTGAGCAGAGGACGACCATAGACCTTGATTCATGCGCCCATCCGCTCCAACGCCTCTTTCGCCCGGCTCCTTACAGTCTGATCCCAATCTTCTTCCATAACCGTCACCAAGCGCGCTTTGGTTTCGATTGCCCGAAGCCGCCCGAGGGCGAGCGCCGCGCAGGAACGGACATAGGCATGATCGTCCTCGAGGGCCTTGACGAGCAAAGGCACGACACTCAAATCCTGTAGCACTCCAAGATGGCTCGCTGCCATTCCCCGCAGACGATGCTGTTTATCGCCGACCGCCCGTTGTAACGTGGTGGCAAACAATTCTTTGAGCGCTGGCAGTTCAGACTCGAGGCCCCCCAGGCGGTAGTTGTTGACTTCGACCAATGCAAATGCAGTTTCCAATCGCTTGTCTGAAGCGGTCTCCCGCGTAAAGCGCGCCAAGAGCATCTCGCGCCGGCGCAGGCGTTGTTGACGCCCTCGAACGGCACGGACGATGAGCCACACGATGACCAGGCAGACCACCGCGAGCAGCGCGATCGGAATCGCTTGGTCGATGAGGTAGTCCTGTGTGTCGAGCGACAGCCGTTTCCATACCCACACGGCCGTAATGACGGTTCCCAGCAGGATTGCGATCGCGGTCAAATTGGTCTGTCCCGAGGTAGGATGCGTCATAGGGCCGGCATCATAGGAGGCCGTGGCGATGGCGTCAACGACGACACCGGCTTGACCGTCGTACGTATTCGCTCTATTCTGCGATCTCTTCATGGAACTGCCGCATCTGAAAGACGATCCTCATCTCAAAGTACTCCGTCCCTTGGTAGAAGCCTACCTGGCCTTTTCCCGCATCGATAACCGCCATATCAGAGCGCTCCGCCTGACGCCGTCACAGTTCGACGTCCTCGTGACGCTGGGCGACACGACCGGGCTGACCTGCTCGCAACTTTCATCCCAGACCCTCGTGACGAAAGGCACCTTGACCGGAGTCCTCGATCGGTTGGCGAGGAAGGGGCTGATTCGTCGGGAATCCGTCGTTGGCGACAAGCGCCGCACGAAGATCAGGTTGACGGAAAAGGGCCATGCCCTGTTTCAAAAGGTCTTCGCAGCTCACATTGCGTTCATCCGGCCCTTTTTCGAACGGGCCCTCTCGCAGCAGGAGGTGGAGACCGCCCAGCGGTTGCTGATCCGGATGCGCGACAGCTTTCAAGCAAGGGAGAACGGCCAAGGCTGAGATCGCGCCGGTCGCGCCCGGCATCGGCAGATCTGAGCGGCAGTCACGCTATGCGCCTTACCATCCTTGGATCCGGCACGAATGTCCATCCGGCAAGGGCCGCCGCCGGCTATCTCGTTCACACCGACCAGGTCATGTTGCTGGATTTCGGCCCGCGCACGCTGATGAATCTCGTCAAAACCGGCGTCAACCGGCATCGTATTACGCATATCCTGTTTTCGCACTACCACGCCGATCACTTTTCGGACTTCATTACATACCTGTTCGACGAGATCATCTTCGCCAAATTTGAAGGTGTGTCCCGTCCGCCGTTGACCGTGATGGGGCCGCCGGGGACCAGCCGTCTGTTCCGTACGATGTTCGGGATGCTGCCCGGGTTTGATCAGGCGCCGTTCCCGGTCCGCTACCGTGACCTGAGGGATCGTGCCGTCCGCATCGGAGCCACGAAGATCATTCCCACCACCGTGCTCCATGTGCCAGGCCTGCATTGCCTCGGCTACCGGGTGGAATACCAAGGGAGAGCGCTCGCCTACTCTGGCGATTCTCAATATTGCGCCCCGCTCGTGCGGCTCTGCGGGGACACGGATCTCGCCGTGCTGGACTGTTCGTTCCCGGCCAGCCGGCCAAATCCCGTGCACTTGCACGCTGGCCAGTGTGGACAGGTGGCCCGTGAAGCCGGCGTGGGCCGCCTCGTCCTCTCGCATTTTTATCCGATTGCCGAGCGATACGATGTCAGGGCACAGGCAGGAGAGGCGTTCGACGGGCCGATCACGAAGGCGAGGGATTTACTTCGAATCGATCTCTGATGCAGGCGGCTTACAATCCGCCTTCCTTGATCTCACAGCCCAAGATTTCCATGAACTTGGTCAGGCGGGTTTGGCGAAGAGGATCGTCCAGCTTCGCATAGATCGCGAGGAGGTTCTTGAGCATGCGCGAGAGGATCGCACGCACGGCGCTGTGCTGGAGATACCGTTCGTCGAAGCCATACCCGGCTTCCGTCAAGAAACGCTGGCAGTTCTTTTCGGTGAGCAGTGCGCCGCCATTGAAGCAGTCGACGAAAATCTTGTAGCGGTCCGATTCATACTTGACGAGGAAGTGTCCCGGCATCCCGATGCCGTGCACGGGCAAGCGCAGGCGCTTGCCAATCAACAGATAGACGATGGATAGGCTGATCGGAATTCCCGTGCGCCGGTCGATGACGCGATTCAGATAGGTGTTTTCGACTTCATAGTAATTCTTGGTGTTGCCCTTGAACCCCTGCTCAGTAAACAAGTATCGGTTCAGCGCCTTGACGGTTTCCTCGCCGGAGGCGCGCGGCCCGATGCGGTCACGCACTTCCTGCGCCATCTCGTCCAGCTGACGGACATATCCGGGCACGTCGAGCGACGGATAGGCGTACCGCGCGATCAGAAAGGCGCAGTGCTCCAGATCTATGCGCTCCTCCGGCAAGGCCGCTTGCGCGATCAGTTCGTCTTCAAGCTTGCCTCCGCGGATTTCTTCGAGCACCGAGGCAATGCGCTCCGCCATTTCCGGCTGTTCGATTTCAGCTTCCTGAAGGAGGGGAACCGCCGAAGGACCGATATCGATCAATCGACCGCTGATGGTCTGGACGATTTTTTCGTCCTCGTCGGCAAGGAGTCGGATCAGGGCGCGGATCTGACTTTCTGGGATGACCATCGTTCTCTTCTTACCAGCCCAACCGCATGACGGTCAACGTGCCGCGGCCCTATCCCATGGCCCGGCGAAAGGCTTTGGCGCCGCCGTACAAACACAGCGCGTCGAACACGATCATCACCACCACGACCATCGCCACGATGCGGAAACGCTTCACTCCAGCTGGACAGTATCAGCGGCCGCACCGCGTCGATCACCCAGGTCATCGGATTGAATTTCGCCAACAGGCTCATCCAGCCCGGCATGGCGTTCAATGGCACCAAGGCTGAGCTCAAGAATATCATCGGAAGCGAGAGAAAGCCCAGCACGGAGAAGAAATCTCCATGGCTTTTGACCGAGAACGCCATGGCCATCGAGATCGCCGTCAATCCCACGCCGAACATCATGCCGATGATTAAGATTGCGGCGATGCCGAGTAAGCCGGTCGCAGGCTGTACGCCGAAAAGAAAGGCCACAGCGAGGATGACCAACACTTGAAGCGAAGTAATGGTCATCACGAAGAGGAACCGGCTCAAGATGACGGAGGATCGATGGATCGGCGTCGACATGAGCCGCTCCAAAAAGCCGTTCTCCTTGTCGAACAGCAAATCCACGCCGCCGGCCAAGCCGTTATTGAGCACGGTCATGACCACGACGCCTGCGGCTAAAAAGCTGATGTAGTTGGGTGCCTGTGTCACCTGCGAATCGGCGGCGCGCTGGAAGAGATTGCCGAAAAAGATCAGCCAGAACAGCATGGGCTGGACGAGCGTGAAGAGCATGCTGAATTTCTCGCGGCTCAGCCGGCGCACCCACCGCATCGTCAAGGCGCTGATTTCCTGCCAATACTGATTCATGACGTTGACTCACCCAATGTTGGAATGCGTCTCATTGCTCATTCGCTCACCGGTACCTCTTCGATGCGTCGGCCCGTGTGCGCGAGAAACACGTCGTCCAGTCGCGGCCGATTGTACTGGATGAACTCGACGCTGCACCCGGCCCGGTTGGCCGACTCCAGGATGGCGGGCAGCGCCTTTTCGGGCGATTCGACGCGGATGTCGAGGCCTTTCGACGTCGCTCTGACCGCCTTGATCGCGGGTTGGCCTTTCAACACCGATTCGAGTGACGGGACCTTGTCCGTTTCCTTGAGCGTCAGCGACACGATGTCTCCGCCCAGACCGACCTTGAGTTCGACGGGGGAACCGATCGTCTTGATCACCCCGCCATCGATAATCGCCAGCCGGTCGCACAGCTGATCGGCTTCGTCCAGATAATTGGTCGTCATGACGACCGTCATGCCGCGCGTCTTCAACAGCCGGATATAGTCCCAGATCTTGAGCCGGCTCTGCACATCGAGTCCAAGGGTCGGTTCGTCGAGAAACAGGACTTTGGGGTCGGGTAAGAGACCGCAGGCAATATCGAGCTTGCGTTTCATCCCTCCCGAGTAGGTCTTCGCCGGACGATCGGCGTGCGCTTCGAGTTCGACGAGCTTCAGCAATTCGGCGATACGCCGGCGCGCCTCGTCCTTTGTGAGGTGATACAAGGCCCCCAGCAGTTCCAGATGTTCTCTGCCGGTGAGAAACCGGTCGATGGCTCGTTCCTGCGGGACATAGCCGATCAACTGCCGGACGCGATCGGCATCGCGCACGCTCTCGAGGCCGAAGATCGTGGCGCGCCCGGAGGTCGGTGAGAGAAGGGTGATCAGTGTGCGCAGCGTGGTGCTTTTACCGGCGCCGTTCGGGCCTAGTAGGCCGAAAATTTCGCCGGCATATACCTGGAATGAGATGTCCTTGACGGCGTGATGGCCGTCATACGATTTGGACAGATGGGAGACATCGATCGCGACCGCCCGATCCATCACCCCCAGCCCTTCGCGCCGTGATGATCATGCATCAGGAATTGAATGAGATCGCTGAGGCGGCGAGCCTGTTGATGGAGGCTCAGGGCTTCCAACAGGAATTGCTTCTCCAGCGGCGTGCAATCCAGATAGGTGGACAGGGTATTGACGAGGATGTCATCGCTCACGTCTTCCCGAAACCAGCCTTGCCAGGTCGGCGCATCCTGACGTGACCGGAGATACTCTTCCAGCGTCGTCACCAGCCGTTGCCGAACGGCGGGGTCCAGTAAGGGTTCCGCCGCTCTCGCCATCAGCGAAATCGAGGCGCGGCGATAGGGCTGGTCCTGAAATTCTTCGGTAATTTCAAATCGCTCGAGACCCTGGAGCAGAATGTTGGATCGGCCGTCCGCCAGCGGCTGCACACTGACCAGCCGTCCGACGCATCCCATCGTGAACACGGGAGGATTGCCGTAGTATTCCGATTCCCAGCCTTCTTTGAGCAGCGCGATGCCGATACACTGTCCGCCCATGACGGCGTCGTCAACCATCTGCCGATACCGCGGCTCAAAGATGTGCAGGGGAAGATAGGTCTTGGGAAACAGTACGACGTTTGGAAGCGCGAACACCGGGATCTGAGAGGGAATAGGAAACGAAGCGCTCTTGTCGGACGGCTCCGGTTCGTGATGTTCCCGCTCGCGATCGGTTTGCATGTGGCCACGATAGCCGATGGCCGGCAAAATTGTCAACGGCGCGATGGCCGTTTTCGAGCGTGCAGACAGCGCAGAAATCCCTCATCATTACTGGCGATTTGTGACTTTCAGCCGCCGCATGTTATAAGCGCAACACCCCCGTACACGGAAACGCTGTGATGACTTTCGGACCACGATTGCTGCTCCTCTTCTGCGGCCTCTGTCTCGTTCCCACCGTGTCGGCGGACCACGGTGCCTTCACTCAGGCCCGAGAAGGATATCGCTACCAATTTCCGCGCGACCACGGCTCGCACGATACATTCCGCACCGAATGGTGGTACTACACGGGGAACCTCACGGCGAAAGACGGCCGCGCCTTCGGCTACCAACTCACGTTCTTTCGCCGCGGAATCCCGCCGGATCAGGTCGAGACATTGCCCTCGAAATGGTCCATCACGCAGCTGTACCTCGCGCACTTTGCCGTGAGTGACCTGAAGAAGGGCCGGTTTCAGTACGCGGAAAAGCTCAGCCGGGCCGCTCTCGGCAAAGCGGGAGCGGAGACTGAGCACTTGCACGTGTGGATCGATCGATGGCGCACCGAAACGCTCGGGCCGGAGGCGTCTGGACGGGACGCCCCTACGCAGATCCTCGAAGCCTCCGACGGCGACCTCGCCATCGCGCTGACCGTCGTGCCTGACAAACCCTTGGTCGTGCACGGCACCGGAGGGATCAGCCGCAAGGGCACCGAGAGCGGACAATCCTCCCATTACTATTCGTGGACCAATCTGGCAACGAGGGGGCGCCTCACGATCGGGGGCGAATCGTTCGACGTTGCGGGGACCAGTTGGATGGACCACGAGTTCGGATCCGCCGACTTGAGTCCGGAGCTCGTCGGATGGGATTGGTTCAGTCTCCAGATGGCGGATCAGACGGAGGTTATGCTCTATCGCCTGCGGCGTGCCGACGGGTCAGCCCATCCTGTCTCGAGCGGCACGTTCATCGACCGGGAGGGTGGAGCGCATCCTCTGTCCCTCAAGGATTTCACGTTGGAGCCGACCAGTTTTTGGACCAGTCCGCTCAGCAAGGCTCGTTACCCGCAGCGATGGCGCCTGACCGTGCCTTCGAGAAACCTTTCACTCGACTTGGTTCCACGCATGGACGAGCAAGAGCTTCGGACGGAACGCAGCACCCAGGTCACGTACTGGGAAGGCGCGATCGAAAGCATGGGCACCTCTGGCGGTAAGCCTATCACCGGCCTGGGCTACATGGAATTGACAGGGTACGCCCAACGATTCACGAAGAAGCTATAGGGACGAGACCATCGGATGCCGATTTCCCGCATGTTGATGTGCTGTCGCCTGGCGGCCATCGTCCTGTTGCTCTGGCTCAGCGGTTGCCAGAAGGACAGCGAGGCCATCGTGTCGATCGCCCTGCATCCTACCAACCCGAAGATTCTGTATGTGGCCACCAATGACGCCGTATACAAATCGCGCGACGGCGGCGACTCCTGGGAAAAATTTCCAAGCTTCAGTGCCCGGCGGGTGACGACGGTGGCGATCGATCCGCAGTTACCGGCAACCGTCTATGCCGGCACGATGGGCGACGCTGTCTATAAGAGTCCGGACGGGGGACAGCATTGGCTGCCGCACAACGTCGGCCTCAAAGAACACGTGTCGTTTGTCAATCAGTTTGTCTTTCATCCGGCCCTCAGCGAGAAAATCTATGCCGCCACCACCGTCGGCGCCTTCTATACGAAAGATGCGGGACGTGAATGGGAAGAGCGGATGAACGGGATGAAGGAGGTCCACATCGTCACCGCGATCGCCATCAATCCGAAGGACCCCGCTGTGCTCTACGGAGGCACGACCGGCGGAATGTACCGCTCGGAAGATGGAGCAATGACCTGGAAGAAAATCAACAACGGTCTCATCCCCGAAAGCGAACTGATGGCTTCCATGGCCCTCGGTGTCAACGCCATCGAAATCGACCACATCAATCCCGACATCGTGTATGCGGGTACGACGAAGGGACTCTTTCGCACGACGAACAAGGGAGAGTCCTGGGAACGGATCGGGCAGTCGATCCCCGAGCCGTTTATCAGCAGTATCGTGCTCCACCCCAGCGACTCATCAATTCTCTACGTCGGAGGGCCCGGCGGAGTCTGGAAGAGTGACGACAGCGGAAAAACATGGGCGGCCAGAAATTGACGGACTGGCCAGTCTCAATATCAGGGCACTCGCGATGGAGCCCAAAGATCTTCGGACATTGTATGCCGGCACCAACGGGAGCGGCCTCTATCGTTCCACTGATGCCGGGGGGAGATGGACCGGGGTCCCGCTTAAAGCCGCGGCTGCCCGCAGTTAACCTCCAATACTCTGTCTTCGGCCCTGCGCTTCCGTGGCCATTGTCAGTGTCAACGAGCATACCGTATCATTCATTCGCTATGACCGACCCACCCGCCGCCCAATCGGATCTCGTTCTGACGCTCCGCGAGGAATTCCGCTCTCATTTGGAAACATTCTACTCACGGCTCAAGCTGGCGCCTCCCTACGAAAGCGTCGAGAAGGCGATCCGTTCGCTGACGACGGCAGTGCACGGCCTGCCGAACGCCCAACGGGCTCGTCTTGCGCAAGATACGGGGCAGAAATGGGATCAGTTCCGCCAGGCGTTCGAAACGTCAGGACTCGCCAAGAAACATCGCGGCATCATTGCAGGCTTGGCGCGGAACAGAGAGGGTCTCGGGCTGCCCGCAGAGTACGACCATTTTCTAGACCTGTTCACCTCAAGCTCCCCTGGACCTACCTGAGGAGACGGTCGTCGTCTCATCCACGACGGCTTTCAGTTCGTCGTACACTTGAGCAAAACGACTGCTCTCCAGCCGATAGGAGAGCATGACGGTCACAATCCCGAATGCGAACACGAGCAACCCGATGCCTAAAATGCCAGCGCCCATCAAGAGACCGCTCAGCGACTCGAACCCGCCCTGCGTTCCGTAGGTGATTATGAAGCCCGTGGTGCCCAGCCCGACAAGAAGAAGCCAGACCAGGGTAAGGATGGCTGACGACCAGGGAATTCGCTTGATGCATACGGCTCGAACTCCCTGGTCGTCGGGCATCAAGTGAATGAGGCCCTTGAGCGGCCAGGCGGTTCGAAAGCCCACGGCGAACAACCGATATTGAGGCCGTAGCGCAATCTGCCGGATCTCTGGGTAATAGCGGGCGATGCCGTGGGGAAGCGTGAGGGCGCCATCCGCATCGACGCGGGCCTCAAGCCGCATCACACTCTGTAAGGAGAACCGGTCTACTGTGCGCGCAATTCCGCAGCCGTAACGTCCGGCATCCGGAGTCAGGCGCACGAAATAGAGCCAGTCCCCGAGAATCAACCCGAGGAACAGGACTCCTGCAAACAGTCCCGCAAGTATCATGGCCCTAGTCGTTTCCGCAGTGCGAGAAGCACGAAGCCGAATCCCCTAGCATTTCCTTAGGACCAAATCAATTCTGTTGACTCGCTATCTGGAAGTTGGTTATTGTAGCCATGGTTTTTTGGGTTGGCGGGTTCCTCGCTCCATTCAGGCGCTCCGCCGCTACGGATTCTCCCCAATGGAATAATTTCCGCAATTCCTTCCTGCTTCGAGCAGAAGCAGGAGTCTGATGTGTGGTTGGAGGTGACATGGATTTGCACAAGGTCGAGCGGGTCTATACGTCCTACGCCGGTGTATACGATAAAATTTTCGGCAAGGTGTTTCACGAAGGACGTGAGTCCGCCATCCGCAACCTGAACGTCCAACCCAATGAGCGCATCCTTGAAGTCGGAGTCGGCACCGGCATCGCCCTCCCCATGTATCCCCGGCACTGCGAGATCATCGCCATCGATTTTTCAGAAGGCATGCTGGAAATTGCGAGGAAGCGCACGGCCGAGCATCAAATGAGCCACGTCACCTTGCATCGCATGGACGCCGGCGCCATGGAATTCGAGGACAGCACCTTCGATACCGTCGTTGCGGCCTACGTGGTGACGGCCGTCCCCGACTACCGTAAGGTGGTCAGTGAAATGATCCGCGTCTGCCGTCCCGGCGGCCGCATCATCATGCTCAATCATTTCAGCAACGAGAATAAGATGGTGGCGGCTGTCGAGAAAGTGATTTCACCACTGACGAAGCATCTGGGCTGGCGAACAGACCTATCATTGGATAACGTGCTGGAAGGCACCGAACTGCACGTGGCCAGTAAGCAGAACGTCAATCCTCTCCGGTTTTGGGCCCTTGTCGAATGCGTCAACTGCAAGAACGGGCATAGCATCACGCATAAGAAAGGCGCGGCCTACGCCAACGGTACGACGGTCTACACCCCCAGCGCGCTTGGGGCCGGAGCTACGAACGAAGAAGCCCTCGCCTGACAGGCTACTGGTCAGTTTTCCCCGTGTTCGTCCACCGCAGCTGCTCCAATGACTTCCAGTTGAGCCATTCTCCGCCGGGTATGATCGTATTGCCGACCAGGCACTGACCTGAAAAGCGGCGAACGATGAGGTCGGACAGAGCAGGACAGCAACCGGTTCGCCGCCGTCCCGTGCGAGCCGTTGAGGTGCAGCAGAATCCCGAATCCCGGTCCATCCAGCGGTCCGTACAGCATGACATGCACCGCGGACTGCTCAATGGCATCCGCGCCATGGGCCGGCAGCAAGGTCCCCTCCCACCGGATAAGCGACGCATCTTCTTTCGGCGCCTTGGCCTTCTTCCATGTGCAGGGCATCCCGGCATTATCCAACTCACCGAGCAACCACTCGATGGTCGGCCATTCGGCTGTTGGACTCTGGAAGGTCCAACGCGCGACCGGTTCACGCGTTCGGTCATCGCACGACGGCATTGACACTTCCTCGAGTTGAGCCTCGTCGCAGACCACGTACAGTTCCCCTTGCGGATCAAACCAGAATCGCAGCTTCCCGGCCGTACACTCCGCGTGAATCACGCTGAGACCGGAGCAGTCGGCGCCCTCCTGCTCGAACACTGAAAAATCGGTTACCCCTCTCATGGTGAGCTTTGCCACTCGTTCCATGTGACGAAGACTGTACCGTATGACCACCGTCACGACGGTATCGGCAAGCACTTCGCGGCCTGATCCTTCATCGAAGAGACGGCGCTTCGACATCCGCACATCGGTGACATAGCCGCCCCGGAATCCGCCCGTATGGCCCAGCAGCAACCGGAGATCCTCCACGTCCTTGATAGGCATCTGCATAGTGGGATTGTAACGCAGGATGATGCGAGAGGCTAGAGAACTACGACGGGTTGCAAAACCCGGGCTGGATCGGCGGAGGAGCATTGCGCCCGAAAGGGGTTATGAACATCCCACGCGCTCGCCCCTGAGGATCTTGCCGTTCTGATCCGCAAAAAAATGGAGCTGGCAATTGACGTTGCCACCATACAGAGGAAGGAGTTCGTACTCGTCCGCCTGCCCTGGCATGCGATCGATGGCGAAGTCCCATACCATCTGAGTCGTGCCATCCTCCATCTGATGGGGGTGGAGATTGGGAGGCCCGAGTTCCACATAGAGATCGGTGACCTGTCCGCCGATCCATCGCTTGATGACATCGTCCCAGGTCTGATATGGCCCGGCGACATCGCGCTTCGCCGC
Organism: uncultured Nitrospiraceae bacterium; assembly: GCA_963824855.1. GTDB lineage: Bacteria > Nitrospirota > Nitrospiria > Nitrospirales > Nitrospiraceae > Nitrospira_C. The sequence goes on from CAWGQP010000005.1 coordinate 271,874, forward strand.
GTCCTTGCTCTCCGTCGCACAGCCGGTAGCGATGACGGCGGCAACACACAGTACGCACAGGTTGAACGCCAGCAGGGTTCGACATCGCATCATCAGCTCCTTCCAGTGAGGTTGCAGAGAGCGTCCCCGCGCATGACTGACGTCTCCGATCGCATTACCTGAGATGCTTCACATCCTCGAGTAGGCTTCCGTACGCTCTGAAATCGCCCTCTGAGAAGCAACAAAACATCACCTCGCGGAGGCCAGTGGGTGTTCCTGCGAACTCGCGAGTGGTAGTGATGGCAATCCTGGCGGCTTCATGGAATGGATAGCCATAGATTCCAGTACTGATGCTCGGGAAAGCCAAGGTCGTAATCCCTGTGTCGTTGGCAAGCGCCAGGGAGCTTCGATAGCAGGAGGCGAGCAGCTCCGGTTCACCTCGCTGGCCGCCATGCCACACAGGCCCGACGGTGTGAATGATGTAGCGGGCTGGGAGACGATATCCCTTCGTCAACTTGGCATCGCCGGTCCGGCAGCCACCGAGCAGACGGCATTCAGTCAACAACTCGGGACCAGCTGCACGATGAATCGCACCGCACACACCACCGCCCGGAAGGAGTGTTTCATTCGCGGCATTCACGATGGCGTCGACATTTAATGTGGTGATGTCGGCCTGAATTGCCTGAAGCGTGGTGGCCATGAGGCAAGACGCCCTTCACAGTCGGGGGGAGGATAGTGCGATTGCCCGATCGTGTCAATGCAAGCGGGCTGCATGCAGGACACCCGACCATTTCCTTGTCCTTGTCCTTGTCCGCCCGCGTTCTTGCGTTGATTACCGGCATACTCCTGAAGTAGCCTAGAAGGCTTGTTTCGCACGAAGCTTCTTTGCAGAAAGGAGATGTGTCGATCATGGCAGGTTTCCCCATCGAAGTCGCGACCCGCATCAAGACATTGCCGCCCTATTTGTTCGCTGCCATCGATAAGATGAAGCAGGCGGCCATTGCCCGTGGAGTCGATATCATCAACCTCGGTATCGGCGATCCTGATTTGCCGACTCCTGCCCCCATTATCGAGAGCCTTGCCCAAGCCGCCAAGAATCCCAAACACCATCAATACCCGTCGTATGAAGGCATGCTGTCGTTCCGCATAGCTGTGGCCGAGTGGTATCAACGGCGATTCGGCGTCATGCTGGACGCGGCCGACGAGGTACTCACGCTCATCGGTTCCAAGGAAGGCATCGGTCATATTCACCTGGCCTTCGTCGATCCCGGCGATGTCGTGCTCGTGCCGAGTCCCGGCTATCCGGTGTACCCGGTCGGCACAAGCTTCTGCGGCGGCGTCTCGCATCTCATGCCGCTCACCAAGGCGAACGGCTTCTTGCCCGACCTCAATGCGATTCCGAAGGAGGTGGCCAGAAAGGCCAAGCTGATGTGGCTGAATTCGCCGAATAATCCCACCTCGGTCGTCATGACGAAAGAATACTTCAAGCGAGTCGTCGCATTCGCGCAGGAACACCAGGTCATCGTCTGCCATGATGCGGCCTATTCGGAGATTTATTACGACGGCCAGCGTCCGGCAAGCTTCATGGAAGTCGACGGTGCGAAAGACGTCGGCGTGGAGTTTCATTCCCTGTCCAAGACCTACAACATGACCGGCTGGCGGCTCGGGTTTGCCGTCGGCAACAAAGAGGTGCTTGCTGGGCTCGGCAAGGTGAAGAGCAACCTGGACTCGGGCGTCTTTGAAGCGGTCCAGGCCGCCGGCATCACGGCGCTCGGGTTGGACGACGCCGTGACCGATACCCTCAGAAAGACCTATCAGGAACGGCGCGATACCTTGATCCCTGGATTGAAGCAGCTGGCCTTGGAGGTCGACGCGCCTCCGGCCGCCTTCTACGTCTGGGTGGCTGTACCGAAAGGGTATACGTCCGCTTCGTTTACGGCGCATCTCCTCGAAAAAGCGGGCATCGTCACCACGCCGGGCAATGGATTCGGCGCGCCGGGAGAAGGCTACATCAGGATGACGGTCTGCACGTCGAAGGACCGCTTAGCCGAGGCGGTTGAGCGGATCAAGAAAGCTGGATTTTAGCCCTGTGATCCAGGTCCCTCAAGAAACGCACGCCACATGGGAAGAGAGACGGTCTATATCGGGTTCGGATCGAACGTAGGAGACCGCGTCGATTTTTGCGACCGCGCCGTGACGCTCCTGAGCTTGCTGCCGCATTCGCAGGTGACAGGCGTCTCTCTCCTCTACGAAACGGAGCCGGTAAAAGATAAGGTCGACCCCGGCGAAGGCTGGTTCCTCAACGGCGTGGTCCAGCTGGAGACCGACATCGCCCCGCAGAGTCTGCTGGACATGCTGCGAGAGATCGAGCGGTCGCTGGGCCGCGACGAGGATCACCGTTCTGGGCCGAGGACCATCGACCTCGACATCCTCTTCTACGGCGAACGCGTCATCAATGAACCAGGGCTGACCGTGCCCCATCCGCGCCTGCACCAACGCCGCTTCGTGCTCATGCCCTTGAGCGAGCTGGCACCGCTCTTGGTCCATCCCACGCGTCTTCGTTCCGTGAACCAGATGCTCGCCGAAACCTCGGATCCGACGGAAGTCCGCCTGCTGTTTCCCCAGCCTTCGACGAGATACGGCTCACGGCCGGCCTGCAGTCCCCGTCTGGACTCATGAGGACGATTCACTCTCCGCCGGCCATGACCGCATGGAGCCAACGCCTGCGGCGTGAAGGAGTCGTGATCGGCTTTGTTCCCACGATGGGTGCACTGCATGAAGGGCATCGGGCCCTGATTCGGGCGGCGCGTCTCAGGTGCGACGCGCTCGTCGTCAGTATTTTCGTGAATCCCACCCAGTTTGCTCCGACCGAAGATCTGACCACCTACCCACGTCGCCTCTCACGGGACCGAGCGATGTGCCGGGAAGAAGGCGTGGATGTATGCTTCGAGCCGAGCCCTGCCGCGATGTATCCGGAGGGATTTCAAACGGTCGTGACTGTCCCGTCCGTCGCCCGCCGTTGGGAAGGCGAATCACGGCCTCATCACTTTGCCGGCGTCGCAACCGTCGTCACGAAACTCTTTGGCGTGGTCCGGCCGGACGTCGTTTGGTTCGGACAAAAAGATTTTCAGCAGTGTGCACTCGTGCGGCAACTCGTGAAGGATTTGAATTTCAACATCCGTCTCATCGTTCGACCGACAGTCAGGGAGCGTGACGGGTTCGCCATGAGTTCCCGCAATGTGTTCCTTTCAACCGAAGAGCGCCGGCTGGCGCCGATGTTTTACCAGGCTTTGCTCACAGGGCAACGGGCGGTCGAGGCCGGCGTGACTGATCCGGAGGCGGTGCAGGTCATGATGCGGAACGTCCTCGGAGGGCAGCCGGCGATCCGAATAGACTACCTCGCCATTTGTGACCCTGACACGCTGGAGCCGCTCGACCGAATCGACCGGCAGGCAGTCATCCTCGGGGCAATTCGCCTCGGGTCAGTCCGTCTCATCGACAATGTGCTTGCGAGGGCGAAAGCCGTCAGGCGGGCTGATGCGAGATAACAGGCTGTTGGGGTCAGTAGCGCCGGGGCGGGCGGGTGAGAATGGCGGCTCTTTTCAAGAGCCTGTTAGGCGCTGCTGGCGGGATGGTGTCCCTGGCTCACCAGCAGGCCCAAGACGACCTGGCTCAAGCGACGTTGATCGGACAGCGGTATCTCCAGAAACCGAAGCCCGACCGATGTCGGACGGACTGAGCAGACCATCGCCGTTTCAATACGAATCGACTCGTCCTCTTGATCAGGCTTGAGCACCAGTCCTAGAAACGTCCCGCGCGGCAGGCCGGTGGTCTGTAAGGTGCACCCGTCCATCGAAATGTCCGTAATGCGATTGGTCGACTGCACACGGTTATCGGCAAGGAACTGCGCCTGAATCGAGGTTGGGAGGCGCTTGTATTGGCGACGATCGAGGGCCTGGGCGCTTCCGCCGGCCTCTCGGTGGAAGGCGCGGAACTTATTCATGCACAGCTGACAGCGAAACGGAAACACGTGCAACTGCTGTAGCACCCGTTCCATCATCCCCGTCTGAGGTGCGACACGGACAAACGGCGTCCCGCAATTGGGGCAATGGAGTGTCTTCATGCCCGCGGTTCGACCTCTTCACAGGTGTGCGATGATTCTACCATCCGCTCGCGCGGGTGTTGTTGCGCAGCCAGGATCGGTTCGATTGCAGCCGGCGAATAGGTCGACGGCTTTACCCATTTGCCATCGTCGCGCTTATAGCCGCCAATCTTGCTCATGTTGGACCGGTGCACTTCGCGGAACACCGGGTCCATGTCGATTCCGTACGACACAGCCGTCCCGTAGACCACGTACAACAGATCGGCCAGTTCCTTGGCGATGGCCGCGAGGTCGCCCTTTCCCATCGCCTCTTTTAGCTCTTCGAACTCTTCCTGAATCAATCGCTCGCGCAAGACACGCGTCCGCTCATCGACCTGGCCCGGAGTCTGCTGAACCAGGATATCGAAGAGGCGATGAAAACGCTCTACCATCGATTGCGGATCCAGGTCCGGCTGTTCATTCATCTTCATAGGGCAACGCCTTTCTGGCAACGACTTCCACAGGTTCGAGTGCGCCGATCTCCTTCTCGGACGAGACGCCCAATTCCTTGAACCGGCGCGCCGCCGGCAATATCCTGGTTTCCAACGACCCGACCGCTTTGTTATAGGCGATCACGCTTTTCCCCAGCGACTGCCCTACATCGTTCACATGCTCCGCAAGAATGGCCATGCGCTCGTAGAGGTCTTTTCCCAGTCGGCCGGCTTCTTCGGCGTGCGCGGCCAACCGTTCCTGCCGCCAGCCGTAGGCCACGGCCCTGAGGAGCGCCATCAGGGTGGTGGGTGTGGCCAGCACAACTCCCTGAGCAAATCCCTCTTCGATCAACCGCGGATCTTGCTCCAATGCGGCGCCGAGAAACTGCTCTCCGGGCAGAAACAGCACGACGAATTCCGGCGCCTGCTCGAACTGGTTCCAGTAGGCTTTGAGACTTAATTCGTTGATGCGCATTCGCACTTGCGCGGCATGTCGCCGCAGCCCTTCCAGCCGATGCTCTTCATCCGGAGCCTCATGAGCATCGAGATATCCGGAGAGGACGGTTTTGGCATCCACAATGATTTGACGGCCGCCCGGCAACTGGACGACCATATCGGGCCGCAACCGACCGTCGTCGGACATGACCGATTCCTGCTCGAAAAAATCGCAGTGAGCGACCATCCCAGCCAATTCGGCCACGCGCTTGAGCGTAATTTCCCCCCAGCGGCCGCGGATCGCGGGCGCTTTCAGGGCGTTGACGAGATTACCAGTTTCCTGCTGCAGCCGTTGCTGAGTTTCTGCCAGTAATTTCAAATGCTGATCGAGCCCTCCGTAGGCGGCCTGACGTGACTGCTCCAACTGACGCAGCTGCTCGTCATACCGATGCAGTGACTCCGAAAGGGGTTTCACCAGGTCGTCGATCGCCTGCTGCCGCTGGGCTAGGTCGCCCTTGGCCTCCGCATGCAAGGTGTGAAACGTCGTCTTGGCGAGGCTGAGGAACGCTTCATTGTTCTGCTTGAGCGCTTCACCCGAGAGGGCTTGAAACGATTCAGCCAGCTCGCGACGCGCCTGAGCGAGCAGCAGCTTCTGTTCTTCGACGTGCTTGACGGTTTCGGCGGCTTGGGTCTCCGCGACGGCACGGGCTCGCACCGCTTCGGCGAGATCGCTGCGGAGGCGATCGAGTTCCACCCGGTTCGCCTCCACTGATCGGCGCAGCTCGTCCGCGAGGGTCTCAGCACGTTGGGCACGCTCCGCGGCACCGAGCACTTGGGCCTCGAATTGGGACCGCAGACGGGTCGACCGCCACAGGCCCACCGCCAATGCCCCGAGCACGAGACCTCCGAACAGACCCAGGATGAAGGCAGTACTCTCAACCATAAGAGGGCTCCGCAGGGCAGAAAAACGTTGGTACCGGTGTTGTTCTCGACGGGCAGTTGTACGTTTGTTTTCGGGAGGTTACGTAAAGTCTGACAAAACGTCAAGGGCGATATAGCCAGAGCCGTTCGGCCCTACCGCCATGGCATTGGACCTGAGCATAGTTTTCTTAGGGTTGTTGAGAACCGTCGGGCCCTCGCGGCGGGTGAAGAGACATGCGCCTACTGTCAGCGCAGTGATTCGGCGACGGAAGCCGATTAGGGTCCCGAGGTGGCGGCGCGGCGTCTGACGACGCCCTGCGCCGCATCGAGACTCACTTGCTCGCCTTCTGATAGGCGCGCCATCGCCTGCACGACGTTTGCGACCGTCGGCAACCCGTACTCACGCGCAATGATCGCCCCGTGGGACAGCGTGCCGCCCAATTCCACAATCAAGCCGCCGGCGATGCCGAACAGCGGGGCCATGCCGGGATCGATGACGGGGGCCACGATGATGTCGCCGCGTCGAACACGGCTCCAATCCGTCATCCCGCGCACGAACCGTACGGGACCGCTCACGAGTCCCGAACTGACCGGAATGCCGCGCAACAAGCCGTCGGCCTCCGGTAAAGATTCATGAGACTCGGTTTGCGGATCGTCCCAGCCGCAAATGACGTCAGGAACCTCCAGGGTCTTCCAATACTCGCGTTCGGCACGGCGGGCCTGGATCAGCGCGGACCACGTTTCAGTCGATACCTTCTCCAACGCTTCGCGCTCTCGCAACGAGAGAAAGAAGATATCCTCTTTGTGCGTGAAGACGCCCCGATCAATCAGGAGTTCCCCGAGATGAAGCAGAAGACGTCTCGCCGCCAGTGAGTACCACATGAGATGATGTCGATTCGCTTCACGCAACGAAAAGAACCGACACAGACGCCGATACCACCAGAGAAAGACGAGCCAGCGATCGAAGCGCCAGCCGCATCGCGCTCTGATCGTTCCCAATGCATGATCTCTGACCGTTCGCTGACGCCGGATGAGCTCATCTGGCATCGCGGGCGGTCCCTCGAGCTGCGTTTTGATTACCTCGAGGAGCGCTTCCGGCTGATCGGCCAGCCGTGGAGACATGATGTCCGACTCGCCGACCGCACGATGGCCATAGTCTTCAAGATAGCGGTCGAAAGCGGAGAGGAAGGGAGTCCCCTCGAAACTCTGCCGAGCACGGCCGGGGTCCCAACCACGCTTGAGCGCATTCGCCAGGGCCACATCTTTTCTGGCGAGTTCCACAAGATCAGCAATGCGCAGGATCTGTTGGGCACTGACGACCGTGCCCTGGCCTTGCAGCGACTCGTTCAGCAGACGCCGCCAGTCTGGTCCCAACCAGCCGGGCAGAAGCCGGCTAAAGGCTTGCAGGCACTGCCCCGTCCCTGCAGCGATTGCGAACGTCATCTCACGGCCATCAAGCCAACGGCCCAACTCGTCCAGTCGCGCTCCGACTTCCGTGAGCGACATCGGCTGCACCCGCTCACGACTGTACCGCGCGGCCAGCGCTTTCATCTCCGCAAACACCACAGGACTTTCCCGCAAGACCCGTCGCATCTCCCGCCACATCAGCCAACCGGCCCGCAACAATGCAGGCCACCCGAGTTGTTGCACGGGAGGAGCCGATTGAATCGGATCGCCTCCCATGTGTTCCGCATTCAATGTGGGATCGCCTCTCATCTGGGCGACCAGCATATGAAACAGCGTCACATTCAGATAAGGACGGCCGCCATAAATACGAACCGAGCGTAGCCCGGAAGGTATTCGACAACCCAACCGGCGATAGTGCGAGAGAATATAGGCGTCCATAAAATGTTCGAGGAAGGACAGCCCCATAGGGCTCGGCAGCTCCGGCATCGTCTCTTTGAAATTCGCACGTGACCATTCACTCTCTTCATTCGTGGGATCCGAGCTCGCTTGGACGGCCGTGACCGGCCGGGCCTGCAAGACCCAAAGGCGCTCGCGATCAATCGCCCATTCCACATCCACAGGGCGCTGAAAGATCCGTTCGATGCGCTTTGTCACCGCTGCCACTTCGAATAGTTGCTGATCGGAGAGCAGAGGTTGCTTGCGTTCAAGCCATGGAACTGGCTCCATCGCAATCCCGCTGGCGGAGGCAACCAACCGTTCGTGCTGCTGTCCGGAAATTCGTCGGATTACCCGCCGAGGCTGACCGTCGATTGTCTCGACAAGGTACTGATCGGGCGTGACCGTTCCATCGACCAGGGGCTGACCCAACCCCCGAATGGCGTTGACCGTCACATGACGATCACGGCCTGTGACCGGATCAATGGAATAGGCAACACCGGCGATCGTGGGGTCCAGCAAAGGTTGAATGACGACCGCCATGGAAGGCGGCAGGCTACCAGTGCCCGATTTCGCCGTGTACTCCAAGACCCGCTCCTCCCAGAGTGAGGCCCAGACCTCGATGATGCCGCGTGCAAGCTCTTCACGCTGCACACCCAATACCGTTCGATACAAGCCCGCAGCGCTTGTATGCGCCGAATCTTCGTTACTTGCCGATGACCTCAAGGCCCATCGTCGTTCATGCGCACCGGCCACCCGCCGCAACTCTTCCCATACACCCTGGAGAACACCGGAGAGGTCCGAGCGGCGGATCGCCGCCTGGCAGCCTTGCAGTTCCCGCCGTCGATCTTCCCCCATTAGCCCAAGCGCACGGCGCCAGCGCTCACGCGGATCAAACCCGAGAGTTGCCAGGGACTGCTCGTAGGCGCGTGTCGTCACACAGCAGCCGTCCGGAACCGCCAGACCGGCTGCGAGAAGACGCGCGATGCCCGAGGCTTTGCCGCCGACGAGCGAAGAATCGTTGCACCGCGAGAGGGACAGTACCAATGGATCGGCCATCGGGCGGGATACTAACTAGAAGACGAAGACGAGGTAAAGATCGTTGACGTTCGTGCCGGTCGGGCCGGTCGTGATATGGCAGTTCAGGCGCTTCAGTGCGCGGTAACTGTCATTGCGGCTCAACGCCGCATCCAGATCCATCCCCATGGCCTTGGCGCGGTTCCACGTCTCGCCACTGACGAGAGCCCCTGCGGCATCCGTGGGACCATCGGTGCCATCGGTGGCAACGGCCGCGACGTAGACGCCGCGAAGGCCCGCCACCGCTTTGGCAGCAGCCAACGCAAACTCTTGAGCGCGTCCTCCTTTGCCGCTTCCCGTCACGGTGACGGTGGTCTCTCCGCCGGCCATCACGCAAAAGGGTCTTGGCAGGCGCCGCCGCATGAGAATCCTCTTTGCCAGCATGCCCATCTCCGCACCGGCTTTTCGGGCGTCCATGGTGAACGGCGGCAACACGAAGGTTCGCCAACCCGCCGCTCGCGCCGTTGCGATGAGGGCAGCAAGGGCGGTGGCATTGTTGCCGATGATCTCGTGCTGAATGCGCCGGAACAGCCTGGCTCCTGGCTTGGGCGTCTCGGTCAGCCGCCCATCTACGCCTCTGATGAGATGCCGCCGCACACTCCGCGGGGCCGAAGACCACAGGCCATACCGCCGCAAGCACTGGATGGCGTCGCCGTAGGTCGTCGGGTCGTTGGCCGTCGGTCCCGAGCCGATGGCGCTCAGCTGATCGCCGATCACGTCCGAGAGAATGAGCGTCGCGATCCTGGCGTCGCTCAGGGCGGCGAGCCGGCCGCCTTTGAGATTAGACAGATGTTTGCGGACGGTATTGACCTCGGCAATGCCGGCACCGCACCGCAGCAACTGCTCAGTCACGCGCTGTTTGTCGGCCAGCGTCACGCCGGACACCGGCGCCGGCACCAAGCTCGAAGCACCCCCTGAGAGCAGCACGATCAACAAATCGCGGGCGGTGAGGCCTCTGACGAGTGTCATGATGCGCCGGGCTGCCGTCAGGCCCGCCCGATCCGGGAGCGGATGGCCGGCCTCCACGACGGCAATGCGTGTGGTGGGAAGCCCGTGGCCGTATTTTACGACGACCACGCCGCCGTCCAGATGGCGTCCCAGGATCGGCTCAATTGCGCGGGCCATCGCTGCGGCTGCCTTGCCTGCTCCGACAACAACGACCCGCTCATAGTCGCGCAGGTCGTAGCGGCGACGCCCGATCGTGAGATGATCACCGTGCTTCCGAAGATACCGTCGGAGTGCTCGGCCGGCATGAGCGGAAGCCAGCGCCTGTCTCAACATGTTGGCCAGCAGCGGACGCGCGCGCGACGCAGGAATCCGGATCAGCATGGGTGGACGCTGGAACACCGAGAAGCACCCGGAGGTCGCTGGAAGACGACGCGGACCGCCGTTTTCACCATCGACTCAGGGCGACTTCTCTTGCTTGAAGCAGCGGGAGGGACAGCTTTGACGAGGGACCTTGATTTGATATGTGCCGTGCGGCAAGAAATCTTTCTTGAACTCAGGGTTCAGTAATTTCAGTTCCAGGAAGTAGGTACCGAACTCCTCGGCGATGGAGGTGAGGGCGCGCTGGGACTCCTTGATGTTCACGGTGATCGTTTCTGTTTCGAGGGGAATATACAGATCCTTTTTGCTCAACCCCAGATATTTTTCCGGCTGGCTATAGATCTCTTTGGCGGCAATGATGCGGGGCACGTAGCGCATGGTTTCCCGCGGCCCGTGCATTTTCCAATAATCGGTAATCTTCTGCTCCTTGAGCAGCTTGCGGATGCGCTCTTCGCCGGCATTGTAAGATGCCATGGCCATGAACCAGTCGTTGCTCTGAAAATCCTTGAGATACTTGAGGTACTTCACGGCCGCTTCCGTCGACATCTCCAGATTCCGGCGCTCATCGCGCACGGCGTCGCTTTTCAATCGATAGCGCCGACCCGTGGAAGGGATGAACTGCCACGGTCCCGACGCCTTGGCTCTGGAGTAGGCGGCGGAAATGCACTTACTTTCTACCAGCAGCATGTATTTCAGATCGTCGGGCAGTCCGGCCTCGGCCAGTTGGCGCTCCGCCGGGGGAAAGCAGCGGCCCGTGCGTTTCGCCAAAATGATGCTTTCTCCCTGATCTTCCAAAAATTGATAAAACTCGTACTCAATCCGTTCGCGAACCTGCCAGTTGTCGAGCGGGACGGGTTGCCCGGCGAACGTCAGCTTCTCCGGAAGCTTGAAGGAACTGAGGTAATAGCGCTCGCCGTCGCGTTTGATCTCAGGAAGGATCACGAGGCGGTCTTCGGGCTCGTTCGGGTTGTCCAGCGGGTCGGGAAGCACAAGGTCCCGCTCCGCTTCACCGTTGGCGCCCGCTGCGGCAGGAGATTCTTTTGAAACGGCGTCCGGTTGCGGCTGAGCCTTTGCGAACATCGGAACCGTCATCGCCAACACCGCCGCGAGTAACACGCGCAGCATGCCCATCGTTCCTCCCGGTTGAACAGAATTTTTCATCCTCACCGTCGTCATGCTAGCAGCAAGCGATGCCTCCGGCAAGCAGGATCGCCTTTCAGAAACGTGTTACACTTCTGCGCGATGAAATCGCTCACGGTCCTCAATCAACGCATCGCTTCGTGTACCGCCTGCCCGCGTCTGGTGACATACCGGCAAACGGTCGCAAAGGAAAAACGACGGCAATATCGGGACTGGATCTATTGGGGTCGTCCAGTCCCTGGATTCGGCGATCCCGCCGCGCGCCTTTACATTCTCGGCTTGGCGCCGGCTGCGCACGGCGGCAACCGAACGGGGCGCATCTTCACCGGTGATCGGAGCGGGGACTGGCTCTACGAAGCGCTGTACCACTTTGGATTTGCGAACCAGGCAACCTCTCAGCATAAAGACGACGGCCTGGTCTTGTCGGATTGCTACATCGGAGCAACGGTGCGTTGTGCCCCGCCGGACAACAAACCGTCACCTGAGGAGTTCGAGCGATGTCGCCCCTACGTGAGGGATGAACTGAGGCTCCTGCAGAACATGCGGGTCGTCGTCAGCCTGGGGAAGATCGCTTTTGATCATTACCTCAAGGTCTGCCGCGAAGAAGAACGCGTGCTTCCTTCACCGCTTCCGACCTTCGGTCACGGCCAAATTTACCGGCTGCCTTGGGGCGTGACGCTCATCGGCTCGTATCATCCCAGCCAGCAGAACACGTTCACCGGGAAACTGACCAGACCCATGTTTCACGCCGTGTTCGCCGAAGCACAAAGGGCTATTCGCAAGGGATAAGCCGCCGAAACACGCGGGCCGGAAGAAGCCGGCCCGCGCGAGGCACGTGGTTATTTCTTGTTCTGGGAGTCCCAATCCGCGAGAAACTTCTTGAGACCAAGATCGGTCAAGGGATGCTTGACCATCTGCTGGAAGATCGCGAAGGGCATGGTACAGATGTGCCCGCCGGCCAACGCCGCTTCGACCACATGTTGGGGATGCCGCACACTCGCCACGAGGACGTACGTTTTGAAATCATAATTTTTGTAAATCGTGAGGATCTGCCGGATGAGCTCCATGCCATTTGAGCTGATGTCATCCAGCCTGCCGATGAAGGGAGAGACGCACCAGGCGCCGGCCTTCGCGGCCAGCAGGGCTTGCGTGGGCGAAAAGCAGAGTGTGACGTTGACCCTGATGCCTTCAGCCGCCAGGCGTTTCGTGGCCTTGAGCCCTTCCGCGATCAACGGCACCTTCACGACGATGTTCTTGTGGATCTTGGCAAGCTCGCGCCCTTCCTTCACCATCGCGTCGGCTTCGATGCTCACCACCTCGGCACTGATTGGTCCGTCGACGATATTACAAATCTCGACAAGCACTTCCCGGAAGACGCGACCTTCTTTCGCCACCAGGGACGGATTGGTCGTGACGCCATCCAGCAATCCAAGGCTTGCCGCCTCCTGAATTTCTTTTACGCTCGCTGTATCAAGATAGAATTTCATGGTGATGTCCTTTCATGGGTTCAAGGCTCGTGGGGAAAAATGCGATCGCTCATTGTAAAAAGAACCCTGGGCTGATGCAAACAGCTTCTCCGTTTGACAGCCAGGGGACCCGCAGTTAGAATCCAGCCGCGAACGGATCCGCCTATCAAGAGGGGCGATCCTTTCGATCGAGGAGACATTCCCATGATGCGATCGAGCGTGTGGGTGCTGGCCCTGTGCTTGTTCATTTCTGGCTGCGGAGGCAATCCGTACCTCGAACAGTCACTGAAGCCGGCCGAGTTGCAGGGGAAAGACAAGGCCTGGTTTCTCAAGAATTGGGGCGAACCCAGTGGCAAAGCGCCCCGCTTTTTTGGCGGCGAAACGTGGACGTATTATCGTATCGCCGGCGGCAAGTCGGGCCCGCCCTTCTTCAACTTCTCGCCCAATCAGTGTGAAATCACGCTCAAGTTCGACAAGGAAGAAAAACTCGACGACTACAGTTATTCCGGATGCTGACCGACCCGCGTCTCGCTAGCTCCTACCCCGTCATCTGTTTTTGGAACGCCGCTGCACAACCCTGGCTGCAGAAACAATACGTCTGTCCTCCGATGACCTCGGTCACCGCTGAGCCTCGGGGAACAAACACCCGGCAAACAGGATCCTGCACCATCTGATCCTTGCTCCTCGGCAACCGCTCGGGCTGCCGGTTTCCGAATTCCCGAAAGGCGCTGCGGAGAAGGAAATAGAGGACGATAAGTAGGATTAGAATGAAGATGATTCTATACATAGTGGATGGACGACCGTGCCGCCACAATCCTATGGGATGGTCGTTATTCTGTCAACAATGCTCCCGGCCGATAAGTTCTTGAAAGCCAACTAATTGATAGAACCCGTCAAAGCACAAACGGCCTAGCCTCCTGCCTTTCTTCAGGGCCTAAATCCCGGCTTTTCCCCGTACTTCCGATGGATAGGCAGGTTCGAAGGTGAATGTTACAGTCACCTTCATGAAGACCTGTGATAAATGTCGCGGGACAATGTTACCGGAGCGGGCAGTGGACTTGAATGCCGGGCTGGCGATCACCGTGTTCGCATGTTTGAACTGTGGTCGTCGGAAGGCAGCGGATCAGGAACCTCGTCCTCTTACGGCTAGATATTGACGCGATGACCAATCGCCCCGATCGTTTCTGACGAGCATGAAGCCGCCTTGGCGGAGCTGCGGGTTCTCATCGGGTGATGCAGCAGTCTGATCCTCCCTCGTTTGGATCCCACCCACTCCCTTTTTAAACCATCGCTGTCCCACGCCAACACGTGACATGCGTCTTGCGTGTCTCGGCAGGACAGTCCTACTTGGGTTCAGCAGTTCGTTCTTCTGCTGGATTTTGGCTGGGAACACACCTGCTACAACACAATAAGGAATTTCAAGTTAGTGTAGTTGACTGAGCATGTGTGCAGGGATAACATCCGGACATGCGACGGATAGCCATATTTCTCGCTATTCTGCTGCCTATCCTAACCTTCAATGCTTATGCCTGCCTCTTGCCTTTACCTACGCCATCAGGGCATTGCTCCTCGGATTCCCACGAGCCGGTTCGACAAACGTGCGATGCGTTTCTCGAAATGGGACCGCATTCTGAATTTTCTTCTCATCCTAGCGTTACCACCCTGTACTTCGATTTTGATGTTCCTGCCCAAATCATCCATGTTGTCTTCTTTGTTTCTCAACCAGACCAACTCCCACGCAGTCGCGACACCCCAGTTCATCCGTCGATCCAGTCCACGGTCCTGAGAATGTGATACCTCCTTCGAGTTTCGCTCCTCGAAACTCGGTGCGCCTCCGTGTGCCCTCAGAGTGGCATAGCCCGAGGCGAGAAGGAGGATTATCAATGAGAAAACCTCGAATTTTACTTGCTGAAGCTCACGAGCTGGTTCTCGATGGGCTGCGTGCTCTTTTGGAACGACACTATGATGTGGTCGGCACTGCGCAGGACGGTCTGTCAGCCGTCAAAGAGGCTCGGCGATTGCACCCAGATCTCATCCTGATGGCCTTGCCGGCGATGAGCGGATTGGAAGCGGGCCAACGGCTACGACAACAGGAGCCGAAGGTCAAACTTTTGTATCTTTCCATGTATGGAGATAAGGAGTACGTCGAAGAAGCCTTGCGGATCGGAGCTTCAGGATATGTGCTAAAAGGCTCGGGCCGGGAAGAATTGTTCCGCGCCATGGAGTTTGTCCTCGCCGGAAAGCAATATGTGTCGCCGGAATTGTCTTTCAGCGGAACGTCCTAGACCGCGGCTCGCACGTTCAGGATTCAGTCCGGGAGAGACAAAGGTCAGTAGCTGGAGAGCGTAGGTGAGAGAGAACGGCCGAGCTCAGCCAGGGATGATGCAAGTCAGCGGGAGATCAGAATTCACAAGACAGGAAAGCATTTCTAAACTTTTCACCTAACTAAAGGAGATTACTTCAATGACAAGACATCCATCATGTCGTACAGTCCAGGAGGCTGTTTAACGACCCAGTTCGCCGCCCGTAAGGCGCCTCGTGCGAAGGTGTCGCGGCTGCTGGCCCGGTGGGTAACTTCGATTCGCTCCCCCATTCCGCCGAAAATAATCGTGTGGTCCCCCACAATATCCCCGGCGCGAATCGTCTGGATGCCGATTTCCTGTTTCTTCCGTTCTCCGACCAAGCCCTTGCGAGCATAGACGCCGACTTCATTCAGATCGCGGTTGACGGCGCGGGCCAATACTTCAGCAATCTTGAGCGCGGTTCCACTCGGGGCATCCTTCTTCAGCCGGTGATGAGCCTCGATGACTTCGATGTCATACTCATCTCCCAAGGTCCTGGCCATTTCGCTGATCACCTTATAGATCAGGTTCACCCCGACGCTCATATTGGGAGAGAACATGCAGGGGACCTGCCGGGTCAACGATTTGAGTTCGTCCAATTGGGCGGCATTGAATCCCGTCGTCCCAATCACCATCGCCCGTCGACGTTCGGCGACTGCGCGGAGATGCCCCAGCGTCGCTTCGGGCGCCGAAAAATCTATGACAACCTCGGCCCGATCAAGCAGACCGGGAAGATCGTCGGTGATCTGAACGCGCATTTTACCGACACCGGCCGTTTCACCGGCATCCAGTCCAAGCGCCGGATGGCCCTTCCCTTCGATGGCTCCTGCCAGCGCCAAGGCACCGGACTCTTTGATCAAAGCAATCAACCGGCTTCCCATTCGGCCAGCAGCCCCGGCAACAATGACGTTGATCATGGACGTGAACTTTCAGGATGGGAAGGTTACACCAACCGCATTTCTTTCAGAACGCGGGTCAGCTGGTTGCGATTGTCCGCGCTCATGGCGCACAAGGGCAACCGTAGTTCCGGATCGATCTTGCCCATCATCCCCATCGCTTCCTTCACGGGAATAGGGTTCGTTTCGAAGAAGAGTGCGGCAAACAGCGGCGAAAGCAGGAAATGGATACGGCGCGCTTCGTCGATGCGGCCGGCCTGGAACGAGGCGACCAACTGGGACATCTCTTTCGGCATGATGTTGGCCGTCACGGTGATGACGCCTTTGGCCCCCACGGCCATCATGGGCAGAGTTAGCGCATCGTCACCGGCCAGAACAGTCAGGCGATCTCCGCAGGCCTGTGCAATGTCGGAGGCCTGCTGGACGGAGCCGCTGCCCTCCTTGACTCCGACGATATTTTTCATCGCCGCAAGACGCGCGACCGTCGCCGGCAACATGTTGACTCCGGTGCGGCCGGGAATGTTGTAGAGCACCAGAGGAATGTCGACGGCCTCGGCTACGGCCTTGTAATGGCGATACAATCCTTCCTGCGTCGGCTTGTTGTAATAGGGCGTGATGAGCAGCGCCCCATCTGCACCGGCCTCCTTGGCATGTCCAGTGAGCGAGATCGCTTCGTCGGTGCTGTTGGAACCCGTCCCGGCGATGACCGGGACCCGGCCCTTGACGACTTCGACGGTGAGCCGGATGACGCGGTGATGCTCGTCATGCGTCAACGTCGCCGATTCTCCCGTTGTGCCGCAAGGCACGATGCCGTTCGTGCCGTTCGCGATCTGCCACTCGATGAGATCGCCGAACGCCCGCTCATCGACCTTGCCGTTCCGGAACGGCGTCACAATTGCGACTAATGACCCGCTAAACATGGACGCTCCTTAGATGAGGAAACTGAAAGGGCTGAATCGCCTTGATGCGCATCCAGCATGCGCCGGTCAGCTCAAGAAGGCGGGAATCGTCTCGCCCCGAACAAGATCATCATAACTCTCGCGCGCACGAATGACATGCACCTCATTGTCCTTGACCAACACTTCCGGAACCCGCGGACGCGAATTGTAGTTGGAGGCCATGACGAATCCGTACGCGCCCGCGCTCATGACGGCCAGCAAGTCACCCGGTTTGACCTCCGGTAATGAACGGTCCTTGGCCAGGAAATCGCCCGATTCGCAGACCGGTCCCACCACATCGACCGAGTGCTTCGGCCGGTGCAAGAGGGCTTCGGACACCGGGCGGATGTCATGATAGGCGTTGTACAGGCTCGGCCGAATCAGGTCGTTCATGGCCGCATCAACGATGACGAACCGTTTGCTCTCGCCGATCTTTTCATACAGGGCCTTGGTCACGAGGATTCCCGCATTGCCGACGATCACGCGGCCCGGTTCCATGACCAGCGTGAGGTCCAATCCCTTGACGAGCGGCGAGACGGCCTCGGCCAATTCGTGCGGTAATGGCGGTTTTTCGTCTGAATAGGTAATGCCCAGCCCGCCGCCGATATTGAGATACCGGATGTTGATCCCCTGCCCTTTGAGTGTCTCGACGAGCGCAAGGATTTTTTTCAAGGACTCGACGAAGGGCGTCACTTCGGTCAGCTGCGAACCGATGTGCGCGTGGACCCCCACGACGTGAATGTGCCGGAGCGTTGAGGCCACCCGGAATTCTTCCAGGGCACGGTCGGCGGCGATGCCAAACTTGCTCTTCTTGAGGCCCGTTGAAATGTAGGGATGCGTCTTGGGATCGATGTCGGGATTGATCCGCAACGCCACAGGTGCAATCTTGCCGACCGAAGCTGCCACGTCATTGATGACGTGCGTCTCCGCCGGCGATTCGATGTTGAACATCAGAATCTCGGCCTTCAAGGCATCCCGGATCTCCTCCGCGTTCTTTCCGACCCCCGCAAACACAATCTTTGATGGGGGAACGCCGGCCTTCAAGGCGCGGAATAACTCGCCGCCGGACACAATATCAACACCGCTGCCCTCCTTCGCCATCAGGCGCAGAACCGCCAGATTGGAGTTGGCCTTCATGGCGAAGGCAATCAGATGAGGAATATTCTTGAATGCGCTGTCATAGGCCCGGATATGCCGGATGAGGGTCGCATGGCTGTAGATGTAACAGGGCGTGCCGACCTGCTTGGCAATCTGGCTCACCGGCACCTGCTCGCAATACAATTCGCCCTGACGGTATTCGAAATTATGCATCCTGAAAATCCTCGGTCAGCATTTCCAAACCCGCCAGGGACAAGCCTTGCATCGATGTCTCGAAGGCATCCTTAAACTTGCGATATCGCACCTTCACGTTCGGGACGGCGGCCTTGATGGCGTCCGAATCGATGAGCGCTTTCAGCGCGTCGGGAGCGGCGAGCTTGAGATGCTCAAAATTGACGATCACGTCCATCTTCGCCTTTTCGGCCGCTTCCCTGATTCGATTGATCAGTTCATGGACATTGAGGTGGTCCAATGCTCCTTCGAGGTCCATGAACAACGCGGCGAATTTGTCGTGCCGCTTCACTTTGATATTCAACGTCAATTGCTGCGCAGAAGGCGCTTTCGGATCAAACCGCTGCTTGAGCGCATGCAGCGCGCTGGGAATCAGATGATCCGGATCGAGCACGGGGAGCTTCGCCTGCAGATTCTTGAGCACGGAGGCAAGCGGAGACAATGTCCCCTTCGGACAGCTCCGCTTTACCAGTTTGCGGAATTCACGGTTCATCTCCCACCGGGCGACCAACCGCTGCTTCGTGCCGGCCAGGCGGTACCAGATGTTAGGCAGGGAATAGAACTGATGGTTCGCCCAGTGAAACCCTTCTTGAAGCTGTTGCGGGGTCATCCGGCTCGGCTGAAACACCACATGTTTTCCGTCGTACTTGGACCAATCCCGGTCGAAAATGCGTCCGGCATTGTTGTACCGGTCGAAGAGCGCCGTTCCTGGCAGCGGCGTGAGCACGTTGAAGTAGGCGAGCTCGACGTGGTTCTTCGTCAGGAAATCGACGGCCCGCTCGAACACCGCTTCGTCGTCGCTGTCGAATCCGAAGACGATGCCAGGATTCACCATGATGCCGTATTTATGGAACATTTTGATCTCTTCCGAAAACTTCTGGACGCGATTGAACGGTTTGTTGGTTTCATCCAGACAGTCTTCGTCAAGCGATTCCATCCCGACGAACACCGAGACACAGCCGCTTTCGGCGGCCAGCTTGACCATCTCCTCGTCATCGCCCAGAAACAGCGTGGACTGGCATCCCCACTTGAGCTTGAGGGGCTTGAGCGCTGTCCAGAGTTCACGGCAGTAGGCCCGGTTGCTGTTGTGCAGGTCGTCGACGAAGGCCACGATGCTGCCGTCTTCGATGCCCACTCGGATCTTCACTGTCGCGAGGAAGGCGCGCCACAGCGGTTCATCGCGGATGCGCTCGACCAGTTCGCTTCGAACCCACCGCTGCACGTTCGTTAATTCCGCCACCACCTCATCAACCGGCCGGCGCCTGGTGGTCTTGCCGTTAAACGGAGAGACGCTGCAGAACTCGCAATCGAAGTGGCACCCTCTGGTCGTGAAACTGCACTGCCGGGTCATGTAGGAATCGGGGCTGAGCAATTCGACGCGGGGACTCCTGTAGCGCTCCAGCGACGGAAACGCCGTCATCTTGTAGACGCGCTGCATGGCGCCGGCTTCATAATCCGCCACCAATCGAGGCCATAAGTCTTCGGCCTCGCCGCAGACAATCGCATCCGCGTGCTGAAGGGCTTCGTCCGGACAATACGTCGGATGCACGCCGCCCATGACCACGGTTTTGCCCCGCCTTCTGAATTCCTTCGCGATCTCGTAGGCCCGCGGTGCATAGCAGGTCATGATCGAGAGGCCGACCATGTCGCAGGGAGTATCAAAGTCGATGTCTTCCACCGCTTCATCCACCAGATCGACGTCCCAGGACTCGGGCGTATAGGCCGCGATCGTGGGCAGGCTCAGCTTCGGGAACCAGACGGCTCGCCGCTCCGAGGCAGTGAGATGGTATTGATTGTCTCGAGGATAGGGGTCGACGAGTAGGAGCCGCTTACCGACTTGAGGCTTGAACGGTTGTCCATGTCGCGTCGGTTGTATCAGTGCCATCGGTTCCTCCTCCACTTCAGCGTAGGTCTTATCAAAGGTGTGTAACGACTCGATTCGTTGTTCACGCAGTTACCGGGTCCCCACCGGAAACAACGGCGGGAGGTCCACATCCTGGCCCAGCGGTTCAAGGACAGGCTGGGATGCTTCGGCTTCACGTCTCGCGGCCTCGGCATCCAGCTTCTTTTGCCGCTCGATCGTAGGCGTCACTCCAACATCCTCGGGAGGAATCGGCGATCCGACGGTCCCGCAGGCTGCCAACGACCAGATCGCGAGCACCACCAGGATGGCCTTCACGATAACATCCGCTCGAGCTGTTTGATCCGCTGCTCGACCTGTCCTCTGGCCGTCCCGCCGATCTGGGATTTACGGTCGATCGCCGCCTGCACGGTCAATCGTGCGAAGACGCTTTTGTCGAAGCGGTCGGAGAACTGACGAAGTTCCTCGAGCGTAAAGGACGTAAGCTCACGTCCACGCTCCAGTGCGGAACGCACCACCCGGCCGGTGACGCCATGGGCTTCTCGAAAGGGCATGCCCTTGCTGACGAGATAATCGGCCAGCTCGGTCGCCAGCAGCCCGCCGCCTTGAACGGCCTGCTTCAGGCTCTCCCGGTTTACTTTGAGCCGACGCATCAGTTCCGTCAAGACTTGAAGTGATGTCGTGACCGTGTCCAATGCATCGAACAAGGCCGGCTTGTCCTCTTGCAAGTCCCGATTATAGCTCAAGGGGAGGGCCTTCATCATAGTCAAAAGATTAATCAACTGGCCGTACACCCGGCCTGTTCGCCCCCGGATCAGCTCCGGCACGTCGGGATTCTTTTTTTGCGGCATCATACTGCTGCCGGTGCAAAACCCCTCAGGGAGGTCGACGAACTGGAATTCCTGCGAAGACCACACGATCAGCTCTTCGCTCAGCCGCGACAAATGCATCATCGTAATCGACAGCGCTGCGGCAATCTCGATCATGAAGTCACGGTCAGAGACGGCATCCAGGCTGTTGGTCGTCACTTGGGGAAACCCTAGGAGGCCTGCCGTATACCGACGATCAACGGGGTAATTGGTGCCGGCCAGGGCCCCGGATCCCAGCGGCATCACGTTCAACCGTTTCTGCGCATCCTGGACGCGACCCTTGTCGCGCTCGAGCATGTCAACGTAGGCGAGGAGATGGTGCGCAAACAGGACCGGTTGGGCCCTCTGTAAGTGGGTGTAGCCGGGCATGGCGACCGTGCGATGCGCCTTCGCCTTGGCCACCAGAACTCGCTGGCATTCCTGAAGCCGCTCGGCAAAATCTTCCAGCTGACCGCGCAGATAGAGCCGGACGTCCAGCGCGACCTGGTCGTTGCGACTGCGTCCCGTGTGCAGTTTGCCCCCCAGGGGACCGATCAACTCCGTGAGCCGCCGTTCAACCGCCATGTGAATGTCTTCGTCCTGAGGCGTGAATTTAAATCGGCCTCGATCCAGCTCGGTTTTCACGGCCTCGAGGGCCCGCACGATCGTCCGGGTCTCGCTCGACTTCAGGACGCGCGCCTTCTCCAACGTCTTGCAGTGGGCGATGCTGCCCTGGATGTCCTGCGCGTATAGCCTGCGATCGACGGTCACCGAAGCGGTGAAGGCTTCGACTAGACGGTGCGTCGGTTCCCGAAATCGACCACTCCAGGCCTTTCCGTCGGCAAGACCGTCGCCTCTCCGCCCCTTGGTCATCAGGACGATGCCTTCTTGCGTTGCGCTCGTATCTTCAATCGCAGTGCGTTCAGACGGATAAAGCCCTCCGCGTCTTTCTGGTTATAGACCTCGTCCTCTTCGAAGGTCGCGATGTCGAGCCGATACAGCGACCGCTTCGATTTGCGACCCGCCAAGGTGCAGCTGCCCTTGTACAGCTTCACCCGCGCCGTACCGGTGACATCCTGCTGCGCTTCGTCGATCGCCTTTTGCACCATCTCGCGCTCGGGGCTGAACCAATAGCCGTTGTAGATCAAATCGGCATAGCGAGGAATCAAACTGTCCCGGAAATGCAGAACCTCCCGATCCATCGTCAACGATTCCAACCCTCGATGAGCGACGTGCAGAATCGTGCCGCCCGGCGTCTCGTAGACGCCGCGTGACTTCATGCCGACGTAGCGATTCTCGACCAGATCGACCCGCCCAACGCCATGCGCGCCGCCCACCTTGTTGAGAGAAGCAAGCAATGCAGCCGGACTCATTTTTTTGCCGTCCACCGCCACCGGATTGCCGGCCTCATAGTCGATCTCCACTTCCTGCGGCTTGTTGGGGGCCTTCTCCGGCGACACGGTCATCTGGAAAATCTCGTCCGGCGGCGATTCCCAGGGGTCTTCCAGGATGCCGCCCTCATAGCTCACATGGAACAAATTCAGGTCCATGCTGTACGGTTTTGCCTTGGTCGCCGTCACAGGGATGCCGTGGCGATCGGCATATTCGATCAATTCACGACGCGACCGCATCGTCCACTCACGCCACGGAGCAATGATTTTCAGACGCCGGCGCAAGCGCCATATAGGTCAGCTCGAAGCGGACCTGATCGTTGCCCTTCCCCGTTGCGCCGTGCGAGACGGCTTCGGCCCCTTCCTTGAGCGCAATTTCGGCCTGGCGGCGGGCGATCAACGGTCGCGCGATCGAGGTGCCCAGCAAATAGGACCCTTCATACATCGCGTTCCCTCGCAGCATCGGGAACACATACTCCTTCACGAACGTTTCACGCAGATCCTCGACATAGACCTTCTTGACGCCGAGCTTTTGGGCCTTGGCCTTAATGGCCTGCAGGTCTTCGCCTTGGCCGAGATCGGCGCAGAACGCGATGACCTCTGCCTCGTAGGTCTCTTGCAGCCATCTCAGAATGACCGAGGTATCGAGCCCTCCGGAATAGGCCAGCACGATTTTTTTGATCCCGCGATTCATCGTCGCCCTTGTCTCCCCTTCCCCAACAGGTTCGTCAAAATGGCTTTCTGCATATGCAGCCGGTTTTCCGCTTGATCGATCACGACGGATTGCGGACCGTCTAGGACCTCGGCAGTGATTTCCTCCCCTCGGTGGGCGGGCAAACAATGCATGACGATCGCATCAGGCTTGGCTTTGGCGACGAGCCGGCTGTTGACCTGATAAGGCGCAAGCACTCGCAATCGCCTGGCTTGTTCTCGTTCACGACCCATGCTGATCCAGACGTCCGCATACACGACATCCGCTTCCTTCACGGCCACATAAGGGTCCTGGCCCAGTTCGATTACGGCGCCGGTTTTGGCGGCTTCGACTCGCGCGAGATCAACGACATGTTGATCCGGCTGGTAGCCGGACGGACACCCGAGCGAGATCGCCATGCCCATTTTGGCTGCAGCCTCAATGAGCGAATTAGCGACGTTGTTGCCGTCGCCGACATAGGCGATCTTGATCCCTTTGAGCCTCCCTTTTTTCTCCTTGATCGTCAGCAGATCGGACAAGGCCTGGCACGGGTGGCTGAGGTCGGTAAGACCGTTGATCACGGGCATCGTGGCTTCGCGCGCCCATTCCTCGACCGTGCCGTGGTCATACGTGCGGATGACGATTCCGTCCAGATAACGGGACAGCACACGCGCGGTATCGGCCACGCTTTCTCCGCGCGACAACTGGATGTCGGCCATCGGCAGGACCAGCGCATGGCCGCCCAACTGATGCATCCCCGCTTCAAACGATACTCTCGTCCGCGTTGACGGCTTTTGAAACAGGAGCCCGAGGGTTTTCCCCTTGAGAAGAGCGTGCGCGATGCCGCGGCGCTGCTTTTTCTTGAGTGCAGCCGCCAAGGTCAGCAGGCGTTCCACCTCGCCCTTGGGAACAGCCGCGACATCCAAGAGATCCTTCGCGAGCCGGGTTGTACGCTGTGGCAGTGGTGTCATCGGACGCCGGCCTTCAATGAGCCGCCGCCTGAGCGGCATGCCGATCAAAGATCTGTGACAGAACTTCCAGCAAGCGGTCGACTTCCGGTTGCGTGATGATCAGCGGTGGAATAAAACGAAGCACGTGTTCTCCCACGGCGTTGACGAGGAACCCACGCTTCAGACAATCGCCGACGACGGTTTTTGCATCCATTTCGACTTCCATCCCTTGAAGCAGCCCCAAGCCGCGCACATCCCGCACGAGATGGTGGCGATCTTTGCACTCCGACAAGCCCTTGCTCAGGTACTCGCCCATCCGCCGCGCCAGGTCTAGCACGCGGCCGTCGAGCAGCACACGGAAGACCGCCAGCGCCGCAGCACAGGCCAGTGGGTTCCCGCCGAATGTGGACGCATGCGAGCCGGGGCCGAAGGTTTTCGCGACGGGAGCCGTTGCCAAACAGGCGCCGATCGGAACGCCACCGCCCAATCCCTTGGCCAAAGTCATGATGTCCGGCTGTACGTTCAACTGTTCATAGGCAAAGAGTGTCCCGGTTCGGCCCATTCCGGTCTGTACTTCATCGAAGATCAGGAGAATATCGCGTTGCGTGCACAGCTCACGGACCGCCTGGAGGTACTCGCGGGAGGCGACATGCACACCGCCCTCACCCTGAATCGGCTCCAGCATGATGGCGGCAGTTTTGTCGGTCACCGCTTGTTGCAGTTCGGCCAGGTGATTGAAGGTCACGTACGAGAACCCGGGAACGAGCGGCTCATACCCTTTTTGCACCTTTTCCTGACCGGTGGCGGTCAGTGTCGCCATGGTCCGGCCATGAAACGATTGCTTCATCGTGATGATCTCAAACCGGCCGGCCCCGTACTTGTCGTGCGAATAGCGCCGTGCGAGCTTGATCGCCGCTTCATTGGCCTCTGCGCCGCTGTTGCAAAAAAAGACCTGGTCGGCAAATGAATGGTCCACGAGCATTTGCGCCAGTCTTACCTGCGGCTCCGTGTAGTAGAGATTTGACGTGTGAATGAGTTGTGCCGCCTGCTTCTGGACCGCCAACACCAGGTCAGGATGTCCATGACCGAGCAAGTTCACGGCAATGCCCCCGACAAAATCCACATATTCACGACCCTCCAGGTCGTAGACCTTCGTCCCCCGCCCCCTCACAATGGAGATCGGCTGACGTGCGTAGGTACCCATCAGATATTGTTCGGCGCTCTCTTTGAGTTCCTCGGTCGGCATGGCAGACGTATCCCCTTGTAAAGTAAGGGAAGCTAGCACAGGAATGCAGGTGAAAGCAAATGATCGAGTGGTGGAGCGATGAAGCGCGCTTCGAGCGCGGTGTCACCCGGGGTTATGGTACTCTCTGATCAATGAAAGCCTGCACTCAGTGTCAGCAGCAGAATCAAGACGACGCAAATTTTTGCTATCAATGCGGGAACGACCTGGGAGCATCGAACGCCGCTTCGGCCACATCGACGCCCTTTCCCAGTCGCACGGACGAAGACCTGTGGCGTGATTTCATCGGTCCGAACGCGGACCGCTATCTGGAGCAGTTCAAGAAGTTCGGCTCTCCGCAATCACCTCGATTCGCGCTCACGTGGAACTGGCCGGCCTTCCTGTACGTCTCGTTCCTCTGGTTTCTGTACCGGAAAATGTATCTGTATGCGGCGGTGTATGCGATCGGCCCCATGGTCTCAACCTACCTGACGGGCGATATGACGAGCGGGATCGTTTGGAGTGTGGTTGCCGGCGCTACCGCCAACTATGTGTATTACTGGCATTGCCGTGAGCATATTGCTGCCATCAAACAACAAGCCTGGAATGATCCGACCCAACAGCATGCGGGATTGAAGGAAGAGGGCGGCGTGCAACCGTACGTCATCTGGGTCGGGGTCGTATTCTATCTGCTCTTCTCGTTGACGATGTTCAAAATGCTTCAAGAAGGCGCCCTGGATGTCGACAAGGTTCCGAAGAAACCGGCCAAGACGGCTGGCAATGCCGAAGACGTTAGCGTTAGCGCTGTCGCTGCCACGTGATCCAAGCCTGAAACCAGCCCCAGTCCTGCTCGTAAGCCGCTCCTCCGGAATCCGCAGCCTCTTGTTTTTGCTCCAATTGCGTATACGTGCGCGGCCAGTTTTTCTGCCACCAACTCTTGAGTTCATCAGGACCATAGGCCTGTCCGTTCGGGGCGACGAATCCCAGCTGCCGCGCAGAGCGGCGCAATGAGCGGCCAGTACCGATCCTTGCCCAGCCCAAGATTTCGAAAATGTTCCCGCAGCAAGAAGACCACCCAGAGTTCAGCGCTGTGCTTCTTGTTGTGCTTGAAAGGCTGTGTTTGTCTCAAGGGTACGGGGTCGAATGCCTTGACGATCGACGTATAGTCCGGTCCGCCATAGCTGCCGGCCGCTTCGGCAATCCCTTCGACGATGTTCGAGAGCTCCAATTCGGTCACGGGCGGAGCACTCATGCTCTGGCCGGAGAGGCTGTCGGATACGGGGTTGGGCGTCGTGAGCAATTCGATCAAGGGTTTGAGTTCGCGCAGCCTGGTCGCCGCAGCCTTGAGCATCTGCTCTGATTCGAGCCAGTAATCGGCATCGTTCTTGGTGAGGCGCTCCCGGCCGGCTGGGGGAAGCACAGTGGGCACCCAGTACCGCATCAGGACGAACAGCATATAGTCGACTTGCCCGCCGACTTGCTCGATACGATCGAGTAGACCGCCTGTTGCCGCGGCCTTCAAAAACGACTCCGCGCGATCGAGTACTTGTAGTCGCTCTCCCATTCTGATCCACCAGCTTTCGACGGCGCGCCAGTGGCTCTCGAACGACGGACCCGTGCTCATAATGGATGTATCCTGCTGAAATCGTGCGGCATGGTACTGCCGCAATAGGCCGAAAGCAACGCTTGACTTGGAGTCGTGAATCAGTATTCTTGGCCGGCGCGGCGTTAATCCACCTGGAGGGACATGCGATGGGACGTCTCGTCTTGCTCCGACATGGGGAATCGCAGTGGAATCTAGAGAACCGGTTCACCGGCTGGGTGGATGTGCCGCTTTCCTCGCGAGGCATCCAAGAAGCGAAAAATGCTGGTGAAAAACTCCGTCCCTATCGATTCGATCGTGCGTTCACCTCCGTGTTGCAGCGGGCGAACGAGACGCTTCGACTGGCGCTCGAGGTCATCGGACAGACCACGATTCCGACGGAACGGGACAAGGCGTTGAACGAACGGATGTACGGAGAACTGCAAGGCCTCAACAAGGCGGAAACGGCGAAAAAGTACGGTGAAGATCAGGTCAAGATCTGGCGTCGCAGCTATGACATTCGCCCCCCGGGAGGGGAAAGCCTCAAGGACACTGCCGAGCGCGTGTTGCCCTACTTCGCCACGGCGATCAGGCCGCATGTGAACGCAGGTGAAACGATTTTGATCGCCGCGCACGGGAACAGTCTTCGAGCGCTGGTGATGGAACTAGAACAGCTCACGAGGGAACAGGTATTGGAGCTCAATATTCCAACTGGTGCTCCTCTGCTCTATGAACTCGACTCGAGCGGACGGGTGACCAGTCACCGTTATCTGTAGCGCAGTCCCGCACCAGGTGGTCGAATCTCGCTCTCGCCTCCATCCCTGAGGCTCACGAGTGTCTCTTTTCCGGATTCTCGTGGAGACCCTAGTTGTCCTCATCCAGCCATACCTCCATGCTGTAGATCCAGCCAACGGGTGGCTCCGTAGTGGAAGAGACGAGTCCACCTTTTACCGATGGAGGTTCTATGAAGATCGCGTTCTGTTCTCTCGCGCTCGGTGTGCTCTGGTATGTGGCCACGCCAGCCCTGGCGGACATGGGGAAGGATGCCGGTCCCTTGAAGGCGGCTTCCGGTTCAAAGGCGGAAAGTCACATTGCGGCTGGCATTGAACATTACGGCAAGGGACATTGGGACGTGGCAAAAAAGCATTTCACCGAAGCCGAAAAGGCGGATCCACAGTCCGCTGAGGCGCACTACGATCTTGCGCTGGCGCTTGACAAGGCCGGAGACCATAAGAGCGCAACGGAGCACTTTCAGCGTGCACAGACGCTCGGGAAAGACAACATGGAGATCCAGCAGTCGGAGATTCTGAGGAAACACCTCAAGATGTAGTAGAGCTGTGGCGGCCGGTCAGGCAACTTTGGTCGGCCGCCACCGGAGCCCGGCGTTCAACAATTCCTGGAGTAGCTCATCGTACTGGTAATCGGCACTTTCCGCGGAATCGGCAAAATCTTCATTGCGCGCGATTTGAGGATTCGGATTGGCTTCGAGCACATACAGGGCCCCCTGTGCATCCATCCGCAAGTCGATGCGGGCGTAGCCGCTCAATCCCAGTGCGCGGTATACCCGCTTGGCAAGATACTGGATCTCCTCTGCCTTTCCGGCCGGAAGATTTTTCGCCTTCTCCGAAGTAATGCCGTACTTGTCCTGATACTTTCGACTCCACTTCACCCGTTCAGTCGCAATTCTGCGGGTGTCCTCGGGCAGGTTGTCCATCTTGAGTTCCCATACCGGCAGCGCTTGAAGGCGGCCGTTGCCGATCACACCGACGTAAAGCTCCCGCCCTTCGATGTAGCGTTCGATCAGCGCCCCGGTGCCCACACTTTCGTGAATGAATGCCACGCGCTCTTTCAGTTTCCCGTCGTCTTCCACGATAGATGCCTGGGAGATGCCGAGCGATGCTTCTTCGGTAATGGATTTGACGATCAGCGGGAACGAGAGCCACGTCGGACGCTTGACCGTCCGGCCTTGGGGCGCCACTATAAAATCCGGAAACGGAATGCGGTGAAACGAAAACAACTTCTTCGCCAGCACCTTGTCGCGGGCCAGCATCAACCCTCGAGGATTGCAGCCGGTATATGGGATGCGCAGCAGTTCCAAATACGAAACGACGTTCTGGTCATACACCGCAAGGCCGTCAAATTCTTCGAGCAGGTTAAAGGCAATGTGGGGACGCCATTCCTCGATGGCGGCCCGAATGACGCCGAGATCGCTCTTCACCCCAAGCGGCTTGACGTCATGTCCCAGCGTCCGCAGGGTGGTCACCACATCGTATTCCGTTCTCCACTCGGCGTTGGACGGATCATGACCATTGAGCGGGTCTGGCGGAACCAAGTCTCCATGCATGAGGACAAGGACGCGCAGTCGTCTCATACCGCCACCTTGTGACGCCCGCTGCGCAAATAGTTCATCGTGTGGACCGTCAAGAGGATCGTAAAGTCGAGTTTCGCCTGTTCCTCATCGATCGGCAGGCGCAACTGCAGTTCGCGGCATCGTTCGATCATGTCCTCGAGCACTTGATCGATCGTGTACTGATACTCACCCGTCCAACTGGCAACCTTGCGGCGGACCTCACGCCGAAATCGGTTCAAGAATGCGGCGGCGCTCATCTTGTCTCCGTGGACGGAGTCATCCGAAAAGAGCCGCTTCAAATCCGGATCGTAGGAGGACGATCTCGCAACCCCATAATGTCCGCGCTTGCGCGCGTAGTGCTCACGCAGAGTTCGCTTGAGCATGGGCAACGGATCCACCTGCTCTGTCGTGGTCACGACCGGCGGCACGCCGGCCAGTCCCTTCATGAGGCTGTCCATGTATTGGAGCTTTCGCATGACAGGCCATCCCTTGTACCGATCTGCCCATAGCGAGTTCGGCGTCAACCACACGGCGAAGGTCTCGGCAAAGTCTTCATCGGGATGGCTTTGCGCATACCACACATCCAGGTGCCGCACAAAGCTGCGGCTGTAGGGCCGCGGGACTGTAATACTTGGGATAGGGGTCTGAAGAGCGTCCAAAGATGCGTTGTCTGCCACGCGAGCGGCGGATCCGATACGCGTTCTCGATGGCATGCCCAGCCTCATGCCGGAGGATGCGCATGCACCACTCCGCGGTGCCGCCCTCGACTTCGAGCATCTGTGCCAGCTCGAGTCTCTCCAACCGCGGATGAGCAAGATAGAACGGGATGGCGATGCCCGGCACGCCGTCGGGCGTGAACCATTCGTTCGAAATCCAGAAATGTGGACGAAAGCAGAGGTGCTTGGCCTCAAGTTCCTGTTCGAGCTGACGAATATGGCGCGACAAAAAGGGACTCTCGATTGTGACGTTGAGACGGCACATCGGAAGCTCGAGCAGCTTTTCATCGGGCCAAGACACCCACGCAGGCTCGCGCTGACTCAGATCAGAGGGCGTTCGGTTCTTCGGATGCGCTCGCGCCATACCTTTCCCCAGAGCATTATACACCTACTGAAATATAGCAGGTCGAGCATTGACGAGGACCTGGTGGCTTGAACCGAGGGAGAAATTGTTTCTTCCGTCCAAGAATGAACCGGAAGCAGCAACATCAGAGGTGCGCCGGTCGACGGCGGCGATGCACCTCCAGCATTCGACAGCAGATCGATCGAACGCGTAGAATACGCTCCCATGTCGCCGACCACTCATTCCCGTCCGATACTGCCAAGATTGGACGACGCCACCGAACAGTTGCAAACGCGACTGCTCCGTCAGGTTGGGCAAACGATCAGCGAGTATGGTTTGATCGAAGCCGGCGACAAAGTCATGGTGTGTCTCTCGGGCGGGAAGGACAGTTATGGGCTGTTGGATCTTCTCCTCGTGCTCCAGCGTCGGGCCCCTGTCCGGTTTGATCTCATCGCCGTCAACCTGGACCAGAAGCAACCCGGCTTCCCCGCACACGTCTTGCCGGAATATCTCACGTCGGTGGGCATTCCGTTTCGCATCGAAACGCGGGACACCTATTCGATCGTCAAACGGCTCATCCCTGAAGGACAGACGACCTGTTCACTTTGCTCGCGGCTGCGTCGTGGTCATCTCTACCGCGTCGCCACTGAACTGGGGGCCACCAAGATCGCTCTGGGCCATCACCGTGACGACATTCTCGAAACGCTGCTGATGAATCTGTTGTTCACCGGAAAACTCAAAGCCATGCCGCCCAAGCTCCGTTCGAAAGACGGACGACATCTCGTCATTCGTCCCGCTCGCGGCCGTCCGCGAGGCCGATCTTGCCCTGTATGCGGAACGGCGCGGGTTCCCGATTATTCCTTGCGATCTTTGCGGCTCCCAAGAGGATCTCAAACGGAAGCAGGCGAAGACGTTCCTGCAGGAGTGGGAACGGCGTGCGCCCGGCTGTACCGACAGCATGTTCGCTGCGCTGTCAAACGTTGCCCCATCTCTCCTGCTGGACGGGAAGCTTTTCGATTTCCGCTCTTTGGCCCTGGAGGATGACGTCCACGGAGATGAAGACGGCTGGTTGGATCAGCAAGGCGCCTAGTTCTTCAACCTGCTCGTAAACAGCTTGCGAAATTTTGCGACCTTCGGCCCCACCACGGCCGTGCAATAGCCCTGAAACGGATTCCGCGCAAAATATTCCTGGTGATAGGGCTCGGCTTCATGCCACGTGGTGGCGGCGACGAGCTCTGTCACGATCGGATTGGAGTACACATGATCGCGAGTCAATGACGCCATCACTTCCTCGGCGATTCGCTTCTGCTCGGGGCTGTGATAAAAAATTGCAGAGCGATACTGAGTGCCGGCATCGTGCCCCTGACGGTTCAGCGTGGTTGGGTCATGAATGACGAAGAAGATCTCCAGGAGTTCGCGATAAGTGACCACGTCAGGGTCGAAGGAAACTTTGACTGCCTCAGCATGCCCGGTGCGTCCGCCGCAGACCGCCTCATACGTCGGTCGCTCCGTGTGACCGCCCGTATACCCGGATTCCACCGTCCGTACACCCTTCAGTTGATCATAGACGGCTTCTAGACACCAGAAGCATCCCCCCGCAAGTGTCGCGACCTCTTCTCTCATGATGCGTTTCAGACCTTTCCAGCGTCCGCCAGTTTCAATAAACGAGGACGCAACCACCGACGGGCGGCAGCAATAGGCACTCGATGTATAGCATAGGAAAAGGCACGCTAGCGAGGCAGGGAGACGGGAAAGACCGGTAAAGGACTAGCGTCTTCCCGGTTTGAGATTGGCGATGAGTTGCCTGAGCTTCGCTCGTTCATCCGGATGCATGGCGGTAAATTCCAGGCCGAAGACATTTCCTTTGACCCAGCGAACCTGCGCCTCGTCTATTCGCAACGGCCAACTTAGCCCGGGCACGTAAATTCTACATTCAAATGCCGCATTGGACACCACCGGCTGATCGGATTCAATGCGGCATCCGCCGTCCGAGAGGTCCAGGGTTTTCCCTTGCCCTTCGCGCTGCCCTCCCGAGAAGGTACTGCGAAACTGAGCGGTAAAGCGTGGGGACATTCTCTTTTCTGTTCCGCGATCCTTTTTCAGTGCCTGAGCTTTCACTGCCATCGATACTCACCTCCACCATCGTGGTACCGCACACAAATGACGCACCCCGACGCTCTCACGAAGAGACTTCGTCGGGGCGCCTCGATGCCTTCTTGAGGAGCCTATTTCTTCTTCAATAGGACATGTCCGCGCCGATTGAGCTGATAGCAGGATTCGTCGTGTTCCGCGCAGAAGGGACGTTCTTTGCCATACGACACAATGCCGACCTGCTTGGGATGGACACCCAGTTCGGTGAGATACATGCGAGCGCTCTTCGAACGTTTGTCCCCCAGCACCATGTTGTAATCGGTCGTTCCTCGTTCATCGCAGTGGCCCTCAACCTTCAGCACCGATCCTGGATGGTCCTTCAACCATCTGGCGTTGTAATTCAATGCCTCCCTTCCGGAGTCTGACAAGGTCCATTCGTCGTACCCGAAGAACACGTCCTTCAGACCTGCTTCCATGGCTGCTTGTTCTTCTCTTGTTAATTCCGCGCGGTGACGACTCCCGGCAGTCGCCGGAGAGATGGATGCAATGCCGCCGCCGTGAGCCAGGTACTCATCCCCTGGGTTCTGAGAAAATCCCCTCAACTCGCTGGGGAGGGTGCCTTGTGTGAGACCGGGGAAATTGGGATTGACGCCCTGGCCGTTCCATCCGGACGCTCCTCCTTCGCGGGTAGCCCCGGCCGTTTGGTCGCCATCCGACTGTAACCATTTCATGCCGCAACCCGATGCGCCCAATGTCATTACGCCCAAAGCCGCCACCAGAACGGTTTTTCCGAGACTAACCTTCATGGTATCCCCCATCATTTTTGGGTGAAGCTGCGCTAAAACAACTATAGCACCGCCACCACGGACGAGCCGTTGCCCCCGACAGAGGATGTCAACACGCTGAAATATAATGAGTTTTACCAATGTAATGGGAAAAGAGGGAGGGAAACTGACCGGCGGACGGGGATCCTACGCTCAGGGAGAGGTCTTAGAACTGGGCGGACCGCCGGTCAGCCCAACGGACCGGCCGCATCACTGTCCCCAATGCCGCGACCGCGCAAATCATCGCCAGCATCAGAAGACCTAGCATGAGGAAGAACGCACCCCGCACATCGTGGAGGATAACATGGTTCATTTCATTGCCCTCCTTTCTCCGATCAGCATCTATCGGGTGTGCCACCCGCAGCTACAAAACCAGGGAGACATTGGATCACGCTTTGTCAGCAAGCGCCGGCAACAAGGACAGTGTCTTGTCCATACCTGCCTCCCGCCTTGATCCCTGCCTCCCTCGGGCGTCCCCTCAGGGCATCTTACGAGGTGTTGTCTATAGATTACCACTTTAAGGGTCCTCCGTCATTGAAAGGACCTGACCGACCTGACTTCAGCGTACAACGAGACAGGGGAAAAATCCATGCAGCTTTAGGTGGGGAAGGCAGCGCTGCCGCCCCCTCATTGGTCGTGCCGAATCTGGCCGGGCCCCTGCCCTCTTTCTGGCAAGACGCCCGGAACGCCGATTCGGCTTACCCTCCCGCAGAAGGGGCTTCGGGGTCGTTTGACGCTACGCTGCGTCAAGTTCAACATCCATGAGATTGTCCAGCGCGCGTTGGACAGCGGCTGAGATGACTGGCTGCTCGACTTTGGGGATGTACTTCGCCAGCTGGGCTGGGGAGTACACGCGTGCATGATACTCCTGCTCCAACTCCCTTTTGGCAAGGGCATCGCCTTTCGCAGCCAGCCGCAGCAAGGCACGACGATGTTCGACTTCTTCCTCCACTGTATTCCACATAGATACCTCCCTTATGGTTCGGCTAAGACTCCGACGACCGGCAGATCTTGGGAGCGGCTTCTATTGTCCTGTGCGGCTTGCTGGACTCGCTCGAGCGCCTCATTCGTGGGCAGAAATACAGAAAGCAGGACAAGCAAGCCTAGCAGCAGAAGAACCAAGCCCACCGCTGTCCAGTCGCTGCGCCATTGCACCCGGCGGACTGCTCGTCGAGTGGATCGCCTTTGCAGCCAGAGGGAATGCCCGACCTGCGGATCTTGCGGTAATGAAGCCATGGATATCTCCCTCGAAGGCGCTTGTCCACGCTGCTTGCAGTTCCCGCCCGTCAGCTAGGCAAGGCGCATGCCTTCTTACAAATCGCTAAAAGGTTGGGAAGAACCAATGATTTCCTAGGTTGCCCTGTGTAATGGGATAACTTGTCCAGGGCCAGGAGATAAGTTGTCCCATTCACAGAGATGAAACTCCGGGGTAGTTCGTTCCGATTCACGTTTTTGACTGCGCTGCTCATGTTCCTGCACTTTGGGTCGCCTCCTCAATTCCTCGAAAGAGCTAGAGTAGGACCCTATGAGGATGCCAGATCCTCCTGTTGATACTTGCCATTAGGAAAACTTTACGTTGCCAACGCGGGAAGTTTACCTGGGTTAGAGAGCCCTCTTACATGGCGAGATTACGACCATGCTACCTTCCTCATAGGAGGTAGAAATGTCTCGTAGGCGAATGCGGCGGAACGATCTCATTTGGAATGGCAATGAGTGGCGTCGAGGGTGGGAAATAGCCCTGATGCGGATTCGTGGGGTGCCTACCGCGGTTTCAGAGAAACTGGCCTATCATCACGGGATCGATATGCTCGACGGCGCCTTCGCAAGAGGCGATGCATTTCAATTTCAGCTCGGGATCATTATGATCCTGGATTGTTGTAACGAAGCGATTGAAGGCGGCGACTGTTCTCAGTGGTGGGTCGACTAGAGTTTTCTACGTTGCGTTCGCCAACTAGAGTGTTGAGAGAAATTCCAAGGACAGTCTGGTTCGTATTCTGCAAGCGCGACGGTCTCACTATTCGCTGACTACTGCACGGCGAGTGCTTCATTTACAACAGAGCGCAGACAGTCCGCGATCGCGGCATTGGCTTGCGGTGAGTAGTGATCACCCGAAGGAACAAGCCGATCAGCAGGGGGCGATTTCAGCAAACAAGGTACGAGATCAGCAGGCTCAATGTCAGCCTTCTGCAACACTCGCCTGCCGATGTCCGCAGGTGAAATTGGCTTTTCCAGCTCGATCGGTGCCGGTAAGTAAACTACAATGGGGATGGCCCCCATTTGTGCTGCCGACCGAAGAAACTTCTTTAAAATAGATGTATCGACCGCTACTAGCGCGTCATCAGACACCTCGGGATTTGGCCGCGACCAGCTGGGGTAATGGGATACGAACAGCCGAGCTAAAAAGGAGAAATGATATGGCTTGTACTGCCAGTCACTTTCTTTGTAGCCGACATCGTACTCCAGAAAGGGTAGCTCAGAAATCGATGCCTTTGAAAAGATAGTTTCAGGAGAAAGAACGGGAACATTCATTTCCTTGACATCCCCATCACGAATAATAAATCGAGGTTTGGAAAAGGGGTAGTTCCAATCACGACGTGAGAGAAAAGTGTAAACGATCATTGTTCGCCTAACAGCGCCGGAATTGATGGCGAACATCACAATCCTTGGTTTCCAGAGACGGACATCCCTCTCAAACCGGAGAAATTCCTGGTCTACACCATACCCTGGTACCCCAAAGTTCAAAACTTGAAACTCCGGCCCTAACGACTTCTCCAAAACGTATCCCCACGTATCCTCGTACGCTACTTCCTGACCAAAGGTGTAAGAGTCCCCAAGCAGAGCAATTCGTATCTTCTCTCCATGCTTGGTGAGTCCGGTGTCTGAATGAGGAATCCGTATCCCGCTTGCGTCCGTAGAATACAGCATGTCGGCTTTCGCTCTGTCAGGACCGACGGTCCAACCCAGGAAGTCATCATGCACCAGGTAAGAAAGCTCACCCGATGGGCGGTAAATAAGATCGCGATGGTGCAGAGCCACCTTTGGCCAATTCAGCGGCCTTAAGACTGTGCCCAAAAGGACTTCGTTCTCTTGAGAACTGATAGTATTGGTCCTCAGGGTAATCTCGACGATCAAGAGAAATAGTGTCACGGTGAGGAGGCTTATAAGGGCAACGCGACGGAAGTGGTGAGTGAGTGTTCCCGCGCTTGCTAAATAATGGCGCGTAATGACTATCCCGGCTCCCAGCAAAACACCGATTGCGACAAGAAAAGTTACGCCTGGTTTGCTGGATAAGAAGGTAAAAAAAGGTCTCTCACCCTTCATGTGAATCGTCATCCCAAGGGCTATAAGCGCCAACTCGGAAAGGAAGAGGGCCAAAGCGAGAAGCAGCGTTTTTCGGTGTCTGAGACTCGTGGACATCCTAAGATGGTAAGTGCTGAGGCTTATAACTGCTTGAGCCGATCAAGGTTTTACTCGGCTTTTTTACCTTCGTGGTAGAAGTCTTGAAGGAAAGATAACTTGGTGCGCCCGGCAAGAATTGGACCTGCGAGATGCGGGTTCGAAGCCCGACGCTCTATCCAACTAAAGCTACTGGCGTCCGAAGCTATTTCAAGCACTTTTCCGAAGAAATTGTCAAGGATATGTGCAGAGACCGGTGCGCATATAAGTCTGGTGTCCACCTGACGCACAAGCAGGCGAAACGACTATGCTGGAGAATCATCCTTATGCTCAAAAATTCATCCGCGTACTGAATTGCCTTGGACATCTATCTTTTAAACATATCTTTGAAGCATTGCAGAATATTCAGCGCAGCAGGTGCATACCTTCCTACTACGACATTTCCTGGCCGCACAAGAAATTGGGATATCGAATCCGGTGACTGGCCACCACTCAACTTGACGGTTGAGCCATTCAATTTTCCCCCACCGCTAAAACTGCTCAGTGAGCGATGCACCGAAGATGGGGGAATCTGGTCCGACAAAAGCCTTGAATTGTGGAAAATTGCAGACTTGCCTGATCACCCCTAGGGGCAGTCCTTGCTAAATGCCTATCCCGCCCCGGACTTCGATAACTTGAGGAATCTCTTCAATACAATCCTCTTCCGAAGACCATGAGGCGAATCTTAGCTGCTGCGACAGTCCGGTTCCTATCGCAGCGTTCAACGGCTGAGCGTCGGGCCACTACATTCTTCCACGATTTCGAATTGTGCTAGGCGTCGTTGAGAATGTTTTGGATAACCGGTGTCAAACAACGAGCGATATGGGCGCTCGCTTGGGGCGAATAATGGCTTTCTCTCATGTAGGCATCCGAGACCTTCATTGTCATCAAGCAGGCGGTGGGGTCGAAATATTTGATGCCGGCATTTCGAAGCATACGAGCGGAACGCGGGAGATCCTCGGCCTCTGATTCTGCCGAGAAGGCAATTTCGTCTTTATATGGAAGGTAAACGACCAGCGGAACTGCCCCATCTTGCAGCACCTCTCGGACGAGACGTTGAGTCACGACCTGGCCCACCTGCATAGCATTCAGTTCTCGTTCCGCTGCACGGTCGTCACTCGGAGGTCTCAGCGAGTAGGCAAAACGGAAGATATATGACTTCTCGAGTAGATACCACACTCCTCCTCGTTCCCATTGATAAGGGCGATAATAGTCGTCCAGATGAAGGTCAGGGAGCTCGGTAATCGCCATCGTGGAAAAGATTTCCCTCGCATCAGGGACTGGGACTCTTAGTGCTGTGACGGCATCATTCGTCAAAACGAACCGCGGACGAGCGAAGGGCATGCCCCATTCAGCATCCTTAAGAAAGGGATAAATATTATTATTCCTCATGATCATTGCGCTTGTAATGCCGATGATCACAATTCGGGGTTTCCAAGGACGTACATCCTTCTCATATCTCAATAAGGTTTGATTTAATCCTTGGGCGCTAATTGCAAAATTAAGGACTTGTGTACGAGGTTGAAGAAGCGCCTCCAACGCGTGTCCCCAAGACTCCTCGCATCGAACCTCATGACCGTAGGTCATGGAATCACCTATCAGGGCAATGCGAACGGACGCAGGTATTTCTGAGGCGCCGGAATGTCTTGTTTTTAGATCAGCGAATGACATACCTGCGCGAGGACTTCGCAGTCCTTCGACGCTGCTCATGTAGAAGCCGGTCCTATCAGTCCGCGAAGGGAGGACAGTCCAACCAAGCACGGGATCATATATCTCGTAACTGCTCCCATGTGCTATGTCTTCAATCACCGTCCTATAATATGCAGCAAACTGCGACCATTCCTTCGGATACAGCAAAACTCCGAGAAACGTTTTTCCTGCCGGTGTTTGTTTCGATAGAAGACGAGCCAGTAGTTCTGTACTTCCAAACATCAAAACTAACATGACGAGGTTCATGCCTATCACCATGGCAGCACGCTTCTTAAGCGCTGGTGCCGACTGTCTTAGGTTCCGAATTATCACTCCACTAGAAAACACCGTGATCATGGACATAGATACAAACATTATTCCAGGAGTACTGGCAAAGAATGACCAAATATCAGGCTTAGTGGCTGCTCTATAGAGAGATACTAGCGAGAGAAACCCGGCTGCTTCAGCTGCATATAGAGCAAAAACCATTGTCCAACTCATTTCAGTATGCCCACCCCACATGTCTTCCACAGGTCCGGACAGTCGGCTGCGTCCCGTTTACAAAAAAGTTTTCTCATTGATTCATTGATCTCTTTCGCATGAGGCAGAAGTATGCGGCCTGAGTGGCGCTAAGCAAACGGCCATGCCAGGTTTGCGGCTTAATCTACCTGATGCCAATATACCTGCTACATCCGGTTATGTGGAGCAGAAAGAGGAGACGACAACGGTGATGTTCAGCATGCGGCCGCGATGGTCCGCAAGCAAGTATCCTTCCGCAGTGTACGAGTGGGTAATAGCCGCCTACCCCTACAGCACAGGACATATGTCACGCGGCGCTTTGTCGGCAGCCAGTAAGATCGGCCTCGTTCAAAAAATCGAATAAATGGCCGGGGCGAGCACGCTTCCTTCAAGAAAGAAGGCTAGTGCACTCAAGAGTAGGCACGCAAAAATAACTGGCGCCAGCCAATAGGACCTATTCTCTTTGAGATAAATTCCAAATTCGTGGATCAGGCTGAAATGATCTTTCATTTTGGAAATTGCGTCCATCGATTCCTCCTCTATAATCACCATCAAGCTGCACAGCTTCAGCAGACCCCGAGTTACACCGGCACCGTAGGCATCTTCTTGTCTTTAGATGTGGAAGACCAGCGCTTGGCGTACAAGCAGCACTCCCTAAACAGGATGAATGAGAGGATGGCCCCGGGATAGAACCAGAAACCGCCGAATCGAGAGGTAATGCCTCCACAAATGAGGGCAACGATAATGGACATGAAGTCGGTGACCGGCCCAAGCGGCTCAAATAGCTGCATGTGCCGGGCGTTGATGAGTAACCCGTCCTTGCGTGCCACCTCCTGCTGCCACGGACGTTTTTCATAAGGCTTGAGGTGATCGGTCTGAGGAACAGCCGGCGCAGCGGTATCCTTGAGAACTTTGTCATCGCATGCATCAATGCAAGCATAACACTTTATGCATTCGCGATTGATCACCTTGCCATCAAAATGGAAGATCTCCCTGCTGACATCAATCCCCTGCGGGCAGGCATTACTGCAGTCGCGACAGCCGGTACACTGCGCCACACGTGTGATTTTTTTCTGTACCGGTGAAATGTTCATGAGCGGCGCCATCATCGGGGCATACGGACATAAGATCCGGCAAAACGCACCCTGTCCATAGCGCAGGTTCAGCACGATGCTCATCGTAAATTGAATAAACACTGCCATGCCAAACGCCAATAGGACGTCATTCCACGTCGGCTTAATTTCAAAATTGAAGAAGGCGGTCTCCGCGAAGGCTTTGCCTCCGTAACCGGGGTTATCAGCGAGTGGCGACGGCGCCATCACGTTGACCTTCGGAGAGAATCCGACATTGTGAATCAGAATGATGACCGGCAACAGGAGCACAAAAAAAGCACCTATCCTCAAAAGCCACCGATGCGGCGTGTTGACAAGAACATTTTTCTCGCGCAGGTTGAGATATTGACGCACTTTGAGCTTTCGCAAGATCCAGTCAGCGAATTCGATTGCGCCTCGCATGTGGCAGACCCAGCCACAAAAACCACGCCCCCAGAAGAATATCGAGGCTAAAATCAAAATCACCATAATCGAGGCCGCGTTAATGGTCCCGTTGGCGAGAGAGGGCACCCCCATCATCGCGGTCTTGCCCCAAATCTTGATATCGAAGACATGCCATAAAATAATATGGCATGCGATATAGGCATGCACCGCGGCTAAGGCGATCATACGATACTTGTAGCGCTTTGTCGGTGCCGGGTTCAGAGGGCGGTCAAGGTGGCAAGCTGGAGCATCGGAGCGAGGGGGCCGTTTCTCGATGACGATGAGTGTGTCTTGGAGGGACGCCATCTCAGTTAGGTTCCAGATTGATGGTCCGACTATAGTGCAGATATTAGGACAAAGACATTATTCTGAAGATGGGCAGCAGAACTACGTATTCACCTAAAAGGCCCGATTACGAAAACCCGTTTGACGATGTTTTATTCGAAGCATTGGATATACTTAATAATTCTCATTGGCAGTGAGCTTGATATTGTCTGTTTCGCCCCCAGAAACGGCGAGCACATCATCGAACATGCTCACCAATCATGGAATGATTTGCGGGAGGATGATCGGCCGATGCCCTTATCAGGCCGTAAAGGGTGGAATGATTCCATGTCTGCGCTCGACGAACTCGTGGCGGTGTGCAGAGCGCAGGATATCCCCCTCATGATCTTCTACTACAGATTCAAATCGGACACTGAGAATCCGTTGCTTCAATACGTCGTTTCGCATGCAAAGGGTGCACCGGTCAAAGATGTCGGCCTATGGTTTGCCGGATACGACGTTTCTACGCTGATCATTTCAAAGATAGATCCTCACCCGAATGCCGAAGCCCATCGAGTGATGGCTGAACTCATGACCGTCGATATCCAGAACTTCCTCATCACGCCGAGATGATTCAAGCAGACAGAGAACCCTCTGAATAGAACGTAAGTCCACGCTCTCAGCCTTAAAGCGGCATGTGATTCGAACGGAATAGATCCATAAATCGCGTGTTATTCACCACATCCATCAAAATCGATGCTACATGCCTGGCGCAGGGAAAGATGCGACAGCACTATCTACTACCAGAACCCAGTCTCCAGTGGTCGGGGGAGTAAAATGTTGCGGCGTGTTGGTGGGAAAGGTTCCGATCTGGGTTGCCATGCCGTTGCTTGGATCATACCACCAGGCAGTCATCGAGCTTCCAGTAAGGCAAGCCCCGCTCACGGTGATCGCCCGGGATGATGGCAGGTAGGCGATGATCGAGGTCCCATCAGAGGCACAAGCCGCTGAGGCGTAGTCTGTGCTCGCCGAACGTTCCAGCCCCTGCCATAAGGACGTTTCCGGACGTGTCGGGGATGAGAGTCTGCCAATGGCGGGAATGAAACAGCGCCCGAAAATGCTGCATACTCAGGGAACCCGGGCTCTCAAGTTGCGCTCGCCAATCCGTGAGAGGAGGGCAGTCCGAGCCTGCAAAGCCGAACCCCCAAAGCGGGCAGTTCCCAAAAATATGACCGAATCCGCCGCTGAGGACGGTCCAATAGGATTGTGCGCGGATCGCCTGGGCATCCCGAGCATTGACATTTTCGTACTGTGATTCTATGAGAAAAAATGGCTTGGCGGGAGAGATCTTATGGGCAGCATGGGCTTGCTCATGGTCGAGGCCTTCGGTGTAGGTACTGTTGATATTGAGCCAGTCAGCCCCAGACCATGGTGTGACAGCCATAACTCCCCGCGCGTTGTGGACGGTGAACGGGTGGCGAATGTCTCTCGAGCGAATACCATCGATCATGGCCTCTAATTTTGACTTTACCGGCGTTGGGTCTGTATCCCCACCGATCACCCAGACGATATTGTCGTAATTCGCGTACCGGCTGCCGAGATACTCACCCCATGCCCTCATCTCCGAGATCGGTCGCGTGTTTTACCGCAGCACACCAACCGCCATCGTCATCGCCGCACTGATAGCCGAGAAATACTGGGAATAGGAACACGGCAAGCCCTTTCTCGGCCGCCAATTCTCAGAACGTTATCTGCATGGCGCGAAGTACTCTTCGCGGGGGGTGGTGAAGGGTTTTTCGTTAAAGGCTGTGACCCCATAGAAGTTTGCAGGGGCATTGGGCGCGAACTTACTTTCGAGGAGATTGACGAGCACTGCCGTAAAGCCATGCTGCTTCCGATTCTCGAGGTAGAATTCTGCGTCCTCATCAGAGACGGCGGCGATCAGCGACCATGCTGCATCGCCGACGAGGAGGAACGGCTTGGCGCTCTGATCAACCACATGGCGCGCCGTTGGTGCCACGGTAAGTGGATAGCTGTACGCCGTAGCAGGAGTGGAGGTAGGGTTTTCGTCACCGCCACCACACGACAAAAGTAACGCTGAGAGCACAAGAACCATAAGTAATCTCTGCATGTTAAATCCCCTAAGAGGTAATAATCAAAGTTGTCATACCTGTGTCTGCAGTCCTGTGAAGCCTTCACGAAAGACTTGTCAGTGCAGTTGATCTCAACGGCGCGCTGGGCGCCGCAGCCTGTCTCGTCTCCGTCTATGGTCTAGGTATTGGTGGTGACGGAGGCCAACGCCGGTGGATACACCGATGCAGGCCCGACCTATTCCGGCCAGGAGAGGACTACGAGTCGAGGAAAGTTAGGCAGAGGGAGGATCAGTTTGGGACGGGCTGGAGGTGTGCCTATCTCTGGCGTAAGGTTGGCACATTCTGGACCTAATACTCAGCATTGCAGAGTTACTCCCGATTACGCTGAATCAGACCCCACCGATGATTCAGCAGATCAGACTTCGGATGCGGGGGGAGTCTACGCAGACTTTGCACCATTGCACAACCAAAGAAAAGCGGGCGAGGCAGGCACGCCGACTGATGGGTGCCCAGGCTAGAAGGAAACCGCAACCCCGCGCAACCGGAGGCTGCAGGCAAATCGGCTTATGCTGCTAACTCAGTGAAATCTTGGTGCGCCCGGCAGGAATTGAACCTGCGACCTGCGGGTTCGAAGCCCGACGCTCTATCCAACTGAGCTACGGGCGCACGAAGCTATATCTAAGTTATTTTGTTTTTGAAAACTTCCTCTACCGATCCATGCCGGAACAAAGTGCTTGAGTGAATCATAGCGGACGACCAAGACTAGCAATCTTTGTCTCACCAATCAACGGCCGAGACCCTATTTATACAGTTCTCTAAACCTACCATCTCACCATGCGGATGCTTACAGGTGGGTGAGACCCATTTTGCACGACCTATTTGGATGGAGAAGCATCCAACAGAGAGCGCACGTGGCCATCATGAAGATTTTAAGATGCGATAAATAGAGGTGGTAATTTTTTCGAGCTTAAAAGGTTCTTCAAACCTATGTATCAATTCCAATTCTGGCGCTCCATTGCGCACTATGGCGGCGAGTTCCGGCCGATTCTGCTCCAGCATGAAATCCCCAACAACTAGGTACTGCGCCCCGTGCATCGTCGCATAATTCATGAAGCGGGCCCAGTCAGCGTTCGGCGATGGGACCCACGCCCGACCAGCATAAAGGGCGGCGGCAATATCCGTCGACATAACTTTCGCATCATCTGGTACGTGGGTTTTTAACCATAGACCCGCTTCTTTATCGCCGAAGTATGTGGCACTGATCGCGCGGTCTGCCGTGACTGGGATCGTCAAAATTAGGGCCAAGACAGCCATCCCCCCAGGAAGCCAGCCCAGGCCAGCTTTTATGTATCGGTTTAAAAAGGACCCTGGACCCGACAAGTTAACCGTATCTTGGAACCACTGCCCTAGTTCCAGTGCTCCCTTAGCTGTCCACATGAGGAGAATCGGAAACGCAGGAGCAAAGAACCGCACTGAAAATCCAAATGGTAAAAACACTACCAGCAGAACAACAACAATGGTTATCAGAAGCGCCTCATATCTCAAGCGTTGTCGACTCCAGGGGTGCTTGAATAGACCAAGGATAACCAGTGGTATCAGTCCCCCCCAGAAATTCGTTCTCGTGAAGAATTGTTCTTTCAGACTGCCTCCACTCCGAATCACTCTGTGAAGGAGGCCGCCAGGGTGAGCCATCGCATTGGTTAGCACATTCCCTTGAAAACGATCGGATGACAGCCAATTGATTTCTACTCCTGCAGAATCAAGACCATTGTATATTTGATCAGGGGTCTTGCCCTCATCACGCCAACCGCCTGCCTTCCAAGTAATTTGAAGCTTCCCCGAAATCATCCATTGTCCGGTATGTAAGTGCAGATACCAGAAGTACGGACTGGCAACAAGCATGAATGCCAGGGCAAACCACCCTACCGCATACCACGTTTTGAAGGTCAAGGACCTTCCGCTCGTCCACAGCCAAGCCAACGCAAAGATGAATAGCGCACCAAAGAATGCTATGGCCTCATTACGGGTCAGGTAGGCCAACCCGATAACGGCCCCCGCAGCAGGAAACATCCAGAAC
The DNA here is from genome assembly GCA_963824855.1 of uncultured Nitrospiraceae bacterium. GTDB lineage: Bacteria > Nitrospirota > Nitrospiria > Nitrospirales > Nitrospiraceae > Nitrospira_C. The sequence goes on from CAWGQP010000005.1 coordinate 316,618, forward strand.
CGCTGATCATCCAGTGCAGCCAAGAAAAGAGCAACCGCCAAGAAAAGTAGAAATAGAAATGGTGGCTCGCTCATAGTGCCCCAGTACAAAACATTGACTGTGAGGGATGGGAACAATGCCAGCAGAATGGCGGCTAACCATGCCGTTTGCGGCCCGTAGATGCGTCCGGCAATGGCAAAAACAGGAAGCAAAAGCAACCCGCCGAATATCGCATTCTCAATGTTGCTCGCCATCTCCATGTCTCCGGTCATCAAAGAAAATAGACCGACCAAAAGAGGATGAAGTGGCGGAAAGTGAAGCTCGGGAGATCCGGTATAGGTGAAGCCGTTTCCCGCTAAGAGATTGTGGCCGAGCAGGAGATATATCGGCTCGTCATCCTTAATAACACGGGGGAAATAGAGGCTCAGTGCTAACCTCAACAATGCGGCAGCTGACACAAGTACTAAAAGTGCCGGATGAAACAGGCACGCCTGTCTTACATTCTGCCCCAAGTCTTTCATGTTCTCCCTAAAAGTTTGAGCATCCGTTTGACGGAGACAACGAGAGCAGACTGTCCGTGATTTGCCTCGAGAATGTTTCCTTTTATTGCCGCCCGAATCTGCCGTCTTTCTTGAGCCTCGCCCTGCCCTGACGAACTTCTGCCAAGACAACTTATGCATGCGAACATCCACCCGACGACATTCGCCGCCTGCGCCAATCCGAGCAGCATCGCTAGTAACCCTGCCTTGCAGACTTGGGTTTGCGTAAAGGGATAGGCGATCATCTTCAAATAAAATTCCAATGGCTCAAATCGAATGCGTTCCGCAGCACGCTTGGCACGTACCTGATGGAGGCGATACGCGCCCCAACCGTAATTGAAGTGCTGCCGACAAAAGGCACGAAAGGTCAAAAAGTGAGCATGGCGAACCAGCGCGTCTGGTACAGAGATTAAGCGGTAACCATGGCCGATTAGTCGATCGCACAGATCCCGGTCCTCTCCTGCTGCCTGATTCCATCCAGTATCAAATCCTCCTATGGCGTTAAAGCATTCTGCCGGAAGAGCTAGGTTATTTGAAGCAAAGAAGGTCGCATCCTTCGTCGCACGGTTCCAAGAACTGTACAGGTAATCGACATGGAGTTGAGACGCGGTTGAGTAAGAGTTATGCACAAGCTCATTGATTGTGCGACCACCCAACACAGACTCAGGAAATAAGGCGAAGGATATCGACAATCTACGGAGCCAGTCCGAGACAGGCGTGCAGTCGTCATCAGTAAATGCCAGGTAGAAGCCTTTTGCGTGAGCAGCGCCACAATTCCTCGCCATTGCCGGTCCCGCATGCAGTTGCTTCAATAGTGTGATGTCCAGTCGATGCTGAAGCGAACTGATGAGGTCATTCAAAGGTGCGACGCTACCATCGTCCACGACCAACACTTCGAAGCGGTCTCGAGGGTAGTCTTGAGCCGCGAGTGCGCATAGACACTGGGCGAGTTGAGCAGGTCTCTCGTAGGTGGGGACGATCACTGATATGAAGAGAGGCGAATTCTCCATTACTGCTCACAAGAGTTGGTATGCGACGTCTGGCCGTTGCCCCGAATGTGATCGATCGTTGCCAGAATACTCAAGGATTCATTTAATCCCATGACGTGGCTCTCCAATTGTCTTGCGCGGAGGCAACGATTGACTTCCGTCACTTGGTAGTGGAGGCCTTCTCCAATCGGAGGAGCGCAAATCGTAGAGGATCGGATGCCATACAGTAATCGATCGCTAAGCATTGGAAACCGTTCACGTAATCCTCGTATGAATAAACTGCTCTTTGCATAACGCAGGACCTGGACTTTGAGACCGGTCTCTGTCTTTCCAAGCGGGGCGTGGTGTCGTTTGTGTGATCCGTACAGTCGCAGGGTAAGTGTGGAGGGGCAGATCACTGGGTCATGGATGATGATTTGACCGTGAGTGCCTGCGATGACAGCTCGTCGCTGGCCACGCACACGCACGGAACACCACAACGTGGCCAGTCGTCTCTTTGGATACTCCAACAGTATGCCGGTGGCCTCGTCGACTCCCGATTCCCCAAAGACTGATAGACTTTTTACCCTTGACGGCGAGCCAAGTATCATCGATGTGAGCGACAGCAGATACACGCCTTTTTGGAGTAAGGCTCCTCCACCCAATTCGGAACTGAACACCCTGCTAGCCGGATCAAAATCCACATCACTCGCCACGTCCCCCATCACGTGACGGACTTCACCGATGACGTTCTGGGCCAGAACCTCCCGCAAGCGCGCGACCGCAGGAAGAAACCGAGTCCACATCGCCTCCATCAAAAACACTCCGCTCCGTCGCGCGAGAGCAATGACCTCCTTGGCTTCTTGCGCGTTCGTTGTAAGCGGCTTCTCACACAACACCGCTTTTCCTGCACGCAGGCATAACTCAATGCCTGCCTTGTGCTCGGAGGCTGGCGTAGCGATGTACACGGCCTCAATGCGAGGATCTCCGGCTAGCGCTTCGTATGATCCATGTCGGTATGGGATTCGGAATCTATCCGCAAACGCCCGGGCCCTTTCGATGTTTCTGGAACCAGATGCCACTAATGTTCCGCCCTTTACATGGACAAAATCGTCGGCAAATCGGCATGCAATTGCACCGGTGCCGAATATGCCCCAATGAATTGGTCTATCGACTGTGGGTTCCAAGCTCATCGCATGCCGGGCCCAAATTGTGAATCTTCCGGCAGTCCCTTAGTCGCGTGACAATTTGGTCAAGTATCCAAGACTGACCGCAGTCCAACCGACCTGTCTTAAACGGCGAAGCACCGCAAACGCCATGGCACTTTCAGGAGAAAGCCCCAAGAATGAAAAGGTCATGACTGTCCCAGCTTCCTGAGCCCCGAGATTTCCGGGAATGAACGTCGTGAGCCTGGTGACGATCACGGACCAGACTTGGACGACAAGAGCAGATCCTAGATCGGAAGGCAGTCCGAGGACATGCAATAACACCCACACCTCCACAATACCGGCGGACCATCCCATGAAAAACCAGAGACACGACCACGCGAATCGCCTTTTTTCTTCGAGATGCTCACGGACGATTGATTCCGTCGAAGAAAGGACGTCTTCGTGCCGTTCGACGAATGAAGTCAGAAGCCGAATATGGCGACCCATCCAGATCACGGGCCGAAACATTCCGGCTCGCTGCCACAAGAAGATGCCGACCACGCAAAGACCCATCATGAAGATACCCAGGGTCACCGACCAGGCGACAATCGGCTCAACGGCAGCATAGCGGAGCGTCAGGGATAGCCCTAATCCGATGAACAAAAACTCGGCGCTCATGATCGCCGTTTTCGCGACAACGACTGATGCCACCCCTACGTCAACGTTCACTCTGTTCTGCCGGAGAAGGTGGACCTTCATGAACTCTCCGGCCTGGAGAATGGATGGCGTCAGGAACTGAATCGCCTTGATAGCAATCGTGAACCGCAACAGCTCGTTGAAGCGTATGACATGGCTGGACGGAAACGCGAACCACCAACCCAATGCCTCGCAGCCGATCACGAGCGTGTAAGGCATCAGCACTAAGGGTAGTGCCCAGCTGGCCTTCCAAAGAATCTGGCCGATGTCGCCGGGCCCAATGCGCCACAAGAGCGCCACAAACAACAGCAGTCCTGCGGCCAGAAACACGCGTGTCAGCGGAGTGCCGTACGCCGCCCGAGATGAGAATCCACGAAAGCCCGCCGTCTCGCCCGACTCAGTCAGTACCGGCATGGCGATGTTCTTTTCAGACATTTGTCTGACTCACGCACGACAACGGATCTAGGAACGGTGCCCCGGATAAACCTTCGAGATCCACACCCAGCCTCGCACAGACCGTGGCCACAATATCCACAATGTGCGGTTGGGCCGTTGGCATGAGTAACTTGGAATGTCCCGGCAGCACGAGTGCCCAGGCATCACCGGTATGGCAACCTGTACGGCCTGTTCCCCACCCTGGAGAATGGATTGCTCCGAACCTTTCCGACCTGACTCCCATCAATGGCATGACGACTCGCTCATTCCACTGCACGACGAGATCGGGAAGCTGTTCGTGACAAGGCCCGGTATAGCCCAAGTCCGATCTCCACCAGATTTTTCTGATGGCGGCAGACCCGTCGCTGTTGCGAAACGTCAAAAGTCCCTTCGTGATCCCGCTCAAGAGAGACTCCATTTCCTGAAGCTCGACGATCCCGTCCCGCTCCCGGCCGCGGAGGTTGATCCTGATGTACCCTGCATCATCGTTAGGCATCATGAAGGCTTTGGTTCGATCCCATTGGACGCCGCGCAATTCAAGCCGCGCGGCGAGTTCCAGAGCCAACCGATCCGGAATCATTTGAGCGACCCACGCTCGAATACTCGTGGGTACGGCTGCGCGGACCTTCCAGAGGGAACCGGATGGTCCTTCATTGTCGCGTCTCCGGTGCGGATCCCCTTCGCTCAACACCGCATCGAGCATGGCCGGCAGTAGATGAGACCGGCTGTTGTTTGGACCCATACCGGTCGGTGAAGTGATGATCACATCGGTGCCTTTGGGAAGGGCCGTGACAATTCTGCCGAGCGCATCATCCACCGCCCGATAAATGTCCTGAAGCGCGCTGCCTAACTCATGATGTTGTGCCAATCCCAGTTCTTCCGGCAAGCGCGCAGTATCAAAGAACCGATGACCGCCGAGATGTGCTGCACTCAAGCTAATCCAGATCAGGTCGAAGGATTCTCGTTTTAGTAGTAATTCAAGCACATCGGCACCACGACGCGGCGCGGCCATTAAGCTCTTTCTTAACCGCACAAGCGAGGGAACCTCCGGGTATCCGTACACTTCCTCACCCACCGGCGGACGCCCGAGCTCACGTTCGAGCACACGCTGCATGGAGCTTGGAACGGACCGTGTCCGGAGCACAACCCGGTTTTTAAACTGCCACCCCGTCAAAAACAGGCCCTGGATGGTTTCCGGTGCTCTCATTTCATAAGGATCGATCACGAGTGATCGCCGCCCGTGGCGACCGATGCGGTCCCAGACGGCTTCTGGAGCGGGAACATCGTCGTAGAACCGGACACGTTGTTCCTGCGCCGACCACAACCATGGGTAATAGATCCCGTGCATTCCAAGATGTATTCCGGTCGAGAGCGAATAGGCAGCAGCCCCTTCGAAGTGAACCGCTGGAGTGTCCAATTCAAGCCAGGTCCCACGTGACCGAAAACCGGCCAGCGCAGGCAGCTCTCCAGCCGCGAGCATCCGTTCTAAATGCACCCGACTGACGCCGTCGAATTGCAGAATGGCAATCATGCGTCTTTCCGGTCCTCGGGAAGGCTCCCCAGCAGCGGCTGTCCACTAAGTCCCTGCCGCTCTACTCCAAGAACTGAACAGATCGTCGGTACGATATCCATGATGTGCGGCGACTTCAGGGGCGTTATTCTCTTCGAAGAGCCGGGAATGAGTATTGCCCACGCTTCATCACGATGTTCTCCCGTGCGCCCGCTTCCCCAGCCTGAGGATGGGACTTCTCCGAACTGTGGCGAGTAAGCGCCGGCCAGGTGCGGGGGCAGTTGATCGCTCCAATGCACGATTAGATCCGGAAGCGGATTGGATAGAGTCCGTTCCTTTGCTGACTGCGTGACCAGTTCGACACGCTTCACCGCCGGCGTTCCGTCTGGATCCCGAAAGGTCAGAAGGCCCGATGCGATCTGCTCTAAGAGCTGATCTGCTTCCTGTGGATCAACAATGCCGTCCCGTTCTCTGCCTGATAAATTGAGGCGAAGAAAACCGCAATCGCCGCTAGGCACCATGAAGGCTCGCGTTTTCGCCCAGTCAATACCTCGCATCTCCAAACGAGCTGTGAGCTGCATGGCCCAATCGTCAGGGAGTATACGCGCCACCGATGCCCGAAGATCCGGAGGAATCGCTGCGCGGAGACGCCAGAGGAAATTCCCACTATTTTTGTGTTCTGAAGTCCCTATACCTTTCCCGCCCAGCACCGCCTGAAGCATGCCTGGTAGGACATGTGTCCTGCTCGCGCTTGGCCCCATGCTACTGGGCGAAAGCACAATCAGATCGGTATTCGGCGGAAGGCAGGCGAGAATATCAGACAGCGCCTCATCAACGGCGGCGTAGGCATCGCCCAGCGTGGCGTCGAGCTTCGCTTTCGTGCGCTGATCTGAATGGTCCAGAGGCAGTCTCGAGGGGTCCAGAAACCAGTGCCCTGCGATATGGCATGTACTCAGGGTAATCCATACCAAGTCGAATTGTTCTTCGGCCAGAATTGCCGTCGCAACATCGACAGCGCGTTTGGGGGCAGCCAAGAGTCTTTCACGCATTTTCGCGAGATACGGCACGGAAGGGCGCCCGTACACTTCTTCCACAAGAGATGGTCCGCCGAATCGACGCTCGAGCAGACGATCGAGTCCTTGAGGGATGGACCACCGTCTGAGAGTGACCTTGTGCTTAAATTGCCATCCGGAGAGAGCCTTTCCCGCCATTACTTTTGGAGGCTTCCCTTCATAGGGGTCAATCACCAGCGACCGCTTTCCGCTCCTTGCCAGTCTCTCCCACACGGCTTCAGGAATCGGATAATCGTCTTGCGGACGCACCCGTTGGTCTGCGGCTGACCATAAAAAAGGGAAATAGATGCCATGTTCTTTGACATCTTTTCCGCTGTAGAGGGTAAAGTACGTCGCACCCTCCCACTGCAACGCGGGAGTCTCGAGCGGCACCCAATGGCCACGCGCGCGAAGCTTGGCCAGGGCAGGTAGTCGACCTTCATTGAGAAGGCGATGGAAATGCGGAAGACTCACACAATCAAACTGCAAAATGGCAATCATGGGATCCTTAATCGATATAGGGATAAATGACGGGATGTTTCGATCCTCCAGAGCGTGCTGAACGGCGCACGGCTTCAAGGATTGTCATGGCTTTTACACCATCCCCCACCGATCCCAACTGCTGGGTCGAAGGCACTCCTCTCACCGCGTAGCTGAAGAGCTCTAGTTGTCTCGTCAGTGACTGAACCAACGGATTCTCGCGGCCGGGTAATAGTTTGCCGACAACGCCCGCCACAATCCCTCCTCGCTTGTATGTTCCAAGCGCACGGCCATCCATCCCCCATGCGTCAACCCTCTCTCGATATGGACGGTTGCAGCAACAGGTAATGGTCGCTCGTGCCCGTTCCAACTCCAGTTCGAATTCGGCATAGTCTGGCTTGAGAGTCCGAGTCTGGACCGAGGTCACTTCGCAGGCCGTGAGCCACCGTGCAAGATCGACGAGATGCGGCCCCAGATCCAAAAGTGCATCGTCCTGCATGTCAATGGGGTTCCACGCGTGTCTTCGGTAATGAAGTTCCAGATGGACCGCGAGCGTTTCTTCAGTCGATAGCTGCCGCTGCAATCGCGCGAGATCCGGATCGAAGCGCCGGTTGAACGCAATCCATGGTCTTGGAAGGAGTCTGGCAAGGGCTTCGGCCTCTCTCGCATCCATCCCCGGCGGCTTTTCGACGAGCGCAGGCAATTTAGCCTGGGCGGCGGCCGTGGCATCGGCCAAATGATATCGCGTTGGAGTCGAGACGATAATCGCATCCACTCCGCCGCCTTCAATAAGATCCTGCACGGTCTTATAAGCAGGTACCTGCGGCGCGAGATCGCTGCAACGCGTCGGACTCACATCGGCCAAGCCGGCAAGTGCGACACCTGCAGCCCGCCGGAAGGCAGGGATGTATCCGAACTCTGCCAGGCGCCCACATCCAACAAGTCCGATCCGTACAGGAGTCTTCGCGAGGATGGTATCGTTTTGAGCGTTCACCATCACTGGTGTTACCCTTGAGCCACAGGAGTTGGCGCGTGTGCCTCATCGACTTTTGCGTTTCGGCCTTCCAACACACCTTTGACAAGGCTCAGATACCGTGGAATGTGCACATCCGCAGTCCATCGTTGATGCAGTGCGGCATAACCTTGCTTGCCAAGCTTGCGTCTCAGGTCCGGATCGGTCATGAGTCTATCCATCCCTTCTAAGAGTTGCTCGTCGGTGTCGAAGGTCATGCCTCCGCCACTTTCGCCGATGACTTTCGGCATTCCACCTATGTTTCGCACGATGACCGGTGTAGCCCTCGAAAACGATTCAAGGATGATGATGCCGAACACCTCATACCACAGCGAAGGCACGATGGTTGCGATGGCCTGATCATACAGCGTCCGGAGACGGTCACCGGACTGATGACCCAAAAACGTGATGTTTGAAGATCCCTCTGCCATCCGGCGCAACTCCATCTCGTACTGGCCCGTTCCGACGATCCACAGTTGAGCTTTGTCATAGCGACGGAAGAGCGGAATAAGCGTCTGGACGCCCTTGAGTTTTTCCAAGCGCCCTACAAAAAGGAAATAGCGAGGACTGCTGGGGAGTTGCACAGATTCAAGGGGATACTGTTCCCATCTGGAAGAAAAATACGGCAACTCAACGGTCGGAACATTCAGGCCGAGTTCCCGATGCTTCTCGGCGGTGAACGAGCTGGGAGCAAAAAAGAGATCGACATGTTTGACCGACTCTTTCACCAAATCGGTATAGCGCCACAATTGCGGCGGTCGCTTATGAGACAAGGTGCATGACAAGCACTGCAGCTCGACACAGGCTTCGCGGTTGTATTTGAACAACATATGTGTCGGACAGACCAGCCAGTACTCGTGGAGCGTGTAGAATTTCGCCGCACGCCCATAACGAAGGATATCCGGACCTCCGACCAGTGAGATGTTGTGATAATGAATGACGTCAAAGGGCTGCTCAAGGAGCTCTTTCAAACGAGACGACTTGAATAACGGGCGGCCTGTCTGGTGTGTGCCGAGCGGGGACAACATCCCCATCGGACTCTCCAGCCTGTGTACGCGGACGGAAGGATGATCCTCGGCGACACCGGTCGGACGGCGGTCGCTCATGAAATCGAACGAATCCTTGCAATGAACCACATCGACGCGGTGACCGCGCTTCGCCAGTTCATTCGAGAGCTGTTGAATGAATATGGCGTCGCCACCGAAATGGTATGGAGGATAAAATGTAGTCACCATGCAAAATCGCATCGGGCTTCCTTCTTACTTCATCCCGTAGTCATGGGCATCGCCATTCACTTCTGGTGCCACTACTTTTTTACGCAGACGACATGGAATACGGGCCCGAAGAGATAAATGAGCCACTTCGTGACTGCGTAGTCTTTAAGCGCATGATAGAGCGGCACGGCCACACGAGCCCACCACGGCAATCGAGCGGTGTGTTCAGACGGGAAAGTGGGAAGGAAGATTCGCCACCGATGAAAATGCGTTTGGGCGAGAAGTCGTCGAAGCTCGAACCAGTTGAGCAGACAGATATTTCGATAGGGAAGCTTCCGAATCAGACGCACGTACGGCTCACGCCAGGCCCGTGGCAACCAGCCTACTCCCCAGACATTTACGTGCGGTTCAGGCGTGAGGCTCCACCTATTAGGCGTGGCCAGGAAGATGGCTCCCCCAGACTGCAACACACGATACGCTTCCTGCATAACTTGAGAAGGGGTCTCCACATGCTCAATGACATCGCTGCCAACAACCATATGAAATGATTCTCCCTGAAACGGAAGAAACTGCGCGTTTGCCGCGATTAATATGGCCTGTCGACCGGTTTCCTCGAGTTGCTTTTTGGCCAGAATCAACCGCGACAGGTTAATATCCAGACCGACCGCCAACTCGAAGACATCGGCCGCAGCTACGAGAAATCCACCAGTTCCACAGCCAAGTTCAAGAAATCGTCCGCGGGGGGATGCGTCACAGAGACGTCCAATGTCACCCAACCAACGTCTTGCGCGCGTCACTCCGCCTAAAATATGGAGTCGACGCCTTGCTAGAAGACCTGACGGCAAAGCCGGATCTAGGGTGGGATCCAGTTCAATCAATTCTTTGAAGGAACGTCTTGTGTATTCACTGAGTAAACACGCGACCGAGCTTTGTTCGAAGTCTGCCTTGATCGTCTCACCGTGAAACACGCGAAAGTCCGGGATGCCACACGTCACGGGATATGACTTCCTATCACTTGAGCAGATGTATGCTTGTGTTTCGTGCTGCAACGGACCGTGACAGAGGGGACAGGCTAAGACGATAGACTGCATGCCTTTTACTGCGGGCCTTTCCACAGGAATTTCAGGCAGGGGGAACAGCCAAGCCTTCGCTGTCACTTCTGCCGAACTCCCACGACTGTGTTATAAATTGTGCTGACTGACCATCCGATTATCCCACCGACCACTGCCCCATAAAAAAGGCCAACGACGCTGCCCCACCAGGTCACCGAGTAACCGATGAAATAGTTGGAGAGTAGTTGCAGGTGCTGACCGACGTGTGGACCACCTTTGATGAGTAACCATGCCGTCATCAGAAATAGTCCGCCGCCTCCAATCATGGCGCTGACACAGCGCCAGAGCGCCGGTCCTTATCCTGGCAAAGGCTCGACTTATTTCCTCTTTGTCGCCTTGTGTCATCATGGTCCTGGTCACGATCTTAAGCGTCGGCTACTGTTAATCGAGGAGATGACGACGGCCATCGCTGTCGCTACGCCATCGCACGAACATGGCATAGACCTGAAACGCCTGGTTTCTCAGCCATGCACCCAGATAACCCAATGTGAATCCGATGGCCGCCGCTTCCACGCCACCGATCCATGCACCGCTCCAAGTGACTTGATATCCAGGGAAATAATTCTTGAGCAAGGCCAGGGTCTGACCAGTATGCTGCTCCATCCTTCAAGAGAAGAATAGCCGTCGCAAGAACGAGTCCTACACCGCTGACCACCCCAACGGCCACGCCTAAGGCCAGCGGGTCAAGTTTCGCAAAGACGGCTTCGATGGTGTCATCGTCGATTTTCTCGATCTTTTCCTCGACTCGAAACAGTCACTCGATCAGGGACCAGCCGTTCGCCGCGGCTAAGTGTGGCCACGCGACCTTCCTCCAAATATTCCTTCTCCGTATTGACAGACCACACGTCGTGCCGTTCACCGGTGATATTCCGCGCCGCATACACGCCCGTCAGCATGGAATGATCCTGGTTGTTGTACCGATGCAGTCCATTGCGTCCGATCGTTTGAAAGTTTGAGAACGTCTCGAGATATCGGCGGACCGTTTCAATGTCGCTTCAGATACAATTGGTCATAGACGGGATAAGCTTTTTCCATTCGCACGACGGTCCCGTCTTCGACCTCACTTGGATCGATCAGACCTAATCGGGCGGATTCCTGTACGCCGAGTTGGATCAGGCGGTCGTTGGGCCACGTCCATTCCTCATCTTTGTCCCAGAGGAAATACTCCAATCCTACTGAGGTCTTGGATGCGTCCGGCACCATATGGGGACTCCAGTTCTTGTAATTCTGGATTCGACCCATCTTGACGTCCGGCGAATGGATATAGATCCAATTATCCGGAAACAGCGACTCGCGATTCACGACGAGCACCACAGTGAGATAGTCTCTATAGCGGAGGCCTTGCGCAGCGCTGATGACCGCATCGGGCGGCAAAGGGTCAAATGCTTGAATCAACTCGCGCAGCGGCATCGTCGAAATAAAGTGATCGCCGTCATAATCTACTCGCTCGCCGCTCAGCGTCCTGGCGGTGACACGTTCGATTTTCCCCCCATCGGTGACGCGATCCGCTCGACTTTCATGCCCCGCGACGTAACGGTGTCGTGCTTGGCTAACAAGGCTCTCGCAGTGTTCCCACATCATCCCCGGACCAAAGCGTGGATAATGAAACTCTTCGATAAGGGAGGTAATGCCCGTCTCGTCCTCATGTTCGATGGCTCTGAGTATTGCGTTGCGAACTGCGGCTTTCAAGGAGAGGTTCTTGATCCGCTGAGCCGCCCAATCGGCTGAGATCTCGTTGCAAGGGATTCCCCAAACCTTCTCAGTGTACGTCTTGAAAAAGATGCGATAGAGTCGATGTCCAAACCGGTTGGTAACCCAGTCTTCGAACGTTTTTTCGTCATGATTCTTGATGAATTGTGCACGAAGATAGCTGAGGCCAACAAGCAGCGACTCAACCGGGCCTAGTCCGACCAAAGCATTGAGCGGCTTGAGAGGGTAATCAAAAAAATCGCTGGTTGTAGTAGATCCTCGACAGCCGCGGGCGAAGGAGAAACTCCTCGCCAAGAATTTCCTGCCAGAGTTCATTGATCAGCGGCACTTTTGAAAAGAACCGGTGCCCACCGATGTCGAAACGATACCCTCGGTAGTTTTCCGTTCGCGATAGCCCGCCAACCTGAGTACTGGCCTCAAGTACAGACGCGGTGAGGCCTCGTTTGCTCAACTCATAGGCAGCGGTAAGTCCCGCAGGGCCGGCACCAATGATGACGGTATTGCCGGCCATCATGGTCGCTCCATGTCGCGATCCCGCACTCTCCACTTCATCCGCAAGGTAAGACGAGTATCGTTTTCGGAGGCCTTCTGGCTTGATCCCATGTAGGACCGTTCCTATTGCAAATGCGACTCCCGAATAAAAGAAATACAACCAGTGCCAAAACATCGACTGAATGACAAACCAAAATCCTCTCTTTCTAAGAAAGAAGCGGTAGAGAGGAGCGTTCAGGATGAGGAGCACCGTCATCGCCGCGCCTACTCCGGCTAAGGCGAGTGGTTCCCAGTATGAAACGCACAAGAGACCGACCAAGATGAAGGTGAGAACAACGCTTGTACGCCCCGACAGCGACGTGTTCAGATCATTGACTAAATTACGCTCTCTGAGGATCAACTCAGTCCATGGGAGCGCCCTCTGAAAAAAATCGGCCTGCAACATCGAAGCAAAATTCCATCGTTTCAAATGCTTCACTTGGAGAGATTTGTACAACCTGATTCTGGCGCCGGCTTTCTTGAGGCGGTAGCCCAACTCGATGTCTTCAATCGAGGGTCTTGCATACCCTTCGTCGAACCCACCAATGGACAGAAATACGTCACGGCGGATCGCGCCACAGGCGCCCCAAAACGTGGATGCATCTTCTCGTCCGTGTTGATGGACATAGTGATGGAGCAGATTTCGATATTGTGAAAGAAAGTTAGGCTCGGCCGGCTCATCATCATAGGAGCCAAACAGAGCGTCAATTTGAGGTTCTCGCCTGAAGGCGCCTATTACCATTTCTATTGCCTGTGGCGGGACCGTAACGTCGGCATCGATGAACAGCAGAACTTCACCTCGTGCCTGCGCTGCGCCACAATTGCGTGCTCGCCCCGGTCCCCCTGGTGACGGGAATCGGAATACGTGAGTTCCGAATTCTTTGGCAAGCCGCCAGGATTCATCGGTGTCCCCATCAGCAACAACGATAATCTCATCGGGCTGCTTTAGGCTCTCTTGTAGGCTCCTCAAGCAGCGTCTAAACTTGTCGCCTCCGTTATGTACCGGGATGATGACTGACAGAATCAGTTGCGTAGAAGCGTGTGCCACTGGTCTCGTTCGTGGGTGCTGGTCGTTTATACTAGACCATCTCCTCGGATAACTTCCCCCACAAAGGAGGTATGAAAATGTTCCCCATGATGGTTCCGTACCCCTAGGAAAGTCCAGAGAGGTTAGCCGAATGACCTTGGTGTTTAGCTGGGGCGACTCGAAGGAGGCGAAGCTACGAAGCAAGCAGACGTACCGGGACCGGCAGGTGTTCAGAGCTGCTTCAAAATCGTTGTTGCCAATTCGTCGACCGAACGGCCGTCCGTGGCGATAGTCAGGTCAGCCGCGGCCTGATATTTTGGCGTTCGTTCAGTGAGGACATCTCGAATCTCTTCCACATGGGACTTCGTACCGGTGAGCGACGGTCGCTGGGTATCGCCGCCGATTCGGGCTGCGATGGTTTCCACCGATGCCGTCAGCCAAATCAGCCGTCCGTTGCGCTTGAAAACATCCACGTTTTGCTGACGCAAAATCGCGCCCCCTCCTGTATCGATGACGAGGTTGTTCTGTCCCGCAAGTTCCTGGCAGACCGCGCTCTCTAAATCGCGAAAGTAGTCCCAACCATGAGCGGCGACAATGTCGGGGATTGACGAGCCTGCGCGGCGGACGATTTCTCTATCGGTCGAGACGAGGGGACGGCCAAGCCGGGCCGCCACAACTTTTCCCACGGTACTCTTGCCGGTCCCTCGGTACCCGATCAGGACAACGTTCATCGCCTACCATGAGCTGATGGCCGACCGTAGGTCATCATTTCAGGCGGGACTCCAACACGGCGCGCATGACGTGCGTGGGAGCGGATTGGCCTGTCCAGCGTTCGAACTGCGCCGCGGCCTGATAGAGGAACATTTCAAGGCCAGAAATCGTCCGGCAGCCGGCAGCCTTCGCATCGGTAAGCAGCTGCGTGTCGCGGGGATTATAGACAATGTCCATGACCGTCAGGCCGCGATGGAGGAGATGAGTCGGCACACAGCTCATGCCGGTCTTTGGCGACATACCGATCGGCGTACAGTGAATCAACACCCGGGCCTCCGCCAAGGCGGTCTTGAGAGATTGCTCGTCGAGAAAGGCGTCCGCGACGCGTACGGCCGTCTTCTGCATTAAATCCGAGGCCAGCCCTCGTCGTTCCTGATCGTCGATCCCCAGAAGATGCATGCGGCTAATGCCGGCCTCTGTTGCAAGCGCAAATGCGATCGCCCGCGCCGCCCCGCCTGAACCGAGGATGACCACCGGTTCGCCGCTCAGCGGCGCATTTCCCTCTTTCAACGCGCGAAGTGCGCCGGTGGCATCGGTGTTGGTGCCGAGTAGTTTCCCGTTCTGCGAGACGATCGTATTGATGGCGCCGATGTGGCGTGCCATCGCTTCTACTTCGTCTAGACACGGCAGAACGGCCACCTTATGTGGAATGGTCACGCTCGCGCCGCGAAAATTGCCAAGTGCGCGAAGTCCCTTGACGGCATCACCGACGGCTTCGACCTTCCAGGCCAGATAGACAAAGTTAAGACCGAGTTTTTGAAAAGCCGCATTGTGAATCGCGGGAGAGAGGGAATGCTCGACAGGGTTTCCAATCACCCCGCAAAATTGTGTCGTGGCATCGATCTCCATCGCGTTCATCCCTTGGACACGGTCATACCGCCGTCGATCGTGAATGTCCCACCCGTCACCCAGCCCGCTTCGTCTGATGCCAGATACAGCACCATGTTCGCGACTTCTTCTGGGGTCCCAGGCCGTCGGAGGGCATAGTGATTTAGGATCGGTTGAAGCATATCCGGATTGGCCATCAGAGGAGCGGCCATCGGCGTGTCGATCAGACCGGGATTGACGATGTTGCAGCGAATCCCATCCTTGGCGTAATCGATTGCAAGCGCGCGCGTAAGGGCATCGACGCCGCCCTTCGAGGCGGCATAGGCCGGGGCGCCGGGAATGCCGACCAGGCTCGCGACCGAGGAAATGTTCACAATTGCACCGCGGCCTTGCTTGAGCATCTGTGGAACAACGGCCCTGGTCATGCGGAAAACACCCGTCATGTTGACATCAAGAAGCGTCGCCCACGTGGCGTCTTCTGTTTCATGAATGCGCTTCCCGAAGTCTCCGATTCCGGCATTGTTGACCAAGATGTCGATGCGTCCGAAGCTGTCGAGTGTCCGCTGCGTCACGTCCCGTACATGCAGCTCGTCGGTCACCGACCCTGCGACGGCCAAACCTTTACCTTTGTTATGCCTGATCCCACTCATGACGCGGTCGAGCTCCGCTTGCCTTCGGCCGGTGATGACCACCGCAGCCCCTTCCTCGGCGAAGCGCTTAGCGACGGCTTCTCCGATGCCCGCATTGCCGCCGGTCACGATGGCCACCTTCCCCTCTAGTCGGTTCATTGCGTCTCGTCCTTTCCATCTTCCTCCGCTGGCCCGTCGTCTTCAGGACCCGACGGCGTAGTCCCACGTGACCAGAAACCCGGCTCCACTTTTCTTGCCACCGTGAGGAATCCGGAATGCGCAACCATCCGATGATCCGGTCGAACGCTGCGCCCCTGGACCGACCAGGTACGAAGAAGGGTTTCAAAGGTTTCAACCATGGCAAACACGGCGGCGTGTTGCAACGCCGCCACGGTCTGCTGAACCTGAGGTACGGTGGGGACAAAGCTCAGATAGATCCCGCCCGATCTCAGCACTCGTGCGGCATGCGGCACCACCTGCCAGGGCTCAGGAAGATCCAACACGACACGATCAAAGGGCACTCCGTCCTCTAGAAGTCGGATCCCTTCATACGCATTGTTCCGGAGCGCAACAAGATTCGGGACTGCGCCCATATACCGTTCGATGTTGAGTCTTGCCGTTCTTGCAAAATCTTCCCGAGCTTCATATGTGACCACGAGTCCTCGCGGTCCGACAGCCCGAAGCAGCGCCATGGTTAAGGCACCCGACCCGGTGCCTGCTTCAAACACCCGCGCGCCCGGATAGACATCGGCCCACATCGGGATGAGAGCCAGATCTTTGGGATACAGCACTTGTGCGCCTCGAGGCATTTTCAAGACATAATCCCCAAAGGTCGGCCGCAAGGCCAGCATCGACTTACCGCCAGAAAGCGTCACGATCGAACCATCCACCTTATCGATGAGAGCGTCGTGCGCAATTTTGTGACCGCTCAGTTGATAGAGATCGCCGGCTTTGAGCGTCAAGGCGTAGTGGCGACCCTTCGCATCGACGAGATGAATGCGTTCGCCATTCTGCGAATCGTGCATGTGACATGCGCGCCATTCTAGAAGCGGAACAGCGGCTTTTCAACAACAGCGCGGATGGCCGTCCCGGTCCTTTCGCCTCCAGGTGTATCGCGCATCGCGTGACATGCTAAGGCCAGCTGACAACTTATCCCGCATGTGACAAATCGGCCTGGCCCTATCTCAAACCCTACACATTCGCAGCAGGATTGCCTCAGGGCCCGTCAACACTTCTTCATTAAGCCTTTCTAATAGTTCCAACATTTCATGACGATCGCGATGCAAGATTCTCATGATCAATCCAGCATAGGAATTGCTGCGTAGATACCTGCAGCGGACAGGAGTGAATCTTTTGGCAGCGGGATTGCCTCTCAGCAAAGGAGACTTATTGAAATACGGTCACCGAGAATTTACCGGTGGCCGCTGAGAGACGAAGGTTGAGGAGGATGATCACATGAAAAACGACTTATTCTCTGCCGATAGTCCAGAGTTAAAGTCGCCGGAGATGAAGGATGTCGATACCGACCACTCCGAGGACAGTGATTTGCTGGACATGATCGGACGAGATTCCGTGGATCCAGAAGTGGCTCCGGAATCCCCTAAATCAACGAAGCGTCAAATCGAATCGAGCAGTCCGTTTTTGTTGGAGTCGCTCTACTTTCAATCGTTCGGTGAACGGCCACTCTTGACGAGAGAAGAAGAGACGGCACTGGCGAAACGAATCGATCAGGGATCGAGCACCATCCGATCGACATTGCGTCATGCCCATCGCCTGCTGTTTCGCGTGAAGCGGTCGGAAGCCGTCCTTGAAGCACAAGACACGCTGCAAACCGTCCGGCGGCTGAGCGGACTGTCCGCGATTGCCCTTGACAAGGTGGAACACACACTGTTCGGCCTGCTCAAGGGAACAGCCGGACCGAAGTTGCCGGTGACCGTCGTGAAGAGCCTGAAGAGTCACTTGGCAAGCGTTCGTCAAGCCCGTCAAGTGCTCGAAAAGGCCAAAGACGAGTTGGTGCGATGTAATCTTCGTCTGGTCGTGGATGTCGCGAAACATTACACGCGCCGCGGCCTTACCTTGCTGGACCTGGTGCAGGAAGGCAATATCGGCCTCATGAAAGCGGCTGAGCGTTATCAGTACCGTAAGGGTTTCAAGTTCAGCACCTATGCCACCTGGTGGATTCGCCAAGGCATCACCCGAGCATTGGCGGACCAATCCCGTACGATTCGCATCCCAGTTCACCAGACGGAAGCGTCGCATCGGATTTTGCGCGTCACGCGCCGACTCGGGCAACAGCTCGGTCGTCCGGCGAAGCTTGAAGAAATCGCGAGCGTTCTCCGCATGCGGCCGGAAAGACTCCATGAGACGGTCCAGGCGTTCCAGGAACCAGTGGCCCTTGAGCATCCGGTCGGGGATGGCGGGACGGAGTTCGGGGAGTTGCTGCCGGATCTGCAGGCGGTGTCCCCGGATGCGCATGTGCATCGCACGGAAATGACACATCAACTCGACCGCATTCTGGAGAACCTTACACCCAGAGAGCAGACCGTCATTCGGCTCCGTTTCGGAATCGGCTACGATCAGCCGAGCACTTTGGAACAGGTTGGACAGAATCTCTCGGTCACGAGGGAACGAATCCGCCAGATTGAGGCCAAAGCGCTCAAGAAACTCAAGACGCCTGCCATCAAGGAAATGTTCGCCGCTATCCAATAACACATCGAACGAGGGTGATGACGGGGTGAGGAGTCGGCTCCTCACCCCGTTGTTTTTTGGGCATGGCTTTTCCTGGGACTGGAGTTATGCGAGAATGGTCCTGAGTTTATGCCACCGCCCAGCGCCACCTGTCGCGTTCTGTGGATTACTAGCCTGATAGCATCTCTTGCCTATGGCTCCGCTTTGGGAGCAGCGAGTGGAAGTGCCACGTCCACCGAGAAGAACCTTTCCGTTCCCGCCGTCGTCGCGAAAGTCCGCTCATCCGTGGTCACAATTCTGACGCGGGGAGTACCGGCAAGTCCCTCGCAGACCCAGTCGGGCTCCGGCTCCGGAGTCATTATCGACGACGGCGGATACATATTGACTAACAACCACCTGGTGACCGGCGTCAAGAGCATGGTGGTCGGACTGTCCACCGGCCGTCTGACGCCTGGCCGTGTCGTGGCGCGAGATTTCCTCCTCGACCTAGCCTTGGTCAAAATCAATGCACAAGATCTGGTGGCTGCAACGCTGCACCAAAAGCCGGACTTAGAAATCGGAGAGTCTGTTGTGGCGATCGGCAATCCCCTGGCGCTAAAGGGAGGGTCGACCGTTACCGTCGGCGTCGTCAGCGCGCTGGACCGGTCGGTCTTGACTCCCGATGGTGAAACCCTCTACGACTTGATTCAAACTGATGCGGCCATCAACCCGGGCAACAGCGGCGGCCCGCTGGTCGATCTATCGGGCCGAGTCGTGGGCATCAATGTGATCATCGCGCCGTCGGCACAGGCGATCAGTTATGCCCTCTCAATGGAAGCCATTTATCCCCATATCCAATCAATGATGGTCCGCGGATCCATCTACCGGCCGGACCTCGGATTCACGCCGGTCACGATCACCCCCAGCATCATGGCGAGCTTCGGCCTGGATGGCGACCGCGGCGTGCTGGCCTTGCAGGTCGACTCCGCAAAACCAGCGGGGCTCGGCGGGCTCCAAAACGGCGACATTATCACGGCAGTCGACCAGCATCAGGTGTTCAACATGGGGGATTTCTGGCATGCGCTGCTTCGCTCAGGAGATCAACCCACGGTGCAATTGACCTTGCACGGGAAAAGCGGTCCGGCAACCCTTCAACTGCCGAAACCGGCCGCGCTCAAGGCGGCACAGTGACTCTCATTGAAGCGGCCATAGCGCAAACCCCGGGTCATGGATTGTCGCTCATAACGAATCCTTCTCAACCAGGTGTGCTGATGACGTTTAGAAATCCGGTGCGCTATTCGGCCGCCTGGTCGCTTCAACAGCAATTCCATGCCGAACGGCTTTTGGGGAACCGCCCGGACACGCTGATGTTACTTCAACATCTTCCTGTCTATACCGCGGGGCGCCGAACAAGACCGATCCATCTTCATCCAGCGGTTGCTTCTTCGGGCGATCTCGGAGCCCCCGTTGTGACAGTCAACCGTGGCGGATCGGTGACCTATCATGGACCTGGCCAGCTGGTCGCCTACCCGATTTTTGCGCTGTCACGCTATGCATGGGGAGCGAAGGCCTATGTGCATATGCTCGAAGAAGTACTCATTCGGATACTCCGAGGTTGGGATATCCATGGGTACCGTGTGGAAAAGGCACCGGGCATTTGGATTCGCGACCGACAGGGCGAGGCCAAAATTGCCTCAATCGGTGCACGGATCGACCGAGGAATCACCTTGCATGGCTTTGCCCTGAACGTCACCAATGACCTTGTTCCGTTCTCACGCATCGTGCCCTGCGGCCTTGAAGGGTGCCGAATGACGTCCATGGCGCAAATTACGCAAACGCCGGTCTCCGTGCATGTGGTCGCCGAAGAACTTGCCAAGACCTTTTCTACCGTGTTTCACATTGAATGGACTCGTTCATCCCTCGACGTGTCATGAGGATAGTGATCGAGGCACAACGGGTCGTTGACACGAAGAAGGAACACTGACGCACGTATGTCTTCACTGCACGAACTCGATACACCGACGTTCCGGCTCGCAGTAGCGCAATTCGATCAAGCTGCAGAATTGATGGGACTGGATTCCAACCTCCGTGAACGATTGAAACTTCCTCAGCGATCGCTGGTCGTCAGCGTTCCCATCCGGATGGATGACGGTCGCGTCGAAGTCTTTACCGGATATCGAGTTCAACATGATTCCTCACGCGGCCCTTCGAAGGGAGGGATTCGCTATCATCCGGAAGTCAACCTCGGCGAAGTCGCCGCGCTGGCCATGTGGATGACGTGGAAATGCGCCCTGGCCGACCTCCCTTACGGCGGAGCCAAGGGGGGCGTGGCCGTCGCTCCAAAAGCACTGTCTCGATCCGAACTTCAGCGCCTCACGCGGCGATACGCTTCGGAAATCTTTCCCTTGGTCGGCCCGGATAAGGATGTGCCGGCTCCGGACGTCGGCACGGACGCGCAGGTCATGGCGTGGATCATGGACACCTATAGCCAACAAGTCGGGTACGCCGTCCCTGGCGTCGTGACCGGAAAGCCGCTTTCGATCGGAGGAAGCCTCGGCCGAGAAGAGGCCACAGGGCGCGGGGTGGTGTGTGTGACGCTTGAGGCCTTACGTCATCTCAAAATCGAGGTCAGTGAGACCACCGTGGCTATTCAGGGATTCGGCAACGTCGGATCCCATACCGCCAGGATCATGCATGAATCGGGGGCCAAGGTGATTGCGGTCAGCGATGTGAGCGGGGGGATTTACAATCCTCGAGGCCTCGACATTCCCAAACTGCTGTCCACCTACAAGTCCGGCGGTCAGACGCTCGCTGAAACGAAGCTGGGCGATCCGTTGACCAACGCGGAACTCCTGCAACTCAAATGCACGGTCCTGGTTCCTGCCGCATTGTCCGAACAGATCACGAAACACAATGCGTCGCAGCTCAATTGCCGTGTGCTGGCAGAGGGAGCGAACGGCCCCACGACCTTGGAGGCCGACCGCATCGTGCAGGACAAGGGCATCTTCGTGATCCCTGACATTCTGGCCAATTCGGGGGGCGTCATCGTCTCCTATTTTGAATGGGTGCAGGATGCACAGCGGTTTTTTTGGAAAGCGACCGACATACAAGACCGCCTCCGCGATCTCATGACGTCTGCCTTTCAACGGACGCTGCAATTCGCCACGGTGAAGGGCACATCCATGCGGATGGCGGCGCTGATGACCGGAATAGACAAGGTGGCACAAGCCCATCTGAGCCGCGGCCTCTATCCATAACGCATGTTGAGCAGTGACCAAGCGTCATGCATCGCACCGCGAGGAACAGGGGGTCGTCAGAGGAAGGAGCCCGGTTCGGTGAACCGAGAAACGGTCGGCAGATTATGGGAAGCGCATAAGCAGGCCGGCTGGCCCCGCGTCGCGACCCAGCTTGAGGGACCGCTGATGACACTCGACACGGTGATCAGCGGCTGCGTCGTGTATTTCCTGGACAGCGAGGAGGGACTCGACGAGCAACGCCGCACGATCGTCGGTGACTGTCTGGGCGACCTCGAGACCATAGAACATGAGCTCGAGGAGGATTGTCGTCCCTACTTTCAGCGTCTCCGTGATCTGGGTGCCATGCTCCTCATTACACCTCCCAAGTCCTAGGCAATCACCAATCTGCGGCCTCCGCCTCCACACAAACCTCAAGGATTGCGAACCGGACAAGCACCGATGACGCTTGGAACCGTTCCTTGCAAGTTGGTTGGCCCTCCGATAAAATGCTCAAAGCTATGATTTACCGCCGTTTATCCACATCGGATATCCACACGGCCGTTCAGACAGGATACTGAGTAAGGAGGGGTTGATGAAGGCGATGTTACGAGCGTACCTCCAGACTTGTCTGGTGCTCGGCATGATGGTTCTAGTCGTCGCGTCGGCGAGCGCCGAACCCTATGAGCTGAGCAAGAACGACGTGATGGATCCTAAGGCGATTAAGAGTCCCGACATTTCTCTCTTTGGTGTCAAAATCGGTGACAGCGAGGCCAGGGCCATGGATGTCTTGGTGAACGAGAAAATCCCCGGCATCAAGGTCGAACAAGAAGCGTTATTCATCTTCTTGGTCGATCAGCGGAAACCAACCGGTCCCATGGCCGGCGTGCGCGTCCAGGACGGCAAAGTCGACCTGATCTTCATCAACAACCGTTTTGCCTATAAGACACGTGGGCTATTTCGCAACGTGCTCAACAGCGAAAGTCCGGAGGATATCCGCAAACTCCTAGGTCACGAAGACTATGGTGACGAAAACGTCATGGGGGCGGTGTTGGCCTACGACAAGCAGGGATTCGTCATCAATTATCTGGGTAAAGACGTCAACATCGAGTTCTCACCGGTTCACTGATCCTCCCCATTCAGTCCCATCAGGACGGCCGGCTCTCGAAAAGCCGGTGCCTTTTCCATCCACCATTAGCACGCCATGTGATGAGGTCGAGCGCTATCGCGCTAGAAGGATGGGCCGGAGGCGCGCAACCCGTAACTGATCAAACTTGTGGCCGTATTCCATCGGCGGTTGGAATTCAGAATGACCACCAGGAGATCGCTCCCGTTCTGGGAGACTTTGGCGATAAGACACCGCCCCGCTTTCGAGGTAAAGCCGGTTTTGATGCCTTCAACGCCGGGAATTCGACCGAGCAAACGATTTGTCGTGTGCAGAATATACGCATGAGTGCCGTTCACCGGCATGATCATGGCGCGTTCCTCTCTCACCAGATTCCGGAAAATCGGCTGTTGCAGGGCGATCACGCTTAACGTGGCAAGATCTTCTGCGGTCGAATAATGATCAGGGCCGTCAAATCCGCACCCGTTCGTGAAGTGCGTATTGTGCAAGCCCAACCCCGCCGCCTTGTCGTTCATCAAGCCGACGAACTGGGTTTCGTCACCGCCGACGTGTTCGATCGCCGCCAGACACGCATCATTGGCGGATACAATGAGCATAGCCTTGAGCAGGTCGTCGAGCCTGAAGACCTGACCTGCCTTGAGCCGCAAATGGGTCTTATGCGCACGGGCGGCCGCTGGACTGACAGTGACCAAATCGTCGAGCCTTCCGTGCTCGAGGATCACGAGCGCCGACATGATTTTTGTCAGACTGGCGGGTGACAACCGCTTTCCGGACTCATGCTCATAGAGGACGCGGCCCGTGTTGAGTTCTTTGAGGAGAATACTGTGGGCGGGCACGCGGCGCCACGGCAACGACTGGTTATCTTCGCTGACCGTGTGCAGCTGCCTCGTTTTTCCGCTGCCACGTTTCGCTTGGACTGTTGCAGGGACAAGCAACACGAGGCACAGCGCCGCCAGGATGCACGCGCGCATTCGACGACTGTGAGCAGAGAACATGGCGTGCGCCTCTCGTTTAGAGCGTGAAGGATTCCCGAACCTTCGTGCCCCGGAACCCGCTATCGATGACTTTGTGAAAAAATCGAAGAAGATCGGCGAGATCGATCCAAAATCCGCAATTGAGACAACGGGCATAGAGCCGGCGGTTCATGAGCGTATAGTGCCGCTCGACCATCATAAAGCCTTTGCACTTGAGACAATCCATCGTTCGAGCAGCCAATCAGTCGTTATCTGATGCGCTTCATCACCAAGGCGAGGCACGCGGCCAGGAGACCGCCGCCGAAAATCGTCGTGGTGAATGACAGGTACGGACTCGCGCCGGCGCTAGGATGCGCCCCATCGAATAAGTCGCGCACCCCTCCCTGAACCATGAGCACCGACAGGGTGAGGAGCGCGCCCATGCCGAACCACCATGAAAAGGATCTCACCTCTGTCCTCGTACAGGGCGGCCGAACGTCCAAAAGCCGCGCCTGCCGGTCACTCTAGCCGAGGGGTCCCAGACTGTCAAGCTGACAGCTCCGTTTCGACCGCGGGCTACGGAGCGGGTTTGGACGAAGAGGCAGCGGTCGCCGGAGCCTGTCCCCCTTTGAGCCCCCGATGAAGAAAAATCGACACCGACCCGTCGCCGTTGTCGGCCGTGACGAGCCCTGGCTCCTCGATCTCGCTGCTCGTCACGTGGTATAACGCGATCGCAAAGGGCCCCGCCTTTGTGCGGTAATTCCTCGGCGGATATTCGAACGTGCCGTCGCCCCGGCCGAAGAGGATCGAGAGATCGCTGGACTGCAGATTGACGATGGCGACATCCACGCGATGGTCCCCGTTAAAGTCCCGAGCCAATCCGTAGTTCGGGCCGGCGTTGGCACCGGAGTCGCGCCCTGCCTGGAACGTCGCATTGCCATTTCCCAAGAATGTTGAAAAGCTGTCCCGTTCTCCGTTGATGACGAGCAGGTCCCGGATGCGGTCGTTGTTGAAGTCTGCAAAGCTGACTCCCAACGGACGTCTGCCGGAGCGGTAATCCGTCGGCGACTGGAACGTCCCGTCTCCGTTGCCGATCCAGATGGAGACGGCGTTGGACATGGGACCTCCATTGGTGACCACCAGATCGATTTTCCCGTCACCGTTGAGATCCGACAACGCGACCGAGGTCGGCGTATCACCATATTCATACTGCGCTCCGTGCCTGAATTCACCGTTGCCCTGACCAAGAAACACCTTGATCTTGTCATTGCGCAACGCGACGACAAGATCCGCCATCCGATCGCCGTTCAAATCGTCGCTGGCAATGGATACGGGTGTCCGATGGACGGGGTATTGCGGCCCTTCGGTGAACTTGCCGTCGCCCCTGCCGAACAATACGGCAATTTGATCTCCGCCCGCGCAGGCCAGCACGATATCCAGATAGGCATCAGCATTGAAGAAGCCTGTCGCGAGCGACCGAGGCTCCTGACAGACGTGCAGTTGCACTTGCTCGTGAAAGCTCCCATCGCCGTTTCCGATCAGGATCGACAGCGTGTTGCTGCTTACATTGGTCGTCATGAGATCAGTCACGCCATCCTGGTTGATATCGATGGCGGTAATGGTGGTGGGATTCTTGCCGACCTTGTAGCTCGCGAAGTAGTAGAACAGATCAGGCGGAACGTAGGGGTCCTGCTTGGAACAAGCTGCGGCCAGTACCATCGTGATGATGCCGGACACGAGAAACGTCCAGCCGTATCTGCCTGTCATTGGCTGCCGTGCCCCCACGCCCAGGCCTCGTCCGTCCCGCAGTCGTCGTTGAATCGCCAACTCTTAATGAAGGGGTGGTTAGTATACCGGCGGCGGCTTTCTCCTGGCAATCAATTGGGCCGCGCCCAGGCCCGATGCCGGCCGCCGACGCGGAGGAAACAGCCTTTGAAAGTCGCCTCCGGTCTAGGGTAGACTACACTCCTTTTTCAAGGAGGAGTCCATGGGCAACACGGTAAAGGTTGACATCACGATGTACGGGATTGCAGAAGTCCTGCACTGGTGCCATGACCGGAATAAGGGGCGAATCCCTGGCGTGGACACGGCGGGATTTGAAAAGATGAAAACGCTGCTGGCGGAAAAGCCCCAGTCAGGCGATTACTTTACGCTGGATCAGTTTTGGAAGAAAAAGGTGACGCTGGACCTGACTGAAGAGGAAGTGGCGCTCATCGACCGCTGCCTGTATGACATTCCAAACTTGGATAACGAACCTTTGCCTCAAATCCGCCACAAATTTTGGCCGCAACAGGCCGCCGCACATTAGCGCTCACTCAGGCCTCGACCTTACAAGGGACGGTCCGGGCCTGTTGAGACGCCTTTCGCAGGACTACAGCGTTCCTTCTCCCTTGAGATAGCGCCTGAATCGGTTCATCAATTCGGCCCCCAACGTCCCCCCCTCCGGCTTCTTGGCCTCGGGATCGGCGAAGTGGCTCCGGATTTCCTGAAGACGCTTTTCAGCCTGTTCGTTGCCTTGTAACCGCTTGGTCTTTTCCAAGGCAGTGTCGAAGGCCTCAAAGGTCAATTCATTGTATCCGAAGGAGCGAATGCGTTTGACGGCCTTCATCATGGCCTGATTGCGAAAGCCGGTGAGATGCTCGGAGTCGATTTCCTTCAACCCCAGCTTGCGGGCGCGCCGCTCGGCGGCCTTCCGAATACCGCTCCTGACGAAGTCCGGTGAGGTCTGCAGCCGTTTCCACGCTTCATCACTCCAGGCAATTCGTTCTTGCGGCGCATCCCACAGTTGTACGAGGGTGTGCTCGTCAATCTGCGCTAAGCCCTTCTCGCGTGCCAAGTCTTCCGTGTCACGTTTCAGCATGTCGGTCACGAATTCAATCGCGATCGGCGGCGACTGCTGAAGCTTTTCTCGAAGACGCGCCAGCGCGCCTTCCGTCCAGGGCAATGGGGGCAAAGCGGCCTCGCGGACGTCTCCCAGGGCTTCCACCCGCTCGAAGAGATCCACATTGACTTCCATGTGGCCTCCTTCCTTGGCCACCTCCTCGGCGATCTGCTTAATCATGCCGCGCATGAATTCGGGCACCGTATTCAGCCGCTCCTTCGCCGCGGCGGTCCAGGGCAGCCGGCCCTGCGCCATCGCCTCCGCCGCCTCCGTCATGCCCGAAGCACCTCCCATTCCGCCCATCATCTGGTTCTTGAACTGTTCGAGGGTCGCCTCGGTGATTTCCGCATAGCCCAGTTCCCGCGCCTTTTTTTCGGCGAGCCTGCGGACCATGCCTCGCAGGAAGATGGGGGCACGTTCCATCCGTTTGAGAGCCCCTTCTGTCCATCGAACGTCGGTGGCGACCGTGTCGTCGGAATCTGATGCAGCCATTAGGTGTTCCTCTATGTACGCGAATTACTGGTTGAGCAATTCCTTGAGCTCTTTGCCGGCCTTGAAGAAAGGCACTTTCTTGGCAGGCACGGCCACGGTAGCTCCAGTCTTCGGGTTGCGTCCTTCCTTCATCCGCCTGGACCTGAGGCGGAAACTCCCGAATCCCCGGATTTCGGTCTTATCGCCGTTCTTCAACGAGTCCCTGACGCAATCGAAAATCGTGTTCACCACGATTTCCGCCTGCCGTTTGGTCAATGTCGTGACCTGCTCAGAGACACGTTCGATAATCTGCGCCTTGGTCATGTCCGACTCCCCTTTCGCTGCGGCGAGCGCCGGCCCGCCCTTCGACCGAGTTAAAACGCCATGAGATACTTGAAGCTGACCCCTGAATAGAAATCCAGCTTTGGGAAGAGCACCGACAAGCGGGACTCGATGAGTTCCCTGATCGAGAACCGTCGTCGCGGCTCCACGACTTTCGGCTCCCCCTCAATTCCCGCCAGTTCAGCGGCAAGCTGTATGGCATCGTCCAAATTGCCGAGCTCATCCACGAGCTTCGCTTCCTTGGCTTGTCGACCGGTAAAGATGCGGCCGTCGGCCAAGGCCTGGACCGTCGAAGGTTCGAGCGCCCGTCCCTCGGCGACGGCCTCAATGAACTGCTTATGCACGTCGTCCATGACAGATTGGAGCAGCGCCTGCTCCTCTCCGGTCATTTTCCTGAGCGGCGAGCCGACATCCTTGAACTTCCCGCTCTTCACCACGATGCCCTCGACTCCGATCTTTTTCAGCAGACCTTCGACGTTGGCCGTCTCCATAATGACGCCGATGCTGCCCGTGAGTGTGCCCGGATTCGCAATAATGCGGTCAGTGGCGGCGGCGATATAATAACCTCCGGAAGCGGCGACCGTGCCCATTGAGGCAATGACCGCTTTGTTGTTCTTATTCCGCACACGCTGCACCGCATCGTAGATTTCCTGAGACGGAACCACGCCTCCGCCGGGACTGTCAATCCGCAGGACAATAGCTTTGACGGACGGGTTCTCCCCGAACCGTTTCAACTCGGTGACGGTGGACTGAGCGTCCAGGATCACGCCCTCAACCCGGATGAGGGCCACCCGATCCTCAGTCGAGAGATCGAGGTCGGGGAACAACAGATTCAAGAGCAGCAGGAACGCGATCCCAATCCCCGCCAAAAGCAGGATCTTTCGAACGAAGGATCGCTTGGCCGGCTTACTCGACGTTTCTTCACTCATAGAGGGTCTGCCCATATGGCCGGCGCGGGAACCTGACGGTCCCGCGCCGGTGATCGCTACCTACTTCTCGTCGTCATCGGAGCCACGCTTCCGACTTTGCTTCGCGGCTCGGCCAAGACTCTGATCCGGCGCCCCCTGCGCAGCATGGTACTCGTCCACATGCCGCCGCTCGGAGTCCAATTGGTGGTCCCGAAGGCTCAGTGCAATCTTGCGCTCCTCCCGATCCACCTTGATGATCTTCGCGGCGACCTCATCCTGCAATTTGAACTTCTCTTCCAGCTTGGCGTTCTGATCCAACCCGGCCTCGCTGATATGGATCAGTCCTTCGATGCCACCTTCAAGCTCCACGAAAATGCCGAAATCCGCCACCTTACTGATCTTCCCGCTGGCCGGATCCCCCACGCGGTACCGCGCAGGAATTTCGTCATCCCATGGATCACGGGTCAACTGCTTATAGCCCAGGGACAGCCGCTCTTTTTCCTTGTCGATGCGAAGCACCACGGCCTCGACCTTCTGAGCTTTCTTGAAGATTTCCGATGGATGCTTGATGTGCTTCGTCCAAGACATATCGGAGATATGGATCAAGCCGTCGATGCCTTCATCCAAGCCGATGAAGGCGCCGAAATCCGTCAGGCTCTTCACCTTCCCCTCAATGCGGGTTCCGATCGGATACTTGCCTTCCACCATGTCCCAGGGATTGGGCGCCGTCTGCTTCATGCCTAGCGAAATCTTCCGGCTGGCCGGATCGACATTCAGCACGGCGGCTTCGACTTGATCACCGATGGCCACGACGCGGGACGGATGGCGGACTTCGTGCGTCCAGGACATCTCGGAAACGTGGACCAGGCCTTCGACGCCAGGCTCCAGTTCCACAAACGCGCCATAATCGGTCAGGCTCACGACTCGGCCCTTCACGCGTGTGCCGATCGGATACTTGCCGGCCACGTTGGTCCAGGGGTCGGCCGACTTTTGCTTCAGACCCAGCGAAATCCTGCCGGTTTCACGGTCGTACTTGAGCACGCTCACTTCGACACGGTCGCCGACATTGAACATTTCCGACGGATGCCCTACACGGCCCCAGGACATATCCGTGATGTGGAGCAGGCCATCGATGCCTCCGAGGTCGATGAAGGCTCCGTAGTCGGTGATGTTCTTGACCATGCCCTGAATCAACTGCCCTTCCTTCAACGTGGCGAGGGTGGTCTGGCGCTTCTTGTCCCTCGTTTCTTCGAGCAGAACGCGGCGGGAGACGACCACGTTGCCGCGGCGGTGGTTGATCTTGATGATTTTCATGCGGAAACGTGCGCCCGACCAAGCCGTCGAGATCGCGCACGGGATGCAGATCAATTTGTGATCCGGGCAGAAACGCCTTGACGCCGATGTCCACCATCATGCCGCCCTTGATCCGGGAGACGACCTTGCCGTCGATGCTCTTCTCTTCCTTGTACAGCTTTTCCAATTCTTCCCAAATTTTCATCTTGTCGGCTTTTTCTTTGGAAAGAATCAGATTGCCGTCGGCGTCCTCGCATTCTTCGATATAGACCTGAATGCGGTCGCCGATCTTCAACTGCTGCAGATCGTCATGGGAAAATTGATCGCTCGGGATCATCCCTTCGGACTTGTAGCCGATGTCGACGACGACTTTATCTTTGGTTAATGCGACGACCCGGCCTTCTGTGATGGTACCCTCTTCGAGGTTTTTGAAAGTTTCCTCATACAGGGCGGCCAAGGCCTCGCGATCCAACTGCGGCTCACTCGATTTCGAAACCATACTCATGGGGACAGTCCTACTCTTCCGACGTCCGTCGGGTGCTGATGATGAACGAACACCGGGGCTCACTCAGCGTTGCGAGCACCGGCACTGGCATGATACGGCGGCGGGGCAACCCCGCCCAATGTGGCAATCCGCTCCATCACGATTCGACTCACTTCCTGATAAAACGCTTTCGTCTGCGTATTCTCACCGGGAAAAACCAGCGCTGGTCCGAACGACACGGACACGGGATGAAACCGCGGCCGCTTGGCTCCGGCCGGCAAAACGTCAAACGTGCCTTTGAGATAGGCCGGCACCACAGGACAACCCGTCTGCGCCACAATCATGCCAAGACCCGCCTTGGCATTCCGCAACCGCCCGTCCAGGCTGCGGCCTCCCTCAGGGAAAATCACCACGACCTTTCCGGCCTTGATCAATGCAATCGCTCGATCGAAGGCCTTGCGATCCAGCCGGCCGAGCTTGAGCGGGATCCACCCCAGCCACTGCAGGATTCCTTTCACACCAGGAATAAACAAGTCACTGCGGCCTAGGTACCATGCCCGCCTGAACATTCCGCATCCCAGCAGCGGAATGTCGAAGTAACTCGCATGGTTGGCCGCCACCAGCAAGCCGCCCTGCCTCGGCACGGAACCGATGACGCGAAACCCGAAGAACAGCCGCGCCACCGTGCGTGCGAGCACCCAGAGAATCGCGTACGCAACCGAGCTCACAACTTGGCCGTCACCACAGCCAACATCCTGTTGACGACCTCATCGGCCGACAAACTCGACGTATCGATATGATGTGCGTCCTCGGCCGGAATCAGCGGCGCCATGGCTCGGGAGCGGTCGCGATCATCCCGCCCCGCCAGCTCCGCGCTCGTCTGCTCGATGGCGCCCCGATGACCGGCCGCCACGAGTTCATGATGTCGACGTTGTGCCCGGACCGTCGGATCGGCCTCGAGAAAGAATTTGACCGGTGCCGACGGAAAGACTTTCGTGCCGACATCACGACCCTCTGCCACTACGGAGCCCTTCTTGCCCATCTGTCGCTGGACC
Organism: uncultured Nitrospiraceae bacterium; assembly: GCA_963824855.1. Classification (GTDB taxonomy): domain Bacteria; phylum Nitrospirota; class Nitrospiria; order Nitrospirales; family Nitrospiraceae; genus Nitrospira_C. The sequence continues at coordinate 347,672 of CAWGQP010000005.1, forward strand.
GGCAGAAGCCAGGCTCTGACGGCCGGAATGGCCGAGACCACCGATGCCGCTGCTGACACCGCCGGCGTCCGAAGTTCTTTGGTCACGTCCTTTCCATTCATGGAAACCGTCACCTCGTTGTTCGTCACCTCCATTTGAAGCGACAGCTTCGGCAGCAGCCCCGCCACCGCCTCGACATCCGCCGGCTCAATCCCGTGCCTGAGGACACCCCAAGCTACCGCCCGGTACAGCGCCCCTGTGTCGAGATAGAAGAAGCCCAGCCGAGAAGCCAAGAGCTTCGCCACCGTGCTTTTTCCCACGCCGGCCGGGCCGTCAATCGCCACAATCATGGCTTCGCATCCCTCTTCTGCGGCTCCAGCGTCTCAGTGACTGCCCCGTTATTCGTAACAAGGAAGCGCGAAAATCCGGGAACGATGTCTCGATACAATCCGTGTCCTGCACGACCGATTCCCCGGAAGCCGTCAAAGCCGCAATGGCGAGAGACATCGCCACACGATGATCGCCATGACTGCGCCCGTTTGCTGATTGCAGTCGCCCGTTTTCGCGAGAGTGCCCGAGTCCTTGAATGACCATGCCATCCGGTCTCTCGCTGATCCGGGCTCCCATAGCTCGCAGTTCCGCGGCCATCGTCGCAATCCGGTCACTTTCCTTCACGCGCAACTCGTCTGCTCCTGTGATCACGGTCTGACCCTCGGCCACTGCGGCGGCCACGCAGAGGATGGGAAACTCATCGATGGTCTGAGGAATCAGATCCGCCCCGATTGTGACTCCGTGGAGCGGAGCGGATTTCACGCGAATGTCCGCCACCGGTTCGCCGGCTTCCTCCCGCCGGTTGAGCAACTCGATATCACCGCCCATGCGATCCAGGACGTCGAGCAGACCTGTTCTCGTTGGGTTCACGCCGACGCCCGTAATCGTGACGTCAGAACCCGGAATGATGGTCGCCCCGACAATGAAAAAGGCGGCGGCCGAGAGGTCGCCCGGCACGGTCAGTTGAGGTGCAGCGGGCCATCCGACGGACGGTCGGCCTTCGATGGTGACCGTGAGCTCGTCGCGTCTCAGCGGCAATCCGAAAAACTCGAACAACCGCTCGGTATGATCCCGCGATCGCCGGGGCTCCGAGAGGCGGGTCGTGCCTTCGGCAAACAGCGCCGCGAGCAGAAGCGAAGATTTCACCTGGGCGCTGGCAACAGGCGAGGCATAGGCGATGGCACGAAGCGTTGTCCCGGTAACCGCCAATGGAGCAAGCTCGCCGCCCTTTCGTCCAGCGATGGTCGCCCCCATCTCGCGGAGCGGTTTGACGATCCGTCCCATCGGACGACGCCGGATCGATGCGTCACCGGTGAGGACGGTGAAAAAATCCTGTCCGGCCAGCAGGCCGGTCAACAGGCGGATGCCCGTGCCCGAGTTGCCGCAATCAATGATGCCTCCGGGCTCCGTGAGTCCCCACAAGCCTTTCCCATGGACGTGTAGCTCATCGTGTGTTTCGTCGATTCTCACTCCGAGAGCCTGCAACGCGCGCATGGTATTGAGACAATCTTCTCCACGGCAATAGTGTTTGAGCGTGCCCTCGCCTTCGGCCAGTGCAGTGAGAATGAGCGCACGGTGGGTGATGGATTTGTCGCCGGGAACGGCAATCGTCCCACGGAGAGACTGCCCTGGTGTGATCGTTAACGTCGCCAACTGCGCCTCATCCTCTTTCCAGCGTGTTCACTGAGCTCTACCGCTCGCTGCACATCACGTCCGGACGGGGAATTTCTCCCGTTCTTCCTTCGCCCGCTCCAGCATCTTCTCGATACCGGCGGCATCCCCGGTCTGAATCAACTGCCTCAATTCACCGAGTGATCGTTCATACGCGCGAATACAGGCCACGACATTCTCCCGATTCCAGAGAAAAATATCGCGCCACATTTCCGGCGAGCTCGCGGCGATCCGCGTCGTATCACGCAATCCCCCTCCCGAGTGGCCGGCCAGGTCCAGTCCAGGCACTTCCATCCGGATCTCGACGAGCGCAGTCATCAGAGCGAATGCCGCCGCATGCGGCAAGTGACTGACGGCTCCCAAAATCTTGTCGTGGAGCTGGGGATCCATCGTAAGCACGACCGCCCCCGCCTCCTGCCAGAGGGCCTGGACCTGTTCGAGCGCCTGCGGGTTCGTCTGCTGAGTCGGCGTCAAAATGCAGCGTCTCCCGCTGAAGAGGTCTTCGGATCCCGCCGCCGCACCCGTCTTTTCCTTCCCGGCGATAGGATGCCCACCGACGAAATGCACGCCGGCCGGCATCTGGCGTTCCGACCGTTCGACCAACTCTCCTTTGACGCTGCCGACGTCGGTGACAATAGCGCCAGGCCGCAAACAGGAGGCCCACTCCTGCAAATGCCGTTCATACGTATCGACCGGCGTCGCGAGAATGACGAGGTCGGCCTCTTTCACCGCCTCTTTCGAATCCACGACGTACCGATCGATCGCGCCGACGTTGACCGCTGTCTTCAGATTTTCAATGCGCCGTCCCACTCCCACGACGCTGGACGCCAATTGTTTTCGGCGCAGGATCATGCCCAGGGAACCACCGATCAATCCGACCCCGATAATGACCGCCTGGTTGAAATGCACTTTCATCACACTTCTCTTCCGACCGCGTGGGCGATCTTGCGCATATCGTGCATCAGTTCTTTGAACTTGCTCGGCTTGATCGACTCCTCGCCATCGCACAGCGCGCACTCAGGGTTCGAATGGACTTCGATGAGGATGCCGTCGGCGCCTGCCGCCACGGCCGCCTTGGACATCGGCGCCACCAGATTCCACTTTCCGGTGGCATGGCTCGGATCCACGATCACGGGCAGGTGCGACAACTCCTTCAACGTCGGGATTGCGGCAAGATCGAGGGTGTTACGGTATTGCGTTTCGAAGGTCCGGATGCCGCGTTCACAGAGCATGACGTTGCGGTTTCCACGGGACATGATGTATTCGGCCGACAAGAGAAATTCCTTGATCGTGGCCGAAAGCCCCCGCTTCAACAACACCGGCTTGTCGTAGGCACCGACCTCCTTCAACAGTTCGAAATTCTGCATGTTGCGGGCACCGATTTGGATGATGTCGGCCTTCTCGAGAAAGAGCTCGATATCGCGAGTGTCGAGGATTTCGCTGACGACCGGCAGGCCCGTCTGTTTTCTGGCCTCGGCCAGATAATCCAAACCCTCGCGGCCCAAGCCTTGGAACGAATATGGCGACGTGCGCGGCTTATAGGCGCCGCCGCGCAGGATGCTGGCTCCGGCAGCCTTCACCTCATGCGCAATGCCGACGGTCAACTCCAGCCGTTCCACGGCACAGGGGCCGGCCATAATGGCCAGACGGTTGGCGCCGATCTTCACCCCGCCCACGTCGATGATGGTCCCTTCCTTCTTGAACTCCCGGCTGACCAACTTCCAGGGAGCCAAAATGGGCAGAACGCTCTCCACTCCAGGCAATGCCGTGAGCGGCTGGTTTTGAAGGATGCGGTCGTCTCCGATGACGCCGATGATCGTCCGTTCCTGTCCTGTCGAGAGCTGCGATTTCAATCCCAGTTCCCGAAGCCGATCCACGATGTGATCGACTTCCCGCTCGGATGCATCCGGCCTCAACACGATGATCATGATGTCCTCGCCTTGGTTCAGCCCGCCTGCAACACTTGCCCGAGTGCCGCCAGGAACGTCGTATTTTCTTCTGCCTGTCCGATCGTCACGCGGATCATGCGCCCTTCGATATGACGAACGATGACGCCCAGCCGCAAGAGCGCGTCAAAGACGCGACGGCCATCGCGCCCCACGTCAAAATACACAAAATTGGTTTCGCTCGCGATCGGCGCCAAGCCGAGCGTCCGTAATCCGTTGACGACCTGGTCCATACCCGTCTGATTCACTGCACGGCTGTTCGCCACGTGCTCATCGTCGTCCAACGCCGCCAGTGCTGCCCGCTGGGCCAAGCTGTTGGCGTTGAACGGCGGCCTGACGCGGTTCAAAAAGTTCGCGATTTCAGGAGTGGTCACCCCATAACCGATGCGCAAACCGGCCAACCCATAAATTTTTGAAAACGTTCTCAAGACAATGGCATTTCGTCCTCGTTTCACATAGGCCATGGAATCCGGGAACTCCGAACTGCGGACATATTCGAAGTAGGCCTCGTCGAAGACGATCACGACATGCTCCGGAACCCTCGCGAGCAGCCTGGTCACCTCATCGGCCGACACCATGGTGCCCGTCGGGTTGTTGGGATTACAGAGAAACAGGAGCCGCGTCCGCTCCGTAATCGGCAGCGGCCATCGCCATGACATCATGGCGCCACTGTACCAGAGGGACGAGCACGGCCTTCCCATGCGCGGCCATGACTTCCATCTTGTAAATGACGAACGTCTGATCGGCCATGACCGCTTCGTCCCCAGGCGACAGAAATGTGCGGGCCAGGAGGCCGAGGATTTCGTCGGAGCCATTGCCAAGAATGACCTGCTCCGCAGACACCTTCCAACGATCGGCAATAGCCTGCCGCAGCCGGAAGGCCCCGCCGTCCGGATACCGGTGCAGTGTCGCGACCCCTTCATTGATCACGGCCATGGCTTTCGGCGACGGGCCCAATGGGTTTTCATTCGACGCCAGCTTGATCACGCGTGTGAGGCCCAACTCACGCTGCAGCTCCTCCACCGGTTTTCCCGGCACATAAGGGCTCAAGGCGGCAATATCGGGATGAACGTGAAGCGTCATGGGATTAACTGTGGGCCGGATAGGAGCCGAGCACTTTCATAAAGAGACAGCGCCCGGTGATTTCCTCGACGGCCTTTTTGACTCGTTCCTCTTCGATATGGCCTTCGACGTCCACAAAAAAGATGTACTCCCACGCCTTGCGTCTGGAGGGGCGCGACTCAATCTTGGTCATGCTCAACCCGTGGGAGGCGAAGGGGCGCAACAAATCGTATAGCGCACCGACCTTGTCCTTAATCGACAACATGAGTGATGTCTTGTCTTTGCCGGTGCGTTCGCGGAGGCTTCTGCGACAGGACGAGGAACCGCGTGAAGTTGTTGAGATTGTCCTCGATCCGCGACTTGATGACCTTCAATCCGTATAACTGCGCGGCCAGCTCAGAGGCGATTGCGGCGATGGACGGGTCGTCGAGGCACATCTCGGCTGCGCGGGCCGTGCTGGCGACTTCAGAAACCGGGACGTGAGGCATGTTGGTTTCCAACCAATTGCGGCATTGGGCGATCGCATGGGGATGAGAGCAAATCTTTTTGATCTCTTCGGCGGCACCGGACTTCGACATCAAATGGTGCGACACTTCCTGAAGCACTTCTCCGTAGATCAAGAGGTTCGAGTCGATGAACATGTCGAGGGTGTGGTTGACGACACCTTCGGTCGTGTTTTCGATGGGGACGACTCCGAAGTTCGCCCTTCCCCGCTCCACCTCGCTGAAGACATCCTTAATGCTGTTGACCGGGACATACTGGGCCGACGCCCCGAACTTCTGGGTACAGGCCATGTGGGTGAAGGTCGCCCGAGGCCCGAGGTAGGCCACCTTCTGTGGACCTTCCAAGGAGAGAGATGCAGACATGATCTCCCGGTATACGGGCCGGATGGCGTCGGAAGGAAAGGGACCGGTGTTTTGCCCAATGAGGCGCTCGATGATGGCCGCTTCCCTGGCAGGGGTATGGAGATTCGCACCGGCATCCTGCTGTTTTTTCAGCTTGCCGATCTCGACAACACTTTTTGAGCGCTCGTTGAGGAGACGCAAAATCTCGTCATCGATGCGGTCGATTTCTTTCCGGTAATCGGAAAGGTCACCGGGCATGAATGGGACCCCTTCCACCCCTGCCCCATGAGTTGGACGAGCGTCCAGAAGCAGGACGGGTGCGAGTAAGCAAGGAATGATACAGGAACCGCTTCGCGGAATGCAAGGAGAGCCCAAGACTTTCAGGAACTTGCGTGCACTTTGCGGGGCAAATGGACCGCAGCCTTGTACTGGTCGCCCGGGCGCGGCAGGTGGGGTCAATACAGGAGATTGGACGGCCGCCTGAAATGGTCCAAGGCGGCCTTTGTGACCTGCCGGCCGCGACCCGTGCGGTCGAGGAAGCCCGCCTGTATCAGATACGGCTCGTACACGTCCTCGAGCGTGCTTCGATCCTCTTGAACCGCGGCAGCCAGCGACTCGACGCCCACTGGACCGCCGCCAAACTTATCGATGATCGTCAGGAGGATGTTCCGGTCCATCTCGTCAAAGCCGGCGGCATCCACGCCCAGCCACGTCAGGGCCTCTTGGGCCACAACTCGGGTGATCCGACCTTCTGCCTTTACTTGCGCATAGTCACGAACCCGCTTGATGAGCCGGTTGACGATCCGAGGCGTGCCTCGGGCACGACGTGCGATTTCCTCGGCTCCGGGCCGATCGATGGCAATCCCCAGTAACCCGGCTGAGCGCATCACGATAATTTCCAGTTCTGCCGGAGAATAGAATTCCAGCCGATGGACGAGGCCGAATCGGTCCCGCAGCGGCGAGGTCAAGGCTCCGGCTTTCGTTGTGGCGCCCACCAGCGTGAAACGGGGCAGGTCAAGCTTGACCGTCCGCGCCGCGGGTCCCTGGCCGACAACCAGATCCAGTTGGAAGTCTTCCATCGCCGGGTACAACGCTTCCTCTACCGAAGCAGGCAATCGGTGAATTTCGTCGATGAAGAGGACGTCATGCTCTTGGAGATTCGTCAGGATCGCCGCAAGATCGCCCGCGTGCGCGAGGACCAGGCCGGAAGTCGAGCACAACGTCCCCCCCATTTCACGCGCAATGATATGGGCAATGGTCGTCTTCCCGAGCCCTGGCGGACCATAGAAAATCGCATGGTCGAGCGGCTCTCGCCGCTGTTTCGCCGCTTCGATGCAGATCCGCAGAGAATCCTTCATGCGCGCTTGCCCGATGTACTCGTCGAGGGTCTGCGGGCGCAGCGTCTGCTCCATGCTGCGTTCATCGTCCGTCAACTGCGCATTCACGACTCGTTGGGACATGACGGTTCAGGTCTCCTGGCGCATATCGTCACGGTTTCGGTGGCGGTGGAAGGTGTTTCGGCGGCGGCGGCAAGGCGCCTTCGCCCGGAGCCGGCATACCTCCGCAATCCGGCGGACAGACTTTTCCACCTTGAGTCGGATCGGGAAGATTGAGCTCCATCCGCTCCAATTGACACTGCGACAGCCGTCCTCCGTCTTGACTTCCGCAACGAGCTGGCACGGACGAGCTTCCGATCTCGCGGTATCCCTCGGGGCAGGACCCGCAAACCGCCAGCATGTTCGCCCCGAGCGGGACACACTGGACGAGCGTCGCGTCGCCTTCCTTGCAATTCTCAGGCGATTGCGTCACGCCGGTTGTGGCATAGCCATCGGGACATTTCCCACAGGTCTTGCGGATGCTCTTCGGCTCTGCGGGCGCCTCATCGGCCGACCAGACAATCGCAGGAGACCCATAAAGAGCGCCGACCAAAGCGAGTCCGAGACAGGACGACTTCCATAGGACGGTTCGTGTGCTCGCGCGCATGGTCAACCCCTTGCCAGTTTTTTTAAGCTTTCACGGATGAGTTCCTGGAGCGTCAAGGGTCCGGAGCGCGACTGTTGAGCGGCCTTTAAGGCCTCTTTGGCATCGGATGCACGATAGCCCAAGTTCGTCAGGGCAGAAAGCGCGTCGTCGAACGGTTCGTCCCGCCCTCTGAGAAGCTGAGCGTCGGGAGGCATGAGCGCCGGATGCAGCTTCGTCAATTTATCTTTCAGTTCAAGGACAAGGCGGCCCGCCGATTTCTTGCCTATTCCTGGGACCGTTTCCAGTTTTTCGACATCCCCTGATTGGATGGCCGAGACAAGATCGGAAACAGGCAGCGCGGACAAGATTCCCAGCGCCGACTTGGGTCCGATGCCGGAGACGCTCAGTAACAGAACAAACGCATCCTTTTCTTGCGGCGTGCTGAAACCGAACAATTGGATGGCGTCTTCACGAACATGGGTATGGATGCTCAACGTCAGGCTGTCCTGGACGTTCGGGAGGTTGTAGTAGGTGCTGAGGGGAATAAAAACTTCGTATCCGACCCCTTGAACATCAAGAGCCAGATGCGTCGGCGCCTTGAAGGCCAATCGGCCTGTCAGGAGGGCGATCATGCGTCGATGGTGGAAACCTATCCCGCGGCGGTGGCCGCGACCTTTTCCATCACGTCGTCCGGGATGTCGAAATTCGCATGCACCTTCTGCACGTCATCGTGCTCGTCAAGGACTTCCATGAGTCTCAACATCTGCTCGGCGCCTTTTTCTTCGAGCTTGATCGTGTTCTGCGGAATGAAGGTGATCTCTGCCAGGGACGTATCGATCTTCGCATCGGCGAGCGCTTTCTTGACCGCGTCGAAGTCATGGGGGTTGGTTACCACCTCAAACGTCTTTTCTCCGACTTTCACATCTTCGGCACCCGCATCGAGTGCCAGCGACAACAGCGTGTCTTCATCGCTCTTGGACTTGTCGATCGCAAGCAGTCCCTTTTTATGGAACTGCCAGGAAACCGCCCCGGCTTCGGCCATATTGCCGTGATTTTTCGTCAGGACGCTGCGGATTTCGGCGACGGTGCGATTGCGGTTGTCACTGGTGATTTCGATCAACAAGGCGGTTCCACCCGGCCCGTAGCCCTCGAGGGAGAACTCTTCATACGTCACCCCGGGCAACTCTCCCGTACCTCGCTGAATCGCCTTCTTCAAGGTGTCACCGGGCATGTTCGCTTCCTTGGCCTTGGCAATGGCCAGCCTCAGCCGGGGATTCCCGTCGGGGTCACCCCCCGTACGAGCGGCTATGGTCACTTCGCGAATAATCCGGGTAAAAATCTTTCCCCGTTTCGCGTCTTGAGCCCCTTTATGGCGCTTGATAGTCGCCCAGTGACTATGTCCGCCCATGGTCCACTCCGTTCAGCCGTGTTGCCACGGCCGGTGTTTCGGCAGGTGAGATCGTGTGAAGTTGTACAGGTAACACAGCGTTTGGAAGGGTGTCAATTACGGCGACAGGCGGGCAGGAAGGGGCTCACTCAGAATACAGGAGCAGCTGCGCCCCAATAAGGAGAATGAGAGAAACCCATACCCATTCCCAGTTTGTGGAGCCGGACCGTTCGGCCGGCATGACCCATGCGGAGACGAGTTTGGTCGAACCTGCCGTGACGGCCATCGTGCCCATGATGGCGTGATGCATGGCAATTTTCTGTGCAGAAGGGTGGAACCCATGTGAATGGCCGAAAAGCATGAGGCCTCCCACGATAGCCATGAGCGGAAGCGGTGATGCCCACGCTTTGTGTCCGATTCGTCCTAGCCGGCGGAACAGCTCGACGCTTCCCACCCCCAAGGCCAGAATCCCGTACAGCTTATGCTGCAAAATCTCGTAGTCTCCACCAGCGAAAGTTTCAATAAGCGTGAGCGAGCCGATGGGCCAGGCTTCGTGATCGCTCCAAACGATGATGAGCAGGCCGGCGACTACCAAAATCGACGGTAGGAGGAGCCTGGCCCATCTCAGAGAGGACAGGCGCAAAACATGGCTTAACTCGGCTATCCCCATCAACATGACCATGAAACCGGCCACGTGATGGTTACGTTCCGAGTAGGCAATACCTTTCGCCGAACCTTCCCAGACTTCCGCCTGAGCTCCAAGGTCGTGCCGGTCATGGGCTTCAGCGTGCGGTGAGCCATGGGGAAACGGAACGGAATGTTGGGCCAGCGCGGGAGGCACGGTCAACAGTGTCAGGAGCGTCATGCGGCACACGAGGATTGTCAGGGAGGAGCTGCGTCGCATGGGCATTCTAGGTTGTGGCAATGGAAAGGCCCATCCAGTCCGACCAGATGGGCCTTTGGTCTCTCGGGGGAATCAGCAATCTCACGCTACATGAACTTCATAAATTTGTCCTTGGCATCGTCCATCACTTGAGCCGTGATGGTGACGACGCCTCGTTCCTTCGCGAGCCGCTCAATCTCCTTACGGGCCATCGGACGGATGAAGTCGGGAATGTTGTCGAGGCGCTGCTGCGCTTCGGGCGTCCAAGCCATGCCGTTGGGCGAGTCATTTTTCGAGTCGTCCATGACCTGTAACGTGATCGTCTGATACCCCTGTTTACGCGCAAAGGCTTCAACGCTGCTTTGCACCATCGGCTTCACAAAGGCAGGGAGCCGGTCGAGCTTCTCCTTTGCATCAGGAGTCCAAGTGAACTCGGCCTTGCCCGGGCCGCCGTTGGCAGGCTTCCCGCTCGAGGTCAGACCCATATCGGCAACCATCGCAGAGAACGGACATCCCCCGCCCGATTTTTCCCCCGTCTTCCCCGGAGCGGCAGTCGCGGCTACCGGCTGTCCGCCCTGAATTTTTTCATTCAAGTACGCGGCCATTTGTCCGGAACCTTCCTGGGCTTCCTCTTTGAGTGTGCCGCGCGTCATCTCAAAGGGCTGCGCCGGCGCCGTCCTTCCGCCTAACTGTACGCCAAGCGAACTGACCATCTGCGTCTCCCCGGGGTTGGTGACCATCGAGAACTTGGCGCCGCAGGAGGGGCAGCCGAAGAAGACCCCGAGCGATCCTTCGCCGGGTTTTTCCACCTTCTCGAAGTTCATGTAGGTTTCGCAGTTGAGACACACAAATTTCATGGCAGCTCCTCTCCGCTCACAATTTTTCCGCCAGGACTCTCTTGTAATCCAACAGGGTCCTGATCCGGCCCGCAATGTCTTGATACCGCTGAATGGTCGGGTAGGTCTCATCCAGCAACGGTTCGCCCTTGTCGAAGGTCCGAGCGAGTTTGCGGTCGAACGGAATCCGGCCCAACAAGGGAAGGTCCAGCGCTTCGCACATGGCGTCGGTGTTGCCTTCAAACAATTCGTTCTGCTCGCCGCAGGAGGGACATCGATACTCGCTCATATTTTCCACGATGCCGAACACCTTAATGCCCATGTCCCTAGCGTAGGTCACGGATTTTTGCACGACATCGGAGGCGACTTCGGAAGGCGTCGTCACAACGATCGCGCCCGCCAAATCGGGGATAAAACCGGCGATGACCGGCGGCTTGTCGGCGGCTGCGCCCGGTGGCAGGTCAGCCAGCAGATAGTCCAACTCGCCCCACACGACATCCGCAAGAAACTCCCGGATCACGTTCATTTCCATCAAGCCCAACCACACCGGACTGACGTCCATTGGACCCTTCCAACGGACCGGCGAGGCTGCACCCAAAAAGAAATCCATCGAAGCGACTTTGACGCCGAGAGGGCCGACCGGAGGCACTGCGCCTTCAGGTGTCATCGTCAAGGAGCGGCCATGCAGGCCCAGCATGCGGGGAACGCAGGGGCCATTGAGGTCCACATCCAGGAGACCCACACGCGCATGTTGACGCGCCAGGGCGAGAGCGAGGTTGACGGTCGTCATACTTTTCCCTACCCCGCCTTTGCCGCTCATGACGACCAGCTTGTGCTTGATGCCAGCCATACGGGCTTGGACCTGCTTCATCTGCTCGGTAATTTGCGCCACGACCTTGGCGTCGTCGGAATACTTGAGTCTGCCGAGGATGGACTTCAGGTCTTTCTCAATGGCCATTGTGACGTCTTCCAAGTGGGGGAAACTATAAGGTTGGTACGGTAACACAGCGGTTTTAAGCCAGTCAAACGCAGGCGGGTTCAAATCCTGTTAGATGGAGTACTGGAACGTGGGCTTCGCCCCGATCGCTTGCGCGAGGACGCCCCGACGCTTCAGTTCGTCCAGGATACGTTTGGTCGCCGCATCGAAGTCGGCTGGACCGGAAAAGACGATGTCGGCATTGGCCGGCGGCTCTTCGGGAAGCTTGCTCATATGGATCGAGATCACCGGCGTGGGATGCACCAGCGTTTTAATGGCCTGCGCCGCTTCGGCATAGGCCAGGCCGAAGGGATTTGTAGTCGATACGACGATCAGGCCCGTATCGGCGAGCAATCGCGCCACTTCACCATAGCGCCGCGCTATCTCCATGGTCTGGCCGCGCTGGCCTTCTGCCAGATCGGCGTCCAATCCTCTCCGCAGATTTTCGCCGTCCAACAGATAGGCATGGCGTCCATCGGCGACCAGCCTCGCTTCCAGCCTCTTCGCCAGAAACGACTTGCCGGTATGCCGCCCGCCCGTAATGAGCACGATGGCGGCTCGATGGCCATATTGCTGCGCCCGTTCCTCGATCCCGACTTCGCCCTTGACCCAGGCAAAATCGCGGCGACGCGCCTCCTCCCGCAAGAATTCCTGGTCGTCACGGATCAGTTCCGTCACGATGCCGCCGCCGGCGATATCGTATTCGTCCACCAGGACAAAGCGGCCGGTGGCTTCGAACGAAGAAGAGAGGTCGAACGCGATAGGAGCCTTCGCGCGGAGCGTCAGTTCCGCGACTTGGTTGCGGCTGACCGTCTTGCTGCCCTGCTGCTGACTTAAATCCATCGTATCGATGATCCGATGGATCACCGCCACTTCACATTCCACCTCTTTCGTAGCGACGCGGAGCAGGTACCTGCTGCCTTCTTCCAACTGCCGTCTTCCGAGCCAGAACAGATTCGCCTTAAACGCAGTCGAAACGAGCGGCAGCCGTTCCTGGTGAGTGGCAATCTCCCCACGCTCAACAAATATCTGCTCATCGAGCGTAATCCCGACGGATTGTCCCGCCACTGCGGATGTCGGTACCGGTTCGATATTGAAGGCCTCGATCGTCCGGATATTCGCGCGTTTATTGGAGGGAGAGAACACAAGGTGGTCGCCGATTTTGAGCCGTCCCGCCGTAATGCGTCCCGCAAGAATGCGCCTGGCATCGAACTTATAGACGTCTTGAACAGGGAAACGAAGCGGCTGCTCGGAACGCACCATCTCCTTGTTGAACATGCTGAGGGTATCGAGCACCGTGGGGCCCTGATACCACGCCATCGCCTGGCTGCGATTGGCGATGTTGTCGCCCAGCTTTGCGCTCACCGGGATAATCCGTTCCGGATTTGCGCCGAACTGTCCGAGAAATTCTCGATATTCTTTCTCGATGCCCTCGAAGACATCCTGACGGTACCCGACCAGATCCATCTTGTTCACGACGACCGCGAACTGGCGTACGCCCAGAAGGGAAAGCAGGTAGCCGTGCTTTTTCGACTGTTCTTTGACTCCCTCGAGCGCATCGATCAGGAGCAACGCCGCCTCCGCCCGTGCCGCGCCGGAGATCATGTTCTTGAGAAACTCTTTGTGGCCGGGCGCATCGATGATGATGTACTGGCGGCCCTTCCAGTTGAAGAACGTCCGTGCGGTGTCAATGGTGATGCCTTGTTCCTGCTCTTCGAGAAAGGCATCGAACAAGAACGCGTATTCGAACTCCTTGCCCTGCTGGCGGCAAATGGCCTGGACCTTTTCCAGCTTGCCGTCCGGCAGCGAGCCCGTGTCGGCATAGAGCCGTCCGAGCAAGGTGGACTTGCCGTGATCGACGTGACCGACAATCACAATATTGAGGTGTTCGGAAGATTTCGCCGCACTCATGCCGCCGCTACATGTATCCATCTTTTCGCAACAGCTCCATGCCTCGTCCTTCGTCCTGTGCGCGGCCAGACCGCTCGGCCACGGTGGTGTGACGCAGCTCTTCGATGATTTCGTCGACCGTGCTGGCTGTCGACTTGATCGGCATCGTACAGGGAGCGCAGCCCAGACTGCGGTAGCGGGTCCCCTCCCCCTTGTTCAGATAGAGGTCGATAAAGGGAATGTTCTCGAGCTTGATGTATTCCCAGATGTTGATCTCGGTCCAATCCAGCAACGGATGGATGCGGATATGGGTGCCGGGAGGAAACGTCGTCTTGAATTGGTCCCACAGTTCGGGCGGCTGGTCGCGAAAATCCCAGTCCCCATGCTTGTCGCGAGGAGAAAAATACCGCTCCTTTGCCCTCGTGCCTTCTTCATCGGCCCGGACACCCAAAATGACGCCCGTGTAGCCTTTCTGCTCGAGCAACTGCTTGAGTCCATTGGTCTTGAGCGCGGTACAGCAGGTGACGCGTCCCAGCGTGTGGTTCATCCCCGCGGCAAGTGCTTCTTTGTTTTGCCCCACCACCAGATTGAGATGCCATTCCCGGGCAAGACGATCGCGATATTCGATCATCGCCGGGATCTTGTAGCTCGTGTCCACATGGAGCAGTGGAAACGGCACATGGCCAAAAAATGCCTTGCGCGCGAGCCAGAGCAGTACGGTCGAATCTTTGCCCATGGACCAGAGCATGGCAAGATTGTCGAAATGCTTATAGGCCTCCCTGAGGATGTACACGCTTTGGTCTTCAAGCTGACGAAGATGTTTCACAAGAGGCTCCCGATAATCGACTTAACAGTTGTGGGCGACTGCCATCGGCGTCTGAGTGAGCGCTTCCAGTTTTCTTGCTCCACTCCCGTCTTCAAGTGCACGACGGGCTAATGACGTGCACTCCGCCAATGACGCACCTCTGCCGCCGGCATAGAGCAACAGTCCGGCATTCAGCAGCACCCAGTCGCGTTGTCCGCCGGCCACCTGGTTATGAAGGATGCGTCGAAGGAGATCAGCCTCTTTCTCGCGCTGCTCCGGCGGATAGCCCGCCATCTCGCGCGACGTCCCCATCGACAGTCCGGCATCCTTCGGAGCCAGGGTCAACGGTGTAATACGCTCATCGCGAAGTTCTAACACCTTGGTCATCATGGCAATCGACAATTCTGGATCGCCCTCGACGCCCCTGACAACAAGCGCTCTCGGCAGGCCCAACATTCGAATCGCTTCGGCAGTTTTCTCGAAATGGGGCGGGTGCGTGAGGCCGACCACCTGCGAGGATGCGCGAGCCGGGTTCAGCAGCCTCGCGATCGGATGGAACACATTCCGGACCCCGAGTTCCTGCCTCATTTCCAGAAACCGGTAGAGGGGAGGATGATAGAGCGCAATGTCCAGGTATGCGAATCCGTGCTTGGCCGCCATGCTCGCAACCGCCTTGGCTTCGAGATCAATCGGAATACCGAGGGTCTTGAGGACGGCAGCGTTCCCCGGACGGCCGGGAATGCCGTCATATCCGTGCATGAGGACGGCTCCGCCCGCAGCAGCGGCGAGGATGGCAGCTCCGGCCAAAGCGTGAAAGGTGTCCTGCTTGCCGGCATACGAGGGCAGATCGACAACCCCCACGTCCTGTGGGATGGGCAAGGGCGCGACGTAGGACCTCGCCGCGGCGGTGAACGAAGCGAGCTCGGTCACGGACTCCATCTTGAATCGCATCGCGACGAGAAATGCTCCCACCTGAGCCGCCGTCGCCTCACCTTCGATCAACGCCCGCATCGCCCGCTTGGCTTCATCCCAGGTGAGATCTTTGGAGGCCTTGGGTCCCTTGGCGATTTTGGCGATGAATTCCTGCATGCCCATCATGATGCCTTGTGAAGCCCACATTCAGTTTTCTCACGCCCTTGCCACCGCCCGGACCGCGGATCATCGCCCGGCATGACAGGCTTCGTGCAGTGAGTACAGCCGATGCTCGGGTAGTTTTGGTCGTGCAGCGGGTTGTACGGCACTTCATAGACCTTGATGTACGTCCATACGTCGGCCCAGGTCCACCGGACGAGCGGATTCACTTTCACCAGCTCAAAGGTGTTGTCCCACTCGATCGGCTTGGCGTTGGCTCTGGTCGGCGACTGCTCCCGTCTGATGCCCGTGATCCACGCATCATACCCATCGAGGATACGTCTGAGCGGCTCGACTTTGCGCAGTTGGCAGCAGCGATCCGGATTGCTGACCCACAGGGCCTCGCCATGCTGCTCCGACTGCTGTTCCGGCGTCAGCAGCGATTTCACCTCATGCACTTGGGCAGGCTTCAACTCATACCGCTCGATGATCCGATCACGTGTCGCATACGTCTCTCGAAAGAGAAAATCCGTGTCGAGATAGAATAATCCAACCGAAGGGTCTATCCGGTGCAGCATATCCAAAAGCACGACATCTTCCGCGCCGAAACTGCACGCGAGGATGAGTCGGGGACGATAGCGCTCGACCGCTGCGGCCAAAATCTCCTGTGGCTGGCAGCTCTCAAGCGATTCGCCCCATACCTGAATGTCGCCGATTGATTGCGTCATTCGTTCTCTACTGTTCGCACCACTCGGACATCCTCGCCCTTGCCTATTACTCCACTTTTTCGACCAGGATCCGGTAATGCGCAGCTTCCGGTTCCAACGCCTCTTGCAGATGGACCACATGGCCATCATTCTTGAGGCTCATCGGCACATTCTTGATCGGCTCGCCGGCATCCAGCCAGACTTCCAGCTTTTCACCCGCATCCATCATTTCAAGTTTCAATTTGGTCTTCACGTAGTTGAGCGGGCAGGCGACCCCACGGAGGTCGTAGACTGGGGCCCCGGTTGGCACGGTGACGGCCGGGTTGGATTCCATGGCCGTCGACGCCGGTGGTACGCTGCTCTTTCACCGCTGCGAGCTTGAGATCCTTTCCCATCTGGTCGGTTGCGACCCGGCAGGCATCGACGAAGCCTTTTGCAAACGACATTTTCTCGCGCGCGGATTCCGCAGTCGTATCCTTCGGCCCGAGATCACCGACCTGCTTGCTCAAATCTCGGTAGATCGCCGGCACCACGCCTGTCTGAGCAATGCGGCGATCGAATTCCGTGAACGTTTCGGCGTCGCTGGAAGGCTCGAGGCCTTCCGTCACCAACAAGGCTTTAGCGGCCGCGAGGACGGCGCGGTAGGACTTGTTCACCGACACGGCATACTGGTGGTTATCCGTCAACAATTTGGCCTGATACAATTCTTGGTCGGCTTCCAAGATGCCGTTTTCGATCATTTCAAGCGCACCTCCGGCGCATTCGCCAGGTCCGAGATCCTCGAGGACAAACTCCTCATCCGCTTCCCAGTCGTAGTAGAAGGTCGGATCGTCGGCAAAAGCCGGCACCAACGTATAGGGAATCAGCTCATCCTTCAGCGCGATCTTGCCCACTCGATCGATGAATGCCGGCAATCCCTCTCCAGATTTCCGGTCACGGCGATAGACATCGATCAAGTGCGTGATGGCGGCCGACACGGCTTTTGCCGGCAGCTTCACCGTCATCTGCCCGATCTTGGCCGTGCCGTTGACCTTGCCGCCCAAATGCAACTCATAGAAGGGAGCAGTATGCTCCCCGATGCGTTTACCGACGCCGTGGAGGCCGATCGTCGCAATATGGTGCTGTGCACAAGAATTGTGGCAGCCGCTGATCTTTACGCTGACGTCCTTCAGATCTTCCGGGACACGGCCGGCCGGGAACACTTCTGCGAGCGCCCTGGCGAGTCCTTTGGACGACGTGATGCCAAGGCCGCAGGTATCTGTCCCCGGGCAGGCAATAATGTCCTCGGCCAGTTCAGCACCCGGATCGGATAGCCCTTGCGACACCAAATCTTGATAGAGCTCCCCAAGGCGGGATTCGGGAACCCATCGGATGACCATGTTCTGATTAATGGTGGTTCGGAGATTGCCGTTTGAATACCGATCCGCGAGATCGGCGAGGTGCAACATTTGGCCGGCGGTCACATCCCCCATGAAGAGCTTCACGGCCGCCGTGGCAAAGCCGGCTTGCTTTTGAGGGACAACGTTGGTTCGCTTCCACATCGCGAACGGCGTTTCCTGCCCGTGCCCGTTGAATGAGCCGTTGGTGACGGTTGGCTTCATGCCGTTCGATGCCGGCATAATCAACGGCAGAGGTTCATCGTTGTGCTCCACCAACTTGATTGCCTGCGAGTTCGGCCTAGCATGTCCCATGGACACATAGGTCTCTTCCCAGCGACGCTTGAATTCCGCAAAGCCCAGCTTTTCGATGACGAACTTCATGCGGGCTTTGTTGCGGTTTTTCCGGTTGCCCAGCTGATCGAAGATTTTGATTACGGCTTCGATGCTGGGAATCAATTCATCGATCGGCGTGAACTCCCGCAAGACCTGCGCGATGCGGGGAGCAGAACCCAGGCCTCCCCCTGCGACCATGCGGAAACCGAGCGTGCCGTCCGCCGATTTCGCCGCCAGCAACCCGATATC
Source organism: uncultured Nitrospiraceae bacterium (assembly GCA_963824855.1). Classification (GTDB taxonomy): domain Bacteria; phylum Nitrospirota; class Nitrospiria; order Nitrospirales; family Nitrospiraceae; genus Nitrospira_C. The sequence goes on from CAWGQP010000005.1 coordinate 365,704, forward strand.
GTGAATCGGCGTGAGTGCGCAATCCTGGCGGCAACCGGAAAACGCGATCTTGAATTTGCGCGGCAAGCTTTGATTGAGGGGATTCCGCAACAGATGATAGGCCACCGTCTTGGCATATGGTGTAATGTCGAACACCTCGCCTTGACACACACCGGCCAAATGGCACCCCGTGACGTTCCGGACGGTGTTGGCGCAGGCTTCACGTGTCGTCAGACCCACTTCGGCCAGTCCTCGCATGATGGCTGGGACATCCTTCAATTCGGCGAAATGGAGTTGGATGTCTTGTCTGGTCGTCACATGACCAACGCCGGTGGTATACCGCTCTGAAAGCTCGGCAATGCGGCGCAATTGGTTGGCCGTAATCCCGCCGAATGGAATTTTAATCCGCACCATCTGTACGCCCGTCTGGCGCTGGCCGTAAATGCCATACTGAAGACGGAAGGGTTTGAAGAGATCGCCGACAATCTCTCCGGACAACATGCGCTTGGCCTCTTGCTCAAAGGTTTCGATCTCCTCGAGAATGGCCGGAGGAATTGGCTCTGTCTGGATGGGGGTACGGCTGGTAGTGAGCTGGCTCATAGCAAACCTCAAATGTGATACATCGGACTTCGTTGTTGTTCGATTTGACGCTGCTCCCCGGCTAATTCTTCGACGGTGATGCCCTCGAGCACATGACGCTCGGCCTCATGGACACGGTCCCAGACTTTGGCCAGTACGTTCCCAGACGGAGTCGTGCGGTGGGCTCCCCCGTTTATCTCGGTCATACGAAGAACAGGCCCCTCCAGCGCCTCCAGAATCTCCGCCACCGAGACATCAGATGGTTTCTTCGAAAGAACGTATCCGCCTTGGGCGCCTCGTTGGCTGGACACCAAGCCGGCTTTCTTCATGGCATGGAGCACTTGCTCGAGGAATCTCGCCGGTATTCCCTGTCGTCTTGCGATGGACTTGGCCTGAATAGGTGCAGACCCTGCCTGCATGGCGAGATCCACGGCAGCCATGATTCCATAAGTAGATCGAAGAGATACCCTCATACCGCACTATTCCGGTCGGAATTAGTAAATGCTATTTATACATGTTCGCTTCCCCCACTGTCAAGGGCCCCAACCTCTCTCGCTGTCCCTATCCGCTCAATCCCTACCCACAAGGGGCCAGAAAATATCGTGCACTCCTTATGGTGAGCGATGTGAGCATGAAGCAGTCAATCACGAGCATGGTCGGCGTGACACATCCGTCTTGATCACGGCGTGCATCGGGCTCTCACGATGAAGTCTGATGAATTGCATGCAGTGCACGCGGCGGCATCATCGAATGGCGGAGGTAGCGTCACGAACTGATGACATCGAACACGACCAAACTCATCGCGTGCAAAAATCTTCAGCGGCGGAAATTTCTTCGTTGACATCAAAATGGCTCTGGGCAATAATCCGGCCCTCTTCTGCTGGGTGATGCTTTCATGACGCTCTCTTCTTCGGTCTTCAGTATTCTGCTGCTCAGCGGCGATTCAGAGATTCAAACACAGTTCAGACAAGCGTTCAAAGACGCGAGCATGACGACGGCCAAGGATGCGGCGACACTGCCGCGAGAGGCCGCGAGGCGTTCGTTTGACGCGGTCATTGTGGAATCGAAGCCTGGCATGCAGAACGGATCGATCGGCCTACCTCATCACGTCGATCCCTCCAGAACGCTGCTCATTACTGGATCTAAACCCGTGCTGAGACGTGCTTCCAAATTTATGCAGTCCATTGCGCGAGCGAAGACCGCCGCCGGTGCGGCAGCGCCTTCGAGTCTCGAAGACTATGTGGAATGGAAAATGGGAGATTTTGTCAAAGGCATGCGGAATGGATCCGGACGCAATCTTCACCCTATGCTGATTTCTGCCATTGAACGACCACTCATTACGAAGGCTCTGCAGGAAACCAAAGGTAATCAGATTCAGGCGGCGGAGTTGCTCGGCTTGAACCGAAATACGCTGAGAAAGAAAATCCACGACCTGCACATTCCAGTGAAGCGTGGCGGACGGGTCCGGGCGGTCTAGCGGTTCATCAGCTCAATCGCGCAGGCGTGAAAGCCTGCATGGCAGCAAGGGGGCGAAGCGGTTTTTTTAACCTAAAGCGAGGAGGGAACGATGACCAAAGAAGAATTGATTGCGAAGATGGCCGTATCCGCCGGCATCACGAAGGTAGCTGCGGGGAATGCCCTGCATGCCTTTACCGGTGCGGTCACCTCATCCTTGAAGAAGGGACAGCGTGTGTCCCTAGTAAACTTCGGCACCTTCACCATCTCGAAGCGTAAGGCACGGATGGGTAGAAACCCCCGGACCGGCGAGAGCCTTAAGATTCCGGCGGCCAAGGTACCGAAATTCTCGGCAGGGAAGGTCCTGAAGTCGGCGGTCCGCTAAGCATCCGGCATCGAGCCTGACGAGCCGGGGTTTTTCAAAAAAAGAGAAGGCAGCGTGCTCACTTACGGGTACGCTCCCTTCTCTTTGCATTTCTTGACACCTTGGGCAGGGCTATATTAGCATGCGCGCTCGGACGATAGGCGCGTAGCTCAGGGGGAGAGCGCTACCTTGACACGGTAGAGGTCGACGGTTCAAGACCGTCCGCGCCTACCATCTCGCCGAGGGCATCCGAACCGTGACCGCGGTCGGGGTGCCTTTTCCATTTTTGCATCCTGTTGAGATGCAGGACTTTTCTTGCCTTCTGGGATCTCCGGTCTGATCCGAGCTTCTCAGAAGGGCGCTGTCCGTGTGTCCGCCGAAAAGATAGAGAGACGTTTGTGCCGAAAGTCATCCTCAAGAACGGGAAAAGCATTGAGGTCCCTCCGGGTCATACCGTGGCTCAGGCGCTCACCGCCGGCGGTGTGACCATCGGGTCCGATGTCTTGGCCGCCTCGGTCAACGGAAGATCGACTGATCTTTCCGCTCCGTTGACAGACGACGCGACGCTGGAACCGCTTCGCTTCGACAGCGCCGAAGGCCGGGAAGTCTACCGGCACAGCAGCACACATATCATGGCTCAGGCCGTGAAAGAACTCTTCCCCACCGCCCAGTTGACCATCGGGCCCGCGCTGGAAGACAGCTTCTACTATGACTTTGCCTATGACCGGCCGTTCACGCCAGAAGACCTCGACAAAATTGAGCAGCGCGCACGGGAGATTGCCGCCCGAAACCTCTCGGTCCAACGTCGTGAAATGACCAAGCAGGAGGCGGTGGAGTTCTTCAAGTCCCGAGGCGAGCTCTACAAGGTAGAATTGATCCAAAGCTTTCCGGATGGGGAGCCGATTTCCGTGTATACGCAGGGAGATTTCGTCGATCTTTGCCGCGGACCGCACCTGCCTTCGACCGGCCATGTCGGAGCCTTCAAGCTGCTGACGACAGCGGGCGCCTATTGGCGCGGAGATGAACGCAATCCGATGCTCCAACGGATTTACGGCACGTCGTTTCCTACCGAGGCGGAGCTCACTGCGCACTTGGCCCGGCTGGAAGAAATCAAACGTCGTGATCATCGCAAGGTCGGGAAGGAGTTGGACCTCATCTCCGTCCAGGACGAAATCGGACCCGGCTTGGTCCTCTGGCATCCGAAAGGCGCCGCCATCCGGCTGCTGATCGAAAATTTTTGGCGGGAGCAGCACCTGAAGGACGGATACGAACTGGTCTATTCCCCGCATGTCGCCCGGTTGGATTTGTGGAAGACCAGCGGGCATGTCGACTATTACCGTGAGAACATGTTCGCGCCGATGAAAGTGGAGGGCAGCGAGTACCAACTCAAGCCGATGAACTGCCCCTATCACATCATGATTTACAAGTCGCATCTGCGGAGCTACCGCGACCTGCCGATCCGCTATGGTGAGCTGGGCACGGTCTATCGTTATGAGCGGACAGGAGTGCTTCACGGACTATTGCGCGTGCGCGGGTTCACGCAGGACGACGCCCATTTGTTTTGTCGGCCCGATCAAATCGAAACCGAAGTCAGCCGCGTGCTGGATTTTACGTTTTTCATTCTGCGCACGTTCGGATTCAATGAATTCGAGGTGTTTCTCTCGACCAGACCGAAGGAGTCGGTGGGGGCCGAAGAGCACTGGACGCTGGCGACAAGCGCACTGGAGGCGGCGCTCAAAAGCCGCAACATTGCCTTCCACCTTGATCCCGGTGGAGGTGCGTTCTACGGTCCAAAGATCGACATCAAGATCAAGGATGCCTTGGGCCGTTCCTGGCAATGCTCGACCGTCCAGATCGACTTCAACAATCCTGAACGCTTCGACATGCACTACATCGGAGAGGACGGGAAGAGCCACCGGCCCATCATGATCCACCGGGCCTTGATGGGGTCGATCGAGCGGTTCTTCGGCATTCTGATCGAGCATTATGGCGGGGCGTTTCCCACCTGGTTGGCCCCCGTGCAGGCCGTGGTCATTGCGATCACGGACCACCAGCACGAATTCGTGACGCAGGTTGTGGCGCAGATGAAGGCAGCAGGCTTCCGCGTCGAAGCCGATCTCCGCAATGAGAAGATCGGGCTCAAGATCCGTGAAGCGGAAAAGGCGAAGGTCCCGTTTATGTTCGTCGTCGGCGACAGGGAAGTGCAGGCCGGCACGCTGTCCGTCAGGGGACGCAGCGGCGCCAACCTCGGCACCATGACCATTGCCGGTGCATTGGATCTGCTCAAGGCTGAAGTGCAGCGGCAGCAACTTTCACCTACATCATGAGAGGTGGCCTATCGTTCCCAAACTGCGGGTGAACCGCGAGATTCGAGTGCGTGAAGTCAGGGTGATCGGGCCGGAAGGCGAGCAGCTCGGCATCCTTCCGACGCCGGAAGCGTTCAAGCAGGCGCAAGAAGGCGGATATGATCTGGTGGAAGTCGCGCCGACGTCGGTGCCGCCGGTCTGCCGCATCATGGATTACGGCAAGTACAAGTATGAGCTGAGCAAGAAGGACCATCAGAGCCGGCGACACCAAAAATCGACCCAGGTCAAGGAAATCAAATTGCGTCCACGGACGGACAAGCACGATCTCGAGATCAAGATCCGGCAGATCAAGGGGTTTTTGGAGGAAGGCAACAAAACGAAGGTCGTGCTGACCTATCGCGGACGCGAAATGGCCAATCAGGAAATGGGCCGGGCAGTCATGAACTCAGTGATCGCCGAATTGACGGAGACCGGCACGATCGAATATGCCCCGCGCATGGAAGGACGCAGCCTGATTATGATCGTCGCTCCCAAGTAAACTGCTGTCTGGCTACTTAACCGAAAAGGATGCGAGCTATGAAGATGAAATCACACAGTGGAGCCAGTAAACGGTTTCATAGAACCGGGACGGGGAAGTTTGTGCGCAAGAAAGCCGGCAAGCGGCATATCTTGACGAGCAAGAATCGCGAGCGGAAGCGGCGGCTGAGCGGCTCAGTGGTCGTGGACAAGACGAAGACCGCGGCGCTCGAGCGTTTGCTGCCGTATCAATAGAGTGACGGTCATCGGATTCAACAAGGGAGTATGAAGTCATGCCACGCGCAAAAGGTGGGCCGAAAACACGAGCGAGACGAAAAAAACGACTGAAGCTGGCGAAAGGGCAGTATGGCGCGAAAAGCCGGCTGTTTCGTTCGGCGACGGAATCGGTGGACAAGGGACAGCAGTACGCCTATACGGGCCGCAAGAACCGAAAGCGGGACTTCAGGGCGCTGTGGATCGCGCGAATCAGCGCGGCAACCAGAGCCCATGGCCTCACGTATGGCCGCTTCATCAATGCGCTGAAGAAGGCCAACATCTTGTTGGACCGCAAGGTACTGTCCGACATGGCCATCAAGGATACCGCGGGATTCGAGCAGTTGGTTGGGCTCGCCAAGCAGCACCTCACCCCCGCGATCGCGTAGACCACGAGACCTGCCAAGGGTTCTGCTTCCCGGCACCCAAGTGGGCGGAGGACGACGACGGGTCGTTCTCCGGCTTACTGCTGGTCGATCAGTTGCGACAGGTTGACGTCGAAGGCAACCACCGGAACGCCGATCTGCCAGCGCTCGAGAACTTCGGGATGCACTTCCCCGATCACGCCCATCGTTTTACCAGACAGCACAATCTTTCCAGCCCGACCTTCCAGAAACGACGGATGTGGCACCGGCTCGAGGGTATATTCCTTCCCCAAATGATAGAACAAGACGTCGAGACAGGAATGGATCTCTGAAAAGTGCGCGGCCGCATGCGCGATCATGGCGCCGAGGACAGTTTCCGTCCGCGAACCGAGTTCGTGACTGGGATCAGGAATCGCCACCTCCCCCGCCTCGAATAACCGATGCGGGTAGAACGCTCGGCTCGAGGCAGTTTCTACCCGCAACAGCGACGGCAGCATCCATTGGCGCAGGCAGGAAAAACTCAAGGACATGACATTGTCGACTTCCACCATCTCGCCCCACGGAGTGTCAGACAAACGCATCCAATCGCAATACTGCTCGGGCGCCCCCAAGATGTTGGAAATGATCTCCTGAAATCCCATGCCCACCATGAAGTTTCTGGCTCGATCGGCGGTTTGCTCGATCTTCGAAAGGCCTCCCACGGTGAATTGCGCCGGCATGACGGGAGAAAATTCTGCGTAGCCTCGGCTCATGGCCACATCTTCCACCACGTCCATGGCATGCATCACATCCTGTCGGTAGGGAGGCAGCTTCGCCTTGACCGAACCGGTCTGTGACGTGACCTCATAGCCGTACACTTGCAGCGCCTGTTTGACCGCCTGCGCACCAAGCTTTTGGCCAAGCGCCTGCTCGATCATATCGAGGGAAATCGTCCGTGATCGGCCGAGGTCCTGGGGCGTCACGACGCGTTTCCCTAGCGGGGTCTTTTGGGGATACACCACTTCGATGGGCTCGATGGTGGCCCCGCGGTCGGCCAGATTCGCGGCAAAAATATTGAGGGTCAGCACAACCATTGGAAGATCCGTCCCCGTGACCTCTATGAACAGTTCGTCGTCTCCTGGCCGTACTTCCCCGATTTCGCGGCTGTTGATGATCGGCGGAAATGACAACACCTGTTGTTTGGCATCCCTGAGAATCGGTACATGCTCCTGGCCTGCGAGAATGTGGCCGTGCTCCAAGCCCTTGGGATGAATCATCAGAATTTCGGACAGCGTCATGACGGTCTCCATCCCCAAAGGGGTGAACCGTGCCGCGTCGCGCTCAACCAATTGATACGTCACAGGAAAGTGAATATTCTTGAGCTGATATAAACCGATGGAGACGGTCCTGCGTTTATGCCCATAAATATCCGCCAGTTTCTCCTGCGTTTGAATGAGCTGCGCCAAGCCTTCATCGGTCACCCGGTAGCCTGAAGCTGTGCAAGCTGCGACATAGGGCCGCACCTGTGCCAGTCCTGGTGCGACGACCACACGTCGGGTAATTTTCGGCTTCTTCGATAAAAACGAATAGGGTTTCAACTTCCCTTCCTGTTTGATGCGGATTTGCCGTGCGATACCTTCACAACTCCACAGGTCTGGACGGTTGCTGTCCTGCAGCTCGATGCGCAATTCGCCCGTTTCCGCGACGTGCTCCTTCAGTTCACCCTTCACCAACATGAGCCAATCCTCGAGCCGCTCAATTGACACCGGTTGCTTGTTTTGCGGACCCGCGCCAAGGAGCGATTCAAAATCCTTTTTGAAAATGGAAATTGTCGGCATTGGTTAAAACAGGCCTCTTGTCGTACGGATCATGTCGAGATTATCGGTGAACAGTTCCCGGATGTCATGGATCCCCAAGGCCACCATGGCCATACGATCCAGACCCAGGCCCCAGGCAATCACCGGCACGCTCACCCCCAAAGGCAGTGTGACTTCAGGTCGGAAAAGCCCGGCGCCCCCCAATTCCATCCAGCCGAGCCGCGGATGGCGCACGTGCAGTTCCACCGATGGCTCTGTAAACGGAAAATAGGCCGGCAAAAACTTCACTTCCTTGGCCTGCGCCACTTCTCGAGCAAAGAGATTCAGGAGCCCCAGTAGAGTCCGGAAGTTGATGTCTTCGCCGAGAACAATGCCTTCCACCTGAAAAAAGTCTGTGGCATGCGTGGCGTCGACCTGGTCATAGCGGAAACACCTGGCGATCGAGAAATATTTCCCGGGCACGGCCGGCCCTGATGCCAGTGTCCTGGCGGACACCGCTGTGCCCTGACTGCGCAACACAAGCCGTTTGGCCCGCTCGACGTCGAATGCGTACTGCCAGCCGGTCGACCCCGTCACGCCTCCGTTGCGATGGGCGCTGGCCACCCTCGCGAGAAACGGCTCGGCAATGTGCGTGGCGTGGGTCGGTTGCTTGATGAAATAGACGTCATGGATGTCGCGCGCTGGGTGAAACTGCGGCATAAAAAGGGCATCCATGTTCCAAAATTCCGTCTCCACCAGGGACCCACGCATCTCCTGGAAGCCCATACTCACCAGCTTGGTCTTCACCGTATCCAGAAATTCGCGGTACGGATGCTTCTTCCCAACAGCGATCCGCGGCGCACGGAGATTGATGGTGTATTTTCGGAACCGCTTGGTTCGCCAGCTCCCGTCCTTCAGCAACTCAGGACTGAGCTGAGAGACTTCTTCCGCCACGCCCTCTTTGGCCAGGTGCTCAATGGCCGTCATGCCGCCCGATGCTACCTTGAAGGATCTGGCCACGCGTTCGTCGACTCGAAACGGTTCATTGGCATTGCCCCGCTTGACGGAATAATCCATGATGATTTGCCGGTCGCTCTCGGAAAAGGCTTCCAGCTCACGGGAGCCTCCGTGGAGCTGTTCAAGCAATATCCTGAGGCGCTCGGCGGTGGGACTGGGACGGCCGGTCGACTCAATGCAGCCGCCCTGAACAATCAACAGCGCCCCTTCTTTTTTCAGCCGTCCCACGGCCTTGCTGACATCCGAGTGGTCGAGCCCGTCCTGGGACTGCAGATATTGGATCGTCAACCGCTGTCCGGTTCCTGCTGCACCTCTCGCAGCAGCAAGAACCTCCTCAATCGGCGACTGCTTGGCATGATATCGCTCTCCCACAGCCGTCATCGAGACAACGGGAGTGACGGTTTCCTTGTCGATTGCGAGCAATGATTTGGCGAGCAACCATTCAATGGCCATGCTGAGCTGTGACGGCTCCAGACCCGTCGCGGCGGCCAGCTGCTCGGTCGTGAGCGCTGTTCCCGAATGGCTCGACCCGAAGGCCGTGAGTACCTTGATTTCGAGAGGATGCAGGCTGTCGATGAGGGAGGAGATGTCCACCCGAAGACCTATCGGTGGGCGGAAGCCGGCTGTCCTGCCGTCCGCAGCGCAGCGATCGTGGCTGCGTAATCCGAGCCACAGAATATTGCGGACCCGGCGACGAGCACGTCTGCTCCGGCGGCCAGGATGCGCGCCGCATTGTCTACCTTGACGCCGCCGTCCACTTCCAGAAGCGCTCGGCTGCCGCTTCGGTCGATCATCTGACGAGCGGAGGCCACCTTCCGAAGGCAGGACTCGATGAATGTCTGCCCGCCGAATCCCGGGTTCACGGACATGATGAGCAGGAGATCCACGTCCGGGAGAATCTCTTCAATCGTGTGCAGGGAGGTTGCAGGGTTCAGCGTCACGCCCGCCTTGACCCCCCGCTCCTTGATGGCCTGCACCGTCCGATGCAGGTGGGGACAGGCTTCGACGTGCACGGTTAAATAATCGGCGCCGGCGGTGGCGAACTCATCGACGAAAACATCGGCGTTTGTGATCATCAGGTGAACGTCGAGAGGAAGCTTGGTCACCTTCTTCAACGATTCGACGATCGGCGGGCCGACCGTCAGATTCGGCACAAAATGGCCGTCCATGACGTCGACATGCAACAAATCGGCGCCGCCCCGTTCGACCGCGGACACTTCCTCGGCCAAACGTGCAAAGTCGGCGGAGAGGATCGAGGGAGCAATGAGGGTCGTTCTCGTCATGAGCAGACGCTCTTTAGACGGGCCGCGTAGAACGCGTCCATCGAATCCCGGTTTCCCATCGTGGAGAGGTCCCCGCGCTCGGTCAGGAAGTTCTGTCCGCCCTCGGAGAGCCAAGGCGCCACCGATTCGCGCCGAAACTCCGCATGGGACCGCAAGAATTGATCGATGACGCTTTCGTTTTCTTCCGCTTCGGTCGAGCACGTACTATAGACCAGCACCCCGCCGGGCCGCAAGCACAGAGCCGCCGACTCAAGGATCTGAAGCTGCAGCTCGTGATGACGTTCGAACTGCTCGCTGCTCTTCCGCCACTTTGCTTCCGGGTGCCGACGCAAGACGCCGAGACCACTGCAAGGCGCATCGACGAGAACGCGATCAAACAGCACAAGACCGTCTCGACGTTCCACGCCACCCGGGATCGCTTTCTGCCATGAGGGATCGCGAACGTCGCCGACGATAGGGAAAAGGCTGGTATGTCGTAATCGTCGGCGGTTGGCGTCAATCAGTTTTAGTCGCCCCTCGCTCCGGTCCACCGCGTAGATCCGGCCCGTGTCTTTCATTAATTCAGCCAGGTGCGTGGTTTTCCCTCCTGGTGCCGCGCAGGCGTCCAGGACCCGGTCACCCGGACGGGCATCGAGGAGAGGAGGAATCAATTGGGCCGCTTCATCTTCTACATAGAACTGACCTGCTTCAAAACCGGGGAGAGACGGAATCAACACTCCTTCTTCGAGGGTCACTCCCACCGGGCTTATGCGCGTCGGTTTTGCCTTGAGGCCTGCCTCATGCAACCGGCTGAGAAATTCATTGCGATTCACCTGCAGCTGGTTGACACGCAGAGTCATCGGCGGAATCATGCTAACCTGCTCACAGGCCGTTTGTGCTCGGTCGATCCCCCAACGTTCGATCCAGCGCCGGCTCAGCCATTCGGGAATCGAATACCGGACAGCGAGCGCTTCCGATGCATGCACATGGATGGAAGGCCAGGGTGGGCTCGGCTCACGTATCAACGCGCGCAACACGGCATTCACCAGTCCACTCCAGTCTCGCTTCAGTTTCCGAGTTCGCGCCTTGGCCAGGGTCACCGATTCCGATACCGCCGCGGAGGGAGGAACGCGGTCCAGGAAGAGAAGCTGATACGTTCCGATCCTCAGCAGCATCTGCACGACGACGGGCAGACGGGCCAGCGGCTTGTTGAGCACGGGTCCAAGCCGCCAATCAATCGTGCCCAACCGGCGCAGTACGCCGTAGGCAATTTCCACCGCCAACGCTCTGTCACGTCCTTCCAATGCCGATCGAGTCAGAGCGCGGTCCATCAGGACCTCAAGACTTTCGTCGGAGTGCTGTGATTCGATGAGCACCGAGAGTGCCATCGCCCGGGAGGGAGACGGCGAGTTCGGCTCATCAGGAGGCCGGCTGCTTATGTTGGGCTTTCGAGCAGGCATGACCGAGAGACGGCATGAGATGCGCTACAACGCTTCCGACTGGCTCAACTGCATGCCGGTCTCAAGCGGATGTCCAGCCTGGTACTGCCCCGCCGGCATTCGGCGACCATTGGCCGGTTGGAGTTCACGGATCGCCAGCACCCCTTTTCCGGTCGCCACGTGAATGGCGTCTTTCGTGAGCGCGGTGATTTGGCCCGGAGCGAGATTCGTTGCTTCGTCGAGAGCGACGCTTCGAGAAATCGTCCAACGATCCGTCCTTAGGAAGGTATAGGCCCCCGGCCACGGCGTGAGACCGCGTATGCGATTGGCGATCGATGTGGCGGACATCATCCAGTTGACTGCGCCGTCTTCCTTTTTCAACAGAGGGGCCAACGTCGCCTGGCCATGGTCCTGCAAACGAGGTGTCAGCGTGTCCGTCTTGAACTGAACAAGCGTTTCCACAAGCAAGCGTCCGCCAAGATCGGCCAGCCGGGTCGACAGACTCCCGGCGGTATCGTCCGACCCAATGGCCATGGTGGCCTGCAGCAGTATGGCGCCGGTATCCATTCCTTCGTCCATCAGCATGGTGGTGATGCCGGTTTCGGTTTCTCCATTGATGAGAGCCCATTGGATCGGGCCGGCTCCCCGATATTTCGGCAAGAGCGAGCCGTGCACGTTGATGCAACCGCGAGGGGGGAGCGAGAGGATGGCGAGCGGCAAAATGCGGCCGAACGCTGCGACCGCAATTACGTCCGGCTTCCATCCGGAAAGCTCGGCCATAAACGATGGATCTTTCATTTTTGCTGGCTGCAACACCGGGATCTGCTCGCGTTGTGCGATGACCTTGACCGGTGACGGGGAAAGACGTTGCCCGCGGCCCCTGGGACGATCCGGTTGGGTCACAATGCCGACGACACGGTCGTCCGATTTCAGCAGAGCCTCCAGCGAAGGAACGGCGAATTCGGGCGTCCCCATGAAGACGATACGCATTCCACCGCTTTAGCACCCACGCGAGACGAAAGCAACGGGCGTGGTTTGACTTGCAGAGAAATGCTTTGTTAGTATCCGCGCGCGGGGTGGAGCAGCCTGGTAGCTCGTTGGGCTCATAACCCAAAGGTCAGAGGTTCAAATCCTCTCCCCGCAACCAACGCTCGCTCGGATTCGCCCGCTCGAATCTATCTCGTCACAAGGCTCTTGGCCGCACTCAGCGCGATTCAGCACGTAAGATTCTTCACTTTTTGCGTCTTCAATCTACGTAATACATCTTAACCCCATCGGGTGCTTTACCGTGGGGGGAAAAGAGCATTTACTTATGCCAATTGCTTACGAGATTAAATGTTCATTTCAGGATGCAAACACTGTCTACAGGAACCGGTTGGCTTAACAAAGTTTCCATTCTTTCGCCGTTAGTTTTCGTGACTGAACCAATGCAAAGAGTGATGTGAAAGGGGGGTGAATTGTGAAATATCACATAGGTGAAGAAGTATGCGACTGGACTAACGGATGCGAGCGCTTACTTTCGACAGAGTTAGTTTTGACTGAGGACGAGCGCAGCTTACTTGAATATTACCTGAGCGAGGTTTCCCGAAAATTCCTTTCACGAACGGCCTCCAACCAACACCCAATGCCCCCCCTACCTGAAACCAGCAGCACTCAAATCACCGCCTAAACTCTAGCCTCAATTCTCCGAGAATTGGGGCTAGCTGTCTTCGTTTAACGGCTTGCCGCTTTGTCGCGCTTCTAAAAAGCGCTGATGATGGTCTTCGTTTCGCCCCGCTGAATGCCCAATCCTTCACACAACTGACCTTGTTTGTACTTCAACACGGGTAAATCCTTGAAAGCTTTATCATAGACCACTGGCACAGCAGTTGCTTAAGGCAAGGATTACAATCGAGCGGAAATGGGGTTACTGCTAGTTGCTCCTCGCACTCTAGTATCGTCGACGCCGCCGCTTTTACCTTCAATTTTTTAGGGTGTTTATGATCAAGGTCAATCCTTTTGTACTGTTCTTTATCTTCGGACCTCTAATCACCTTGCTCGTCGGGTGCGGAGGTGACGATGGCTCTACTGGAGCAACTGCTTCATTATCGTGGGACCCAGGTCATGATCAACCGGGGGTTACATATACCGTGCACTACGGTAAGAATTCGACCGGCGAGTTCGGATCCTGCAACTATGAGAATGCCGTCGATGTAAGCGATCCCTTTGTCACCATTGCTGGCCTTGAACCTTCTAGCCACTACTACTTCGCTGTAAGTGCCTATGATAACGACAGTGGACTCAGGAGTATGTGCTCCGAGGAAGTATCCAAGCTGACACCGGAACAGGAACTGTACATCGGGGACCCGCCGGTCAAGGTGATGTAAGGAGATGTGCCTCTGGCTTTGCGAAACTCCTTCTAGTCATGCAAATCTAGGATATCTCCGAGTGACCCTTCTCAGATAAACGTCGTAGAGTCCGCCCCCCAGTCAAGGTTTTGAGACAGGAGGTTTTATGCATGTCGTCGCCTGAGACCGTATCCCTTCAGATACCCTACATAGCAAATGAGAAACAATTCCTGTTTCTTGCCGTACAGGCTGCCGTGCGCAGGTTTCGCAACATCAACCCCCACTGCGCTAACGACCCTATCTATCTTTCATCTCCCGATTCATCAGGTCCCTCTTCCCCGTCAGAGACGCACGACTAGCAAGCCACGCACAAAAGCCAAGTGCACTCGTCTCCGTCCTCGACACGTGCGCACTAGAGCCACGATAACCCCTCTCGATACGAAGCATGCAGTTGTTTCAGCAGCGGGACTTGGGGAACTTACAGATGTGGAACGATCCTCTGAATGCCGCGATACAACTCTTCGACGGCTGCTTCCTTAGTCAGGAGCATGTCGGCTCCGGCCTTCAGCATCGCTTCTTTATTGTTGGGTCCCGCGTTCACCGAGAGGCCAATCACCCTGATGTCCGGGTATTGAGCCTTGATCCGGGTGGTCGCTTCGATGCCGTTGAGGCGGGGCATATTGATATCCATGATGACCACAGCCGGCCGAAGTGTGTCCGCCATAGCCACGGCTTCATGGCCATCCGAGGCTTCGCCGACGATCTGAATGTCGGCGTGCGCTTCCAAGACAGACCGCAGACCTTGTCGCATCATGGCATGATCGTCGACGAGAAGCACTGTGAGAGCCTTCTGAACAGAGGGCATCAGATCGCTCATCGACTGCTCGCATAAGGCCGCCCTGGCTGAAGCCACGCCATCATGGAGCAGCCCCGCAGCCCGTGGCTCGACGACCTCCTGTAAGGGGAGCACAAGGAGGGCAGTCGTTCCCTTTCCAGGCGCCGTGACCAGCTCCAGCCTCCCGCCAAACGCTTTCATGCGCTCGCGGATCGAAAAGAGCCCGAATTTTAGCGGCTGGCCGCCGTCGTTCGGCTGCACCACGGACAAGTCGAAGCCCGCGCCTGTGTCGCGGACCTCGAGGCGGATGCCGCGGCTCCTCGCGCCTGAGATGCACGCTGGCATGTTTGGTACCTGCGTGCTTGGCGACATTCATCAACAATTCGCGGACGGATTGGAAGACGAGAACCGCCTGTTCTTCCGGAACCGACACGTGGTCCTGACCGACGTCGACCGACACGCGCAATTGACGTTGGGACATGTGCTCTCCCAACCATTTGAGCGCTGCCGCCAGACCGAACTCGCGCAAGACAGGAGGACACAACTCTGCAACTAGGGTTCTCGAGTAGGTGAGGGCCTCGGTGAGAACATCATCGACCTGCTTGATCAGCTCCGAACAGCCAGGAATCACCGCCGCCAGAGGCTTACCCTGTCCGAGCTTGAGCTTGCAAAACACCAGCATTTGCTGCAGGTGATCGTGCAGTTCAGTGGCGATGCGCTTTCGTTCACGCTGCTCCGCCAGACCCACTTCCGTCGCCAGCGCCCGAAGGCGTTCTTGTGACTCCAGCAATTCGCTAGTTTTCACACGCACGGCCTGTTCAAGCTCCTGACTCCATCGTTGAAGCTGCTCCTGGGCTTCACGGGTATCGGTGATGTCGATGCTGGCACCGACGTACCCCATTAATTCCCCAGTATCGGTCAGCCGCGGCCTGGCGACCGACCGCATCCATCGATACTGGCCGTCGGAGCGCCGAAAGCGGAATTGAGCGTCAAAGAGTCCGCGGTCCCGCAGCGCATCGAGATACAAGGTTACATACTGTTTCCGATCTTCCTCATGGACGTAGCGGGCCCAGTCGTAATTCGCCACCTCGCTCTGCTCGCGGACGCCAAGGAATTCCATATAGGCCTGGTTGACGAATTCACAGCCGTGCATGCCGGTCATCCAAATCAACACAGGTGCGCTGTCCGCAATCATCCGAAATCGCATTTCGCTCTCGCGCAAGGCGGCTTCGGCGCGTTTTTGCGCGCTGATATCGGTGACCATCACGATGAAACCGGCGATCTGCCCGTTGACGTCCCGATGCGGCGTATACACCGCATGGATCCATCGCGTGCGGCCGTGGCGATACTTGGCTTCGGTCTGATAGTCGACCGCCTGCCCCTGCAACGCTGCCTCTATATACGGCGCCATGGCGCCCCAGGCTTCCTCGCCCACCACTTCCTGTATCGTCTTGCCGATAATGTCCTCTCGTGACAATCCAAACCATGTGGTGTACGCCTCGTTACAAGTGATGTATCTTTGGTCCTTGCTGATGTAGGAAATCAGGGCTGGAACCGTATTGCTGACCAGTTCCAGCTGCTCTTCGCTATGCCGCAAGGCCTCTTCCGCTTGCTTTCGCTCGGTGATGTCGACGTTGACACCGAGAATTCTCTCGGGAATCCCGGCAGCGTCTCAAAAAATTTTCGCTCTAGCGAATAGCCAGTGCACGCTGCCGTCATCCCAGACGAACCGAAAATCATGCGCATACTCATCTGCTGGCCAACGCGCGTTCCAGGACCCTTTCCGCCTCAGAACGGTCGTGGGGATGAACCCGCCGCAGCCATCCTTCATACGTCCCTTCAAAAGTTCCGGGGTCAAGACCATAGAGGGCTTCGAGCTCTACGGACCAATAGTTCTTCCCTGTCTTGTAGTTGTATTCGAATACGCCCCAGCGGGCCGCCTGCTGGGCAATGCGGGTCCGCGCTTCACTTTCACGGATGGCTTCTTCGGCACACTTACGGTCCGTGATGTTCTGTCGTGTGCCCCACATCCGAACGAGAGAGCCATCCTTCGACAATGCCCACCATGTTGTTGAGGAAATAGACCGTTTCACCATAGACATTGCGCTCGGCGGATTCGACGTTGGTGGCCCGATAGCCGGCCCTAATGATGGAAGCGAGAAACTCTCGGGCGGAGGGATCGGAGACGGGCAGCATGAAATCCAACGTCTTTCCGATCAAGCCCTCCGCACTGGAAAAGCCATACATGCGCCCCATCGCATCATTGCATTCGACAAGACGGGCAGAGCGGTACAGCTGCTTGACTTGAATCTCGACCGGCAGCGAGGTATCCAGCGGCGGGTCGAATTCCATGCGCCAGATGCCTTCCGAGCTGTTCTGAATGAAGGCGCGGTAGCGCTCTTCGCTTTGTCGCAACGACGCCTCGGCCTGGTGCTTATATAGCGTGACCTCCAATTGCGTGGCCAGGTCCCGCTCTTCGAACGGTTTGAGAATATATCCGAAGGGTCCGACCGCGCTGGCCCGCTTGAGAGTTTCCTGATCTGAATGCGCGGTGAGGAAAATGACAGGAATGTCCCGCCATTGCTTCAGGCGGGTGGCGGTCTGAATCCCATCCATGTGGCCGGCGAGTCTGATATCGAGGAGCGCTATATCCGGACGCTCCGCCTGGGCCAAAGCGAGTGCCTCTTCTCCCGTTGACACCGGGCCAGTGACGCGATAGCCGAGCAGCTTGACCTTGCTGGCCAGGTGAGCCGCCAGGATCGCCTCATCCTCGACAATCAACACCGAGAGTTGGCTCATGAGCTATCAAGATGTGGGGGAAAAGCGGCGCCAGTATATGTCTGACACAGTGGTCCATGGCCTAGGGAAACCCCTGGTTTTTAGGTGGGACTCAAAGCCACAACTAAGTAGGATCCCGTGAGATAAATATTGGCAGCCAGACTGCACAATCCCATGAACGCTGTCAAAAATGGGCGAACTCGTTGACGAAGTTTGGACCAGTGCTATAGTTCGCTGTACATCTCAGAGGGGTCTTTATGAACTATGTTCGCATCGGAAAGAGAACGCTCAACCTGGACAGCGTGAGTTACGCCGAAGTGCAGGTGTGGCAGGACGAGATGACCGTGAAAGTGTATTTTGCCGGATTGGCGAATAACACTCCGCTGGTCTTTGCCGAGAACGATGCCAAGGAACTTTGGAAATATCTGGAGTATGTCGCAGAAAAGCCTATCGCATAATCCTTCCAGCCCGCTTCTCATTTCCCATGCCTTGTCACCTGTCGTCATAAGCGTTCGTATCGTATAGCCTTCCTGTTGACGTTCAGCCAAGCGGAACCAAGGCGGGCTTCCTTCCGATAGTCCCGATAGTAGCTCAAGACTTTCTGTACATAATGCCGCGTTTCCTTATAGGGCGGAATCTGTTTATAACGATCCACCTTGCGCTCGCCTGCATTATAGGCCGCCAGTGCCAACCGCGTGTTGCCGTGGAATCGGTCGAGAAGATAGCGCAGATGTCTTGCGCCACCCGCGACGTTTTCATTGGTGTCATACAGATTCTGAACGCCATGACGCATCGCCGTTTCGGGGACGAGCTGCATGAGGCCCACGGCACCTGCCTTTGAGACCACAATGGGATTGAACGATGACTCAGCCTTCATCACCGCGAACAATAAGGCTGGGTGCAGGTGATGCTGCTGGGCCGCACGCGTCACGGCACGCTCCAATTCGGTCGCTGACGCGGCTCGTGATGGGCCAGTCGTCCCGCTTTCAGCCGTGGTTCTGAAATGGCTTCAACCTGAACAGACACGTTCAGCAGATGAGTTGGGTGTTCGGCGAGCGTGCAGGGGGCAGAGACCATAAGGGCAAGTCCTGCGGTGACGATCAGCACCTGGGTGAGGGAATGATTGATTCGTCTTTGTGATCGAATGTTTTTCATCATCTGTTTCCTCCCACATGCCGGAGACTTGCGGATACCGGCTTCGCAAACAGGTTGGGAGTGTGCGCTCTCTCACTAGGCTATCCGCAGTTTCCATGCCGTTTACCTGAGTGATCGTTACAGTAGTATTTGTTGAGCTATATCAATCGTACTTGCATGTGACCATGACCTCCCAACTTTTGTAGGGCTGGCAGGGTGGGGAGATTCCCTATATTGTTCCTTCGAGTCGCAATTTGCCGTCTCTACTCCGGCTGTGACCGCACAGGGTCGACCTGTCACGGGTCACAGGAGAGTGGCTGCCATGAAAATCCGCTATAGCGAACGCGTCATCACCGAATTTCCCGTCATCTTTGCCGGTGACTCCTTCGTGGGAGAGGGTACGGTCCACAATGTATCAGTGCCTGGCTGCGCGATTGTGAGCAACCGGAGGGTAGAACCGGGGACTTACCTCGAGATGAAAGTCCTGATGCCGGACAACGGCCCCTCGCTTTGCGTCGAACTGGCAAAGATCCGTTGGCGGAATGGACGTCGCTTTGGCGTCGAATTCATTCGGATGCCGGGCGTAGATCAGGTTCGCCTTGGACGCTTGATCAGACGTCATCGCGGCCTCAAGGCAGCGACTCGACTACACCACGCCCGAATGCTACACTTCCAGTAGTTGGTCCCTTCCGGAGACTCCTTGTCGATGAACCGCGTGTTCTTCTTGTCCTGTGCCTACTTGCCGCCGGCTGCGCCGAGCCCTTTACGATGTTTCACACGCAAACGGGCGAACAGATTGTCCTCGGCCGCCGTTCCTATTCTTATGAAGGCTGCTTCGCGACGATGCAGGAAGAGGCCAATCGCCTGGGCGTGACCTTTCGTTATGTGCATGTCCGTGGCACGACGTTCGGCCGGTCGCTTCTCTGGCCCTTCGAACCCGGGTACGCTTGCGAAGCAGCGATCGGACCGGAAGGTCATCCCTACGGCATCTACTTGAATGTGCCGCCCCGCACCCCTCGCAGCTGAGAACCGCTAATCGCGCCTTGTCCTCACCTAATCCTGCGACGAGCAAAAATTTACGCATGTCCCCGGTTGAATTTGTTGACAATCGAACCGCGAACACAGTATTACTTTTTCAACCATAACCGCCGCGCGTGATGAAACACCTGCTCGTGTATCCGCTCACCGATCGCCACCCTGCAATGACGCTTGAAAGGAGCCGGCCTGCGTGGAGCCAGGCTGATGTCCGGTGACAGTTGCGAATTGACCAAGAGCATCCACCGTCCTCAACATTCATCGACCTCATTGTTCAAAGGAGTCGTCATGGAAGATCTCGTCATTGAGGAAGAAGGCGCCTCATCCGCCCTGAAAATCACTCTGGGTGACTTTCTCGTCTTCATTAATTGGATGAACCAGACCGAAAAGTCTCTTGAACGCGGCGAAGCGCTCCCGACCACTCCGGAACTGGATTCCGGAAAGGTGAAAGGATGGATCCAGCTCGTCCAACGGCTCGAAGAGCGTTTCCGCAGGAGTGAAGAGAAAAAGATCGCTCTGGAAGCGAACGTCATCGCTCAGGAAGCACAGCTCGGACAGTTGCTGACGCATCTGCACGCCAACATTGCATCGCTCTACGACAATCTCGGACAGGCCAAAAAGGCCGAAGAGGTTCGTCGTCGCGCTGAAGCGTTGCACGCGAGCTAGGCGTCGAACTGCCCGTCCTGGCGTAGCCCGCCCTTGTCCGATGCGCTGTCAGCATGGACCTGGCGTGCAAAATAGTACCCTGCGCTCTGCTGCGGTGAGCGGGCGTTGTATGGTATTGTCCCGTTCTGACTGATTCCCACTTTTTGCTTCTCGCCCAACATCCCTTCGATATAATCAATTCCGGAACGGCTCGGCCTGGCTGAGGATTCTTCCTTATTGCCGGCACGAGCGCTTTTTTTGGATTTTTCGCATGATCACGGTACTGCTGATCGAAGACAACGACGTCGATGCTCGGCTGACCCAGGACCTACTGGCGGAATGGAGCGTCGAAGAATTTAAGGTGACGCATGCCAAAACGCTCTCGGACGGTCTGGCGCACATCGACAAAGGCCGTTTCGACGCCATCCTTCTGGATCTCTCCCTTCCAGATGCGTTCGGTTTGCCGACGGTCCGGCAGGTCCATGCAACCAACCCTTCCATTCCCGTCGTCGTGCTCAGCGGCGTGAGCGATCAGACGCTCGCGCTTCAGGCCGTGCAACAGGGCGCTCAGGATTATCTGGTCAAAGGCCAGGGCCACCCAGAACTGCTCGCCCGTTCCGTACGCTACGCCATCGAACGTAAGCGCTCCGAGGAACGCCTCACGTACCTTGCCCAGTACGATCATCTCACCGGGTTGGTCAATCGTACGCTCTTCAGGGATCGCTTGATCCAGGCCATGGCCAGGAGCAAACGGCTTCAGCAGCCGCTAGGGCTGATGCTGCTTGATCTGGACCGGTTCAAGGCCGTCAATGACACGCTTGGACACGACATCGGCGACGAGTTGCTGAAATCCGTCGCTGAGCGGTTGAAAGCCTGCGTGCGCGAGGTTGATACGGTCGCGCGCATGGGCGGGGACGAATTCACGATTATCCTCGAGGGTGTCTCCTCAGAACAAAGTATCATGGTCGTGGCGAAGCGGATCACCGAGTCGATTTCCTCGGTCTTTCGTTTGAAGGGCCACGACGTCTCTGTGGGAATCAGCATCGGTATTACCGTGTACCCGCATGATGATCACAGCATCGACGAGCTGTTAAAACATGCAGACTCCGCTATGTATCGTGCGAAGCAGCAAGGCGGCAGCGGCTTTGCCTTCCACGAAGCTTCAGGCTACAACCACGCTGCGACATACTCCGCCTCCTGAGCCTTCTTCTCGAGCCACCTCAAACCCTTGCCTGCGCCTGCCTATCTTCCGATTTCAGAAAGGGGAGCATCAGTCACTTGCAGGGCGCCTCGAGGGTTGGGCGTCAGGACATTGGTTTGCACGAGGACCTCACGAGCCGGGGACAGCTGCGCCTCCGGCGTCATCACGATGCCCCAGTGCCGGTTGTCTACACAGACATTATCCAATAACAGTGCTTCGGCATGATGAAACAGCAGCATCCCGCTCAACCAATTGCCGGTGCATCGATTGCGGACTAGCTCGGGATGGCTTCCGGGATCGCGCACGGCAATTCCAAAATGATGGTTTTCCCGGCAGATGTTATCCGCCAGCCTGGGCTGGGCACCGGCGAACACAAAGATGCCTGATTCGCGATTGCCGCAAACTTCGTTGTCGATGAAGGCGCCCCGGCATTCTGGTCCATACATAACGACTCCGGATAAGATACCGTCTGTGGCCCGGCATTGCGTGACAGTGCAGGAGGAGTCGAGGATGTTCATGGCCGAATGTTGATCGCTGCCGATATAGCGAAAGGTCATTCCGGAAATTCGGCCGCTGGGAACGCGCTGAAGATAGAGAGGGCCTCCGCGACGGGAAAAGATTTGGACCGCATCACGGCTTGCCCCGATCAGGAGGATCGGGCGATCGGCCAGAAAGACTTTGTCCTCATAGATGCCGGCTCGGACAAAGATCTGATCGAACTCTCCGGCCTCTTTCAATGCCGCACTCGGCCGGGGATAGAGCGCAGGATCCTGCCAATCTACGATCAACGTCCTTCCCCCGAGCGGATTCGGCGGAGGATCTTGCGCGATCGCTTCTGACTCTGAACTCATCTTCTCATGACTCTCGAAAGTTGGTTGTGCAGTCGAACTGGAACGAGCCGTTTCGGCTTGTCAAGCGAACAGCTGACCGGCCGGCGTACAATTCTGATCCCGGCGCCAAGGGACTCACGTTGGTCTGGCCACCAAATACTCGTTTTTCTGCCGGTTTTCTGATGCAAAAAGCGCATCGCCTGTGGCACGTGGATTGCGAACTCCGGGGTGGTGCCATAAGCCAGCAGCAACGGAGGCGGTTCGATGCACACCAGCAGACTCGTGCCCATGACAATCTTTTCTGTGATCATCGCGACAACGGGCAGCCCCTCGACCCTCTGGGCCGCTCCATCGCAAGTTCAGGACACCTCTCGACATCTGTACGACCGGGTAATGGAAGAATTCAAGCACCGCGACTATGAAGCGGCGCTCGCCGGATTCCGCCTCTTCTTGGAACTCCACGGTCAAACCTCCCTCGCGGCGAATGCGCAGTACTGGGTTGGGGAGTGCCAATATCGCATGGGACGATATAAGGAGGCATTGAAGGCCTTTTACAACGTCGTCTCGTATTATCCGCTCAGTCCCAAGCTGGCGGCTTCGACGCTGAAGATTGGACAAACGTACACCAAGCTGAAGGATCAGGAAAAAGCGCGCATGATGTTTGAGCGGGTCGTGGATCAATACCCGGACAGCCCTGAAGCCGAGGTGGCCCGAAAGGCGTTGGAGATCGAGGCTGAAAAGATCGAAGCTGACAAGCCCGAGTCCTCGACAATTCCTACCGAGTGAAGGCCACCTCCCTCTCTCTTCATTCAGGATCGCTCATCCCCAACATCCGCTCAAGTTCCTGAACGGTATAGGCCGGCTGCATATTGAGGGTCGTCACTCGAATGCCAGCCGCATGCAGAATGCGCTGAACTTCCCGGCCCGGGAGGGCACCGGCTGGATCCGACGCCGGTTCCCCCGCTTCGAATTGCACGACCTGTTCAACCATGCGCGAGCCCGGATGAACCAACACCACGCCCGCGCGCTTGAGCGCGAGATGTCGCAACACCTCTACCCGCGACTCGCCTTCCGCCTCGACCGCCAAGAAACTCCATAGCGGTACCTGCGCGAACACCAAATACCTGTCTTCCACGGCCAGGCGAATCAGATTGTATAGGAGCAACTCCCTTTCGCCGAGAAGCGGTTGCGGCCGAAGGACCACTCCCAATGGAAGAATAAACGGTCCCGATCGCACATTTCCTCGAGCGCGGCCGGAGAGAATTCGCCACAACAGCAACGCCGGCACCGCCACGATGAGCGTGATGAACCAGGAATCGAAAGAGCCATCGTTCATGTGCGGAACTGCTTCGCCCAACGTGGACCGGCCGGTACGATCGCTCCCAGCAGCACGGGGTGCGTCGCCCCTGTCACGGCAGGAATATTGCCAGACTGTCCCATCATTGTTTGATAGGCCAAGAGCGCAAAGGCCACTGCCTCGAAGGCTTTGCTCTCCCAACCCAAGGCATCAAAGGTTGTGACCGGAATGGGCGCGAACACGGCAGCCATGTTGTCCATGATCGCCCGATTGCGCACCCCCCCGCCGCCGACGACGATCTCCTCGATCGGCCCCTTGACCCATCGCCGTGCAGTCCCAACCGCCTTCGCCGTCCACATGCTGCAGGTGGCCAAGAGGTCCTCCATCGACAATCCCAGTTGTTGTTGAACGACCAGAAGTTCATCGATGAGTGAAGGGCCGAATTCCTCCCGCCCTGTTGATTTCGGCGGACGACGGGAGAGGAAGGGATGCGCCAAGAGCTTTCCCAGCAAGCGAGCGTCGACCCGACCTTTCTGGGCCAATTTTCCGTCGCGATCCATGCTGAGGCGTCCGTTGGTGGCTCGATTGACGAGACTGTCCAACACCATATTCGCCGGCCCCGTGTCAAAAGCCAGCACGCCCTCCCACATCCCGCCACGAGGGACGTAGGTCACATTGCTGATCCCACCGAGATTCACGATCAACCTGGCACGCCGGGGATGTTTCAAGAGCAAGGCATGCGCCGCAGGCGTGAGAGGAGCTCCTTGTCCACCTGCGGCGATGTCACGAGGCCGGAAGTTGGCAATCGTCGTAATACCGGTTCGCTCGGCAATCACTGCTGGTTCGGCAATCTGGAGCGTCGAGCGGACGGCTCCTACTCCCGGCGCCTGAATCCCTTTCGGAAGATGATGCACTGTCTGGCCGTGCGAGCCGATCACCGCAATGTCCGCGGGACGCAGTTTCGCCTGGCGAATTACGTTTAACGCCGCGTTGGCGAACCATTCACCGAGCAACGCGTTCAGATGACAGATGTCTGCAACCGTCCCCGAGATGGACGCGGTGACAATCCGCTGTTGAAGGGATCGCGGATAGGAGAGAGTCTGGGCGGCAAGCGCCCGCGCCTTGAGCGTCTGCCCGCGACCGGACACTTCGACCAGCGCGGCATCCACCCCATCTCCGGATGTTCCTGACATCAAGCCGACAATTTTCATCCTGCTTCCTTTGCTAAGAGTCTGAGCCGTGGGACCGCTACGCTAATGCAACTGCACCGTGGGGTCAAGCGGCGTTGCAACACGCGCAGATTCATTCGCGGGCTCATTGCGATGCGTTGACATGAAAGAAACCTCGATGGTACGGTCGCGGCCCATGCCGTTTGTCCGATTCGTCATTCTGTGCTGCTTCATCCTCTCGAGTGGCTGGTTCCCCTGGGGTTCGCCGGTGGTCTCAGCCTCCACCGAACGGCTGAACGTGGTCGTGACGATTCCTGTCCTAAAAGATCTGGTCGAGCAGGTGGGAGGGCCCCATGTTCGCGTGACTTCGCTGTTGAAAGGCTACGAGAACGAACACACCTATTCTCCGAAGCCAAGCGACCTGGTCGCCGTCAGAAATGCCCAGCTGCTCTTTGAGGTCGGTCTGGGACTTGAAGTGTGGGTGGCCAATCTCGTGAAAAGCGCCGGACATCCGTCCCTCACCGTCATCACCACGTCGAAAGGCATCGGCCTGATACCGGATGACCATGAAGGGGAGGCCGGCCATGAGGACGTGAGCGCACATGCACGCGGCAATCCTCACGTCTGGCTGGATCCCGAAAACGCCGTGACGATGATGCGGCATGTCACCGAGGCCCTCGTTCAAGCCGACCCCGACCACGCACAGGAATTTCGTCAGAATCAGGCCGCATTCCTCAAGCGCCTGGATCAGCTCCGTGCCGAATTGACCGATCGCCTCAGCAAATTGAGCGACAGGCGCTTCATTGCCCACCATCCGGCCTGGCCATATTTCGCAAGACGATTCGGCTTTGTCATTGTCGGAACCATTCAAACCCAATCGGCCAGCGAGCCATCAGCAATCCAGCTTCAACGTTTGATCACGACGATCAAACAGCAGCGGGTCAAAGCCGTGGTCTCGGAAATCCAGCTCAGCCAGAGGCTGCCCGAGCTACTCGCAAGGGAAACAGGCGCACGTGTCGTCGTGTTGACCACGCTTCCGGGCGGCCTGCCCCGGACCGACACTTATCTCGACATGCTCCGCTATAATGTGCTCCAATTGGCCAACGCCTTGGAGGCCGCGTAATACCGAACCAGCGCGTTTCCTGTCGGCCGAAAGGATGCCCTCTCTCGTGTCCGCATCAACACAACCGATCATCCGCTTTGATCACGCCTCGTTCGGTTTCCCCGGGGTGATCGCACTTAAAGATCTGACATTGACGATCGACGCCGGAGAATTCGTCGGAGTGATCGGTCCCAATGGATCGGGCAAGACCACGCTCTGCAAGGCGGTCCTCGGGCTCATGGCTCCGCTCGAAGGACACCTCCATATTTTTGACTGCGCGTGCGAGGAACTGCGTTGCCACCACCGCGCCAAGATCGGTTATCTTCCGCAAAAAGGCGTTGTCGATCGCAATTTTCCCGTGACGGTACTCGAGACGGTCATGATGGGCCGCTATGGGGCCATGGGATTATTCAGACGCCCCGGGACCGCCGATCGAAGGATTGCCATTGAGGCACTCGCGCATGTCGGGATGGAGGGGCACAAGGATACGGCGTTGGGGCATTTATCCGGCGGACAGCAGCAGCGCGTCTTCATAGCGCGCGCGCTTGCCCAACAACCACAGGTGTTGCTGCTCGATGAGCCGACCACGGGCCTAGACATCACGACACAACACAATGTGCTCGAGTTGATCGAGCATCTTCATCAGGAGCTAGGCTTGACGGTCCTTCTCGTCACGCATGACATCAACATGATTCGTGCGCGAGTGGACCGCTTGATTCTCCTGAAAACCCGTCTCTATGCGGCGGGGCCGCCGACCGACGTGCTCAAGGCGGATATTCTTCGAGAAGTCTACGGCAAGGACCTCGTCATCACCGACAAAGACCTCATCATCGTCGAAGACTACCACCATCACTAGCGAAGAACCTCGTGCTGGACCTTCTCACATACGACTTCATGCAACGCTCGCTGCTGGCCGCCGCATTGGTGGGAGGCCTATGCTCGCTGATCGGCGTGTTTGTCGTCTTGCGCGGGCTCGCGTTCGTTGGGGCGGGCACTGCGCATGCGGCATTCGCGGGCGTGGCGTTGGCCTATTTGATGGGATGGCCGCCGTTGCTGCTCGCCATCTTGTTCGGACTCGTGACGGTCTGGATCAGCGGGTGGGTGGAGGAAAAAGGCACGATGAAGCTCGACGTGTCGATCGGAATTCTCTACACCGCCACGATGGCGCTCGCGATCCTCTTCATCGGCCTCATGAAGACCTACAATGCCGAGGTCTACGGATACCTGTTCGGCAACGTGTTGTCGGTGACGCCGGAGGAGCTTCGAACCATTGGTGGATTAAGCATCGTCGTGGTGGGAAGTATTTTGCTGTTTTCGAAGGAACTGTATTTTATCGCATTCGATCAAGAGATGGCCGAGGCCTCCGGCGTGCCGGCCAGACGGATTTTTTTCCTCCTCCTGACCTTGGTGGCATTGACCGTGGTGGTGTCCCTCAAGACTGTTGGAGCTATTTTAGTATTTGCCATGGTCCTCATCCCTGCGTCGACCGCCTACCAGCTCACCCATAGCCTTTCGACGTTGACGTGGTATTCGCTGATCATCGGGATTGCCTGTTCGGTCGCTGGCGTGCTGCTCTCTGCCCTCTGGGACGTTCCTTCCGGGCCTGCGATCGTCCTGCTTTCGACGCTGGTGTTTTTCATTTCGATTGTTCTCTCGCCCAAACGATCGCGGCAGACACTTCTGGCCAATTGACCTCCCGGGTCCACGTCACTCATTTGCGGTCTCAGCACGGACAAAATGTCTCCATCCTCCCAAAAAGTGGGTGAGGGCCGACAAGGGGAAAACAGTATTGATTTTGTGGCGCTGTCGAGAGATAAGAGAGTACCTAGTTCAAATTCCATATATAGGAGGGGTGTTTTATGCGTTCTGTTACGAGTCGTAGTTGGGAGGGGAATCTCCTGTTGGTCATTGCGCTGCTGGTCGGTCTCGGAGCCAGTCAGGTTCGTGCGGAAGAACCGGCAATGAAAGATGGCGGCACTGAGCCGGGCAAGGTCTACCTTGGCATGAGAGCCGGCTTCGCACCGTTGACGCAGCAATTGACGCCTGGCACCTCGACGGATGTCGGATCGCTCGTCAATTTCCAGGCCATGTACAGTCTCAATAACTGGCTCTTGATTGGGATGATGCTCGAATGGGAGCGGCATAGCATCAGCACGGAGGGGCCCTCGGTGTCTCTCGGACATCAAGATACCGTGTCAGTCTTGCCCACCGTCGAACTGCGTCCAGTCCGGATCGGCCCGATTGTCCCTTATGTCAACATGAGCTTCGGCGTGAACGTGAATAGTTTTGGTGAAGCCCGTAATATTGCGACAATTTCGCCGAGTAATACGTTTGCCTGGCGCCTCGGATGGGGAGCCGACTGGATGATCACAAAACAATTTGCCCTGAATGCGGAAATGGGCTACAAGCGGAACGATGGCCACGCGACCATCGCCAATGTGCGGATCAATGACTGGAACGCGTCTTCGTTTGGATTCTTGTTCGGCGTGAAGTTGTTCTTTTAAGGTGCCGTGGCGCTGTGCGCGGAGTGTGCTACTCTGCGCGCAGCCGTTGATGGGAAATGACTCACTCCTGCCGTGCCTGCTTGGATCGTGTCCACACCATGCCGGTCTGTTCCTTGGCACTGAAACCTAGCTTCGCGTAAAACCCCGGCCGCCTTGTGCAGAGCCAAAACAGTTCAACTCGTTTGAGGCGAGGATGGTTCAAGATGCGTTGCACGATTTCCGTTCCTAGCCCTTGTTTTTGATAGGCCTTGTCCACGATGACATCCCAGATCGTAGCCCGATACGTGAAATCCGTCAGCACCCGCCCGAAGCCGATCAATTGATCACCATCCCAGGCGCATAACGCCACGTCGGTATGGCGCAGCATCTCCTTCGCATCATCAAGTGTGCGGTCCTTTGCCCAGGGCGCTTGGTGAAACAGCTTCAAGAGCTGCGAAGCTTCCAATTCCTTTTTTTCGGAAAACGTAACGGCAGTCTTGAGGGTGGCGGGCATCTTGTACTAGAGTAGGCTCCCGGTGGATATCCTTAATGGGCTGCTGTCTGAGCCCTTTCTGTCAGGCCGTCGCAGATCATGGCGGCCGGATGCAACATCCTGCGGAAGCTAGTGTACGAGGAAATAAATGGCAACGCAAGTCCGTAGCTGCCCCAAGTGCTTCCAACTCATGTGGCTGAAGCCCAGCGAGTACGAATCGCTCGATGAGGAGACGGTGCGCGCAAAATGCCCGCACTGCGGGTCCGCGGTGCGGTTTAAGTTAGTCTCTCAGGGTGAGAACGCCACCGGCCCTAAAATGGGACACTAAGTAGGTTCAAAGTCCTCGTCCGGCTCCATCCAACTCCGGTTTGTTCCCCGGTAAAATTTTGTGCAGCGCTGCACGATACTCAGCGATGCGCCGAGCATCCGCCTGATCGGCAGTGATTTCCTGGTCCCGCTGCATCCGTTCCAGATGATCGAGGACGGCGAGCAACGGCTGCACGGAGCCCAGGAGCTTGCCGACTTCAAACGCCTCGAGCGATTCGACGAAGGCCTCATTCAATCCTTTATAGGCCGTTCCGGTGCTCTGATTGCGGAACCGCGAGACGATGGCTTCATAGTCATCGACTGCTTCGGACTTCGGTTTGATGCCCGTCGGAACAACGGTCAAGTGTACAATTGCCGGCAACTTGGCCGCATAGGCCTTCAGCTGGGACGAGAGGCCACCGATCGCATCGAGTACCTCACCGGTTTGCATAGCACGTCCTATTCGAGTCTGGCAATGACTGTCAAGCGTCGGTCATCCGCCTGAGATCGAGGCCGTGTTCGAGCTCCCGCATCAGCCGTTCCATGTCGCATGGAGCTGGCCGCTCGTACTCGCACACTTCCCCCGTCACGGGGTGATGGAATCCCAGCGTTCGGGCATGCAGCATGACGCGAGGAACCTCCACTCCGTTCACACTGCAGACCTTTCGCCCTCCATAGGTCGGATCGCCCAGAATCGGATGACCGAGCGAAGCCAGGTGGACACGGAGCTGATGGGTGCGCCCGGTCTTGGGGATACAGGAGCACATGTGCCAGCCGTTTTGCCGAAGCGGCGGTCGACCTTATATTCGGTGACCGGCTCTTTTGGTCGCGCCGTACGGGCGAGAACTTTTTCGTTCTTTGGCGTCACGTCCAATCGCCAGTTCGATGAGACCGTGGCCTTTCTTTGGAATCTCCCAGACAAGCGCTTCATAGACGCGGGTAATGGTGTGCTGTTTGAATTGTCCGGCCAGATGCCGGTGAGCGATGATCGGTCTTGGCAATCACCATCACGCCCGAGGTGTCTTTATCCAATCGATGCACGAGTCCCGGCCGTTCCTTTCCACCAATGCGTCGAGACGTCCCGCCGGATGATTTGAAAGTGATGGAGGAGGGCGTTAACCAGCGTTCCCGTCCAGTTTCCCGGTGCAGGATGCACGACGATGCCCGACGGTTTGTTGAGGACCAGCAGGTGCTCGTCTTCAAAAAGTACTTCCAGCGGAATCGCCTCGCCCTGCAGCTCGAGAGGTTCCGGCTTCGGGACATCCATCGTAATCTTGTCGCCCGGCTTGATCTTCTGGCTGGGTCTGACGACCTGGTCATTGATACGAATGCGTCCGAGTTCGATGAGCCGTTGCAACCGTGAGCGGGACATGTCCCGTTCACGGTTGACAAGAAACACATCCAGCCGCTTGGGCTGCTCTCCGGCGGTCACCACGAATTCCGTAATCATGTGCGGCACACGCTACTAAAGAGGCTTGGGGAAATGCAATCCGGGAAGCCGCAATTTGCCTCTCGGTGGCCGGAGGTCTATGCTTACGATTGAGGCCGTCTTCACCGAAAGGAGGTCACAATGATCAGGATCGTCTCCGTCGGAACCGCGATGCTCGCTGCCGGTTGTCTCCTGCTCGCGGCCGCTTCTCGTGCAGCGGATCCTCCGGGTATACCGCCGGAAACGGTCGCCGACTATTTGCACTCCGTGATCGAGGCCGACCGGACGTTTTACACGATCCATGTCGTCGAACGTCTGCAAAAGAGCGGGGGCACTAAGGCTGCCGAAGACTGGCGCGCCAAGAAAGACGTCCTGCCTCTCCCGGCCCAGTTTCTGATCGAATCGAGCGAGTTGGCTGCGAAAACCGGTTCCAAAATCCGTTATCGGCTGATCAGTCTCTGGCCGATCAATCCCAAGAATGCGCCTGACAGCCCAACGGAGAAGCGGGGGCTGGAAATGCTGCGGGATCATCCGGAACGCTCGGTGACCGGAACCGTGAAGCGCGGCGAGCAGTCATACTTCCAGGCCATCTACGCCGACCGAGCGGTCAGCCCCACCTGCGTGGCCTGCCACAACAGCCATCCCCACAGCTCGAAAACAGATTTTGCGATACATGACGTCATGGGAGGACTGGTCATCGAGATCCCGTTGGAGCGGTAGCCGACGGCATAGCAGAGCGAACGGGGTGCACCATCACTGCTTGCTGCCGGTAGATGGCGAGCGCGTGGCGGAGCGCCTCTTCGCCTTCAGGAGTCTGTCCAATCGCCTGATGGAGCGATGCCAGTAACGCCCATGCCGCGGCCTCGCCAGAAACGTCACGCAGGGATTGATAGAGAGTGACCGCGCGTTTGGCGGACTCGATGCCTTGTTCCCCACGCCTTGTCACGCCGCTCAGGGCGGCTAGACGCATGCGCACTCTCGCCTCGATGGCGGCATCAGGCCGTTGCTCGATGAGCACGACTGATTGCTGATAATGGGCCGCTGCAGCTTCGGTCCGATCCAGGATCCAATTGGCGTCGCCAAGTGCCATCAATGCCGCGAGGGTCTGATCCTGGTCTCGCCTTAAGCGTGCCTCATCGAGCACCTGCTGGAGTTCCACGAGACCTCGCTCCGACGACCCATCGCTGACGTTCAACAGGCCCGATTGAATCCTCACCGCGCCGAGAGCCTGAACATTCTGTGAACGACGGTATCGCTCCTTCGCCCGCTCAAACAGCCTTGCAGCCTCCTCGCGATCACCCAACCAGAGGGAGATTCTTCCGGACAGGAACAAGGCCTCGGCGTGCACCGGAGAGTCAGGGGTTTGGGAAAACAGCGTCAACGCCTGACGAACCTGGACGGCGGCCTCTTGCCTTCTGCCTTGCCGCTCGAAAATCGACGCGATCTTCGTCAGGGCGATGGCTTGGCCCTTGCGCTGTTTCTGTGCGCGAAAGGATGCAAGGGCCTGGTCATAATAGGTGAGCGCTTCCGGAAAATGGTTCTGCACGTCATGGATTTCACCGATCCTCACGAGCTCCTCGCCGCTCAAGGTTCGAGCGGAGACCGGGAGGCCCGACGCCGGTGCGGCGGGAGCGATATTCGGCAAGAGCATGACAGCTATGAGCAGGCAGCACAGGACCAAGGATCCGCCTCCGCTCGCAGATGGAACGAAGAGAATACCGGCCGGCCACCTGACGGTCAAACTGTCGGAGCTGGGCGTATGGCGAACGCTAGGATTTCTGGGCGCGCTGCGCGAGCTTCATGCGGAGGCGGGCTTTTTCTAGGCTGATCTCTGCTTCCTTGACTTCAGACGGCAAACCGCCGGCCTTTAACCGCTGCTCGGCCTTGGCCAGGGCGGCTTGTGCGCGCTCGACATCAATGTCTTCGGCCTTTTCAGCGATTTCGGCCATGACGGTGACTTTATTGGGAGTGACTTCTGCATAGCCCCAGAGGATGGCCATGTGATTCGTGCGGTCGCCAACGCGGTAGCGGAGCTCGCCGATGCGCAAGGTGGAGAGGAAGTGGCAATGACCGGGCAACACGCCGAACTCACCCTCGGAGCCCGGCGCGATGACTTCGTCCACTTCCTGACTCAGGAGCTGCTTCTCCGGCGTCACGACTTCCAATAAAATCTTGCCAGGCATTTCGTGTTTGACTCCCCCGGTGGTGTCTAGACCTTGATGCCCATTTTTTCCGCTTTCGCGACGACTTCCTCGATGGGGCCAACCATGTAGAACGCCTGTTCCGGCAAATGGTCATATTTGCCTTCCAGAATCTCTTTGAAGCTGCGAACCGTGTCCTTGAGCTTGACATATTTTCCAGGCGCGCCGGTAAAGGCCTCGGCGACGTGGAACGGCTGGGACAGGAAGCGCTGAATCTTGCGTGCGCGCGCCACGGCCATCTTGTCGTCCTCCGACAACTCGTCCATTCCCAGAATGGCGATGATGTCCTGCAGATCCTTGTAGCGCTGCAAGACGGACTGCACGCCACGCGCGACCTTGTAATGCTCTTCGCCGATGATCTGAGGGTCGAGGATGCGGGACGTCGAATCGAGCGGGTCGACGGCGGGGTAGATGCCCAACTCGGCCAGTTGCCGCGACAAGACGGTCGTGGCGTCCAAGTGCGCAAAGGCGGTCGCAGGCGCCGGGTCGGTCAGGTCGTCCGCCGGTACATAAATCGCTTGAACCGACGTAATCGAACCGCGCTTCGTCGAGGTAATCCGTTCTTGGAGTGCGCCCATCTCCGTCGACAGGTTCGGCTGATACCCCACGGCGGAAGGCATGCGTCCGAGCAAGGCCGACACTTCGGAGCCGGCTTGAGTAAACCGAAAGATGTTATCGATGAAGAGCAACACGTCCTGGTTTTCCTCATCGCGGAAATATTCGGCGACAGTGAGGCCCGTGAGACCGACGCGCAGCCGGGCGCCGGGCGGCTCATTCATCTGACCAAACACCAGCGCGGCCTTGGACTTCGTGAAGTCGTCCGGATCGATGACTTTCGATTCCTGCATCTCATGCCACAGGTCGTTGCCCTCGCGCGTCCGCTCACCCACGCCCGCGAACACAGAGAATCCGCCGTGGTGCAAGGCGATGTTGTTGATTAACTCCATGATGATGACGGTCTTGCCGACTCCGGCTCCGCCGAAGAGACCGACCTTACCGCCTTTGCTGTAAGGTTCGAGAAGATCCACGACCTTGATGCCGGTTTCGAGCACTTCGGTCTTGGTGTCCTGATCTTCGAGCTTCGGAGCCGGCCGGTGAATGGGATAGGTCTTTTTCGCTTTCACCGGCCCTTTTTCGTCGATCGGCTCGCCGAGCACGTTAAGCAGCCGTCCGAGCGTTTCACGGCCGACCGGCACGGAGATCGCTGCGCCGGTGTCCTGGACATCCATGCCGCGCGTCAAGCCGTCCGTCGTGGACATGGCGATGCCACGCACGCGGTTTTCACCAAGATGCGAGGCGACTTCGAGCGTCAATCGCACCGCCGGCTTGCCGGCAGCCTTGTTCTCGTCCTGGTTCACTTTGAGCGCGTTGTAGATATTCGGCAGTTGGCCGGGAGGAAACTCCACGTCCACCACCGGGCCGATCACTTGAATGACTTTGCCTGTGCTCACTGTGCGACTCCTTCCTTTTCCACTCAACCCGTTTGGTTCGAGCAGGTGGCGCCCGGACCGGGGACCCGCCCGAATTATTTCAGCGCTTCGGCTCCGCCGACGATGTCCATCAGTTCTTTCGTAATCGCCGCCTGCCTCGTCTTGTTGTAATACAGCGTCACTTTCCTGATCAGCTGACCCGCATTGCGCGTGGCCCCATCCATCGCGGCCATCCGCGCGCCGTGTTCCGCTGCCGCTGACTCCAACAGCATGCGGTAGGCCTGCACCTGGAAGTGCTTGGGGACCAGGGCATCGAGCAGTTCCGATTCATCAGGCTCGTAGAGGTAGCTTCCGCCGGTCGTGCCCTCTGCTTCCATCACGCCGAATTCAGTCTGGACATCCACCGGAAAGAGCTTTTCGACGATCACGCGTTGCTGAATGGCGGACTTGAACTCGTTGTAGACGACGTACAGCTCATCGAAGGTGCCCTTCACGAAATGGTCTGTGAGATCAGCCCCGATGTCGATGGCGTGTTCAAAACTCAATTTGTCGAACACCCCGGTCCATTCCTGCCTGATCGCCCATGATCGGCGGCGAAAATAGTCGCGGCCCTTCCGGCCGACAATGCTGAGAGTGACGTGGAGCCCGCGCCCCTCACATTGCCGAAGAAATTCCGAGGCTCTGCGGACGATGTTGCCGTTAAAGCCGCCGCAGAGGCCGCGGTCGCTCGTGACGACCAAGACTTCGATCTTTCGCCCCTCGCGCTTTTGCAAGAGGGGATGGGCGAAGCGGTTCACGCGCTGACTCAGATTGCCGAGCACGCCGCGCATTTTGTGCGCATAGGGACGGGCGGCCAGGATGCGGTCCTGAGACCGTTTGAGCTTCGCCGCCGCCACCATTTTCATCGCCTTCGTGATCTTCTGCGTATTCTTGAAGGCAGCGATCTTGCGTCTGAGGGATTGCAGGCTTGGCATCGGTCGAGCGCTTCCGGCTATTTGGTCCCGTAGCCCATCTTCTGCTTGAACGTCGTGATGATCTCTTTGAGCCGTTCTTTGACCTTGTCGTCGATTTTCGAGATGCTCGCGATCTCCTTTTTCAGATCGGGATGGTGCTGCTGGACATAGCGAAGAAGGTCCGCTTCGAATTGCTGCACCTGGTCGACCGGCACATCGTCCAGAAAGCCGTTGACTCCGGCATAAATGGACAGCACCTGATCGGCCACCGGCATCGGCTTGTACTGGCCCTGCTTCAGCAGCTCGACCATGCGCACGCCGCGCGCGAGCTGCTTTTGCGTCGCCTTGTCCAATTCGCTGCCGAACTGGGAGAACGCCGCCATCTCACGATATTGTGCGAGATCCAGACGCAAGCGTGCCGGCCACCTGCTTCATCGTCTTGATCTGAGCGGATCCACCGACGCGCGACACCGACAGGCCGACATTGATTGCCGGGCGGATGCCGGAATAGAACAGATCGCTGCCAAGATAGATCTGGCCGTCGGTGATCGAAATGACGTTCGTCGGAATGTAGGCCGACACGTCGCCGGCCTGCGTTTCAATGATCGGGAGGGCCGTCAAGCTGCCGCCGCCGAGCTTGTCGCTGAGTTTCGCGGCGCGCTCGAGCAGCCGGGAGTGCAGATAAAACACGTCCCCGGATAGGCTTCGCGGCCCGGCGGACGCCGCAGGAGCAGCGAGAGCTGCCGATAGGCGACCGCATGCTTGGAGAGATCGTCATAGACGATCAAGGCATGCTTGCCGTTATCCCGGAAATACTCGCCGATGGCCGCACCGGCGAAGGGCGCCAAGAACTGCATCGGAGCGGCATCGCTGGCCGTTGCCGCCACGACCATGCTGTATTCCATGGCATGGTGCTCTTCGAGGGTCTTGACCACGCGCGCGACCGTCGAACGCTTTTGCCCGACCGCCACATAGATACAGAAGACACCGAGGCCTTTTTGATTGATGATCGTATCGACGGCGATGGCCGTCTTGCCCGTTTGCCGGTCGCCGATGATCAACTCCCGCTGGCCGCGGCCGATCGGAATCATGGCATCGATGGCCTTGATGCCGGTCTGCAGCGGTTCGCGGACCGATTGCCGAGTAATGACGCCCGGCGCGACGACTTCGATGCGCGAAGAAAGCTGCGACTTGATCGGTCCCTTCCCGTCGATCGGCTGTCCGATCGCGTTCACGACCCGGCCGACAAGCGCTTCGCCGACGGGAATTTCGGCGATGCGGCCGGTGCGCTTCACCGGATCGCCTTCCTTGATGCCGACGTCGTCGCCCATCAACACGGCGCCGACATTGTCCTCTTCGAGGTTCAGCGCGATGCCGTAGAGGCCGCCGGGAAATTCGAGCATTTCGCCGGCCATGGCGCCATCGAGTCCATAGACCTTGGCAATGCCGTCTCCGACCTGGATCACCGAGCCGGTTTCCTTGACATCGACCTGCTTGTCGAAGCCTTTGATCTTCTCTTTGATGATCGAGCTGATTTCTTCTGCCTTAATCTGCATGGCTACTCCTTAGATTCTCAGAATCGTGAGAGCACGTGTCGTGTGGGGCTGGCGTGCTTGACCTTCATATCGTGCTCGTATGGTCTGCCTCATTCACGCGTCAGCAGCGCCTGCATGGCGTTCAAACGCCCGCGGACGGTGCTATCCACGACCATACTGCCAATATGGATTTGCAAGCCGGCGAGGTGGGCCGTGTCGGTCTGGAAGGTGACATCGACCTCTCGCTTCAAGGTCTCGCGCAGGCGCGTTTTGATGCGGTCTTGTTCGGCTGCCGGCAAGGCCGCGGCTGACGACACGGTCACTTGCTGTGTGCCTTTCGACCGGTCGACCAGTTTGGTGAATGCAGCGGCAATGTCAGGTAGAAATCTGACCCGGTGTTTCTTGACCAGTTGACCGAGAAACGCCTTTACGACCGGCGGACATGCAAAGCGGCCGGCGAGCTCGGTCAGCACGGCGAGCTTATCTTCGACGCCGAACGCCGGCGAAGCGACCACATGCCGAAGGGACGATGAGTCCTTCATAGCATGAGCCAAGCCGTGGAGGGTACCCCGCGTCGCTTCGATGTTGGATTGATCGAGAAGCTCGAAGAGTGCCTGAGCGTAACGTCGCGCAACTGCTGTCTTTATCACTTTGCTGATCCACTCATTGGAAATTTAGGGCAAACGGGATGCTTCCGTGCGGGGCGCACGACAAATCGGCGCGCAAACGTAGCATTGGCTGGTGGGAAGTGTCAATACAGACGGGCGGAAGCGGCGGCTTTAGGAGGGTTGAATGATACCACCGCCGACCACGTGGTCACCGCGGTACAGAACCGCGGACTGCCCGGGACTGAGCGCCCGTTGTGGTAAGGAGAAATGAACAAGCAATGTGTCGGCGTCGAGGGGTTCAACCCTGGCCGGCGTGGCTGGAGTCGCATACCGCACTTTCACGGCGACCTCGGTGGTCGTGCTGAGCAGGCTGTCGTCGAAGAGATTGAGGTCTTTAACGAGGCAAGAGGAGCTGAGCAGGCCCTCTTCTGGACCGAGCACGACCGTATTGGTCGACGGCTGCACACGCTGCACATACAGCCGCTGACCGGCGGCGATGCCGAGTCCGCGCCGTTGGCCGGGTGTGTAAAAGGCAATGCCGTCGTGCTGGCCCATCTCTCGCCCATGCTCGTCGACGAACGAGCCGGGATTCTTCGCCGAGGGCATTTCCGATTCGATAAAGGTCCGGTAATCGCCGTGACTCACAAAGCAGATTTCCTGGCTTTCCTTCAGTTCATCCACCGGCAGTCCAAGCGCCTCCGCTTCCGCCCATACCTGGGACTTCTGCATCGCTCCGACGGGAAAGCGCAGCCGGGGCAGCCAGTCTGGTCGGATGCGATACAAAAAATAGCTCTGATCCTTTTTTTCGTCGGCTGAGCGGCGGAGGACGAACGCCCCCTGCGATTCGTGAATCTGCACGTAATGGCCGGTCGCTACGCAGGGGATTCCCCACTGATCAGCAAGGGCGACAAGCCCTCGGAGCTTGACTCGTTCGTTGCAGCGTACGCAGGGATTCGGCGTGGTCCCGCCGGCATAGCCCCGGAGAAAATCATCGATCACCGCCTCCCGAAAGAGGCTGTCGCTGATCGACGACTTCATAAGGAATCTTCAGACGCTGCGCCACATATTTGGCAATACCAATCTTGCAGCAGCCGCGCTCTTGCCACTTTTTCGAGGCGGCGACTTCCTCGTCCTCATGTTCCCACACTTGAAGCGTGACGCCGCGGACGTCGTAGCCATGGCGGACAAGGAGGGCTGCCGCCACAGAACTGTCCACACCGCCGCTCATGCCGAGCAGGACCGTAGGCTTCTTCATAGGCGCGGTATTGTACTGGCGGGAAGTGGAAAGGGCCAGAGGCTAGTCACTCAGAATGGCCAGGCGTTGGGAAGGCTAGGATGCCATCGAAACGGGTGCTTGCTCAGACCAGGCGCGGACACCCATGTCGCACATGCCATGGAAGTGCGATCCCTCTTCGATCGCGATCGACGGCGTTCGAATATCGCCAACCAGGACTCCGGGTTTCAGGATCTGAATCTTTTCGACGGCGGTGATGGTGCCGTTGATTTTTCCGCTGTTCATGAGCACACCGGCGGAAACAATGCCCTTGATAATTGCGTGCTCTCCAACGATCAACGTGCCGGTGGTGTGGATCTCTCCTTCGACGCGACCGTCAACTCGCACAGTTCCGTCAAAGTTGACCACGCCTTTGAAATCGACATCCTTCGCGAGCAGCGTAAAATTTTCGAAATCGGGCTCCGTCGACTGTTCGTGTTGTTCCTTCCGTGCCCACATGGTAACCCTCCCAATAATGATAGGTACTATACCCTGGGTAATTACCCAGCTAACTTCACTCCCGGCGACGGTGTCATGGCCACGGGATGCAGTGTGGCCCCGTCGCGGACTCCCTGACTCATCTCCAAGCCGCCGTTGAACAGGACCCCATCCTCCATCGAGAGCACGGGCGTCTTCATGCTGCCATTAAAGACGGCGGGGGCCCGTAGTTTGACCCGTTCCTTCGCGGCGACGTCGCCCGTGATCTTGCCTTTACAGACGATCGTTCCTGCAGTCACCTTGGCCTGAATCACTGCTTCATCTCCAATCAACAGCACCCCATCGGTATGGATTTCGCCGTCTAGATATCCATCAATCCTTACGGTGCCGCTGTAGGAGATCACGCCCTTGAACTCGACTCCTTTTCCAACGAAGGCAATGATGTCCTCGGTGCCGTCGGATGTCGCCGCGGCAGACGGCGTTCCGTCTTCGGATGTTCCTTCAGTGACTCGTTTTGCCTCCTGCTTCTCCTGACCCCACATGAGCAGTCCTCCCACTTCCGTCGGTGATAGCAATGTCCGTTCGCGGAGACTTCAGCCGCAGAAACAAACACTGCCACCGGTCTCAGGATTTAGCAACAAATATGCCGTTTATTTCACGCGGCTTTGAACGAGGATACGTAGAGGGGAACTACTGAAGCAGTTGCTCGAGAATACCATCAAGCTCAGCGGGTGAAAAATAATGGATGATCACCTTACCCCCGCGTTTTCCGTTGAGCACAGAAACTTTCGTCCCGAGTCGCTTTTGCAAACGCTCTTCCACGTCCAGAAGCGGCGATCGCCGTAGCTCTTTTGCGCTGCGTTTTCTGACGATTACGCTGGAGGCAAGAATTTTTTCCGTCTCGCGGACGGAAAGATTTCGAGCGACGACGAGATGCGCAACGCGCAGTTGCTCACCGGAACTGGCCAGCCCCAAAATAACCTTCGCATGGCCGGCGGAGAGTTGATCGCTTTCGATCAGTTGCTGCACCTCGATCGGAAGATTAAGGAGACGAACCAGGTTCGCAATGGAGGACCGCTCGCAGCCGACTCGCTGCGCAATGATGTCCTGCGTGAGTCCAAATTCGTTCATCATACGTTGATACGCGCGGGCCATTTCCATCGGATTGAGGTCTTCGCGTTGAAGATTTTCGACGAGCGCGAGCAGAATCGATTCTTCATCACTGCAGTTCCGAATCACGGCTTGAATCGTCTCCATCCCGGCTTCTTTGGCCGCACGCCAGCGACGTTCTCCCGAAATCAACTCATACATGCCGTCGCCTTTGCGCCTCACCAGCACCGGTTGAAGCAATCCGCTTTGCTTCAAAGATGCGGCCAGTTCCGCCAATTCCTGAGGCGAAAATGTTTGCCGAGGCTGATATCGATTCGGAACAATGGCGTCGACGCGCAAGTGCTGAACCTCCGGCAACTCCGGCATCGGCGCCGGTTTGGTCGTAGGCAATAACGCGTCGAGTCCTCTACCGAGCGCTCTTTTCTCCATGGCTGAGAAACTCCTTTGCTAAAGAGAGGTAGGACTGGGCTCCGGCCGAGGCCATGTTGTAGAGGAGGACCGGCCGGCCATAACTTGGCGCTTCCGCAAGCGTCACGTTCCGCGGGATGGTTGTCTGGTACACCAGTGTCTTTGAAGTGTCCACGCACTTGATCGGCAACTTGGCGCGCCAACGTATTCCTCACATCGAACATTGTCAAGACGATGCCTTCGATCGTGAGGCCTAGGATTCAACGATTGCTGAATCCGCTCGATGCTGCCAATCAGGCGGCTCAAGCCTTCCATGGCATAGTATTCACATTGAACAGGAATGAGGACCGATCGGGCAGCTACCAACGCATTGACGGTCAAAATGCCCAGCGCGGGTGGGCAGTCAAGGAAAATGATATCGAATAGAGATTCTAAGCCCTTGAGAAAGTTCGTCAACAGCTTTTCCCGTTCCTCAATATTCACCAACTCAATCTCGGCACCGG
Source organism: uncultured Nitrospiraceae bacterium (assembly GCA_963824855.1). GTDB lineage: Bacteria > Nitrospirota > Nitrospiria > Nitrospirales > Nitrospiraceae > Nitrospira_C. The sequence continues at coordinate 406,557 of CAWGQP010000005.1, forward strand.
CCAGGTCGGGATTCGCAGGCAGCAGCGATAACCCGCTAACTTCTGTCTTTTGAACCGCATCATCAAATTTTACTAAATTAATCAAGCAGTTATATACTGTCTTTCTGAGAGAACGAGGGTCGATTCCCAAGCCGCTCGTGGCATTTCCCTGCGGATCCATGTCCACCAGCAGGACACGTTTACCCTGCAAAGCAAGACCAGCGGCGAGATTCACCGCTGTCGTGGTCTTACCCACTCCCCCCTTTTGATTTGCGACAGCGACGATCATGGCCATGAGATTATGGGACTCCTCACGAGGAAATGTTCCACGTGGAACATCGCTACCGTTAGACGGAAGGTGACTTAGCCAACACCGTCACCACGCGGCTGCCATGATTCATGGGCAAAACAAAATCATGATTGGATTCCACTCGGAATACCTGCGAAGACCATTCGTCCATCCTTTCGGTCCGAAACAGTAAGACGTGTCCCGTCGGCTTCAAGATAAGCGCCGCTGGCTCTGCAATCTCATCGAATCGCAGAGCGCGCAGCACAATCACATCCGCGAGAATATGCGGTTCTTGGGCTGCATATTGTTTCAGCTCTCCTGGATATATCGACACCTGTTCCAGCTTCAGTGCCCCGACAACGGAGTGGAGAAACGAACACTTCTTCTGTGATGGTTCGATCAATAGCAAGCGGAGGTCACTCTGAACGATCTTTACAGGGATTCCTGGAAACCCAGCCCCACTCCCGACATCCATCACGAGGCTGTGAGATGGAAACTTGTATGCGATCAAAGCTGTCAGCGAATCCACGAAGTGCTTGCTGATGATTTCGAACGGATCCGTGATGCTCGTGAGATTGATCGTTTTGTTCCACGCAAGCAACTGGGACAGATAAACAAGAAATTGCCCGGTCTGCTGTTCGGTGAGACTGATCCCGAGCCCTTTGGTGGACGTAACAAGGAACTCGCGCAGGGCACGCTCATGTTCCACGTGGAACAATTACGTGAAATGATAAAAGAGGTCAAGGGCTGATTATGCTGGGCTGATTATCCCGGAACGGATTCAGACTCAATCGCGGCTGGAACCACTTCGGCTGCAGGGGACTTCCTTTTATGCTTCTCGAGGGCGACGAGCAACACAGAGATGGCCGCAGGAGTAACGCCGGAAATCCTTGAGGCCTGACCCACGGAGGCAGGTCGGACCCTTTTCAGCTTTTCACGCACTTCGTTCGAGAATCCCCTCACATGGTCATAGGAAAACTCGATTGGAATGCCTCGAGTTTCGAACTGCTTGAAACGAGTCACTTGTTGCAGCTGGCGCTTGATGTACCCTGAATACTTGATTTGGATTTCAACTTCTTCAATAATTTCATTGTCTTGAGATCTGTCTAGCTCCAGGCAGTCCATCAAAGCCTCGTACGTCACACCCTGCCGTCTCAACAGGTGCGCAGTCGAGCAAGGACCTGCAATATCGTCGATGTTTGCCGCAGTCAGGCGTCGGCGCACATCCTCGGTGAGGCGCGGCCTCATGCCTTCGAGTCTGTGGATCTCATCGTCAATTTGACGGCGCTTTAGACAAAACTTCGCGTAGACGTCGTCAGGTATCAATCCGATCTGACGTGCGGTTTCGGTCAACCGCAGATCTGCATTGCCATGGCGCAATAGCAGTCGATATTCGGCTCGAGAGGTAAACATCCGATAGGGTTCTCGAGCATCTTTGGTGATGAGATCATCGATGAGCACACCGATGTAGGCTTCCGAGCGATCGAGAACCAGCGGCGGCTTGTTCCGCAACTTGAGGACCGCATTGATGCCTGCCATCAGGCCCTGGGCCGCCGCTTCCTCGTAGCCGGATGTCCCATTGATCTGCCCCGCATGGTAGAGCCCTTCCACGAGCTTGGTTTCCAATGTCGGGTGTAATTGCCGAGGAGGAAAATAGTCGTACTCAATGGCATACCCGGGCTTCAGCATACGAGCCTGTTCCAGACCCGGTATCGTTTGTAGAATGGCCGCTTGGACATCGACGGGCAGACTCGTTGAAATCCCGTTCGGGTAATATTCCGGCGTCTCCAGGCCTTCCGGCTCCACAAAAATCTGATGCCGTGACTTCTCGGCGAAGCGAACGACTTTGTCCTCGATCGATGGACAATACCGAGGACCTACGGATTCGATCACCCCGCTGTACAGCGGCGATCGGTCAAGATTGTTTCTGATGATGTCATGCGTCTTCTCATTCGTATAGGTCAAATGGCAGTCCCGCTGCGGGGTGTGGATCCGGTCCGTGCGGTAGGAAAAGGGCGGCGGCGGGTCGTCGCCCGGCTGTGGCGTCATCACGGAGAAATCGATCGTGTCTCGATCCAACCGAGGTGGAGTGCCCGTTTTCAACCGTCCGACTTCAAATCCCAAATCTCTCATGCAGTCCGACAAATGTTCAGCCGACACTTCTCCGGCGCGGCCAGCAGGAAAATGATTGAGGCCGATGTGGATTAAACCCTTAAGGAATGTTCCTGATGTCAGGATCACGGCCCTGGCCGCAATGGACTGACCCCCGTCGGTGACCACTCCGCCGATCGTTCCCCCTGCCACGAGCAGGCGATCGACCGTACCTTCGCCCATCGTGAGTCCGGTCTGACGCTCCAACGTTTCCCGCATCACCTGCCGATACAGCGCCTTGTCGCACTGCGCCCGCAGGGCGCGAACCGCAGGCCCTTTGCTCGTGTTGATAAAACGGAATTGAATGCCGGCCCGATCGGTGTTGACGGCCATTTCTCCGCCTAGGGCATCGATCTCCTTGACCAGATGTCCTTTGGCAATACCGCCGATCGCCGGATTGCAAGACATCTGTGCGACACGGGCAGGATCCATCGTCAAGAGGAGCGTCGTTGCGCCCATCCGGGCGGCCGCCAACGCTGCTTCGCAGCCCGCATGCCCCCCGCCGACGACGATGACGTCAAACGCTTGCGACACGTGTGATTCCCTACTTCCCGATACAAAACGTCGAAAAGATCTGTTCCAAGACTTCATCCGTTGTAATTGCCCCGGTGATCTCACCGAGGGCATCGGCAGCGGCCCGAAGGTCGACGGCGACGAGTTCATTCGCCATCCCCGCTCTGATCGATTCTTCCGCCTGGACCAGCGACCCATGGGCCTGATCAAGGGCGGCTTGATGCCGCACGTTCGTGACGATGACCCCGTCCGCGGTCTCAGCGCCGCCTCCAACCAATTGCGATCGAATTGCCGCACGCAGCGCCTCGACCCCTTCGCCGGTTTTGGCCGACAACGGCAAGCGCCACTGTTCCCGGTTTCATGTCTGACGGGCCTACCCGCATCGGAAGATCGGCCTTGTTGATGACGATCACATGTTTGCCGGCCGCAGCTTGCTCGATGAGTCCGCGATCATCGCTCGCTCAGAGGAGTCGAGCCATCGATCACGATAACTTGTAGATCCGCATCCTTCTGGGCCGATCGTGACCGCCTGATGCCCTCACGCTCGAGCGCGTCGTCCGTAGCCCGGATGCCGGCCGTGTCCACGAGGTGAATGATGACACCGTCAAGACTTAATCGATTCCTCAATGATGTCTCTGGTCGTCCCCGGCACCGCAGTCACAATCGCCCGTTCCTCTTTGAGCAGCCGATTGAGCAGGCTGGATTTCCCGACGTTGGGGCGCCCTGTAATAACGACGCGGGCGCCCTCCCGCAGCCATCGCCCCTCCCGGGCAGTGGCGCCCAAGCGCCGTATGCGCGCAGCGACGTCCTGAATCGTCCGCAGCAGTTCCTGCCTGCCGAGAATCTCGATCTCTTCCCCGACAAAATCTATTCCGGCTTCGAGCTGCGCCAGCAGGCGCAACAGGGCGTCCCGTGCCGCATCCACCTCACGCGCCAACTCGCCGCGCAGTTGCCGCTGGGCCGCCGTGAGGCTTGCGGCAGACTTGGCGCGAATCGTATCAAGCACCGCTTCAGCCTGCGACAAATCGAGTCGGCCGTTGAGAAAAGCCCGTTTGGTGAACTCGCCGGGAGCGGCCATTCGAGCGCCCGCCGCGAGGCACGCGCGACAGACCAGGGAGAGGATGAGCCAGCCACCATGAGACTGGATTTCGACGGTGTCTTCGCCCGTGAACGACCGCGGCCCTTTCATATACACCACGAGCGCCTCATCGAAGACGCTGCCCCCACAGATGGGGCAACCGCGCATGTCTCGGCTGGGGGCGTGTCCGATGACGACGGAAGGCGCACATCGGCGAGGTGGAGCGTATGAGAGACTACTGAGGCCAGCGGACGACCGGACCGCAGCTGCACGATCCCTTCTGCGATGGCCAGCGCTCGCGTACCGCTCAGCCGCACAATGCCGATCCCGCCTTCACCGGCCGGTGTGGCGATCGCACAGATGGTGTCCTCGAGCGCTCCGCTCATCATGAGCGCCATCTCTCACTTGGCGGGATCGACAATGAACGGACGGTTGGCATACAGCCGCTCGGTCAGCACCTGTTGACCAATGGTCAGCATATTGTTGGTCAGCCAATACAGCACGAGACCGGCAGGAAAATTGATGAAGAGAAACGTCATGAACACCGGCAGGACCAACATGATTTTCGCTTGAGTCGGATCCATGGTGGTCGGGGTGATTTTCTGCTGAATGACCATCGTCGCTCCCATGATGATCGGGAGCACATAGTAGGGATCCTGGACCGATAGATCGGTAATCCAGCCGACAAAAGGGAGCCTGCCGCAAGATCAATGGTCATGTAGAGAATGTTGAACAGCGCCACGAACACGGGCATTTGCAGAACCATCGGCAGGCAGCCACCCACCGGGTTCACCTTATGGTCACGATACAGCTTAATGAGCTCTTTATTCAATTTGTCGCGGTCGTCTTTGTACTTCTCCTGCACCGCCAGCACTCTGGGCTGGATCATTTGCATCTGCTTCATGGACTTGTAGCTCTTAAACTGCAGGGGCACGAAGAGCAGCTTGATGCCCATCGTTAAGAGGATGATCGTGACGCCATAGTTATGCGTATACTCATTGATAACGCGCAGCACATAGAAGATCGGCTTGGCGACGGCTTTAACGACGCTCCAGCTGCCGAAAATGAACCATCCAAAATCGATGGTTTCCTCGAGGCCCACGTTCAACGAGCGCAGCGTGTCGTATTCCTTCGGGCCTGCGTACAGTTGCAGCGTCGTCGTCGCTCCGCCCGCAGGGGACGGCATTCGCACTCCGGCGGACACCAGTTTTTCGCCTTCCTTTTTGGCCACTGCCGCACTGGCTCCCTGGGGCATTAAGACCGAAAGAAAATACTTGTCCTGAAGGGCCACCCATTGGACCGCCCCTTTGCGCTCCAGTTCGTTGTCCGGCGTTTCCTTTTCGACTTTTCCATCTACGAGAGAGGCTGAACCGATCAATCCGATGAAACCGTCGCCCCACTCTACGATACCGAAGTTGGTGCCCAGGACTACGTCGTACGCGCCCGCTAGGCCATCGACGGTCAGGCCCACGTCTACCAGGTAGCTTCCTTCGTGAAAGGTCAGGCGCTTAAGCACCGTGAGCCCGGAGGCCGTATCCTGGAATCGCAGGGTCGCGTGACCGACGGGATGGGCGCTGTCGAGACTCGTAAAATCAGTTTCGATCGCATAGAGGCCCTCTCGAATCACTTTGTCAGCGGCTGCGTCGGATGTGCTGACCGAAAGGGGCCCCTTAAACTTTGCACCCTGATGGACGAGTTGAACGGGCTTTTCATCCGGAGGGGCGGTGTGATGACGCTTGAGTTCCCAACTGGAGATCACGCCGCCACGGGCATCCAATCCCACCCGAACCAGATCCGTCTCGATCATGACGGTTCGCTCGTGAGGTTGTGCGTGATCCGAAGAGGAAGGCTGGCGGGACGCCTCCTTTGGCTGTACCGAGGAGACGGGACGGTCTCCTGCGCGCACGGCTGGAGAAACATCGGACCCGCCGGCCGACGTAGTGGTCGTCTCGGCCGGCGGCTCCTGCACTGTTTCAGGAGTCGGCAGGAGTCCCAGCTGCTTCAACAGCAAGTCATAGCCGAGGATCACTGCCAGGGATAGGACGAGAAAAATAACGACGCGCTTTTCCATCACAAATCCTTGACCCCCTGCCTCCGCGTCTCACCGATTAAAGGATCGTATCCTCCCGGATGAAACGGATGACATCTCAGTAAACGCCAGATTGTCAGACCGCTCCCCTTGACGACGCCAAAGCGGTCGATCGCCTGGCACGCGTACTCAGAGCAGGTCGGCTCGAATCGGCAGGCCGGCCCAAGCCAAGGAGAGATCAAGAACCGATAGGCCGTAATGAGTGCCACGCAGATCGTTCTCATCACGATTTCCCCGGGGTATTGAGGACTCCTTGTCGCTGCAGCGTCGACCGCCACAGGTGTCTCAGTTTTTCGAACGGAAGGGTGAGGGCTTCCCGCTTCGGAAACACGAGCAGCGCGTGATCAGCGGCCAACTCACCCCGGACCTGCCGCGACAACTCGCGGAAGAGACGTTTCGCACGATTCCGTCGGACGGCAATGCCAAACCGTTTGCCGACGACAATGCCCACTCGACTCGTCCGTGCTTCAGTCCTGCAAATTAATAAATTAAAGCAGGCGGTGGACAGCCGACGGCCATGCTGCTTCACATGTTCGATGTCGCGGCTCGCCCGAAGAAAGAAGGACCGATCACCTGCGACTTGCGACATCGTCCGGCTCATTAACGGCCGCGCCGAGACCCGTCGGCCCGACCCCTGCGTTCCGGGTTGGGACGGACCGCTCCGTGGTGCTCTTGGAAAACGTCCCTGCTTGGGGAAGACAAGGGGGGCGGAAGCCCGTGCAGCGCGAGTATTTAGACCGTCAAACGCGCGCGGCCCTTGGCTCGACGGCGGGCCAAGACTCTGCGGCCGTTTTTTGTGCTCATGCGTTTGCGGAAACCATGTTCTCGCTTCTTTTTGAGGTTCGACGGCTGTTGAAACGTAAACGACATACTGGTCACCCTTTCGAGCAGAATCTCAAATGAACGTCGCATTATAGGGGCGCGTCCACGACCTGTCAAACGAAGCGGCGCGTGTACATTCTGCCGGCCGATCGCGGCTCCTCGTTTATGAACTGATCCGCTAACTCTCTGATCTCTCGTTCAGATTGAGGCGGTTTTGTGGACCTTTTCCGAAAAATGGACTAGACTGCCTCAGACTTTGATACCCGTAGATGTGTGGGCACCGGCATAACCCATTACGGAATCAACAGTTCTGAACCGGGCGCTTCGAAGCCCCCTCTGGCACTGCCTTTGCGAAATCATGAGCGGTTCCGCCTCACCTGCGCGCATTGGACCCACAGCGCTATGCGGATTGAGCCGTCCACCAAATTCAGGAGGAGCGTGATATGAAGATCCGCTATGTTCTGGTGTCGATCCTCGGGATGTCTCTTTTGATGGGCGCATGTGCCCAACCTCCGGCCGATCAAATCAATGCCGCCGAACAGGCGGTCAAAGATGCTCAGCAAAACGGCGCGGCCACCTACGTGGCCAACGACTATGCCAAGGTGGAAGGAATGTTGGCAGCGATGAAGACGGAAGTCGCGGAGCAGGACGGGAAATTTGCTTTGTTCCGTGATTATGGCAAGGCCGAACAGCTGGCCGCGACGACGAAGGCCGAGGCCGAACGCATCAAGGCGGACGCCGCCAAGAAAATGGAGGAAGCGAAATTTGCCGCAGTACAGGCGTACCAGGCCGCACAAGCCACCGTCGCGTCGACCCTCGAGCTTGTGGCGAAGGCTCCGGCTGGGAAGGATCGCGCCGCGCTTGAATCAATCAAGACGGACGCGCAAGCGCTCAAGGCATCACTTAACGACGTGCAAGTGCTGCTCGACAAGGCGGAATACCTTGCAGCACAGACCAAAGCCAAAGCTATCCAGGAAAAAGGGGAAGCCGTTTCGCACGAAATCCAAACCGCCCTGGCCAAGATCGGCAAGGGTAAAACCATGGCAAAAAAGAAATAGGTTCGGCTCTTCGTATGTTTCACAGGATCCCATACGTCGCTGCGTCTTTGTGGTGCGCCGGAGCCTTGACGCTCAGCGGATCCCTCGCCGCATGCGTCGAGACCGTGCCCCCGGAGATGGTCGAAGCCATCGAATCGCTCGACCGGGATCTGCTGCAGTTGCGGGCTGGCGAAGTGGCTCCAAGCGAATATGCCGCCTTCGTTCACCAATGGCTCACGCTTCGCAACCGGGTGGAAGCCGAAGAAGACACCATTCGTTGGCCGTGGGAGCCGAATGACCTCGAACAGGCGCTTCGTGATCTGCAGGTCGAGGGCGCCAAAACCGTTGCGCGTCTCACCGAGCAGCAGGAAGCGGACCGCCACGAAGCCGCCCGGCAGTTGGCGGACGTTGAGGAGCGGGCACGGGCGATCGCGACACAAGTCAGTGCCATTGACAGCCGGCTCATCCTGGCGGAAAAACCGGTGGAAACCGAGTTGCTGCTGAAACAAGCTCGTGCGTTTTACGAACAAGAACGCTACGAGCAATCTTTACAGGCCTCTGACCGTGCGTCCCACCACCTGACCGTACAATCGGCGTTGCTTCAGCGGGAGTTGGGGCGGTATGCAAGCCCTGATCGGATTGCTCACTGGCAGCGGATGGCGCGTGAAACCATTGAGTGGTCGAAGAAGCATCGGACGTCGGCGATCGTTATCAGCAAGGCGGAGCGGTCCTTGACCCTCTACCGCAGCGGACAGAAGCTGTTATCGTACCCCGTCAGGCTCGGCTTTAACGGCATCAAGGAAAAGCGTTACCAAGGCGACGGCGCCACGCCGGAAGGGCGCTATCGCATCGCCGTCAAGCGAGGGCGCGGGCAGACACAGTTCTATCGGGCCCTGCTGCTGGATTATCCGAACCAGGAAGATCGGCGGCGGTTTCTGAACGATCGCAAAAAAGGCAAGATTCCCGCCTTTCGTGACATCGGAGGTCAAATCGAAATTCACGGAGTGGACAACGAGTTGATGGCGCAAACGTTGGGATGCGTCATGCTCGAGAATCCCCAAATGGCGGCGCTCTTTGAACGAGTCGACAATGGCACCCCGGTGACGATCGTCGGGGCGCTGCTGGAACACAATTCGGTGGAGCGGGCGCTGGTCAATCTGTCTATGCGCCGGAACGAAGTGTGAGCGGGCGGATGCAACGCATCATTGTCAGTGTATGCTCCTGCGCGATCGGCCTTGTGTTGCTACTGCTGACCAGCAGCTTGCCATCGACTTCGACGGATACCCTCCTCGTACAAACGGTCGAGCTGGACCAGGCCACGCTTCATGCCCTGCAAGCTCGCTACCGGTCGCTCTCCAAACAGCTCAGTCAGCTGATGCCGGGTCAGCCGTATATCGTCGTCGATACGGCGAGAAACCATCTGTACTTCAAACGGCGGGATCAGGTCATGCTTGATGCGCTGGCGTCGACGGGAAGCGGCACGATCCTCGACAAGCCGGGCGAGGCCAAAGGCCAGTGGATCTTCGACACGCCGCGAGGCGAATTCACCGTGCAGTCCAAGCTGGTCAATCCGGTCTGGGTCAAGCCGGATTGGGCCTTCATTGAGGAAGGGGTGGCAATTCCCAAGAGTGCCGCCGACCGCATCGAATCGGGGGTGCTGGGAGAGTATGCGCTTGGATTCGGCAAAGGCTACTTTATCCATGGCACGCTCTACACGAGATTGCTGGGCAAGAATGTCACCCATGGCTGCATTCGACTGAATGATGACGATCTCAAGAGTGTCTATCAACTGGCGAGGGTCGGAACGCCCATCATGATCTTCTGACGGATGCTGAGACGCTCCGCCAGCCTCGCCCAGCTTCTCGTTCTCCTGGTTTCTCCGCTCATCTTCATGCCGCCCGCCTGGGCAGCCGAAACTGAGAACGTCCTCGCAGTAGACATCACCGATCCTGCCGCCCTTCAAGAAGCGACCAGAATTCTTGCGGAAGAAGTCAAGCTCGCCGCACGCCCTCAAACATACATCATCGTGGATCTCGTCGACCGCGCGCTGGTGATCAAGGGCCGAGGTGCGGAGCTGCATCGGCTTCCCATTCAGCAGTGGTCCGGCCTCCGGCTTGCCGAAGCTTCAACGGCGTTTCGTGTACAGGCACGGCCGCCGGTCACGCGACGTAGAATCGCGCCGGCCGAGGGGACCGAACAACCGCCGGTTTCCCTCGATGACATGCCGACCGACTTCACGCTGACGTTTGCTCCCTCTTTTTCCTTGGCGGTTCATCCGTCCGCCTCAGACGACTTTTGGCGCTGGCTGCGCTTCACTGCTCGCGAATGGTGGGTTTGGGCCAGGGATTGGACACGTCGCCTTGCCACAGGGGAAGAATTGCCAACGCATCCCGTGCTTCATTTAACCCTCACGCCTCACCACGCCCAATCGCTCGCATGGACCGTCACTGAAGGGATGCCCTTTCTCGTTCGGCGGACCTCCTCTCCGCCGAAGTAACATGGTTTGCGTTTTATCAGACCCCTACCTAATATAGTGAAGCGAACGTTCGGCCTGAGTATCCGCCGGCCTCCCCGCTGTCTTCACGAACCATTATCGACCATCACAAGAACAAGAGGTTCATCCGATGTCGGCCCGCCCCGAAGTGCATGTCCTGGACGATATCGCGCAGTGGACCGCACAGGTCGCCGCCTTGACACTGGACCTGCAACAGCAGGCGGTCCACGAGCGAGGCCGATTCCTTGTCGCATTGTCCGGGGGCCGGACTCCCGAGCAGGTGTACCGCCGATTGGCTTCCCAATCCTCCCCCGCGTCGCAGGAGTGGTCCAGCACGCACTTCTTCTTCAGCGATGAGCGTTGCGTGCCTCCTGACCATCCGGACAGCAATTACCATCTCGCCGAAGCGGCGCTCTTTCGTCCACTCAACATCCCTGAGGATCGTATCCATCGCATGAGAGGAGAGCATCCGAATCCGGATGTTGCTGCAAGGGAGTATGAGGACGTGCTTCGTGCGGTGACCAATGCCGACCCAGGGGGGTGGCCGCGGCTTGATCTCGTGATGCTGGGGATCGGAAACGACGGCCACACGGCCTCCCTGTTTCCGGGAACGGATGCCCTTCGGGAACGTCGACGGTGGGTGACGGTGGGACATGCGCCTTCCGGCCCGGCCAAGCGACTAACGCTGACCCTAGGTGTGATCAACCAAGCGACTGTGGTACTGTTCCTGGCCAACGGCGACGGTAAAGCCGATATTGTCAAAGCCATTCTTGAACCGCAGCAGGATGCCGACCGTCAGTTGCCTGCCGCCCTTGTCCGACCGGACCGAGGCCGGTTGATCTGGCTGCTGGATCGTCCTGCTGCTGCCAGGTTGACCGGACACCACACAGAGGCACAAGAGACCCGCATGATCCTCGCTGGAGATATCGGTGGCACAAAGACGCATCTCGCCCTCTATGACTGGACAGGGGAACGCATCGATCCGCTACGGCTTGAAACGTTTCACAGTGCCGATTATGCATCGCTCGATGAGATGCTCACCGAATTTCTTGCCCCTCCGAAAGCTCCTCTCACGATCGACCAGCTTGAACAGACCAACGCAGAAGAACCCTCATCAGTTCCCACGACACCGGACACACCTCCCCACCTGGAAGCCGCCTGCTTTGGCGTGGCCGGCCCCGTCTTTCAAAACCACTCCCGGACGACGAATCTCCCCTGGGTGGTGGACGGACCGGCGCTGTCCAAGCAATTCGATATCCAGCATGTCCAGTTGCTTAATGATCTGGAAGCCATGGCTTACGGGATTCTCCTGCTGCGCCCTGACGAATTGGTGACGCTGAACGCGGGGACGCGGCCGTCACACAAGCAGGCCATTGTGCTGATTGCCGCAGGCACCGGCCTCGGTGAGTCGATTCTCTTCTGGGATGGCAGCCGGTACCGGCCCATGCCGACGGAAGGCGGCCACACGGATTTTGCACCGAACAGCGATCAGGAAATCGACTTGCTTCGCTATGTCCGAAGTCAGTACTTGCATGTCAGCTACGAACGGGTGCTCTCCGGGCCAGGCCTGTTAGCCATTTACGAATATCTTCGTGATGCGAAGAAAAATGAACCGACCTGGCTGGCGGAAAAAATCAAAGCCGGCGATCCGGCCGCGGAGATCGCGGAGGCGGGGCTCAAGGGCCAGGCGGAAATCGCGAAACAGGCGCTGGATCTGTTTGCCTCTATCTATGGAGCAGAAGCCGGGAATTTGGCGCTGAAGGCCATGGCGATCAACGGCGTCTACCTCGGCGGAGGCATCGCACCAAAGCTGTTGCCCAAGCTGAAAGACGGTACATTCATGAAAGGCTTCACGAACAAAGGGCGCTACAAGCGATTGATGACCCAGATTCCCGTTCACGTCGTCATGAACCAACACACCGGCCTCCTTGGCGCAGCTGCGATGGCGGCACGGCTCGCACAACCATGAGCGGCTCAGATCTCGAGAGCTTCAAGAAGGCAGCAGCGCTCGCAGCGGTCGATTATGTGAAGGATGGGATGGTCGTCGGCTTGGGCACAGGTTCCACCGCCAAGCACCTGGTCATGGCGTTGGGCGAGAGGGTCAAGACCGGCCTGAAGATACGGGGGGTGTCCACTTCTCAGGAAACAGCGTCTCTCGCCGGACGTTACGGGATCGCCTTGATTGAACACGAGCCTCGCTGGAAGCTTGATGTCGCCTTCGACGGCGCCGATCAGGTGGATCCCTCGTTCAACCTCATCAAGGGCGGTGGCGGTGCCCTCTTGAAAGAAAAGATCGTGGCCGCTTCGGCCAAGCAATTCGTGGTAATGGTCGATCACACGAAGCGTGTACCGGTGCTCGGAGGCACCTTTCCGCTGCCGATTGAAGTCGTGCCGTTCGGTTGGGGCAACACCGCAAGGCAGATCGAGGTGCTCACCCAAAGTCGGGTCGTGCTCCGCGAGCGCAGCGGCGCGCCGTTCCGCACGGAATCGGGCAACCTGATCGTCGATGTGCATCTCGCAACCATTGACCGGCCGCAAGATTTGGAGGTCGCCCTCAATTACATTCCCGGCGTCGTCGAGACCGGTTTATTCGTGGATCGTACCGACGTCTTGATCGTGGGAACGCCGCATGGAACCGAGACCCACAACGTCAAACGGACATGAATGGTCGATCGAGAGACGTGAGACGCTCCGCCGCCTTGCCAAGAGTCTGGGACTCCTCTTGGCCGCTCCACTGATCACCCTACGTTCCCTTCATGCCACGGTCCACGCCGCCACAGAAACAGCCGATGGAGAACTCATGAATCAGCTTTCTCCGAATGCCGACGATCCCTTTCGCCTGCCGCGCCATGTCCTTCCCGTCCGATACGAACTGCGGCTTGAGCCCGACTTGGCCGGCGCGGCCTTTCACGGCCATGTCACCATCGCGGTCACAGTGGTTCGACCGACCGATGTCGTTGTCTTCAACTCGCTCGAATTGGCCATCGAGAACGCCGTCGTCGAAAACGCAGCCGGCGGACAGCAGACGGCTTCTATTGGCCTTGACGAACCGTTGCAGCGATGCAGACTGACGGTCGCTCAACCGTTGGCCCCTGGCCAATGGCGGCTGCATATCGAATTTCGCGGTACGCTCAATGACAAGCTCCGAGGGTTCTACCGGAGCACCTACAAGGATCGGAACGGGTCGACGCAGACGCTCGCGGCAACGCAGTTCGAAGCCACCGATGCACGGCGGGCATTCCCCTGTTGGGATGAACCGGATTTCAAGGCGGTATTTTCGACCACGCTTGTCATCGATCCCACGCTCAGTGCGGTCTCCAACAGCGCCGTCCTGTCGGAAACGCAGGAGCGCGGAAAGAAAGTGGTCCGGTTCGCCGATACCATGAAGATGTCCACTTATCTGGTCGCGTTTGTGGTCGGGAGGATAGAAGCCAGTGCTTCGACCTCGGTTGGAAAGACGACGCTCCGGTTATGGACGGTCCCCGGCAAGAAACACCTCACCGGATTTGGACAGGACATTGCCTCCGCGTCCTTGCAGTTTTTCGAGCGCTACTACGGCATTCCCTATCCCGGCGACAAGCTCGATCTTCTGGCCATCCCGGATTTCGCCTCGGGCGCCATGGAAAACCTGGGTGCCATCACCTTCCGTGAAACCGCCTTGCTGGTCGATCCGCGCAGCGCGACGCACGGGGAACTTGAACGGGTGGCCGACGTCGTTGCGCATGAGAACGCGCACATGTGGTTCGGCGATCTGGTGACGATGTCGTGGTGGAATGGGCTGTGGCTCAACGAAGCCTTTGCGACGTTCATGGAAATGCTCGCGGTCGATGCCTGGAAACCCGAATGGAAGCGCTGGGACACGTTCGGGGTTTCGCGGGCGGCGGCCTTGTCGGTCGACGGATTGCACAGTACGCGTCCGATTGAATACGCCGTGCAGGCGCCGAAGGATGCCGAGGCCATGTTCGACGTCCTGACCTATGAGAAAGGAGCCTCCGTCCTTCGCATGCTCGAGCAGCACATCGGTCCTGCCGTGTTTCGCGACGGCGTCCGGGAATATCTGCTGGCGCATGCCTACGGCAACGCCGATACCAAGGATCTCTGGATCTCTCTCGGAAAGGCCGCGCGGCAGGGGGTGCCTGAACTGATGGACGGCTGGATCTTCCAGCCTGGCTATCCGGTGTTGACGGCGGAATTGACCGAACGTATGGAACTCGTCTTAACGCAGCAACGTTTTGCCTATCTCCCCAACCCTGCGGCCGGTTTCTGGCAGGTGCCCGTCCAGCTTCGGATCCAGACGGGAGACAAGACGGACACTCGTCGGCTGCTGCTCACTCGGACTGACGAGCGTGTTGCCTGTCCTGCTGGGACCCAACTCGTGGTCGTCAACGAAGGGGGGCACGGATTTTACCGGGTCCACTATGGCCCTCGCCTCCTGCAACGACTGGTTGAGAGCCTGGAAACACTCGCTCCCATAGAACGATTCAATTTGGTCAACGACGCCTGGGCGTCCACAGTCGCCGGCCTGATGCCGCTGCCTGCGTATCTGGACTTGACCGGCCGCTTCACAGCGGAACGAGATAAGAATGTCTGGGCCGTGCTGATCGATTCCCTGGCCTTCCTCAACCGCATCATCGATCCGTCTCATCGACCTCTGCTGGAGGCATTTGTACGGTCAAGGGTCGGTCCCGCGATCGCGTCGGTGGGATGGACGCCGCAGCCGGATGAAAGCGAGCTGACCAGACAGCTCAGGAGTGAACTGATCGGCGCATTGGGGCGGCTGGGTAACGATGCGGAGACGCAGGCCCGTGCGGCAGAATTCTACGCCACCGCTCGCAAGGACTCAGCAGCGGTCGATCCGAATCTTCTTCCCGCCCTCGTGGCCATCCTCGCCTTTACCGGAGATGCGGCTCGTTACGACGAGTTCACCGACCGGTTTAAAACGGCTGCCACGCCGCAAGAGGAGCGCCGATACCTGTTTGCCTTGGCGATGTTTCGGCAGCCGCCCCTGCTCGACCGGACACTTGCCAAGACCCTCGACGGTGAGATTCGTATTCAGGATGCACCCTTCATGGTCAGCGCGGTCATGAACAACGTGTATGGCCGTGAACTTGGTTGGCGCTTCGTGAAGACCAACTGGGACGTGTTGGATCGGCGGTTTCCCAAGCAAGGACTCCGGCGCATGTGCGGCGGCATCACGGGGCTCTGCAAACCCGAACTCGAACGAGACGTCAGGCAGTTCTTCGACGCTCGGAAAATCGATCTCGGAGGTAAAACCCTGGATCAGTATCTCGAACAGCTCCGGATCGGCGTTTCCTTCGGAGAACGCTACGGTAGAAGTCTCAGTGAATATTTGGGAAAAGGCCGTTAGAGAACGGGCGTCAGATTGCACATTTTCTAGATTGAGTGGGGGGATCGCTCATAGTAGGCTGGTACCATGTCGTGGTGGACGTCCCGCACATTGGTTTCCGCCTGCATCGGCCTATTCGCGCTGCTCCATGTTGCCTGTAGCGGCGACGACACTGGGGGTGGTGGAGGCGGAGGAGGCATGACTCCTCCACCGGCCCCGTCCAATAGCTTGCGACTGCAGCCGGTGGCGACTTCGGCTGTTCTTGCTTTACCGTTGTTTCTCACGGCACCTCCAAACGACCTGAATCGCCTCTTTATTGTCGAACAGGGAGGGCTTATCCGTATCTTGGATGCGCTGAGCGGCGCTCCTAGGTCCATTCCGTTTCTCGACGTGCGTGCACTCATCACGAACCCCTCGATCGGGACAGAACGCGGCCTGCTCGGGATGGCCTTTGACCTTGATTTTGGCCCTCCAATTAACAACAGACGTTTCTATATTTACTACACCGACACCAACGGCAATATCGTCATCGCGCGCTACTTGGCAAGCACTGCCAACCCTGATGTGGCGAATCCTGCTTCCGATAGGATCCTCAAAACCATTACTCGAGATCCCGCGAACGACAATCATAATGGCGGGATGCTCGCATTCGGACCGGACCGCTGTCTCTACGCCGCGACCGGAGACGGCGGAGGAGTCGGTGACCCACCGAATAATGCCCAGACCACCACGTCGCTCTTGGGGAAAATCCTACGACTCGATCCGGAGAACGGAAATGCCTGCACCTTCATCACGAGCAATCCATTTGCGACCAGCGGCGGAGCTCCGGAGGTATGGAGCTATGGCTTGCGCAACCCCTTTCGTTTTTCCTTCGACCGCACAATCGGGGACCTCTACATCGGGGACGTCGGGCAGAGCCAGCGTGAAGAAGTCGATGCCGTACCGGCTCCGAGTGCCGGTCGTGGCCTCAACTTCGGCTGGAAGATCATGGAAGGTTTTCTTTGTTTCAATCCGCCGAGCGGGTGCAACACGTCAGGCCTGACACTTCCCATCCTCGATTACGCGCACGAATCCGACACGGGCGCCTGCTCGATCATCGGCGGGTACGTCTATCGAGGAACATCCAATGCCGCCGTGGTCGGTACCTATTTTTATGCCGATTTCTGTGCCGGATTTGTCAGAAGTTTTCTCTTGCAAAATGGTCAACTTGGCAAGCAGAACACTTGGCCGTTGCTCAGTCCTCCTTCGGGAGAGCAAATAACCAGTTTTGGTGAAGACGCTCGTGGTGAGCTGTACCTGATTACACAGAACCTCACTACGCAGACAGGCAAGGTGTTCCACGTCACTGCTAACTAACTCGGTCGCGTCCTTCATTCATGCCGCAGGATCGCCAGCGGCCTCTGGCCGAGGATTCGAAACGTGCTGAGCAAGCCAACGACTAATGTCAGCAGCACGGTGCAACTCAGTCCAATCAACAGCACCATCGGATGCAGATTCCACGTCAACTCAAAGACGTGGGTCAACAGCAGCCACGACAGCGCGCTCGACAATCCCACCGCTAGCATCCCGCCGATGCACCCGAGCAGCGCATACTCGGCAGCAAATATCCTCGCGATCAGGCCGCGAGTGGCGCCCATCGCCTTAAGAATGACCGATTCATAAAGCCGCCGATATCTGGTTGCCGCCAGCGCCGCCGCCATCACCAGTCCGCCCGTCACGACACAGAACAGCGCGACGGCTCGAATGGCCAAGGCGAGGCGATCCAGCACGTTTGCAAAGTTGCGAAGGACGTCACCGACGTGGATCGCACTGACGTTCGGAAAGGCCTCGACCACAGCCTGCTGCAGCGGAACTTCCTGGTCAGGGTCGACGCGGATCGTCGCCACATACGTGACCGGGGCGCCGTCAAGCGATCCCGGTGACAGAATCATGTAAAAGTTGGTGGAAAAGTTCCCCCAATCCACTTTGCGAATGCTCGATACCTCGGCGCTGATCGTGGCCCCTTGAATATCCAATTCGAGCTGAGACCCCACGTCCAGTCCCAAGGCATGTGCCACCTCTTCCTCGATCGACACCTGCGGCACGGCGAAGCGCTGTCCCGACTGCCACCACGCGCCGTGAATAATCTCGTTCCCTTTCGGGAGCTGTTCCAGAAACGTCAGCACGTACTCCCGCGAGAGATACCACTGCTTTCGCCGCTCTTCCTTGCCCTCATCGCGCCGCTCCTCTTGGTCCCGGCCCTCGTCAACTTTCACTTTCTCGCCGTTTACGGCATGGAGTCGAGACCGCACGAGCGGGGTCATCTCCGGCCTGAGCCCGGCCGTTCGCTCGGCGATCAGCTTGGCAAAACCTGCTGTTTGATCCGGCTGCAGATCGATGAAGAAGAATGTTGGCGCATCCACCGGCCGGGTCTCGCCGACCTGTCGAAGCAACGCACGCTCGACCAAGGAGACCGTGACCATGACCATCACGCTGAGCCCGATCGCCACGAGTATCCCCGCTGTATGTCCGCCGGGCCGCAACACATTGCCTATCGCGTAGCGCAGCGTGAGGGACGGAGGTTTGGGGATCAGACGCAGTCCTGCCACCAGCAGCCGTGCGCAGCCGAGCAACGTGAGGATGGCCAAGGCTACCCCTCCGATGTACCAGCCGCCAACCCGCCATGAACCGGCCTGCCATACGGATAAGGCTGCAAGTCCGAAGATGAGCGCGGCGGCGGCGGTCATACCGAACCGGTCCTGCAAGCCTATTTTGGCTCTCCAGGAGGACCTGGATGAAGAACCGCCTGTCTCCTGATCCACCTCGCGCCGGAAAATCGCCGAAGGAGCAACGTCCCGAACTCGCAACAGAGGCCAGAGCGAGAAGAGCAGCGTGGTGAGCAATCCCAATGCGCCGCCTTTGAGAAGCGGGCCGATCGAAACCGCCGAAAGTTCCGTGGATGCGCCGACTTGATCAAGCAGATCGCTCACGAACGCCCCCGCCAGTAACGGCGGAAGCACGCGCTGGAGCAGGATGCCGAGCAGCATCCCGGCCCCGCTCCCGATCAACCCCAGCCCCATCGCCTGCAGCACATAGGCCCCAATCAGCACGGACGAATCGGCACCGAGAGTTTTCAGGATGGCGATGGTTTTTAATTTTTCCTGCATGAAGGCATGGATCGACATGGCCACGCCGAGGCCGCCAATGAACAAGGCCGTCAAACCGACGAGGCCCAGATAGCGGGACAACTGTTCGAGAAACTGCTTAAGCTGAGGTTGAGCGTCGCGATAGCCGGAGACACGCACGTGATCGGCAACCAAACGGCCGCGTAGTTCCGCGCGCAAGGGCTCGAGCGGCAGTTGAGGAGGCAGCCGGAGCAGTTCCCGTTCACGGATCCGGCTGCCCGGCTGGACCAGTGCCGACGATTTCAGGCCCGCCGCTGAGATGATGACACGTGGACCCAGACTGAAGGCATTGGCCATTCGATCGGGCTCGGTGCGGACCAGCCCCGTGATCAGAAATTCCGCCTTCCCGATCTTGAAGCGATCCCCGATGGCGAGTCCCATGCGAAGCAGCAGCGCTTCCTGTACCACCGCGCCATGACAGGGAAGCGTCTCACACTGTGACCGATCCGGATGCAGCAGGCGATCCAAAGGTTGTGAGGGCTCGATCTTCAAGGCCCCGTACAAGGGATACCCAGGCTCCACCGCCTTGAGTTCCACAATCTGCGTCGCTTGAGCGGTCGTGGCCTCCCTCGTGGTGCGGGCGGCCATGGCCACCAACTCGCTGATATGCGTCCGCGTAACACCTCGCTGGTCGAGTGTGTCGAGGACCGTCCGGCTTTCGGCGCTCAGGGGATGCGAGGAGCGGATCTCAAGATCGCCTCCGAGCAAGCCCTTGGCCTGTCTGGATACGGCGTGCTCCACATGAGCGGCAAAGAGCGACACGCCGACCAGCGCGCTGACCCCAATCGCGATGCAGACAAAAAAATACAGAAAGTGGCGCCAGGCCCCCCGGGTTTCACGCCAGGCCATGCGGAACATGAAGAGGCTCACGACGCGTTCTCGCCAGGTCCGGTCCGGGGAAGGATTTCGTCGGACTCGATGCGCCCATCCCGTAGAGCGATCACCCGATGCATCAAGCTCGCGATGGCGCGGTCATGCGTGACCAGTACCAAGGTGGTCCCGTAATCACGATGAAGGGCCAGTACAAGATCCATGATGTGGTGCCCGGTCTGTGAATCCAGGTTCCCCGTCGGTTCGTCGGCCAATAGGATCGGGGGTCGGCAGGCAAAGGCTCGTGCCACGGCGACCCGTTGCTGTTCACCTCCGGAGAGCTGGACC
The DNA here is from genome assembly GCA_963824855.1 of uncultured Nitrospiraceae bacterium. Classification (GTDB taxonomy): domain Bacteria; phylum Nitrospirota; class Nitrospiria; order Nitrospirales; family Nitrospiraceae; genus Nitrospira_C. The sequence goes on from CAWGQP010000005.1 coordinate 426,678, forward strand.
GGGTAGTGATCGATCCGGTTGCCCAACCCCACGGTCTGCAACAATTCGATCGCTTGGTCCCTCGCAGCGGCGTTCCCAGACAGTTCCAACGGGACGAGTACATTTTCCAAAGCGGTCAGCGTGGGAATCAGATGGAAGGACTGAAAGATGTAGCCGATCTTCGCGCGCCGGAACTTGGCCATTCGGCTTTCGGACAACGAGGTGATCTCGGTGCCGTCCAGCGTGATCGCCCCTGCCGTCGGCCGGTCGAGGCCGGCCATCAATCCCAACAAGGTCGACTTTCCGCTCCCCGATGGACCCATGATGGCCACCGTTTGTTTCGAGGGAATCTCCAGTGTCACGTCGTCGAGAATAGTGACCGGTCGGCCGGCGGCAGTCAGACGCATGGACAGATGTTGCACCGCAATCATGAGAAGCGCTCCTTGAACACATCGGTTGAGGATCAGATGGTATTATACTGAAGTCCGATGCCAGCCAGAGAACTTCTCAACGCCTTCGCCAAGCCGCTGTTTCTGACGCTGTGGCTCATCACGTGGGTCATCGGCCATTCATCGGCAGTCGTTGCCGCTGATGATAGGCCACGGATCGTGGCGTTCGGCGACAGTCTCACTGCGGGGCTCGGCGTTGCAGCGGAAGAGGCATACCCGGCACGGTTACAGCGTCGATTGGACGAGCAGGGCCTCCGCTATCGGGTGATCAATGCAGGGGTGAGCGGAGACACGACAGCGGGCGGCCTGCGACGCGTGGATTGGGTGCTCAAAAGCCGCCCGGATCTCGTGATCCTCGAGCTGGGCGGAAACGACGGGCTTCGCGGGCTCAACCTCGATGAGACCAAAGCGAACCTCGAGCGGATCATCAAGCGGTGTCAAGATGCGTCGGTCACGGTAATTCTCGCGGGAATGAAGCTCCCTCCGAACTATGGCACAGAGTATACGAAGGGTTTCGAGGCGATCTATCCGGCCCTCGCCAAGCAGTATCGCTTGACGCTGATTCCGTTTTTTCTCGATGGCGTGGCAGGGTCGGCGTCGCTTAACCAAGCCGACGGCATTCATCCCACAAGCGAGGGCTACCGCATCATCGCCGACAAGGTGCTGGAAACTGTGAAGCCGCTGCTCAACGGAAGGAAATGACGTGAGGACCGGCGGATATTACAGAGGAACACCCCGAGCTTACCGGCGGAGCCTGGAGTCCGGGGACGATCGACAACGGAAGAGTGACGCTTAGCTTTTCTTGAAAAACGTATCGTAGACGCCGTATGCGAGCACCAACCCAATGAAGGAGTAATAAATGCTGGTGACACCGCTGTAGTCCGGTGCCCCACCCTTCGGCTCATTGGCGAACGCAGCGGAAGCGCCGATGAAGAGCATCCCGGCGACTGCACTGACCTGTCCAAGCATCTTGCTCATGTGAAACCCTCCTCGAAGTGGTGGACAAAAACGAGGCCGCATTGTACTGAAATCGTCGGATCGGACGCAAGGGGCAAGAGGCGGAACGACGGTCGGAACCAAGAACGTATGGAAAGAAAAGGCTTAGGAGGCGGGGCTTGATTTGGTGATGGTCTTGAGGGCTGCGGCGACTTCCCTGAATGACGTAGCAAGCTTATCCAGCTGTGTGCCCTTGGAGATGAGCTCACCGGCAATGGTCTTGATCTGGCTGTCGTAGCCACCCACTTCCGAAGCGATTTCCGCCACCTTCGTGAACAGGTCCTGGTAGCCCGTGACTTCCTGCTGAAGCTGTTGCAATTGGGTTTGGGCTGCCTTGACCTCTGTCATGGACGCCTGAAGCTGCTGAGTCATTCGCTGGACATACGCCTCGCGGTCGCGTTGTTCCGACTCGAGGGTCAGCTGAATTTCTTCGCTTTCGCGACGGCGCTCATCCAAATTGCGGATGATCTGCGTCCAAGCCGCAAGGTCACCACTCAACCCCGATGCATCCGGCAGCGTCGTGCCCCTTCTCTAAGGCCTTCATCGCCGGCTGCAACCATTCGATAAACGCCAGAACCTCGCTCAACCGCAAGTCGGCGGACACACTCGACAACATGGTGGAGTTCGCGTTCGGCGTCTCGGCGGTAACGGGCGGAGAAGGTTTGACCTTCTTGGCTCGAGGCTGGACCCAGCGATGGTATTCCAAGAGTACCGCAATGCAATGCCGGCACATGGGCTCTTCCGGCAAAGAACAGCTGCACTTGGAGACCAGGTGACCGTCCTTCAGTCGGATGGTCTGCTCATAGAGGCCCGAATTGCCGATGACCGCCGAAGAGATCTGGGCTTCATCCGCCTCGACGATGCGTACGCGGTTTTCCGACAGGTACTGAGTTCCTAAGTGGAAGGCATTCCGGTCGACGACCCCTTGGATCATAGGGGGATCCAGAAGGCTTAAGCGTTCCGCCGAACAAGGAATCTTGTTCCGCATGCGACGATGCTCCATGCGCTAGCCGAATTCTCGTCTAGCTTACACTCATTAAATTACACCCTAGTGTGAAACGCCGCGCCGAAAGTGTCAAGAAGAGTAGCAATCTTCACCGCACGGCTGGTGGACGTCAGCGGCAGCGTCGAGGCATCCCCCCCTCGCTGACCGGCGTGAGCCAGATATAATCGGCGATCCTGCTCGTGAGCATCTCCCGCAGCTCCTCCCGACGTCCCTCGTCGTACGAGGTCATGTAGATGCTGGTCTGTCGGATCGTGCCGGATAGGCGCCGGGCGACTCGTTGAGGAACCGGCAGGTTGTATTGAACGTGTCCTCCCCCCGTGTAGCTGACGACAGGTCCTGCCGCAAGATCCGCGGAGGCGCGCAGGGATTCCACCAGGCTCACGATGGTCTTCGCCATACCTTCATCGCGAACCATCGACGCTTCGTACATCGTCTGATACATGTCGTCGGAGCCTCCGCCGTGACACGCACGCAACTGCTCGAAAATTTTCTGACGGTAAGAGGGATCATCGACGATCGTTTCCTCCTGCATGTTCCAGCGGGTCCAATCCTCCTCGCGGCGCGCCTGCGCGAGACCCTTTTTTGCCACGAGTCTCACGAGAGGTTTCGGAGGATTAAGCGCCACCAAGCGCAGATGCTCCGTTTTCGGAAAGACGACCAGCGGCTCATAGGTCTCGAACGGGCCTCCCCAGTTCTGAGTCCATCCGATCTGACTGAGAAAATCCTGCCGGGTCAGGTCGTTGCCTTGGACATAGCGGTCCAGCAAGGGCTGACTCTCCCAACCGAACATTTCCATGGCCACGACTGGACGACGGCCTGCCCGAGAAAGATCGATTCAAGAGCGACAGGGCCGTCTCGATGTGAAAGCGGTTATGGTGCTCTTCACCCAAGTAGACAACCTCCTGCTGAAGCAGGCGGCGCATGAGTTCTTCAATGGAAATCGATTGTTCATTCGCCGTATCGATGATCTGCCCGGATCGGAAACTGCTCGCCGCCTCCATGACAGGACCGGACGAGGCAGAGGTCTCTATTCCGGCGCAGGCGGCTGAGATCAGGAACGCACAGGCCAAAAGGACCGGCTGCGAGAGGTTGTGGTAGTCGCCGCATCATCGCTGTTCCAGCAATCTGTCTTTGTTCCTAACACACGCGTCTCGGCCCGACAAGACGACCAATCTTGACCGGTGGCGATGGGGCCGTTATGCTGCCAACTCTCGACCATCGCAAGACCGCCGATTGTCGCTTCGACGCCTTGATGACCTCCCAAGACCAGTTCCTTGAAGAATTTCGTTCGCAGATCACCAGGCACCTCCAACAACGAGACCAGGAGTGGGAGCGCTCACGCCGTCTCCTCGAGGCCTCGCAGCTAACCAACACGCTTCACCGGCTAATTGAACGTGTCCGCGCCTCCGACCTATCGCCGGCGGTCCAAGATTCACTCCTCGCTGCGTTGAATCATGGCAAGGCCCAACGCATCCAGGACTTGTCCGGCCCTAGCCTTAGGACCATCACCGGTCTGCCGCCGAGCAAGGCGCTTCGAGCCTTGTGCGTGTACTTCGATCTGGTAGAACCACGAACTTCCCGCTGGCAGGTTCCCTCGATAGACAGCGAAACCGTGTCGGCGTTTCTCCGCGATCACGCGATACCTTTTGAGCTGTTGTTGACGTCAACTGTGCCTTCGCTTCTTGACCTCGGTGCCGGCGATCTCTCGTTCGCCGCTGAGCTGGCGGATCTCTATGCACCGAAGATCCAACGACAGAACCGAACACTGATCCTGCATTGCCATCGATCGGCTGCACCCTCAATCGAAGCTCGGCGGCCCCCTCCATCCGTTACCGGAACTGGTTCAACGCCTCCGTTCGCGACCAGACCTGTCGTTTCAGTTTTTACCAGACCAAGACATGTGCGAATTCGACAGCCTGGCAGCGCAGCGGCAGGCTCGCCACCCGCTATACCGTTACCACCTGCTGGGCGCCTGCGACTCCGACATTCGCCTACGAGCCAACGCGGCTATCCCCCGAAGTCATTGAAGAGGAGTTGAACCGCTCGAAAGGGTCGTTCCGCCACATCCGATATGGCAAGGAATCCGCCCTCGAAGTACAGCATCGTGACCAAAACGCTGCTCTTTCCGCCTTGGAAGTTTGAGATACGCGGCCCGCTGGCTCTCCTGGACCTGTTGGCGCGTTCCAGTCACGTGGGCGTGTTGGGCGCCGTCGACAGTCAGGTGTTCTGGGAAGTGCTGGCACAGCTTCTCGAAGGGGAACGATACCGGCCGAAAGATGAGTCGTTCACATCCGACAACCTGCCCGCGATTTTTGGCGATGTCTACGAACGACTTTCGGCTCTCCCGATCGGAGAAGTGCTGGATCTCTCGACGTGCGCGCCGATGCGCACCAACCTTCCTCGTGCCCTGCCCGCCACGCGGCTGCGAGACGGCTACAGGTTTCGTTCGGTCATGATCCGCCGCGGAGCGGTCTTTCCCAACATGCCGGCAAGCAGTACTGCCAGACGGTTTGGCGACATGGTGGAAGAAACACCTCCTTGGATGATTATCGCCGTCCCCGAACGATGATCTGAGGGCGTCTCGTGTGCTCGACGCGCCGATCGCGTGCTGGAATCGGCAGAAGAATTGACCGCCATTCGACCCTTTGTTAGACTTCAGCGGTGTCACACCACCATCCATTTCGTCGCCACCAGAGCCGATAATCCCCGATGAACGTACCGCGCCCCCTTCAAGCCATTCAGGACAATATTGCCCGCGTAATTAAGGGAAAATCTCACGTCATCGAGATGGCGGTCGTGTGTCTCCTGGCCCGAGGACACTTGCTGCTCGAAGACGTCCCGGGGGTGGGCAAGACAACGCTTGCGCATAGCCTGGCCCGTTCGCTCGACTGTTCGTTCAAGCGCATTCAATTCACGAGCGATTTGTTGCCCTCCGATATCGTCGGCGTCTCGATCTTCAACCGCCAACAACAGGCGTTTGAATTCGTGCCTGGTCCGATTTTCGCCAATATCGTCCTTGCCGACGAGATCAATCGGACGACCCCTAAAACACAAAGCAGCCTCTTGGAAGCGATGAGTGAGGCGCAGATCTCGGTGGACAATCAGACCCATTCGCTGAAGCAGCCGTTCATGGTGATTGCCACACAAAACCCTGCTGAGTATCACGGCACCTTTCCGCTTCCGGAATCCCAACTCGACCGGTTCTTGATGCGCTTGCGCATCGGCTATCCATCAGTGGAAGAGGAACTAAAGGTGCTCAATCGTCCGTATGCGCTGCATCCGGCCGATATCCTGGCTCCGGTGCTCTCCACACAGGACGTGCTGGAGCTTCAACGTCGGATCGAGCACGTGCATATGGATGAGAGTGTCGGCGAATACCTTCTGGCCCTCGTACATGCCACAAGACAGAGTGAGCTCTTGTCTCTCGGCGTGAGCACGAGAGGGGCCCTGGCCCTCCACAATGCGGCCAAAGCTCTGGCGCTGGTGCGCGGCCGCGATTTCTGCCTGCCGGACGACGTGAAGGAACTGGCGCCCATCATCCTGTCGCACCGGGTGATGCTCAGCCGGGCGCAAGGCATGCGGATGCAGAGCTTTGAACAAGCCGAGCGCGTCGTCCTCGACATCGTCGACACAATTCCCGTTCCTGTCTGAATCCACGGCCATGGTCAGGCCTGCGATGAACCGCTTCAGGTACTTGTGCGCCGCCCGTCTCGGATCCCAACTCCGCTTTTTTGCCACCCGCCGATCGCTCCGACTGACGTCTGAAGGCACCCGCTTCTTGTTGTTCACGATCGGTATCGGCGTGGCAGCCGTCAACACCGGCAACAATCTCTTCTATCTGCTGCTGGCGATGATGCTGAGCGTCGTGGTGATCTCCGGTATCCTGTCCGAGCAGTGTTTGCGCCGACTCGACTTCCACCGGCATGTGCCGGATCTCATCATGGCCAACCAGCCGACGACGGTGACCCTCTCGGTGACCAATCGTAGCCCATGGCTGCCGAGCTTTTCCCTTCGCCTTTTTGACGTCGTAGGCGGACAGAATCTCGACCGCGGGCTCTTCGTGGACCATTTGCCGGCCCAGCGCTCGGTACTGCTTTCTTACCCGATCTTGGCCACCACCCGCGGACGGCTGAAACTCGAAGGCATCAGAGCGGAGACGTTGTTCCCCTTCGGATTGTTTCTCAAGCGGGCGCTCTATCGCGTTCCGGCGGAAATTCCGGTCAGCCCTCCGATCAGGCCGCTGTCGCTCCGATTTGTCGACGAACTTGTCAGCGAAGGCCAAGGGTTGTCGCTTCCGCGGCGTGGACATGGGATGCAGCTGTATAATTTGCGTCTGTACCGTCCTGGAGATGACTCCCGTGCCATCCATTGGATGACCACCGCACGCACCTCCAACCTGATCATTCGTGAAACCGAAGCCGAGGACCAGCGACGCATCACCATTGCACTTTCAACGTTGGCACCGGACGATCACGAGGCACTCTTTGAACAGAGCGTGACGCTCGTCGCCTCGCTCCTCTGGCAACTCTCGCAAAAGTCCTATCCCTTGCGTCTGATCGTCGACGCAGCGGATTCGGGACTGGGTTCCGGATCGGACCATCTCGTGGCCATGCTCCGGCTGCTCGCCCTCTGCGAGCGTCGGTCTCCCGGATCCAGTGAGAAGCCCTCCGTCGATCCACTGTGGGACCTTGGGCATGACGCCGAGCGTGGCTACACCGTCGCCGTCATGCCGTGGTCCGATCCCGCGCTGTCTCCGCCCATGGCGGTCGACCGCATGTTGCACGCACCGCACATCGAGGCCCTGACGCATGATTTTTGAGCAGGCCCTCAGAGGCAGTGCCGTACTCTTGGCAGCCACAGGATTTTTGGGGCTGCTGTTGGCGCGGAGTATTCCGCTCTGGTTGACGGGTATGACCCTGACGGCGCTGATCTACGCCGTCCTGCAGTCGGCCGGTTGGCCGGCCGGCCGCCGTGGCATCGCTCCACCCGCCGCGCCTGTCGTCTGGAATGCGCTGTTGATTGGTGCGTTCGGACTCTTTCTCGTGGACCTCACGGCCATCTCACGGGAGCTGCTTCCAGCCGGCATCCACTTCCTCATCATCCTCCTTAACGTCAAACTCATCACCCTGCAGGATCGCCGAGACTACCGACATCTCTATGCGATCTCTCTCATGGCGGTGCTGGCCTCCGCAGCTTTGACCACCGACCTCTGGTACGTGTCGGTCTTCGTGCTGTATGTCTTGGCGGCGGTCTGGAGCTTACTGCTGTACCATCTGACCGGCAGAACTACGGTAACCCCTCCTCTTTCAGCCAGCGGCCCCCCTGCCGCTCCTGCCGCATCTCTGCGGATCACGGGGAGGTTTTTCTGGTTGACGAACGGCATCGCCGTCTCGACGTTTGCGTTGACGCTCCTGATTTTCTTTCTGCTCCCCCGCATCAGCATCGGCATCCTGCAACAGCCCCGAGGAGAAGGCTTGCGAACGACGGGATTTTCGGAACAAGTCGATCTCGGCATGATCGGGTCCGTGAAAGAGGACCCGCAGATCGTGATGCGAATAGAGTTGCCGGATCAGGCGGCTAGCAGCAGAGAGCGTTTCTACTTGCGCGGTCTTGCCTACGATCAGTACAACGGCCGATCGTGGAGTTCTGGCAGCCGGCAACGCCGAAGCCTCGGACTCGTGGCCGACGGCATATTCGTGGTTCGCTCGGCAGGCAAACGAAGCCTCTCCAGTCTCTCCGAACCGCTGCGTCAGGACATTTTGCTTGAGGCCTTGGATACGTCGGTGCTGTTTGCCGCTCCTTTCGCCGAATCGCTGAGCGGCGAGTTCCCAGGCGTGCAAGTCGACAGCATGACTGGGCTTCACCTGCCGTATTCCTCAACATCGCGGATGCGCTATTCCGTCGTATCGCGCGAACACCGGATTCTGCCGAGCGAACAGTCCTCCGCGGCTCTGGAGTATCCCGCCGCCATCCGCGACCGGTACCTCCAGGTCCCTACTCACTCCGATCGAATTGCAGAATTAGCCCATAGTGTGACGCGGGGAGCCGCCTCGCCTTACGAGAAGGCCACAGCGGTTCTGCAACATCTGTTGTCGAATTATGCCTATAGCCTTGAGGTGGGCACGACGAGCTCCGGCCATCCGATTGACGAGTTTCTGTTTACCAGGAAGACCGGGTATTGTGAACATTATGCGACGGCGATGGTGCTCATGCTCAGAAGCATCGGCATCCCGTCGCGACTGGTGACAGGATTCTTGGCAACGGAATGGAACGAGTTCGGAAACTACTACACCGTCCGGCAACGTGACGCCCATGCGTGGGTGGAAATGTATTACCCACAATCAGGGTGGATCACGATGGATCCAACGCCTTCAAACCCTCTGGCCTTGGCTCCCTCCTTCTGGGTCGCATTCCAACGATTTGGGGAGTCCTTACGCCTCCATTGGGATCGTGTGTTCATCCGATACAGCGGGCGGGATCAATTGGCCATCATCCACAGTTTACGGGACGGCAGTGATTCCGCCCGTGACGCGCTCGGTCAGTGGACTTCCGCAGTCGGCGCGGCATCCGCTCAGTTTGTGCGAACCTGGGCGGAGCGAGTGCAGACACTTCATCGGAGCATATTGTGGACGTTGATGCTGGTCTTGGCAATCGGCGTCACCAGTCTGATTCTCTTGATCTCGGACCGATGGCCGTACGGCCGCGCAACCCAACGTCCCGCGGCAAGAACACAGCAGCAGATCGTTCACGTGTACAGGAAGATGCTGGCATTGTCTGCGCGGCGGGGAATACGCATCACACCGTCGACGACCCCCACGGAGGTGTCGCGGCGCGTGAGCGAGCGATGGGTAGCCGCTGAATCCACCGTCGTCAGACTGACGACGCTTTATTGCCGAGCGCGTTTCGGCGTCGGCTCACTGTCGAGCGAGGAACTCATGCAAGGCGTCAAAGACCTCGCCGTGCTGAAACGACTCGCGCGCACACGCGAATAGCCTTCCAGTTTCCGCTTCTTTACGCACGCCATTCCTGGTCGCGACGTTCACACCATTTCGAGGCTCCTCTCCACCCGCGCGAGGTGGGAGTACTCCCGTCGAGAACCCCCGATCAAGGGTTCAAATCCGAAACGCCGGCACGAGAAAATAGGTTTGGAGCGGGAAAAGGGATTTGAACCCTCGACCCTCGCCTTGGCAAGGCGATGCTCTACCACTGAGCTATTCCCGCTCAAGGATGGTGGGGAAAGAGGTCGGATTCTACTCATGAGCCTCCAGGCTGTCAAGCAATGTACAGCTCGGGACGAGAGGGTGGAACTCGTTACATATCGAGAGGCGTGCTACGAAATGGTAACACAGGAAAAATATTCATAAGCAGCTGTTTGCTCAGCGGTTTTTTATATTTCTGAGCTTGGCACTCAATCGGGCGATACAGCCAATACCCACAGGTAACGAAACTCGACAATTCGTCAGACCGTCAAGAAGTAACTTTAACCTTTGTTATCAATAATTTAACTATTTGCTCTCTCTACACCTACCCGCGCCGAATATGGCGTGTATTTTGCCAATCCTATAGCCCCATGATGCTGGAAATTTCTAGAAAATCGATCCTGCAGCCGCAGTTAGACGTCGGCCGCTCGCTCATTTTCGACGAACTCTCAGCAACAGCTCTTGAGATGAAGGGGGGTGGGAAACGTCTGTTGTGTGTCGTTTTAGGAATGTGGGCTCGCTGAGCCCTCAACTTAGGAGGTGTCACCAATGTTTCTGTCACGCAGACAGTTTTTAAAAGTCACGGCCGGGACGGTTGCCGCAGTGGCGGTGGCCGATAAGGTCCTGGCGTTGACGGCTCTGCAGCCGGTCATCGAGGTGGGCAACCCCCTCGGCGAATATCCGGACCGGTCGTGGGAGCGGGTCTATCACGACCAGTATCGGTATGATTCGTCGTTTACGTGGTGTTGTTCCCCCAACGACACGCACGGCTGCCGCGTGCGGGCCTTCGTCCGTAACGGCGTCGTCATGCGCGTCGAGCAGAACTACGATCACCAGACGTACGAAGACCTCTACGGCAACCGCGGGACGTTCGCGCATAACCCGCGCATGTGCTTGAAGGGGTTTACCTTCCATCGCCGCGTGTACGGCCCCTATCGCTTGAAGGGACCGTTGATGCGCAAAGGGTGGAAGGAGTGGATGGATGCCGGGGGCGCCGGAACTGACCCCGGATGTGAAGCGCAAATACAAATTCGACGCCCGTTTCCTGGACGACATGATGCGGGTGTCGTGGGATACGGCGGCGACCTATGCGGCCAAGGGCTGCATTCTGATCGCGACCCGCTACAGCGGGGAAGCCGGCGCCCGGCGGTTGCGGGAGCAGGGCTATGCGCCGGAAATGATCGAGATGATGAAGGGCGCGGGGGTGCGCTGCTTCAAGCATCGCGCCGGCATGCCGGTGCTGGGCATCATCGGCAAGATGATGAACACCCGGTTTAACGGTGGAGTATTACCGCTTCTCGATTCGTGGATTCGCAAGGTGGATGCCGGATCGGGCACAGGGCGGCAAGTACTATTCGAACTACACCTGGCACGGCGACCAGGACCCGTCGCATCCGTGGTGGAACGGCACGCAGAACTGCGACGTCGACCTCTCCGACATGCGCTTCTCCAAGCTGAACACCAGCTGGGGCAAGAACTTCGTCGAGAACAAGATGCCGGAGGCGCACTGGAAGCTCGAGTCGATCGAGCGCGGCGCCCGCATCGTCGTGATTACGCCGGAGTACAACCCCACGGCCTATCGGGCGGACTACTGGATTCCGGTCCGGCCGCAAACCGATGCGGCGATTGTTCTTGGGCAGCCTGCAAACTCATCCTCGATGAGAACTTGCAGGACATCGATTACATCAAGCAGTTTACCGACATGCCGCTGCTCGTCCGCACGGATACCTTGCAGTATCTGGACCCGCGCGATGTGATCGCCGATTTCAAGTTCCCGGATTTCTCCAAGAGCTACTCGGGCCGCATTCAAGCCCTCAAGCCGGACCAGATTGAACGCCTGGGCGGCATGATGGTGTGGGACCTCAACAAGAAGCAGGCGGTGCCGCTGCATCGGGAACAGGTGGGCTACCACTTTGTCACAGAGCGGCATCGATCCAGCCTTGACGGGGACCTACCGGGTCAAGCTGTTGAATGGCCGCGAAGTCGACGTGATCGCCGATCTATCAGATGTACCTCGTGCACCTGCAGGACTACGATCTGGACACCGTGGCATCAGATCACGCGCGCGCCGAAGGACCTGCATCGTCCGGTACGGCGCGGGATTCGGGCACGATCAAGCCCGCGGCGATGCACAACGGCGAAGGCGTCTGCCACTATTTCCATATGACGGAAATGGGACGAGCCGCCGCGCTGATGCTCAACCCTGACTGGGAACATCGGCAAGTTCGGCACCGGCTGTCATACCTGGTCGGGCAACTACAAGGCGGGTATCTGGAACGCCACGCCCTGGTCCGGGGCGGGCTTGGCCGTGCACACGGGCGAGGATCCGTTCAATCAGACGTTGGATCCGAATGCGCACGGCAAGGAAATCAAGACGAAGTCCTACTACTACGGCGAGGAAGTGGGCTACTGGAACCACGGGGACACGGCCCTCATCGTCAACACGCCGAAGTACGGACGCAAGGTGTTCACGGGCAAAACCCACATGCCGAGCCCGAGCAAGGTCCGCTGGGTCACCAACGTGAACATGTTTGAACAACGCCAAGCACCACTATGACATGGTGCGCAACGTGGATCCGAACATCGAGATGATCGTGACGCAAGACATCGAGATGACCTCGGACGTCAACCATGCCGACATCGCCTTTGCCTGCAATTCCTGGATGGAATTCACCTATCCGGAAATGACGGCGACGGTGTCGAATCCCTGGGTGCAGATCTGGAAGGGCGGCATCCGTCCGTTGTACGACACGCGTAACGACGCCGACACGTTCGGAGCCGTCGCGGTGAAGTTGACGGAAATGACCGGCGACGTCCGGATCCGCCAGGTCTTCCACTTCGTCTACATGAACCGCGTCGACGTCTACGTGCAGCGGATGCTGGATGCCAGCGCGACCTGCTACGGCTACAGCGCGGACGTCATGTTGAAGTCGGAGAAGGGCTGGATGGTCATGGGACGGACCTATCCGCGCCATCCGCTCTGGGAAGAGACCAACGAGTCCAAGCCACAATGGACGCGTTGCGGCCGGTATCGAGACCTACCGGATCGAGCCGGAAGCGATCGAATACGGAGAGAACTTCGTCGTGCATCGCGAAGGGCCGGAGGCGACGCCTTACCTGCCGAACGCGATCATGACGAGCAACCCGTACGTCCGTCCGGACGACTACGGGATTCCCATCACGGCGCAGCACCACGACGACAAGCACGTCCGCAACATCAAGCTGCCGTGGGGCGAGATCAAGCGGAACCAGAACCCGTTGTGGGAGAAGGGGTACCAGTTCTACTGCGTCACCCCGAAGACGCGGCACCGGGTGCACAGCCAGTGGTCGGTGAACGACTGGGTGCAGATTTACGAGTCGAACTTCGGCGATCCGTACCGGATGGACAAACGGACGCCGGGGGTCGGCGAGCACCAGTTGCACATCAATCCGCAGGCCGCCAAGGACCGCGGCATCAACGACGGCGACTACATCTATGTGGACGGCAACCCGGTGGACCGGCCGTATCGCGGCTGGAAGCCCTCGGATCCGTTCTACAAGGTCGCCCGGTTGATGATCCGGTGCTAAGTACAACCCGGCCTATCCGTACCACGTCACGATGGCGAAACACGCCCCGTACGTGTCGACGGCGAAATCGGTGAAAGGCCACGAGACCCGGCCGGACGGACGGGCCATCGCGGTGGACACCGGTTATCAATCCAACTTCCGGTATGGGGCCCAACAGTCCTTTACCCGGTCGTGGCTGATGCCGATGCACCAAACCGACTCGCTCCCGGGCAAGCACGCGATTGCCTGGAAGTTCAAGTGGGGCTACGCGATCGACCACCATGCGGTCAATACGACGCCGAAGGAATGCTTGATCCGCATCACCAAGGCGGAAGACGGCGGCATCGGCGCCCGCGGGCCCATGGGAACCGGTCCGGACCGGCTTCACTCCGGGTCAGGAGAACGAGTTCATGATCAAGTGGCTCAAAGGCGAACACATCAAGATCAAGGTGTAAGGCCAGAGTCATGCAACTTGACCGAGATGTCACCCATGAGAGTCGTATTCACCATCTGATCATGACCAGAAGGAGGATTCACAATGCCAGAAGTCTATAACTGGCAACTGGGACGGAAGATGCTGTATCCCTACGAGGAGCGGCATCCGAAGTGGCAGTTTGCCTTTGTGTTCAACATCAATCGGTGTTTGGCCTGTCAGACCTGCTGCATGGCTGACAAGTCGACCTGGCTCTTCTCGAAGGGGCAGGAGTACATGTGGTGGAACAACGTGGAGACCAAGCCCTACGGCGGGTATCCGCAGTTCTACGACGTGAAGATCACGCAGTTGGTCGAGCAGGTGAACCCGGGCGGGCAGGTGTGGAACGTGCGGGTCGGCCGCAAGCACCATGCGCCCTACGGGGTGTTCGAAGGGATGACCATTTTCGACGCCGGGCGCCAAGGTGGGCCAGGCGGCGATCGGCTATATCCCGACGGACCAGGAATGGCGGTTCGTCAACATCTACGAGGACACGGCGACCTCGATGCGCTCCCTGGTGGAGGGCATCGATAAGTCCGGCTTCTCGCGGGACGAACCGTGGCGGCTCACCGGCAGCAGCCTGCCGGAGCATGAGACGTTCTTCTTCTACCTGCAGCGGATCTGTAACCACTGTACGTACCCGGGCTGCCTGGCGGCCTGTCCGCGCAAGGCGATCTACAAGCGGCCGGAAGACGGCATCGTGCTGATCGACCAGAACCGCTGCCGCGGGTACAAGAAGTGCGTGGAGCAGTGTCCGTTCAAGAAGCCGATGTACCGGGGCACGACCCGGGTGTCGGAGAAGTGCATCGCGTGCTATCCGCGGATCGAGGGCAAGGATCCGCTGACGGGCGGCGAGCCGATGGAAACGCGCTGTATGGCGGCCTGCGTGGGGAAGATCCGCATGCAGAGCCTGGTGCGCATCGGCGAGGACGGCCTGTGGGCGGAAGATCGGTGGCACCCCCTGTACTACACCATTCGGGTGGAGCAGGTGGCGCTGCCCCTGTATCCGCAGTGGGGCACCGAGCCCAACGGCTTCTACATTCCGCCTCGGCACAGCCCGCGCGGCTATGCCCGGCAGATGTTTGGCCCGGGCGTCGACAATGCGATCGAGAAGTACCTCGTGCCCAGCCGCGAACTGTTGGCCGTCCTCCAGCTCTGGAGAGCCAGCCAGCAGATCGTCTTCCGGTACGACGTCATTCCGGGCCCGAAAGTGTTCGAAACCCAGATCCACGGGAAGCGGTTCGAGATGTACAACGACACCGTGCTGGGCTTCAACAAGTCGGGCAAGGAAGTGGCGCGTATCCAGGTCGAAGAGCCGATCTATGTGCGGCCGGCCGAGCGCGTGAACTGGCTGTAATACGCAGCTAGGATCGCTTCACGGAGGGGCAGGGTTCCCGAAGGGACCCTGCCCCTTCTGTTTTCACCGGTCTTTTGCCTCAGGGCCTATGCTGCTTCTGCGCGCTTGACGGGGTAGGGGGGGTCCAGTAGAGTTGTCCCATGTTTTACGGCCTTCCATGAGGTGCGGGCAGCGTGACCTCCGGTCAAGACGAGTCAATTCCATTTGCAGCACAGGCGATACCGTTCGACGAGTTCCTGGCCGTGGGAAAGCTTCCCGAAGGGTACTTGACGAGTGAATATGTGTCGCAGCAATTCGTCGAGCGCCTCGTTCACTATATTCTCAGCGTGCCCTCGGGCAGCTATACGATGGCCCAGCTCAGCCACCTGCTGGAGCAGCTCGATCCGCGGGCACAGGTCTTTTTCTTCAAGCGGTTGAAGGAAACCAGCCCGGACAGCTTGAAGGATTTTGCCCCGCTCTATTATGGGTTTATGAATGAGTTCCACTCTCTCCTGTTTACATGAGGCCCCGAAATTTCCCTTTGTCGCATCCCAATTCTCATGTATAATTGGACACTCGCCTATCGTTCTGAATATAAAGGAGTTCTATGAATTCGACTCTTCAGCGCGCTGTTACCAGCTTTTACAATCTCGTCTATGAAGCCCAGACCTTCGCCACGACCATGGCACGTATCGATACAGCCGAGCAGGAGCACTACGCCGGTCGGATCGAGGGCCTCAATTGGGTGTTGGATCGTTGTCAGGAACTTGAGGACATGGATACCAATCTGACCCCGTCATCGCTGCAGCGTGTCCTGACAGAGGTCAAATCGGACCTGGATCACGAATTATCGGTGCAGCGTCGTGAAAAGGGCCGCCGCGCTGACGGTCGTGAAGAGGCGTTGAACTTTGTGGCGGATTACCTGTCCAGTCTGATTACCGCGACGGAAATCGAATCGGCCAAAACCTCTGCCGCCTAGTTCTCCCTCCTTCGGCAGCGCTCTTTCCTTGCACGCCGAGTTGATTCACGTGATGCGCGAGTGGATCATTTTTGCTCTGTGTTTGGGCGTCGGGGGTCATGTGGCCCTCGGCGTCATGTTGCACGCTCCCGACTTGTGGCCGTGGAGCATGGCCGGATTTTACGGTCTGTTGAGCGGATTGGCCGTGTATGCCGTCGTCCAAGGAGGACGAGGTCTCTGGCGTTTCCTCCGATCGTCCAAGACACGGGAACAACAGCCTTCATCCCGCAGCTCCTGGTAAGGCGCACGCATTGACCGCGCGAAGTCGCTTCCCTACAATTCATTGATATGCCATTTCCTCCACGAAAACCGAGCGGTCCAGGATGGCCTCGTGGTCTGACGGGGAAACCTGGAAGGCCGCGTACCACGGAACCAGAAGATCAGTTTGGGTCGCTGCAGGCCTCACTGCTCTACTGCCCTCGCTGTCGGGTGGCTACGCCCACGCGGGAACGGTTGCTGCTGGTGCTTCCGACAGGCAACCTCTACGAATACCTCTGCCAGGAATGTGGAACCTCGACGGGATCCAAGACTGAACAGGAACCCCGCGGGATGCTGCATCCCTAGAGCGTCCGTACAGTTCTGCGAACCAGGTATCAGGAAGCTGGGCTAGAGGATCTGGTCGAGAGGAATGCCCTCTTCGATCAGCATCACGGGGATATCTTCACGGATCGGGTACAGAATTTTTCGGTCGGCTCTGATCAAGCCGCCGTCCAGCAACTCGGTCACCGGCTTTTGCGCCTTATTCTTCAACACACCGCGGCTGACGGCATCGTTCATCTTATTGATCAGCGCCTCATCAGCCAGGCTGACGTCGAGCTTCGTGTCGGGACAACACAGGATGGCCAGTAGGTCCTTGTCAACTTGCACAGGACGTTTTCCGCTCGGCTGCTCTGCCATGAAGCCCTCACATCGACGACCTGAAACCGGTGGAGACAGGATAAAACACCATCGTTCTGAGATCAAGACCGTGTTCGCACATCCACTTGGCGGGTATTTCTGTTACACTACGGCTAAGCCAAGCGCGTTCACCGCCGAAGACCATGAGGACAGTTTCACGCTATTTTTTGACCGGCCTGTTGGTGCTCTTGCCCACATGGGCGACCTTTCTCATCCTGTCGGCGCTCCTATCGGCGGTCAATCGCGCCATTGCGGACGTGCTTGGCCAGGTCGGCGTCATCGCCCCGCCGTTCATCGGGGTCCTGCTCTTCGTCCTTCTGGTCCTGGCAGCCGGCGCGTTCGGTACGCACCTGCTGGGGAGTCGCATCATTGCCTCGATTGAACAATGGATCGCCCAGATACCGCTCGTTCGCAGCATCTATCTCACCATCAAGGGCATGACCGACCTGTTTCAGTTTCGATCGCGCTTCGGCCGGAGTACGGTCATCGCATTCCCTTTTCCCCGCGACGGAGTTTGGGCATTGGGGTTCGTGATGGGGCCAGCGCCGCGGGCGGTGCAGATCGATCCTGCCACGACATTATTGATGATTTTCGTTCCGACCGCTATTCATCCGTTCACCGGGTATCTGGCCTTCGTTCCGCAACCGCAGGTCCGTCCCCTCAATCTGCTTCCTGAAGATGCCATGAAAATGGAGTTCTCTGCCGGATTCTACAAGCCCGCAGAGGGTTGGCTCGCAGCTCCAAAAGCTACGGCGTAGCATCATGGATTTACTGCCCCAGCTGACCGTCCGACCAGCCGGCAGGGATGATGTGGATTCCATCGTCGCGTTCAGTGCCGCCATGGCCTTGGAAACAGAACAGCGGCAACTCGATCAGGCGAGGCTTCGGGAAGGCACACAGTCATTACTGGGCACGCCCTCTCTCGGCTTTTTCATGGTGGCGGAGGTGCTGGTATCCGAGCGGCCTATGATCGTCGCACAATTGATGATTACGTACGAATGGAGCGACTGGCGAAACGGCGTCTTTTGGTGGATTCAAAGCGTCTATGTCGACCCTCACTGGCGGAGGCGAGGCGTCTTTCGCCGCATGCTTGAGGAGGTCATGGCTTCGGCGAAAGCCGCCCCGGATGTCTGCGGAGTGAGGCTATATGTGGAGCAGAACAACCGCGCGGCTCAAACGGTCTACCAGCGCCTGGGCCTGTTGCCATCGGGCTATAAGGTCTACGAACAGGACTTCGTGCTGCCTCATCACGCTCGAGAGCATGCTCCGCGGCAACTCATAACAGAAGGAGATTGTATTACATGCACTTTGTTCATGCCGTTTTGGTTTTCGCCGTCACAGCCATGCTCACTCAAGGCTGTGCGTTCAGCCGAGGCACGCTCGGCGATGACATCAAAACTGAAGCTGTCAGTTCAATCAAGAAGGGCGTCACGACGAAAACGGAGGTGCTCGCACTGCTGGGGGCCCCGGATCGTGTGTTGCCGCTCAATGGTCAAGGACGTCTACCAGTACTACCGCTATGACGCAAAAGCCGGAAGCCTGTTACTGATCATAGTGAATTTCTCGCGCCTTTCCGTCAAAGGCGATGACCTGTTCGTCATGCTCAATCAAAACGGCACTGTCGAAGAGGTGATCTCGTCCAAGCGAACCGAAAACTTGGAGTTCCGCTTCTGGCCGTTTGGAGAATAGAATGTTGCGCTCGCACACCCCACGCATTTCCCTCCTCTTGCTCGTGCTTATCAGCCTAGTGTTCTCCGGCTGCAATGTAGTGCGCATTACCTTGAATACTCCGCTGACACCCGAGGATGTCACCTTTATCGTTCCAGGGCAAACCACGTTGTTGGAAGTCGTTGACAGACTCGGCTCGCCCGATTCGATCAACAACTCAAACTCAGGAATCGTTTCGATCCATCGCTTTCTCGACATGAAATATGCACGCATCAATTTCGGCTATCTAGCAAGACCCTGGTCGCCTGTCGATCCTGATCTCATCTTCTCCCGTACCGGCTTCGGCACAGACGCCTTTCAGGTCTTCTATGATTCAAACGGCGTGGTGGTTCAGCATAGTTTTCTCAGGCACGTGACAGAGCGCCCCTTTCATCCCTATCCGTTCTGAACGACCGCCTGCAGAATTGCCGCCTCCGGCCCTCCCAGCTATAATCCTGCCTTATGCCTCAGACATCTTTGCGTCCCTTTCTTTGGACGGCTCACGAACTTGAACATGTTCCTCCAGATCAAACAACTCAAGAAACTAAGCGGTAAGCCCGATCGACACATGAGAGCATCTTTACGACTGGTTTTCAGGCAGGCGGTGATGCTGACACTGTGCTGTCTGCTTGCCTCGTGTCATACGGCCCATGCGAGCGACCCCCAAGACTCCCGCATGCGGGCGCGCGATCTCGGCATCGTAATCGGCACCTACGCCACGGGTCCTCTCAACGCGATTACGGACGTCGCGGGCGTCAAAGTCGGGCACACGACCCTGATCTCAGGCGATGGGCCGTTGAAGCCAGGTGTCGGCCCGGTTCGGACAGGCGTCACCGTCGTCATCCCTCGGGATGACGTCTGGCACAAGAAGGTTCCTGCGGGCTCATTCGTCCTGAATGGCACGGGCGAGATGACCGGACTAGCCTGGGTGAGCGAAGCGGGATTCTTGGAGTATCCGATCGCGCTCACCAACACGTTGAACGTGCCACGCGTCGCCAATGGCGTGATGACCTGGATGATCGGGCAATACCCGGGGATTGGAATCACCGACGACACCTTAACCCCGGTCGTCGCAGAATGCGACGACGGCCGCCTTAACGATATTCAGGGACGGCACGTCTCAGAAACCGACGTCGTCGAGGCACTTAACGGCGCCATAAGCGGTCCCGTGAAAGAAGGGACGGTCGGAGCAGGCACGGGCATGGTGTCGTTTGGATTCAAGGGAGGGATCGGGAGCGCCTCACGAAAGCTTCCTGATCCGGAGGGCGGCTATACGGTCGGGGTACTCGTCAACGCCAATCATGGCCGGAAGCCGGAGTTGATCGTCGCAGGCGTACCGGTCGGCCGGTTATACGACGCCTCGCCTGCCGCAACGACGACGGCGGAGCCGGGCCAGAGCGAAGGCTCCATTATCATCATCGTGGCCACTGATGCGCCGCTCGATGCGAGGCAGCTCAACAGGCTCGCCAAGCGGGCCGCGTTAGGGCTGGCCCGGACCGGGTCAACGGCTCGTCACGGAAGCGGCGACTTCATTCTCGCCTTCTCCACGGCAAACGTCATTCCACACTATCCCGAACAACCGACTTATCCTCTGACCCACCTCGCGGATACGCATATGAATCCTCTCATCGCCGCGACGGTCGAAGCCACGGAGGAAGCGATCGTGAATGCGTTGACCATGGCCACGACGATCGTTGGGCGCGATGGCCACAGGGTTGAAGCCATTTCGCTCACACGGCTCCGCGACCTTCTCGCGTCGCGCACACCATGAGAGGTCGACGTGAAGCGCTTGCATTTTCATCGGTCCGCTCGCTATTCTCACGCCGCGTCTCGATGGGGAGGACGGAATGAACGAATATCAAATCGGTGGCGGCCTTCGGTTGTTGACGGCCGTTGAAAAAACCGATGCCTTTGGCGAGTTTCTAAAAACCAGGATGGTGCGGGCGCTCGAGACGGAAGATCCCACGGAGCTGCATTACTTGCTCGCCCAATTAGATGACTATCACTCTTACATGTGGCGCTACTACAAGAAGCTGGCGAAAGATCGGGCTGAGCGGATGAATCCCGGCGTATAGGTCTCAGATCCATGGTGTCGCAAGAGACTCAAAGCCAAACCACGACCAGCCTACGGTTCGCGTCGGCCCTGTCCAGAAAGACCGATACAGAAGCAGCCGTTCGCGATCTCGCTGATGCGGTACGGATGCAACTCGGTCAGGCTCCGATTCACCTGGCCTTTGTGTTTTTCTCCCCCCATCATGCCCAGAAAGTCGATCTCATCGCACGGATGATCCGCGAAGAATTGTCCATAGACGTCTGCCTCGGCTGTTCTGGGGAAGGGGTGATCGCCGATGCGGAGGAATTAGAAACGTCTCCGGCATTGACGCTCTGGGTCGGCTGCCTCCCACACGTCCGCCTGACTCCGCTGCGGTTGGCCTTTTCGGAGATCCACGATCAAATCCATATGCCGGGATGGCCTGAGCCGAGCGCAGAATCGAGTACCTTCGTCCTTCTGGCCGACCCTTTTACAACGCCCATTCACGATGTCCTGTCCGTCATGACCGAACGCTACCCGAACGCGCAAGCAGTCGGAGGGTTGGCAGGAGGTGGTCGTGGCCCCGGAGACAATCGGCTCCTGAAGAATGGCGAGGTCTTCGACGGAGGAGTGGTCGGAGTGCAACTCTCGGGACCCATCGCCGTCAGGACCGTGATCTCGCAGGGTTGTTGTCCGATTGGAGAACGGTATGTGGTCACCCGGGCGGAGCAGAACATGGTGTTCGAGCTTGGGGGTAAACCTGCACTGACTCGTCTCCAGGAAGTGTTCGAATCGCTGGAAGGAACCACTCGGCGGGATGCTCATCGTGCATTGCACATCGGCATCGCCATCGATGAGCATCGCAGCCGCTTTGAGCGCGGCGATTTCTTGGTGCGCAACCTTGTGGGAGCAGATCAACAAGCCGGGGCAATCGCGATCGGGGATCTCGTACAAGAGGGCCAAACGGTGCAGTTTCAACTTCGTGACGCCAAATCCGCGAGCGACGACCTACACGTGCTCCTCGCCGCTGATCGCTCAAAACACCGAAATCCGCCGTTAGGCGCGCTGCTGTTCAGCTGCTGCGGGCGAGGCGAAGGCCTCTTCGGGCAAACCCATCACGACAGCAGGGTTGTGCAGGAACGCGTGGGACCGATTCCGGTCGCGGGGTTCTTCGCACAAGGGGAGATCGGTCCGGTAGGTGGGAAAAACTTTCTTCACGGCTATACGGCAAGTGTCGCCCTTTTCTCACGGCCGGATGAGAACTAAGCACCAAGACCATGCGGACAAGGAGTACTCATGCCATCTGAACAAGCAGGACCTGAGGGCAAAGAGGTCACGACGTCGTCTGGGTTGCAGTACAGTGATCTCAAGGTCGGGACCGGTGCGACCGCTCAAGCCGGCCAGACTGTCACGGTGCATTACACCGGCTGGTTGGAAAACGGGAAGAAGTTCGACAGCTCCATCGATCGGGGTCAGCCCTTTTCCTTTCCGCTGGGAGCTGGGCGTGTGATCAAGGGATGGGATGAAGGCGTGCAAGGCATGAAGGTGGGAGGCAAGCGTAAACTGATCATCCCCTCCAATCTCGGGTATGGCGCCCGAGGCGCCGGCGGCGTGATTCCACCGAATGCCACTCTCATTTTTGAAGTGGAACTCCTCGGCGTCTGACCTCTCCACTGTTTCTACGTCATGAAACACACTCCGCTGATCGAACAGCATCGTGTGGATGGGGCGAAGCTCGTCGATTTCGCCGGATGGGAGATGCCCATACAGTACGCGAGCGTGATCGACGAATACCACGCCGTGCGGTCCGCCGCCGGGCTTTTCGATGTCAGTCACATGGCGCGCATTACCGTCTCTGGCCAAACGAGTCTGGCCTTTCTTCAGCGGATGACCACGAACAACGTTTCGGCCCTGGCGGCCGGACAGGCTCATTACTCCATGGTGTGTAACGAGAACGGCGGCATCAAGGACGATATCTTCGTCTACCGCACCGGGGACACCGAGTATTTGCTGTGCGTCAACGCGTCCAACCGCGAGAAGATCCTGTCCTGGCTGTTGGAGCATCGAACGGCGGACGACCGGTGCCAGATCGAAGACCGTACCGCCGCGCTCGCCCAGATCGCAATCCAGGGGCCAGCGTCACGCGACATCCTCGTCGCCGCCGGAGCCGAAGAGATCGCCGAACTGAAAATGCACCACTGCCGCGACATCCGAGTCGCCGGCATGCGCTGCTTCGTGGCCAGAACGGGTTACAGTGGAGAGCTCGGTTACGAACTGAATGTGCCGGCAGGCCAAGCTGTAGATTTCTGGAAATGCTTGTTGCGGGAAGGAGCCGGAAAGGGTCTCAAGCCAGCCGGGCTCGGCGCCCGGGATCTACTACGTCTGGAAATGGCGTATTTGTTGTACGGGAACGACATCGGCGAAGAGACGACGCCGATTGAGGCAGGAGCCGCGTGGGCGGTGAACTTCGAGAAAGGAGACTTTCTGGGGCGTTCGCCGCTACAACGGCAAACGCAACAGGGCCCATCTCGTCGATTAGTGGCATTCGAGTTGCTGCAGAAATCGGTGCCTCGTCATGGCTTCCGCATTCTTGATCCTGCATCGTCCCAACCTATCGGAGAAGTCACCAGTGGGAATCTTTCGCCTCTCCTTCAGAAGGGAATCGGATTAGGATACGTGCCGACGTCATTCGCCAAACCCGACACGGCGTGCTCAGTCGACATTCGCGGGAAAATCCTCCCAGCTGTCACCGTAAAGCCGCCCTTTTACCGAAAGGCGAAGACGGCGCATCACTGAAGCCGGGCGGGTACACGAATCGGCGGCGGTGAGCCCCAATGCACATGAACAAGAGCAAGAACATCTTTACGGGAAAGGTCCTCACGCTCAACATCGATACCGTCACACTGCCAAACGGCGTCACAATCGATCTGGAAATCGTTCGTCATCCGGGCGCCGCCGCTGTGGTCCCGCTCAAGGACAACGGGATGGTCGTCTTGATCAAACAGTTTCGCCATGCGGCTGGGGGATTCATCTATGAGATCCCGGCAGGAAAACTCGACCGAGGTGAAGATCCGCTGCACTGCGCGGCGCGCGAGCTCGAGGAGGAAATCGGCTACATCGCCGGGCGGCTGGAGCGTCTCACGAGCATTCTGACTGCCCCAGGCTTTACGGACGAGGTCATCCATATCTACAAAGCGACCGGCCTGACGGCGGGTCGGCAACAGTTGGATCGTGACGAAGTTCTCGAGGTCCTGGAAATCTCGCTTGAGGAGGCAATCAAGATGATTGAAGCCGGAACGATCCGAGATGCGAAAACAATTGTGGGATTGCAGTTGGTGAGTCGTGGAAGATGACCTGAGTACTTAAGGAGCCATCCGCTTTTGGCGGAAGGCTCCTCAAGCCAGCTAGCCTCGCCTTAAGGGGATTACTTACCCTTCTTCTCGTCCTTCTTATCCTTCTTCTCGTCGCCGAAGGTGTCCATCTGGCCACCCTTCTTCTCGTCCTTCTTGTCCTTCTTCTCATCGCCGTACACGAGGACGTGGCCGCCCTTCTTCTCATCTTTCTTGTCCTTCTTCTCCTCACCGGCGAACGAAGGAGCGCTGAAGGAAATCGCCACCGCCACTGCCATGATTGCCAACAACATGCGCTTCATAACTTGTCACCTCCCGTGGTTGGTAAAGTGTGCCCTTCCATGGGCACTACTGGGGTCTCAGCAAGCTTGGTGCCCAATGGTTTTCGTAACTGGCTCTTGAGATATATCAATGAGTTATTGCATTGTATAAGCCAGACTGGGCGCCTCATCGATCAACCTGATAATACTGTGGCAGAATAGCCGGTCTCGGCTAAACTGCCTCAGCTCCGAGACGCTGTGACGCAAATGGCCACATCACCGGCTCAGCCAGGGCAGCTCCTAGACCACCTGCGGCCAGGGGCGTCTATCGTGTTTGTGGGCATCAACCCAGGGGCTCGATCAGCCGCCGTGGGACACCATTTTGCGGGCGCCTCGAACCGCTTTTGGAAACTCCTCTTCGATTCCGGCCTGATCGATGAGCCGCTCACCTATAGGGAAGATTGGCGGCTCCCCGAGTGGCGGCTTGGGCTGACCAATATTATCGGACGAAGCAGTGTCGGCATTGGTGAATTGAGTCCCGCAGAGTACCTGGCAGGACTTGGTGCGCTGGAGCGAAAAATCCGGCGCTACCGACCTCGGACCGTCGCGTTCCTGGGAGTGACCATCTATCGGATGCTGTTCCCTCACCTGTGCGGATCAACGCTGCTCGATCTTGGGCCTACCAGGGCTCGGTTGGCCGGCGCGCCGGTGTTTTTGCTCCCGAACCCGAGTGGGCGAAATGCACATTATTCGTACGATCAAATGCTCAGCGCGTTTATCATGCTGCGCAAGCACACGCACCGATCCAGCCAGAACGATCGTCGTGCATGAACTGTTTGATTCGCCGCAAAACCGAGAGACCTTTCAGTTACCCCAGGAAGTCGAATCCGTCCGCGTTGAAAACAGCGCCCTCGTGATCGCCACACGGTAGGCGCCTCCGTCACTCGTCGCCATCTCTCTCCTGGAACAGCCTCGCCAATCGTGCTATCTTCATCGCGCCAGAAAGTCGCTCGTCACTGGGTGATTGCCACAGAGGAACGTCTCTCCTCGTCAACCGCGGAGCACTGTATGTTACTGAGTGGGAAAAAAGGATTGATCGTTGGCGTGGCCAATAAGCACAGTATCGCCTGGGCCATCGCTCAATCCGCCGCCGGCCAGGGAGCACAGCTCTTTTTCAACTATCAGAACGACCGCCTCAAAGAGAACGTCGAAGAATTAGTCGCCACCCTCCCAGGCTCCAAAGCGTTTCCCTGCGATGCAGGAGATGATGCCCAGATCGATTCGTTGATGAACCACGTCGGAAAGGAAGCCGGCAAGCTCGATTTCCTGATTCATTCCATTGCCTTTGCGCCGCGTGAAGAACTCACGGGACAGTTTGTCAACACGACACGCAAAGGTTTCGCCACCGCGCTCGATGTCAGCGCCTATTCGCTCGTCGCGCTGACGCGCGCGGCCCTGCCGCTGATGACGGAGGGCGGATCCGTCGTGACGCTGACGTATCTTGGCGCGGAACGGGTCGTGCCCCACTACAACGTCATGGGTGTCGCCAAGGCCGCGCTCGAAGCCACCGTTCGCTATCTCGCCCATGATCTCGGGCCTCGGAACATCCGCGTGAACGCGATTTCGGCGGGTCCCATCAAGACGCTGGCCGCCCGCGGCGTCTCGGGCATCAGCAAAATGGTCGATCATCACAAAGAATTTGCCCCGCTACGCCGGGCCACGGAGCAGGGAGAAGTCGGCGACACGGCGCTGTTCCTGATCAGTCCGCTAGGACGGGGAATTACGGGCGAAGTGATTTACGTCGATGGGGGATACAATATCCTGGGATCGCTCGCTTCGGTGGAGTAGACACCACCACGTCTCTTCGACGCCGCTACGAAAATCAGCAACCGGATCGAGGCCCTGTACAGTTATTCGATCGATCGCCTCAACGCCTTCAATCGACCCGCCTTCTTTTTCGATTCCAGTCTCCGCTTCTGCGAACCTCTCGTAGGAACCGTTGGCCTGCGCTGTTTTCGAGGGACCGCCACGCTCTGAATGAGCGTGCGCAGCCGTTCAATGGCGTCATCACGATTCTGGTCCTGGCTCCGGGATTGCTGTGCCTTGATCGTCAGGACTCCCTCTTCAGAGATTCGATGGTCGCGCAGCTTCAGCAGCCGTTCCTTGTACGGCGCCGGCAAGGACGAGGCGCCGATGTCGAACCGCAAGTGAACCGCGGATGAGACCTTGTTGACATGTTGGCCGCCGGCGCCTTGGGCTCGGACGGCGTGGATCTCGATTTCTGTATCAGGAATCGTGATGTGCGATGAAATCTGCAGCATGAGGCGCACTACCGTGTCCAAGAAACATTGTTTCACAGGCGCATCGACACGGACAAGCGTCGCCGTGCTGTCAACACACCTTCACCGTGGAAGTCGTGAACGAGTGAAATTGGACGAGGAGCTAGCGCAGTTCCGGCAGACGGTCGATGATGCGGAGCCGAACTTCGTCGCCAACCTGCATCTGCACCATTTTAGTCGCAAGACTGGCGCGCACACGCTGGGCATCCTCCAGCTTGAACTGCACCTGGCCTCCGCAACGCTCGACAAGGTGAAAGAGCAGCATCGTGGTGAGCCGGTGGAGTTCCTCGTCGGTGGTGTGCTGGCTCATGTTGAGGATCTGGGACATGCGAGCAGGCCTTTCTTGGTGAGACTGTGACACACAACTTTATGGCTGAAGACGAGTCCCACCCACAATGCCTCGAAAGAAGGGGGCCGCGTCATCGCGAAAAGTCCTTGCGATACAGCAGCTTAGGAGGGGTTGCCTGCCAGCACGCGGATCTCATTGAGGACGGTTTCGATCTCGGCTTCTGAGTTCAGGAGACCCGGCGCCACTCGCGCGTACTGCGTGGCATATGGCGTCACGCTGGCCACGATGCTCTTGCGACGCAACTCGGTAACGACCTGGTCCGGTGACATGCCCGCGACTTCAAAACATACGATGCCGGCAGACAGATCGTGAGACAACGGGGTATGGAGCGTAATCCGCCGCATGGCCGCCAGTCCTTGCTTGAGCTGATCGTTCAAATCCTGAATCCTCCTTGTCACGCGGGACTTCCCCAAGGCCTGGTGAAATTGGAAGGCTTGATCCAGCGCCCACCGGTGTTCAAAGGAATGGAAACCTCCCGGAGTCATGTAGATGGCGGGAGGGAGCGGCCGCGGCGGGATGACCTTCATCCACATGTCGTACGCGTCTGAATCGAAGGTCGGAATGATGGCTTTGGCGAGCGGCCAGGCTCGAGGATGTCCCCATACCAACCCCGTTCCCCTCGGACCGAACATCCATTTGTGCGTCCCGGCGATCAGAAAATCGCAGCCCACTTCGCTCAGACGGAAATCCTCCACCCCCAGGGCGTGAACTCCATCGACGCACAAGATGACCCGGTCCTTTTCGGCTCTCGACGCATTGAGTCTCTGAATGGCCCGAGCCATTTCGGCAATGGGGAGCTTCAGCCCCGTGCTGGAATGCACCCAGGTGACCGCCACGATCTTTGTCCGAGGTCGTACTGCTTTGACGAGCGTCTCCACCAGACTCTCTCGGGTGACCCTGCGCAGATCTTCATACAGCGGGATACGACGCAGCGTGGCGCCCGTGCGTGCGGCCCTGAGCCGCAGTGAGGTTTCCGTCGAATAGTGGTCGTGGGTCGTCGTCAAAATTTCGTGGTCTCGGTTGAGGGTCAGGCCCCCGTAGAGCAGCCCCAATCCCATGGTCGTGCTGTCCGTCAAGGCAATCTCAGTGGGATCCACCGCAAGGTAGGCGGCCGCAGCCTGAAGCACGGCGGCCTCCTGTTTTTTTTCATGGGCGAACCAATAGCCGATCGGATCGGCGTCCAATCCGGCCCGGTGTCGTTCGATGGCCTCACGTACCGGCGTCGGGTGGGAGGCGAGAAAAAATCCTGCGAGGTGGATCAGATCGCGTGAGAGGAGAAATTGATCGCGCACCGCCTGCCAGTCTGGAGGATTTGCCGGCTCGAGGGCAGAGGCTCTCGAGAGCGGGAAGCCCTCAGATGACAGTAGCGCGGCGCTTAATGCGAGGCCGGAGCGGACAAGAAATCCTCGGCGATCGATTACGTGCATGCATACAACTCCATGGCGTGATTCGTACTCTACCGCCGGAAACGATGCGCGGCAAGATGACGGACTAGGTCGAGTAGTGTTCCACAGGAGGGCAGGTGCAGATCAGATTGCGATCTCCATACGCTTCGTCGATCCGGGCGACATGGGGCCAGAACTTATGCTCCTTGACCCAGGGCGCAGGATACACGGCCTGCTCCCGGCTGTACGGACGATCCCATTCGGAAGCGGCGACCATCTGGGCCGTATGGGGAGCGTTCTTCAGCACATTGTTGGCGCGGGGCTGACGTCCGTCGATGATCTCCTGGATTTCCGCGCGGATGAGGATCATTGCGTTGCAAAACCGGTCCAACTCGGCTTTCGATTCGCTTTCTGTCGGCTCAATCATCAACGTGCCGGCCACGGGGAACGACACCGTAGGCGCATGGAAGCCGTAGTCCATCAGGCGCTTGGCGACATCCATCGCCTCGACACCCGCCGTCTCTTTGAACTGACGCAGATCGAGAATGAATTCGTGCGCCACGTATCCTGCCTTCCCCGTGTAGAGAATCGGATAGTCTTTCTCCAACCGCTTCGCCATGTAATTGGCATTCAAGATCGCAACCTGCGTCGCCTTGATGAGGCCGTCACGCCCCATCAGCGCGATATACACCCACGGAATCGTCAGGATGCTCGGGCTTCCAAAGGGCGCCGCCGATACCGGACCGATGGACTCCGCCCCGCCGATCCCGGTGACAGGATGACCAGGGAGAAAGGAAGCCAGGTGACGGGCGACGGCGATCGGTCCCATGCCAGGACCACCGCCCCCATGCGGAATGCAGAAGGTCTTGTGCAGATTGAGATGGCAGACGTCCGCGCCGATGTCGCCGGGGCGGCACAGGCCGACTTGTGCATTCATGTTGGCCCCGTCCATATACACCTGTCCGCCATGGGTATGAACGATCTGGCAGATGCGCCTGACGTCGGCTTCAAACACGCCGTGTGTGGACGGATAGGTCAACATGAGGGCCGCTAACCGCATCCGATGCTCGGCGGCCTTGGCTTCTAGATCCTGCAAATCCACGTTGCCCTGCTTGTCGCAAGCCACCGGCACAACGGTCATGCCGACCATCGCCGCGCTGGCGGGGTTGGTCCCATGAGCCGAAACGGGAATGAGGCACACGTCGCGGTGAAACTCGCCCTGGCTCCGGTGGTACGCCCTGATGACCATCAGGCCGGCATACTCGCCCTGCGATCCTGCGTTGGGCTGCAACGACACGGCGGAAAAACCCGTGATCTCGGCCAACCGTGTTTCCAGCTGGCGAAACAGCTCCTGATATCCCTTGCTCTGCTCAGCCGGCGCGAAGGGGTGCAGGCGGGCAAACTCGGGCCAGGTCACCGGCAACATTTCCGCGGTCGCATTGAGCTTCATCGTGCAGGACCCGAGGGGAATCATGGAGTGGGTCAGCGAGAGATCGCGCGCTTGAAGCCGATGAAGATACCGGAGGATTTCATGCTCGGCATGGTAGCGGTTGAACACCTCGTGCGTGAGGTAGGGACTCGTCCGCGCCAGGTTCGCTGGGAAAGCCGTATCGACGGTCTTGCGCTACCTCCTGCATGGTGAAGGGTAGGCGCGAATGCCCGACGAAGACTTCCATCAGCCGCTGCACGTCCTCCGGCTCGGTCGTTTCATCCAGCGAAATGCCCAGCGAATCGTCGTCATACCGTCGAAGATTCAAGCCCTGCTCATCCGCCCGCACAAGGATTTGTTCGCATTGCGTCTGGGTCACTCGCACCCGGATGGTATCGAAAAATTCCTGGCTGCCGATGTCGAAGCCCAGTTGCCGCAGACCTTTGGTCAGCAGCACCGCAAGGCCGTGAACGCGTTCGGCGATCCGCCGCAAGCCCTCAGGGCCGTGATAGACCGCGTACATCCCCGCGATGATCGCGAGGAGCACTTGAGCAGTGCAGATGTTGCTCGTCGCCTTTTCGCGTCTGATGTGCTGTTCCCGCGTCTGCAACGACAACCGATAGGCAATTTGTCCGCTTCGATCCTTTCGACACTCCGACGATGCGCCCAGGCATCTGGCGTTTATATTCTTCCTTGGCCGACAAAAAGGCGGCATGCGGGCCGCCGAAGCCCATGGGCACGCCGAATCGCTGGCTGGAGCCGACGGCGATGTCTGCGCCGAACTCTCCGGGCGGCCGCAGAAGGGTCAGCGCCAGCAGATCCGTCGCCACGACGACCAGCATCCCGGCTTTGTGTGCCTGTTCGACCAGGGCCTGATAGTCGCCCACATAGCCGTCGGTGGTCGGATATTGCAGCAGAAGTCCGCTGAGTCGGGGATTGTCAAAATTGATCGACCTCGTGTTTCCGACATGCAGCGTGATGTCCAGCGGCTCCGCCCGGGTCTGTAGGACGGCGATCGTCTGCGGGTGACAGTCCTGCGAGACGAAAAATTCTTTGCGATCCTGGCCGCCTCCGCGTGAGATGGCAAGGCACATGGCCATGGCCTCGGCTGCGGCGGTGGCTTCGTCAAGCAGCGACGCATTGGCAAGCGGCAGTCCCGTCAGGTCGGCGACCATGGTCTGGAAATTGACCAAGGCCTCGAGCCGTCCTTGCGCGATCTCGGCCTGGTAAGGAGTATATTGGGTGTACCAGCCAGGGTTTTCGAGGATGTTCCGCTGAATGACGCCGGGCGTCATGCAGTCGTAATAGCCCATTCCGAGGTACGAGCGGTAGATCCGATTTTCCGAGGCAAGCTCGCGCAGTTCCCGAAGCACCGCCTGTTCGCCGCGCTGCAGCGGGAGATCCAACGGACGGCCGAGTTGGATGTCGCGAGGCACTGTCGCATCGGTCAGCGCCTGCAACGACTTCAGGCCGAGCAGCGCGAGCATCTCCCTGACGTCAGCATCAGTCGGTCCAAGATGACGCTGCACAAACGTATCGGTCGGATTCAAAAATTCAGGAGTCGCCATGAGAGGTGATAGGCTCTGATTCGGTGTCGATGCACGAATCACTGGAAGATATCATGCCGGACCCCACTTCTCCAAGCGGAGATGTCGGTCGCCCAGCGTGCCCATTCCCATTGCGGGTGGATGCTCCAGGTATCCAGGTCCCCGGATCGCCCCCGGGCCCGGCCGCTCCGTTCGTCCACTGGAAATGGCCGGCAGCAGGTTTGCTATAATCCATAATTCTCTATTGGCCGTCATGCGCATCCTCGTCATCGAAGATGAAACCAAAGTCGGTTGCTTCATCAAGCGCGCGCTTGAAGAGGAAAGTTACGCGGTCGACTTGTGCGAAGACGGGACCAAGGGTCTGGAGATGGCGCTGACGACCAATTATGATTCGATCATCGTGGATCTCATGCTCCCGTCGCTGTCGGGGCTCGACATCGTCAAAGGGCATTCGCCGCGAACGCATCCAGACGCCGATCCTCATATTGACCGCGCAATCCCAGGTCGATCAGCGCGTCAAAGGCCTGGACGCCGGTGCCGATGACTATCTCACCAAGCCGTTTGCCATCGATGAGCTCTTGGCCCGCGTCCGGGCGCTGCTGCGCCGCGGAGCCACCGACAGCCCCGGCATCTTACAGATCGACGACCTCGTGCTGAATCCGGCCACGCGCGAGGTGACGCGTGGGGGACAGCGCATTGAGTTGACCTTGAAGGAGTACGCGCTGCTGGAATATCTCATGCGCCATACGGGCCGCGTCCTTACCCGCCCGATGATCTCCGAGCACGTGTGGAATCAGGATTTTGACACCTTCACGAACGTCATCGACGTCTACGTCAACTACCTCCGCAACAAGGTCGACCGCGGGCGCACCAAGAAGCTGATCCATACCATCCGTGGCAGTGGGTACATGCTGAAGGCCGACTAGGCGATGGCCTGCACAGGAGACGACTGATGCCGCTGCGCCTCCGACTAAGTCTCTGGTACGGCAGCGCCCTCGCCTTGATTCTGGTGGCCTTCTCGACCGTCCTGTACTTTGTCACGGCTCGAAGCCTTCGAGACGCGCTCGATCAATCCCTCGAAGAAACCGCCGCCGCTGCCGTGCGTTCGCTCGAAGAACGCGGGTTCCTCCCGCTGATCGACGAAGAAGAACTCATGTCGCAATTCCCCGAATTGGCGCGCATCGACAAGTTCTTCCAGATCTTCAGCCCGTCCGGAACCATTACCATCCGCTCCCCCAACGTCAAACAGCACGAATTGCCGCTCAGCCGCCGTGCCCTCGAGGTGGCGTTCAGCGGACAGACGATTTTTGAATCGGCCAAGTATCCCAAGGAACCTCCGCTTCGACTGATCTCAGTCCCGATCATTTACCGCGGCAACCTGCTCTACATCGTCCAGGTCGGCACGTCGATGGAGTCGGTCGACCAGACCTTGAATCGACTGCTGCTGGTGCTCCTGGTGACCATGCCGCTCGCGCTGGCGGTGTCGCTGGCCGGAGGCTGGTTTCTCGCCGGCCGCGCGCTCCGCCCCGTCGATGCCATCACGCTTGCCGCCCAGCGGATCGCGGCTGGAGATCTCACGCAGCGGCTGAACGTGCCAGCCTCCGCCGATGAAATCGGACGACTCGCCGAGACGTTCAACAACATGATCGCCAGGCTCGAAACATCATTCCGGCAAATTCGTCAGTTCAGCAGCGACGCCTCGCACGAGTTGCGCACACCGCTGACCGTCATGAAGGGCGAGACCGAGCTGGCGCTGCGGCGGCCACGCGAAGCGCGGAGACTATACGGTGGTTCTGGAGAGCAACCTGGAGGAGATCGACCGCATGACCCGCATCGTCGACGAATTGCTCTTTTTGTCCCGCGCGGACATGGGCGAGGTCAAGACAGAGCGCCTGCCGGTGAAACTCGAGTCACTGCTGGAAGACATCCACCGGCAGGCGTCGCTGCTCGGCCAGGAGCGGAATGTCCAAGTCGTGCTGGGACTCGTGATGCCGGCCGTCGTGTTGGGCGACGAATTGCGCTTGCGCGAGCTGTTTTTGAACCTCGTGGACAACGCCGTCAAATATTCACGTCCCGGCGGGACGGTGGACATTTCCCTGATCACGCAAGGCAATCAAGCCAAGTTCATCATCGCGGATCAGGGCATCGGCATTTCGCGCGAAGATCAACAACGCATCTTCGATCGGTTCTACCGCACAGACGACGCGAGGACCCATACGAAGAAAGGCACGGGATTGGGCCTCGCCATCTGCGCTTGGATTGCAGACTCCCACCATGGACGCATCGAAGTGCAGAGCGAGCCGAACAAGGGCTCGACCTTTACCGTCCTGCTCCCGTTGGCTCCGCCATCCTCTTAGCGACTTCTAATACCCTCCTAATCGATCTCTCATTGCCGGCTGTTACCGTCCTCGATATGGATTTTCAGACGAGACCGTCGGTAATTCCCATTCTTCCACCAACAAGGAGGTCGTATGAGTCAGTTGGTTCGGAACACGCTCGGCATGATGACCGGTATGGCCGTCCTGGGTGCAGTTTTCTTTGTCGGCAGTCAATCCTTCGCTCCATTTCCCGCCACAGGGTCAACGGCAGCGACCGCGACGGTCGCCGCGCCCGTAGGCATGCTTCCGGCGAACGGCTTCACGGACGTCGCGAAAGCGGTGACTCCAGCGGTCGTCAACATCACGACGGTCATCGGCGAAAAGATTTCCGGCCGAGGCGGTGAAAACGAATTGCGGGACCGCATGGAAGAGTTCTTCGGAGGGCCTAATGGTCCGTTCGGACCGAAGTTTCGTGGTCCGCAAGGTCCCCAAGGTCCGATGGATCCCCGCGCCCCGCGTGGGTTTCACGGAGGCGGGCAAGGCTCCGGCGTCATCGTGTCGCCGGACGGTTACGTGCTCACCAACAATCACGTGATCGACGGCGCTCGAGAAGTGACGGTCACGCTCCCCGACAAACGGGAATTCCAAGGGAAGATCGTGGGCGACGGATCCGAAAACCGATTTGGCCGTGGTCAAGATCGACGGGAAGAATCTTCCCGCCGTCCCCTGGGGAGACGCCTCAAAGCTGCAGGTCGGGGAATATGTCCTCGCGGTCGGCAATCCGTTCGGGTTGAATTCAACGGTGACGCTCGGCATCGTCAGCGCTCTGGGCCGTGGACGCATGGGCATCACCCAGTACGAGGATTTCATTCAGACCGATGCCGCCATCAATCCCGGTAACTCCGGCGGCGCCTTGGTGAACACCAAGGGCGAACTCGTCGGGATCAACACGGCGATCTTTTCGCAAAGCGGCGGCTATCAGGGCGTCGGCTTCGCCGTGCCGACCAGCATGGGCCAGCCGATCTACGAGAGCCTGGTGAAGCATGGCAAAGTCGTCCGCGGATATCTGGGTATCGGCATCCAGGACCTCAATCAGGATCTCGCGAAGTCCTTCGGTGTGACCAACGGGAAGGGCGCCTTGGTCACCGACGTGAAGGAAGACAGCCCAGCCGATCACGCCGGGCTGCAACAAGGCGACGTCATCGTGTCCTATCAAGCCTCATCGGTGGAGGATGCGGTTGCGCTGCAGCGCTTGGTGACCAAAACCATCGTCGGTTCCAAGGTGCCGATGAAGATCCTGCGCGACGGCCATGAGAAGGATCTCAACGTCACGATCGCCGAACAGCCTGGTGACCCGAAGATTGCCAAGGCCGAAGGCGATGAGAAGGAGTACGCGTTTGCAGGAGTGGCTGTCCAGGACCTCGACCGCGACACCGCGAAAGAGCTGGGACTCAAGGGGAAGACTCAGGGCGTCGTGGTCACGAGCGTCGAACCGGAGAGCGGCGCCGACAAAGCCGGGCTGATGCCGGGAGACGTGATCCGGGAGATCAATCGGCAGCCGGTGAAATCGGTGAAGGAGTTCGAAAAGGTCTCGTCGGGGGTGAAGAAAGGCGAGAACGTGCTGATTTTGATCAACCGCCGTGGTGCATCGTTATTCTTGAGCGCCAAGGTCTAGGATGCAGTGTCCCGAGGGGGTTGTCTAACGATAGCCCCCTCGCGGGCCTCGCCCGCCGGGCGTTTGGACGCCGGTTACTGAAGCTTCTCCCAGGACATGCCCAGTCAGATCATACGTCGTCGCGTCGGTAATCCGGACCTTCACACAGGCTCCCGGGTCCGGAACGCTCGGGTTGTCTGAACCGTTGATGTAGACGACCCCGTCGATCTCGGGTGCCAGTCCCTCGTGCCGGCCTTCCAGCCAGTGACCGTCCTCCTCAGCAGGACCGTCCACCATCACCTCGAGCGTCGAGCCGATGCGTTCAACATTTTTTGCCGCAGCGATCGTCTCCTGAACCGCCAGCAGCTCATTGCGACGCTCCTCCATCAGCGAGCGGTCGATCTTTTCGCTGAGTTCGGTGGCCGGGGTGCCTTCCTCGTCGGAGTACAGAAATGCCGCAACGCGATCGAACTCCGCCTGTTCCACGTAGCGTTTCAATTCTTCGAACGCTTCATCGGTTTCACCGGGAAACCCCACAATGAATGCGGTACGGAACATCACGCCGGGAATCCGGGTTCTGATGCGCTCCACCAGCGTTTCGATGGTACGCCGGTCGCCCAAGCCGGTGCATGCGCTTGAGCATGAGGCTGTTGATGTGCTGAAGCGGCATATCGATGTACTTCGCAATCCGCTCTTCTCCCGCGTAAAGGTCCAGGAGCTCGTCCGTCACTTGTTGCGGATACAGATAAAAGGGCCTGATCCAGCGCGGGCCGTTCACCTTCACAAGTTCCCTCAGCAAAGACACGAGACCCTGACGGAGGCCGAGATCGACGCCGTAATTCACGGTGTCCTGCGAGATGAGGTTGATCTCTTTGACGCCTTCTCCGGCCAATTGCCGCACCTCCGCCACGATGGACTCGACCGGCCGGCTTCGTTGCTTGCCGCGCATCAGCGGGATGGCGCAAAAGGCGCAGTTGCGGTTGCATCCCTCGGCAATCTTCACATAAGCACTATGCGGTGTCCCGAGACGAAGGCGAGGCGCCATCTCGTCGTACAGGTAGGGAGGCTGACTGATCCATAACCGTTGGCGCCGGGTCTTTGGCGCGAGGAGGTCGCGGCAGATGACGGCAATCTTCCCGAACTCGCCTGTACCGACGACACCGTCGAGTTCGGGAAGCTCTTTGAGCAAATCGCCTTGGTAGCGCTGGGCCAGGCAGCCGGCGGCAATCAGCACCCGGCAGGCACCCGATTGCTTGAGCTTCGCGTGCTCCAGGATCGTGTTGATGGACTCCTGCTTGGCCTCTTCAATGAACCCGCAGGTATTGATAATGACGACCTCGGCCTTTTTCGGATTACCGGTCAGCTCGAATCCGTCGGCAGCAAGCGTGCCCAACATGATTTCGGAATCGACCTGATTCTTCGTACAGCCCAGATTGACGAAGCCCACCGTCGTCTTTTTGCCGGACCCCGACGGCGTGGCGGCCTTTTTCTGGCGGCCCAATTGAATAAGCGCTTGACTCATAAGTCTGATCAGTCTACGAGAGGCCCCAAAAGACTGTCAACGAGCCCCTTGCAGGCAAGAGGCCGATTCCCCTATCGTGCGGACGATGATTAGAACGTTTCAAGGCATCACACCCACCATTCCAAGGTCCTGCTTTATCGAGGACACCGGGATCGTGATCGGTGACGTCGTCATGGGCGAGCAGTGCAGCGTTTGGTTTCACGCCGTGATTCGGGGGGATGTGCATTACATCCGCCTCGGCGACCGGACCAATGTGCAGGATCTCTGCATGCTGCATGTGACGCACGATACCCATCCGTTGATCATCGGCAGCGACGTCACGATCGGCCACCACGTGGTGCTGCACGGCTGCACCATCAAAGACCGCGTGCTGATCGGCATGGGCGCCATCATCATGGACGGCGCCGTGATCGGCGAGGATTCGGTGGTCGGCGCCGGCGCGCTGGTCACTGAACGTACCGTCGTTCCCCCGAAGAGCCTCGTGCTTGGCTCGCCGGCGAAGGTCCGTCGCCCGGTCACCGAAAAGGAGTCGTCATGGATTCGAGAATCTTCCGCCAACTATGTGAAGTACGCAGGCCAATACATGGATGATTCGCACAGCCCCAGAACTGGTTTTCACCCCTGATCCGGTTCGCTACGCCTTTGCCCTCCGCCTTGCGCCGACCCTGAGCACACAAATAGGATCCCCCACCAGCGCCGTTTGAAACTGCCGCCGCTCGACCAGGTAGGGAATGGCGTTCCGGTGGCACCAGTCCGCGATCCAGCTGACCTCCTCCACGGAGGTCGTCACGACTGCCGGCAAGCGGAGTTTGGACATGCAGCGATTGACGAGCGACCGCACGATGCGTCGTTCACTCGCAAAGACGCCGGAATTGAAGGTCAACGGAACGGCGCGGCCATACGACAGCTCCGCGAGATGCGGAAACCGCTCAGGATCGTTCAAGACGCTCACGATCCACAGATGATCAAAGGACCCGCGAACAGTGCCGGCATCCACCGCATGAAATCGTAGAGGAAGCCCGCGACAGGCCCGATTCAGCGTGGCGACTTCGGAGGCGCGCAGATTGCACGGCAGCACGCTTCGATGCAATTCGAGCGACTCGACGAGCAACACCGGCAACTCGGCGACGCCCGCCCCGACATAGAGACTGCGCCCGCCCGCTGCAAGCCGCGTAAGCAAGGCTTCTCCCATGCGCATGCCGAGACGGCGGCAGGGCTCTCGTTTCGTCTTCCAGAATTCATTTCCGCCTTCATAGCAGTAGATGCTGGCGAGCCGCCGATAATCGAGGCGCTCAAACACTGCGGCGATCGCGCGGCGCGTAGCGGTGGTGATTCGTCTTGACCGTCTCATCGCCGGGTCAACCCGGCCAGGTCTTCAATGCAGCCGACGACGATCTCACTGACTCCCTCGAGAAAATCCAAGTCCAAGGTGTCCAGGGTGTCGCTGGGCTGATGATAATGGGGATTGCGGAAATTTGCCGTGTCCGTCAGCATGACGGCCCGATAGCCCTCGTCCCAGAACGCCGCGTGATCGCTCCGGCGCACGTCCGGTAGGCTTTCGCCGCGCGCGGGGACCACCAAGGCAAGGGTGGGCGTGGTCGGCGCGACTCTGCGGGCATTGCGCTCAACCGAGGCAACGAGATCCCGTGAAGCCTCGTTGCCCACAATGCCGAGAAAATTCCCGACCGTCGGGATAGCAATGGGGACACCCGGGTGGCGTGCGCTGGGAGCCGGCATCCCGGCTGGCATATCCAACGCATTCGAGCACGATCGCGCCGTCCAACAGCTGACCGGTCTGTTTGAGTCCGGAAATGAAGGCCTGGCTGCCCAGCAGTCCCTGTTCTTCGAGGCAAAACGCCGCGAGCCAGACCGGCCGTGTCACCACCAGATGCCTCAGCCGATCGGCCGCTTCAAGCAAGACGGCCAACGCGCTGGCATTATCGTCGGCTCCAGGTGAGCCCACGACGGTGTCGTAATGTGCGCCGATCAGCAGCGGGGGCTGCGCGTCCTTGGCCGGCCGTCCCGGCGGCGATTTGATGCCGAGAATATTGAAGTAGGATTTACCCAGGGCTCGAAACGGTTGCCCGTTCGTCGTCCATCCGTATTCGGCAAACCGTGCCGCCAGGTACTCGTGCAGCCTGATTGAGTGCGTGGGGAGCGGTCTGCGGGTGGCGTTCTCCGACCAAGGACCGGAGATGGCGGAGAATGCTGGTCCGACGGTTGGACAAGGGAAGGTCGCGGTGCTACGCCGTAATTTCGGTACCGATGCCTTTGCGCGTGAATACCTCGAGGAGAATGGCATGCGGCATTCGGCCATCGATAATGTGGGCCTTGCCGACTCCCTGTTCCAGGGCATCCAGACACGCATGCACTTTTGGCAGCATGCCCTCGGTGATCGTGCCTTTCTTGACCATCCGCTGGACGTCCTTGCGCGAGACGGTGGACAGATGGCGTCCCTTGGCATCGCGGATGCCTTTGATATCCGTCATCATGACAAGCTTTTCCGCGTGCAAGGCTCCGGCGATCGCTCCGGCCACGAGGTCAGCATTGATATTGTAGGTGTTGCCCTCCCGGTCGGTCCCGATAGGAGCGATGACCGGAATATAATGGTCGCCCTGCAGCTTAAACAATAGGCTGGGATCGACCTTCTCGATATCTCCTACGAAACCGAAATCGCTCTCGGCGTCATCTTCGTCGAGATCCCGTTCCAGACTTTCCGCCCATGCCCTGCGCCGTCAAGGGCTTCGACAGGATCAACCCTCCGTCTTTTCCGCTGAGACCGACGGCGCTCCCGCCATGGCGATTGATAAGATCCGTGATCTCCATGTTGATTTTGCCCGCCAGCACCATCTCAACAATCTCCATGGTCGCTTCGTTCGTGACGCGCACGCCGTACAAAAATTTCGATTCGATGCCGAGGCGGTCGAGCATCTCGTCGATCTGCGGGCCCCCTCCATGGATGATGACGGGATTGAGGCCGACGTACTTCAACAGGACGATGTCCTGCGCGAATCGCTCCTTCAACGAAGACTCGGTCATCGCGTTGCCGCCGTACTTGATCACGATCGTCTTGCCGCGAAATGTCCGGATGTACGGCAAAGCCTCGATGAGCACGTTGGCTTTCCGAATGAGCTTGTTCATCGTCGGCTCCCCAGACGGTCGATCACCCCATTGACAGGCGCGACCATACCACGATGGGGCACGTGAGGCCCAGGGAAATTCGCGAAGAGCAGCGCTGTCACCGCTTCTCCCCCTTGGCGGGCCGGCCGTCGATCGCCCGGCCCGCCCTCGGATGGGCTCGATCATACACGGCCAACAACTGATCGGTGGCCACGTGCGTGTACCGTTGCGTCGTGCTGAGCGACGCATGTCCCAACATCTCCTGGATGCTCCGAAGGTCGGCGCCCTCGTCGAGCAGATGCGTGGCAAATGAATGACGCAGCGTGTGAGGGCTGACCGCTCCGCCCGCGAGCCGGCTCGAATACCTGGTCACGATGCGAGCCACACTCCGGCTGGTCAGCCTCCCTCCCCGCTGGTTGCAAAACAACGCCCGAGGCGGGACACCGGAGGATTGCAACGGAAGACTCACGCGGTAGCGTCGGATCGCGTCTAACGCCATCTCGCCGATGGGCACAATCCGCTCCTTCCTTCCCTTTCCCTGCAAACGGACCAGCCCTTCCGGCTCGCTGACGTCCCCGATGTCGAGCGCCACCAGCTCGCTCACGCGCGCCCCAGTGGAATAGAGCGTTTCGAGCAACGCGCGATCCCGCAACGACCAGACCGTCTGCCCCGCGGGGAAGGTCATCAGGGCATCCGCATCATCTTTCGTCAGGACACGGGGGAGCAGTTTGGGTTGTTTGGGCGTGCGCATCCCATCGACCGGATTGCGGCTCACCATGCCGCGTCGCGAGAGGTAGCGGTAGAAACTTCTCACCGCGGCAAGCTTTCGCGCCAAGGAGGACGGTTTGCCGCCTTTCTGATCAAGCCACTGGAGATATGCCCGGAGGGCGTCCGAGGAGAGCGAATTGGGATCGATCGGAGAGGACAGCAGCCTACGTGAGAGGAGAAACCTGTGTAACTGCCGCAAGTCTGACGCGTAATTGCGAAGGGTTTCCGGTGAAGCCCGTTGTTCGGTCCGAAGAAACCCTATGAAAGCCCTGATCGGCTCATCCATACGGCATGGTCCTCAAGCGCTCGCTGCGAAATGAGCTGTCGCTTTCGCTCCTTGTCTCTGACCGTCACTGAGAGGGGCGGGAAAAGTCCGAAATTCATGTTCATCGGCTGAAAGTGCCGCGGATCTGTGCCGGTGATGTAGGACACGAGACAGCCGTGAGCGGTCGTCGGAGGAGGGGTAACCAACGGCAGACCTCGAAGCCCTCGGACAGCATTGATGCCGGCAAGACCGCCCATCGCCGCTGAATCCGTATAGCCTTCCACACCGACCAATTGGCCGGCGAAGAACAGCGTACTGCGGTCTTTGAACTGCAGGGTGTTCCGTAAGAGGTGGGGTGAGTTGATGAACGTATTGCGGTGCAGGCTGCCGTAGCGGAGGAATTCCGCCTGCTCCAGGCCGGGGATCATCCGGAAGACACGCTTCTGCTCACCATACGTCAAGCGGGTCTGAAATCCCACCATGTTATAGCAGGAGCGGTGGGCATTTTCAGTCCGGAGCTGCACGACAGCATACGGCCGGGTGCCGTTCGGAGTCTCCAGGCCCACCGGCTTCAACGGACCGAACTGCATGGTCTGTTTGCCGCGCTCGGCCATCACCTCGATCGGCAGGCACGCTTCAAAATAGGGAATCTGTTCAAACGATTTGGGCTGGACCTTTTCCGACGCCAGCAGGGCCTCATAGAAGTGGTGATACGTCGGCTCATCCATCGGGCAGTTGAGATAATCGTCGCCGCCCTTGTCATACCGTGACGCCCGAAAGGCCACCTCCATATTGATGGACTCCGCATCGACGATCGGCGAAATCGCGTCATAAAAATACAGGTGATTCGATTGCGTCAGTCGCGCGATGGCCTGCGAGAGTTTGTCGGAGGTCAGCGGGCCGGTCGCCACGATACAGACGCAGTCGGTCGGAATGTCCGTGATCTCCTCTCGAAGAATGCGGACATTGGGATGCCCCTCGAGCGCCTGGGTAATTTTCATGGAGAACTGCTCGCGGTCGACTGCGAGCGCCGATCCGGCCGGCACCCGTACTTCATCGGCAATCCTGATGATGAGCGACCCCTGGTGCCGCATCTCTGCTTTCAGAATGCCCGCGGCATTCAGTGGATCGGTGGAGCCCAGCGAATTCGAGCAGACGAGTTCGGCCAACCCGCTCGTCTTGTGCGCCGGGGTCGCTTCCTTCGGACGCATTTCATAGAGCGTCACTTTGGCTCCCCGGTTGGCCGCCTGCCAGGCAGCTTCCGAACCGGCCAAACCGCCGCCGATAATCGTGATGTCTTCGCGCATCTGTGAGGGACTCCGAGAGAGAGCTGAGGTGAAGAAAAGGCATTGTAGAAATCGTCTTTCGGGGATGTCAAGGCGAGCAGTGACTCGGCGCACAACCTCTCAGACACTGCGCGCGTTGAACCTCGTCAAAGCCTCATGCTAGACTCCCGCCGATGGGCGATTAGCTCAGTGGTAGAGCGCTTCCTTCACACGGAAGAGGCCACAGGTTCGATACCTGTATCGCCCACCATCCCCTCAAAATCTCAGGAAATTCCTCACTTTGCCGGCCACAGGACCGCCGGTGGTGGAAACCCGGCGTTTTCTGGACAGAACCGCGCCCCTCGGCTACACTTTCCTCAGTCAGCATTCATCGCTCATCGCCATTCGATTCAGGACGCGAGGTAAGGGTATGAAAACGAAACTGATTGCGGTTGGTCTCCTCCTGATCGCCGGCCTGGTCGGTTGTGCCGGCCATCAGCAAACGACGGACGGGGATATCGGTTATGTGGCCCCCGCCAGCATCTATAGCGTGATGGACAGCACAGCCCTAGTCTACACCGACGTCGTCGCCGGCTCGCCCTTAAATGACAATCCTTGGCGCTGGTTGGGCTTTCTCTTGCATCCCGTGGGACAGGTGCTCGACTACGGCTTCAACCGGCCAGTGTATTCCGTCACCGGCAGCATGCCCTATCTCTTCGGGTATACCAGCGAAGACGCGATGCTGGATGGCCAGCGTCGGCACTCTACGCGCTATTGATCGAGCACAGCTCGTCTTCTGACACGCCCGCGTTCGTCCCTGCGAACGCGGGCGTTGTTGTCTCAGGCCTGGTAACCGCCTCCCTCTTTCGGTATTCTGCTTCCCATCCACATGATGGCCACACCTCGACACCGAGCGCTTTCGTCCGCACTAAGCGCGTTCATCACCATCATTGGCATCTTGCTGGCAGGGTGCGATACCCCCAATCCCCGCCAGCAGAATCTCCCACCCTCGGAGACGGACTTGGTCCTGCTCAAACCCGGTACCCTCTGTCAGCGTAAGCCGGCGTTTCTGCAACAGCACCCCCAATCCGCGCTCGCGACCAAAGCTTGGGGATCGGGCCAGGAACTCATGGTCCCGGCGAACCGCAGCGCGTCCCATGGGGATGAATCCTATTTTTTCGATGAGGACGGCACTCTCGTGGGAACGCTCTTCACGTTTTCTTCAGGTCTCGATCTGGCTCCGTATTCAGTCCTCCGCCATACGCTCACCCTCCTGAAACCCACACTGGAATTCTACTTGACCGTCGCAAACTTCTCTGGGAAATCCAACATGGATTCCAGTTCGCTGTATGAAACCGGCGACGAAAAAACCACAACGCAATATCTTGTCATCAGCGCCCGCGAGCACCCGACCTTGCTCCAAGCCTCTGTCACCATCGATCCGTACGTCAGATTGTTTTCGCCGTATCGCCGGGAGTTCTTGAACCGTTTGCGGCAGCCGAGCGGGAACCAACCGGGACAGCAGGTGGACAGTCAAGGCGCCGAGGACAAAGAGCCGTTCCCTTCGCTGCAACAGTTCGCCCGCGGTCAAACGGCGCAACTCTCATATTGCGGCGCCCAGCAATACGAGATCTCGGCCGATGCCTATCGCAAATCCATCGAAAGCGGATTCACCAACAAAGTATGGCTTGCAGAAGCGCACCACAAGCTTGGGCAGTCCTTCTTCGGGTTAGGCGAGTACGAGAAGGCCAAGGCGGAAATGCTCCAGTCGCTGGCGATCAGGCCCAATACGCCGGAGATTCTCAACAGTCTCGGCTCAACCCAGCTGAAATTGGGCGACAAAGCGGGAGCCTTGGCGTCATTTGAAAAGGCCGTCAGCCTTCGACCGAATTACGCCATTGCCCGCTTCAATTTGGCCGAGACCATCGAACCAACCAATCCAAAGCGCGCGCTTTCGGAATACGAAACGTATCTTGCTCTTGTGGAGGGCATACCGGAGGAAGCGGACCGCATTGCCCTCGTGCAGCAACGGGTCAAAAAGCTCAGACCTCAGAAATAGAAACTACCTGCGGATTTTTTCTTCCTGCTCCTGGAGAGTCTTGCACGCAATACAGAGCGTGGTCACGGGGCGGGCCTTCAAACGTTGGTAGGGAATCTCTTCTTCGCAGCGTTCGCAGATGCCGTAGATGTTCTTGTTCAACCGGTCCAGCGCCTCATCGATCTTCTTGAGCAGTTTCTGCTCCCGTTCTTTGATCCGCATGGAAAAATTCTGATCCACTTCGGCGGAAGCCTGATCACTGACGTCTGGAAACGCCTCCGGTCGCTCGCGCTTCGTAAGGCCTTCGCCGGTCTCATCCAGAATGGCTTGACGCTGTTTTTCCAACTCCCGCCTGATGGCGCTGTATTTCCCACCAGCTGCCGGTTTGCGGGCTCGCTTGGCTGCAACAGATGTCCTGCGCGTCGTCCGCTTGGGTGAGTTCCGTGTTTTCATTCATCACCTGTACGAGGAAAAATGAACGGAAGACTATAACAGGGGTTTTGAAATATGGTCAATGGAAAAGGGGACTGCAGGCTTATA
Organism: uncultured Nitrospiraceae bacterium; assembly: GCA_963824855.1. Taxonomy (GTDB): domain Bacteria; phylum Nitrospirota; class Nitrospiria; order Nitrospirales; family Nitrospiraceae; genus Nitrospira_C. The sequence goes on from CAWGQP010000005.1 coordinate 471,464, forward strand.
ACTCGCGGCGGCCTTCAATGGACTTCAGCAGCGTGACTTCGTCGGCATACTCGATGTCCATGCCGACCGGAATGCCGTAGGCGATCCGGGAAACCCGTACGCCCAGCGGCTTTAATTGATTGGTCAGATAGATGGCGGTGGCTTCACCCTCGATGGTGGGATTGGTCGCGAGAATGACCTCCTGGACACCGCCGAGTTTCACGCGATCGATCAGCTCTTCGGCGCGGATGTCCGACGGGCCGATCCCATCGAGAGGAGAAAGGGCGCCGAGCAAGACATGATAGAGCCCCCGGTAGGCGCCGGCCCGTTCGACGGCGTACAGCGTACTGGGCTCCTCCACGACCAGGATTCGGGTCTGATCGCGCTTCGGGTCCAAGCAGTATTCGCACAATTCCCCTTCAGCGATATTCCGGCATTGACGGCAAAACGAGAGGCCGTCTTTAACGGCGCGGATGGCATCGGCCAGCCGTAAGGCCTCTTCCCGTTCGGCCTTGAGCAGATGAAAGGCCAAGCGCTGTGCCGTCTTTTGCCCGATGCCCGGCAGACCGGACGAGTTCTCTCACCAGACGTGCCAGCAAGCCTTGTTGATCAACAGCCATCGCGACGCTGTCAAAAGAGGCCGGGGATGTTCATGCCGCCGGTCACCGATTTCATTTGGTCGGCCATCATCTGTCTCGCCTTCTTCAACGCGTCGTTCGATGCTGCCAGTACGAGGTCCTGCAACATGTCGACGTCTCCGCTCTTGGCGGCCTCCGGATTGATCACGACGCTCACGATCTCCATGCCGCCGTTGGCCGTAACGCTAACCATGCCGCCGCCCGCCGTTCCTGTCACGGTTTTGGTAGCCGCTTCTTCCTGGAGTTTGGCCATCTGCGCTTGCATGGCCTGGGCCTGCTTCATGAGGTTGGCCATGTTGCCCAATGGATTTTTCATTCCTGCACCTCTTGTCGATTCGAAATCGTCCTGACATCGGCGAGTTCCGCTCCGAAGATTTCCAGCGCCTGCTTGACCACCGGATGCGCTTTCGCCCGCTCCAAGAGTACGAGCTTCTGTTCCTGTTCTTTTGCCGCCCTAATCTGCGCCATCGTGGGACCAGGCGGATCCGTGTCCGTCAACTCGACGACGCGGACCCGGACCGGCTGCCCGCTCATCCGTTCACACAAGGAGGTCAGCGACTGAATATTGTCGGCCTTCTCGAGCATGGCCCGCGCGACAGTCGCCTGCTTGCCAAAGCCGATCGTCACGGCGTTGCCCTCGATAGCGACCAACCGTCCCATTTCGAGAAACGGGGCGATGTTGGGAAAGCTGTGGCCGACCTCTTCTTGTAACCGCTCCCAATCCAAGATCACAGCTTGCGGCGGTCGGGTTTCAGTCGTCTGCGTTCCCACGGGACGCTTCGCCGATTCCGGGGACGGCGGTTGGATCGTGTTGGCGGCAGCTCCACCGGGCGCAGGCCTGGGCGTTGGCATAGCCACAGGAGGCGCGGTCGAACGGGGCGGTGTCGGGGCGCCCGCCGGACGCGACGTCGGCGTCTTTTCAGATCGGACAGCAGCCGGCTGCGTCGGACCTGAAGAAGCCGCGCGGGCCGGCTGTTCAAGAGCAACCGCCTCCTTCCTGAGCAGCCGCGTAGCCTTGACTGCTGCCGTTTCCAGGACAAATCGGGGATGCGCGCTGAATCTCAGCGCGTCTTCGGCCTGGGTGAAGAGCGCGAACAGCTGTTGGATGTACTCTGGCGTGAGCGAACCCTTGTCGGCCGCAAGTTGCGCCAAGTCGTCAGTGGAGGCTTCGATGAGGACAGACCACTCTTGTGATGGAGTGACAGAAACCACCAGCAGGTTGCGCAGGTACTCGACCACGTCGGCACAGTAGGCCCGCAGGTCGTGTCCTCCTTCGATCAGCTGAGACAGGGCGCGAAGGGCCGCAGCACTGTCCTGCGAGATAATGGCCTGGATCAGTGACCGCAGCAGTTCCTGTGGCACCGCACCCAGCAGAGTTTCGAGTTCGGCATGGACGATTGACTTGCCGCCAAACGCCACTGCTTGGTCGAGCAGGCTCAGACCATCCCGCATACTGCCTTCGCTGGCCCGGGCCAAGCGGCATCAGGCTCCGCTCTTCGAGTTCGATCCCATCCTGTTCCGCCACATGGCGCAGACGGTGCGATGATCTCCGTTTTGCGCGATTCGGCGGAAATTGTAATGCTGGCAGCGGGAAAGGATCGTCGCCGGAATTTTGTGGATCTCGGTCGTCGCAAAGATGAACACGACATGGGAGGGCGGCTCTTCCAGCGTTTTGAGCAACGCGTTAAAGGCCGAATTCGACAACATATGGACTTCGTCGATGATGTAGACGCGGTACGTGCCCTCGAAAGGCGGTGAACTTGACGTTTTCGCGGATCTCGCGCACATCATCCACGCTCGTATTCGACGCGCCGTCGATTTCAATGACATCGACGGAATGTGCCTTGTGCGATCTCCAGGCAATTGGAGCAGATCCCGCAGGGCATGCCGGTCGGCCCCTGCTCGCAATTCAGCGCCTTGGCGAGGATGCGCGCGACCGTCGTTTTTCCGACGCCCCGCGTCCCGGAAAACAGATACGCTTGGGCGATGCGTTTCGTCGTAATCGCGTTGACCAGCGTTTGGACGACGTGTGGCTGGCCGATCACATCGTCGAATGTGCCCGGCCGGTATTTTCTGGCGGAGACTTGGTAATCCATATTCGTTATCGGTTCCTAGCGGCTGATGGACCGAGCGACGATGTTGGGAGCCTGTTTGAGCATTCTGAGAAGCGGGGCCAGGTGATCCTGCGGCACCCAGAACTGATCTGCTTACCGTTGCTTCCTTCCGGACCTGGCGGGGTTCACAGGGTTCTGTTGCACAGGGCCCAGCCCCTTAATCCTAATCAGACATTCTGAGAACGGAGTAGACAGTAGAGCTGTTTCCTGTCGCCGTTCATCAACTCAACAGTGAACTCCAGGCGAGCGGACTCTGGTTTGGCGGAGAGGGTGGGATTCGAACCCACGGTCCCGTTGCCGAGACGCATGCTTTCCAAGCATGTCGATTCGTCCACTCTCGCACCTCTCCGCGAGCGTCGAAGGGCGAATCTTAGCATGCGCTTCCATGAGCGGCAAGGCGCGTTTGACCGGTCTGATGTGCTTTCTTATACTGCGCGAGGAGGCGACCATGAAAAACATTCTGATCGGTCTGTTCATTGTTATTGTTTTTGTCATCGCCGGTCTACTCGCGCTTCCGTTTCTCGTCGATCTCGCCTCTTATCAAGATCAATACAAACCGCTCATCGAAGACGCGCTGAACCGGAAAATCGAACTGCAGAGTATCAGGCTGACAATCTGGCCGCGCATCGGTGCCCGAATCGTCGGATTCACGGTCATGGACGATCCGTCCTTCAGCGCAACTCCGTTTGCTTCCTTGAGTTCGCTCGACGTCGGTGTAAAGTTGCTGCCGCTGCTCAGCAAACAGGTCGAGATCGAAGAGATTACATTGCGCAATCCGCTGATTACTGTAATCAAGAACAAGGATGGCATCACAAACCTTTCCACGCTGGGACCACGGACGGCGGCTCCCGCCGCTCCAGAAAAGCCTCAGCCGCAACAAGGCGATCCGCTGCAAGCCCTTGCCCTTCTCGCCGTCGATCGCGTTTCGATCGACGGGGGAATGCTGATTTACCATGACCTCTCGGCCGCGGCCAAGGCGGAATATCAGATCCAAGATCTCGCCTTTCACCTGACCTCGGTCCATCTCGGCGAGACGCCCACCGTACATCTCAATGCCACGGTCCAGCCGCATGGGGTTCCTGTCACTCTCGATGGGCGCTTCGGACCGTTGACACAAACGCTTGAGATCCAGGGATACGATTTCATGGTGGGAATCGGCAAAACTGCGCTTCGCGTGAGCGGCGCATTGCTTGGGGGAAAATTGGCAGCGACCCTTTCCGCTCCATCGATCAGTTCCGCCGATCTACCTGTCGCTCTGCCGTTGACCAAGCCAGTGGAGCTCAGGGACCTGCATGTCGTCGCTCACGCGCCCTATCCGCTGAAGCAGGGAGTTTCCGGCATGGAACTGGCCGATGTCTCAGATCTCGGCCTCAAGATCCATGCGGGCGGCTCGGCGCTGGATGTCAAAGGCACGCTGCTGGCGGGGCACGCCAAGGTGATGATCACATCGCCGTCGATCAATACGGCTGACCTCCCTGTCGACACAGGCTTGAAGAAGCCGGTTGAGCTGAAGAATGTTGAAGTCAACGCCGATCTCAAAGGACAGGACGCTCGGCTCTCCAACCTTTCATTTCAACTCTTCAACGGTGACGCGAAAGCCCAGGGAGACATGTCGCTGGGCTCGGCTTCACCACCATTCAACGGGCAGGTGTTGATCCGAGGCCTCCAACTCAAGCCTATACTCGAGGCGCTGAGTCCGGACAGCAAGCTCTCGATGAGTGGAACCGCGGCGGCCAACCTCGCCTTCGCCGGTCGCGGCTTTTCGATGCCCGATCTAACAAAAGCGCTGGAGGGACCGGGTCATGTCGAAGTCAAAGAGGGCAAACTCGAAGGAGTGAACCTCACGGAAGAAGCCGTCGCGCTGTTGAAAGTCGCGGGCGTCTCGCTCGATCAGGCGAAAGCCACGGCCTTTTCGACGCTCGAAACCGATTTCATGATCAAGCAGGGCATCGTCAACATCCAGAGACTCCTCGCGGACAGCCATGATTTTCAGGCGACGGGCAACGGAACGGTGGGGTTCGATCAACGCTTGAATCTCGCGGTGAATCTGAATCATTCCCAGGCGATGAGCCAGAAAATTGCCGGGTTATCGTCGGTGGCGAGGGTGGCAATGAAAGATGGACGGCTTCGATTGCCGCTTCTGATCACCGGGACAGTACAGAATCCTTCTTATGCCTTGGATACCAAAGCGTTCACTGGAAAGCTCCAAGAACAGGTACAGGAAAACGCGAAGAGGGCGGTCGAAGGACTACTCCAAGGCACGACCACACCATCCGATCTCAAGAAGGACGGCGAAAATCTGCTGAAGGGATTGCTCGGACACTAGAACGCTTTCCACCTCATCATGCGCCGCGCAACGAGACCGGTCTCTCCACACTGCATGCTTCAACCTCCAGATCTTCACCAATCCTGCCTGGACAGACTTTCGCGATTGCCAAGCCACAGGCATTCGGTTATACAACTAAGCTATTTTTTGAATCCTGCTGAACTCGAACGCCCGGACATCGTGTCCTGGTCCTGGATGGAAGGAGGTCGATGCGGACGCGTTGTTGGATTCTGCTGATGGTCTTCATGTTCATGACGGGACTCACCGCGAACGCAGCAGAGGAAGCACCTGCCGCTGCCGCGCCGATCGACACGGTGACGTTGAAGGACGGAAGCGTCATCTATGGGGAAGTCCTGGAGATGGACGGCGGGATCCTCTTCTTGAAGAACCCGGCCAATCCGGACAACCTGATCAAACTCAAATGGGACAATGTGGCCAAGCTCGCGGTCACCCATCCGATTCCTTTTCACTTGAAAGAGGGCACGGTGCTGAACGGGACCGCGACGGCCGGCCCGGATGGAGTGCTGGTCATTCACGCCGAGCCCCTCAAGGGCACGATGGAAGTGCCGATGAGCGACGTCAAGTCCGTCAATCCCCTGATTCAGCCGTCGGTGATCTACGTCGGAAACCTCACCGGCGGTTATTCACAAACGACGGGCAACAGCCATTTGCGCAATGCCAGTCTGATCGGCGAACTGGTCGCTCGGGGCGATCTGCTGCGGCTCACCATGAACGTTCGGTATGTGTACGGCGACGACTCAGGCGAGCTCCTCACCAGGAACGCTAAAGCCACCATCAAATTGGACTTCTTCATCACGAAGCGATTCTTCTGGTTCACGTCAGCCTACTTTGAAAACGATGTATTCCAGGACCTCAAATTGAGAACCGCGCTCGCCAGCGGCCCCGGCTATCAGTGGGTCGACCGCGACGACTATTCGGGCATTGCCAAGGAGATGACCCTCTACACGGAAGCCGGGTTGGCGTATTTCAATGAAGATTTCAACACCACTGGAGATACGTCGAGTGCCCGGGCTCGTATTTCGGTCAAGTGGAATTGGCCGTTTTTCGACGAAGGCATTACCATCTATCACTTCAGTGAGCTGTTTCCCTCTCTCCAAAATATATCCGATGTGTTTATGACGATGGACAACGGAGTCCGGTTTAGACTCTGGAAAGGATTCGTCAGCAGCTTCCAGATCACGACCCGCTACAACAGTCGGCCGGCGCCGGGCACCGGCGACACCGACAATCTCTATCTCATCACGCTCGGATACGCGTTCGATACCACGAGGAAACGCTAGCGTTCACCCTTCCAAGGAGGACGTATGTTGAAAGAGTTTAAAGAGTTCGCGATGAAGGGCAATGTCCTTGACATGGCTATCGGGGTGATCATCGGAGGGGCCTTTGGCAAGATCGTTACATCGCTTGTCAGTGACGTCCTGATGCCGCCTCTCGGCCTGGTCTTGGGCAAGGTCGATTTTTCAAGCCTGTTTCTCAATCTCTCGGGGACTCCTCAGCCCTCGCTCGCAGCGGCCAAGGCCGCCGGAGCCCCCACCGTCAATTACGGTGTGTTTCTCCAGACCGTGTTGGATTTCATCATCATCGCGTTCGTGATCTTCATGCTCGTGAGACAAGTGAACCGGCTCAAGACGCCGGCCGCCCCTTCGGCTCCGACCACCAAAGACTGTCCCTTATGCCTTTCCACCATTCCGATCAAGGCGACGAAGTGTGCGCATTGCACGTCAGCAGTCTGACCGATGGGTCGAAGCACTGGTCACGAGGTAGGCGATTCAGTCCCGGAGCCAGGGGCGGCACGCGCCACTGGCTCCTTGAACAATCAGTGCTTGCAGAGCTGTTGTTCGGCAGCGCCGGCATTGGCCGACCCTGCGACGGTCGAAAGGATCTTGTAGTGACCTAACCCCAGTTCTTTCCCGTAGGCTTCCCCCACGAGCACATCCTGGACGTGTTGGTGGTCCGAAGCCCGGAAGACGGACTTGCCCTCTTTCAGGCCGTCAAACTCATGGCCTTCGAGCGCCTTGATCAATGCGGCGGTCTCCGTGCTGCCGGCACGCTGCATGGCTTCAAGAATCTGGGTCATCGCGGCATACCCGAGATAACAGCGTGACGTGGGCGTATGGTTGTACTTGTCGATAACGCCCTGGATGAAACGCCTCGAACTGTCTGTATTGATTTTGGGATCCCAGATCAGTCCCCAGATTCCGGCGTTATTGGCGTAGCCGAGCGGACGACCGATTTGCTCGCCGCCGATGAGTCCTCCGACGCCGATCTTTTCCTTGGCCATCTCCAGTTTTGCGTAGCCCTTGAGCGCGTTGACGAGATCCCAGCCATAGAGATTCAAAATGATCGCCGTGGGTTGCTTCGCTTTGGCCTCACTGAGTGCCGGCACAAAATCCGTGGCCCCGAACGGAGTCACCGTCTCGCCGATGATGTCGACTTTCTGCGCTTGCGCAGCGTCGACGAGCGCTTGGGCACAGGATTTCCCATCGATGGTGGATGCGGTGATCATATACCAGCGGGTGCCGTGGGCCTTCGCGAGATGCGGGACGACCGCATAGGCCAGCATGCGGGCGTTGGGCATGAAGACGAACGTGTGCGCATTGCACGCCGCACCGGTCAGTTCCGGGATGTGAGCGCCCGTCACCATGAAGAGCTTGTTTTCTTTTGCCGCCAACGCACTCACGGCGAGGGCGCAGTCGCCGTTAAACGTCCCCATGAGCGCATCGACGCGGTCTTCCTTGATGAACTTTGTGGCTACTTTGACGGCTTGGTCCGGGTTCGAGGCGTCATCGGCTTCTAGAATGGCCACCGACCGCCCCAGCACACCGCCTTTCTTATTGAATAGATCGACCGCAACGTTGGCCCCGTGAACGTCGTGAATGGACGAGGTCTTGTAGGGGCTGGATAATGGATCAAGAATGCCGATTTTAATGGGTTCATCTGCATGGGCCACCCGAACACCGAAATCGATGAGCGGTCCACGGCCGACCAAGCTTCCAAGCGCCAGACTTCCGCCGGTCATCGCCGTCCACTGCAAGAAACGCCTGCGTGACATCTGTGGCATGGTGCGTGTCTCCTCTTAGGTGAAAGTCTCGGGAGCCTTTTGCGTCCCCATGATTTCACAATTTGCGCCTTGCCTCAAGCTTGCCTACGTATCTTCACGGATTCCTTCAAGACAAAAGACACCAGAGGCGGTGCAGTCGGTAAATGGAGGACCGCGCGGAACACCCACTGCGCTCTAACTGTATTGGTCTTCCGTATAGACTTGCTTGATGGCCCAGAACACCGCTTCTTTGAGCTTCTTGATCTGGGGATCGGGAGGATCCTTCCGGATTTTTTGGAGCTTTTTGTCGAGATCAAATAAAGGTTGGACTGATCGCCGGTCAGGCACTCTTCCCAGCGCCCACGCGATTTCCGTTTGAACTGTAATGTCGACGCCCGGCGCATCCAACATCTCGAGGAGCGGAGGCACGACCGACGAGTCGTTGTGTGTGTTCCCCAAATCTCCCAATCCCTTGGCGGCGGCGGCCTGAAGCTCCGGCTGTTTTGAATGTTTCAGAATATCGACAAGAATCGGAATACCCTCTTTGCCCATGCTGCCCAACGCCACGGCCGCCTCTTTGGAAAGGTTTTTGTCTTTGAGCATCTCCTTCAGCTTCGGCAGCGCTTCATCTGCTTGCATTTCACCCAGCAACGAGATGATTTTGATCTTGCGCACCTGCGGTGTATCGGCGGCATCCAACAGTTTCAGCAATCGATCCGGATGCCCCCATTCCGCGGCCAGCAGTACGGGGAAATCATACTGCTCGAGTTTTTCCCGCAATTTGGTCATCGCATACGCGCCGGGTTCTCCAGCATTCGCGGACAGCGCTGCCGCGGCTGCATCTTCGAAATCGGTCCGGACCTCCTTTTGCCACTTGATCTTTGTCTCACCCAAGAGATACGTGAGCTGACAGGCTGGTCCTTTCCAGAGACGAGAGGGAGCGTCGGGAAGATCTGCATCACCGCCGGCAGCGGTAGTCCCTTCCCATGTCTTGCGCTGCTCGCATTTGAGCTTAAAGGTCGCATCGTGAGGCTTGGCGGCGTCCCGGACAATGGTATACCCCAATTCAGACAACCGACGTGACGCGACATCCGCCAGGGGGGCGGCATCGACGGGGCCTTTGTCGGTCAGAGCGATCACCTCGACAAGGACCGTCTGAATCTTCTCGAGCTGTGCTTTTTGCTCGGAAGTTAAGTAGTCACGATAGGCTTCGGCGGGAGAAGAAAATGCGGCCGAACCGATCAACGCCAGGATGGAGAGCAGGAAGCCGATGCGCATAGTGCACCTCCCTACCGTTACACTGGCAAGACAACGCCGGTACTATCCGGTATTATGATGTGCTCCATTATACCGGCCGCCAGGATTCGGAGCTACTTTTCAGTGCCTTGCCGCTGCGCCTCGGGTGAACGGATTTGTCTTCTCCAATCGCACAATATGTGACGGTAAATCCAGGGTGCTCCCCGCAGGAGTATGGGTTGACAGTTGGGCGCATCCAACGGTACAAAATAGCAGCATCGCCGTGTAGTTGCGCCTGTTTGCTGACTCGACTGGAACCCGTTGCAGTGCTCCCCGCCGTGCGAGAGTGGCGGAACTGGCAGACGCGCGAGACTTAGGATCTCGTGGGCAACCGTGGGGGTTCAAGTCCCCCCTCTCGCACCACACCTTATCCGACAGTGGGCAACGAGTTGTGTCGGTAACCCAAAAGGAAATCACGCGTCAGATGAAAATGGAAGTGACCGAGCTCGGCCCAATGAAGCGGGCTCTCAAGATCGAGGTGCCGGTCGAGGAGGTAGCGCAGCGTTTCGTACAGGCCTATAAGGAGCTCAACCGGCAGGTCCGGGTGCCGGGGTTCCGGCCCGGCAAAGCGCCGCAGGCCCTGCTCGAGCAACGCTATGCCAAAGCCGTGGAAGAGGATGTCGTTCGCAGTCTCGTCCCGGACTATTACGACCGAGCCGTCCGTCAAGCGGGCATCTCGCCCGTCTTGGTTGAAATTCCCCCACTCGAACGCGTCAAGATCAAACGAGACGCCCCCTTTACGTTCACCGCCACGGTCGAGATCAAGCCCAAGATCGAGCTGCGCGACTACAAAGCGCCGAATCCCATTTCTCTGAAGCCCGATACACGCACCGTGACCGAAGAACAGCTGGCAAAGGGCATGAACGTCCTGCGCGAGCAGCATGCAAGGCTCGAGGCGCCGCCTTCCGGCCACAAAGCCGCAGAAGGAGATTTCGTGATCCTCTCCGTGGAAGGCTTCCTCGACGGACAGCCGCTGGAGGGCAGCAAGAAGACGGGCCATCTCCACAAGGTCGGCTCAAAGGCATCGGTGTTGGGTCTCGAAGTCGATCAACATGTCCTCGGCCGGGCCGAAGGCGACACGGTCGAAATTTCTCAACCCTATCCCCCAAGCCATCCCGATGCACGCGTGGCCGGCAAAACTGTACTGTTCCAAGTCACGGTGAACGCCGTCAAGATCAAGACGCTGCCGGCCTTGGATGATGAATTCGCGAAGGATTGCGGGGCGTATGCCTCTCTCGCGGAGTTACAAGACCGGTTGCGCACGGAAATGGAAAAGGCGCTCAAGCGGGAGATCGAAGAGGGCTATAAAGACACCATCATCAAGCGTCTGGTTGAAACCCATCATTTTGATCTTCCGGAAACGCTGGTCGAACGAGAGCTGGAGGCGATCATCCGTCAATACCTCCAACAGCGCCAGCGTCGAGGGGGCGAAGGCGCCTCGGCCCTTGAAACGTCCGACCTCACCAAATTGCGCCAGGAGAACCGCGAGGAAGCCGCCCGCCGCGTCAAGGTCGGCCTCATCCTCGAGACGGTCGCAGAGAAAGAACAGCTGACGGTGACGCAGGAAGACCTGGACAATGAAATTCACCGCCTGGCTTCAGAGTTGAAGATCGGGCAGCCGGAGTTGGTCAAAATGATCCAGGCCGGCGGACAGGATTCGATTGAGGAATTACGGGCGCGCATCTTGGCGGAGAAGTCCCTGGATTTCGTCTATCGGAACGCCATGATTCAAAAGTAGCGCTCCAGGCCCGAGCCTCGGGTCTTGTGTCACTTCAGGAAAGGAAAACACCTGCATGTTAGTTCCCATTGTCGTTGAGCAAACCAATCGAGGCGAGCGGGCCTATGACATCTATTCACGGCTCCTGAAGGATCGCATCATTTTCCTGGGGGCGCCGATCGACGATATATTTGCCAACCTCGTCATCGCACAACTGTTGTTCTTGGAGGCTGAGGACCCTGAGAAGGACATCAATCTCTATGTCAACTCTCCCGGCGGCAGCGTCACGGCCGGACTGGGCATCTATGACACGATGCAGTACGTGAAGCCGCCCATCAATACGATCTGCCTGGGCCAAGCCGCTAGCATGGGCGCACTTCTTATTGACCGCTGGAACGAAAGGAAAGCGGTTTGCGCTTCCCAATGCGCGCGTCATGATTCACCAACCGCTGGGGGGATTCCAGGGACAGGCGACCGAGATCGACATTCATGCGAGAGAAATTTTGAAAATTCGCGAACGGCTGAATGAAATCATGGCCAAGCATACGGGGCAGCCCATTGAAAAGATCGCGCACGATACAGAGCGTGACTACTTCATGTCCGGCGAGGAAGCGAAGCGGTACGGCCTGATCGACGAAGTGATCACACGGGCGCCCAAGTCCTTGAAGGTGGCGTCGGACAAGGACGGGGCCAAGGACAAGTAATACGGGGAGGACGCATGGCCAAGCAGGAAAAGATGGATCGGCACCTTCGCTGTTCGTTCTGCGGGAAAAGCCGCGACGAAGTCCGCAAACTCATCGCAGGACCCACGGTCTACATTTGCGACGAATGTGTCAATCTGTGCAACGACATCATTGCCGAAGACTGGGAAGAGGCAAAGGAAGAAATTTCTTCCAAACTCAAAAAACCCTCGGAGATCAAGCATCACCTCGATCAATACGTCGTCGGACAGGAACGGGCCAAAAAAATTCTGGCCGTGGCGGTCCATAATCACTACAAACGCATCTCGGCGAAGGAAAAGGACGTCGACGACGTAGAACTCCAGAAAGGCAACATCCTGATGGTGGGCCCGACGGGCACCGGAAAAACGTTGCTCGCCCAAACGTTGGCCAAGTATCTGGACGTCCCCTTCACCCTCGCCGATGCGACGACGCTCACCGAAGCCGGGTATGTCGGAGAGGATGTGGAAAACATCATCCTCAAGCTGCTCCAGGCATCGGATTACGACGTCGAACGCGCCGAACGCGGCATCGTCTATATCGACGAGATCGATAAAATCAGCCGCAAGAGTGACAGCCCGTCAATCACCCGCGACGTGTCGGGCGAAGGGGTGCAGCAGGCGTTGCTCAAGCTCATCGAAGGCACCGTCGCCAATGTGCCGCCCCAGGGCGGACGCAAGCATCCGCACCAGGAGTTCATTCAGGTCAACACAAGCAACATCCTGTTCATCTGCGGCGGAGCATTCGTCGGACTGGAGCAGATCATCGAGCAGCGGTTAAATCGAAAGGCGATGGGGTTCGGCGCGGAAATACGCGGACGGGCCGACGTGCGGCTCGGCGAATTATTCGAGCGCGTGCAGCCGGAGGATTTTCTGAAATATGGCCTCATTCCGGAGTTCATCGGCCGTCTGCCGGTCGTCGCCACGCTCGACGAACTCGACGAACGCGCCTTGATCAAGATTTTGACTGAGCCCAGAAACGCCCTCACCAAACAGTATGAAAAGCTCCTCTCGTTCGAAAAGGTAAAGCTCAAATTCACCGAGGGAGCACTCGGAGCGGTGGCCCGCAAGGCATTTACCCAGAAAACCGGCGCCCGGGGCCTGCGGGCGATATTGGAAGAAGTTATGCTCGATGTCATGTATGACGCACCCTCGCAAAAGCAGATCAAAGAAGTCTTCATCACCGAGGATGCCATTCTTGGCAAGCATCCTCCCATCCGCATCTTCGAGCAGGACAAAGACATTAAGACCGCATAAACACTGGACATATCTCGCGCTTTCTCGGAACCGGCCCGGCTTCATCCCCGGGCCGGTTCTGTTTTGGCGGCACGATCACGAGTGGCTGCACAGCCGGCCGGTGGCATGAGACGCGTTGAGGCGTATGCCGCCGCTTGGCTGGTGCCGGAAAACTCTCGGCTTTTCCTCGACAAGGTGAAACACTGCGCTATACTTGCCAGGGTGAGCTGGGAGGACATGTGAAATATCCGGTGGTTTCAAGCCTGCGCCACAAAGGCAAGACGATTGAATTGGATGCCACGCGGGAGATCATCACGCTCATCGGCATCAATGGTGAGTCGATGGGAAACCTGTCATGGGATTTCGTCATCGATCAGATTCTCGCCTATCGGAAACCTCCTGTGTCGCGAGAAGCCAGAACAGAACCGCGCGTCACCTTGGCATTCCGCGTCAAATACAAGACCCCGGAGGGCCAGCAATTCGAAAGCCGGGCGGGGGGCATCGGCGGCGGCGGGCTCTTCATTGAAAGCCAATCACCACTGCCGGTCGGCACCAAACTGTCGTTGGAATTTTCGCTGCCCGAGCATGGCAACGAATGGCTGGCCGCAAAAGGCGTCGTGGCCTGGGTCTGTCCGAAAGCGGATCAGTACACGTTCAGTCCGGGAATGGGCGTCCGCTTCACCGATATCGCACCTGACATCCGTAATCGAGTGCTCGAATTGGTGAAATCCTTACAGGAAGTCGGCCGCTCGGCCGCATGAGCCGAATCGTGCGTCGCACCGTGTGCTTAGTGAGCAGGACCGAATGAAATTTCCAGTGACCACCACTCCGGGACATGAAGGGAAGAGCCTGGAGATTGACCCGGACCGCGAAATCATTTCACTTCATAATGGCAACGGAGCGGTGCTCGGGGCGGTGTCCTGGGGCGATGTCATCGAGCGCATCGTCAATGCTGACGATGATGTCCGCTTCGCACATGCACGGGCGCATGCACGCGCCCCATTGGCGGTAAAAGTCAAATATACGACGCCGGAGGGCAAGCAGTTTGACAGCCTGACGGGCGGAATCGGCGGCGGTGGACTCTTCATCGAGAGCAGCCAGCCCTTGGCGCCGGGCACCGAACTCGCCGTTGAGTTCGCACTTCCGGATCGGCCGTGGGAAAAGCACAAAGCCAAAGCCAAAGTGGCCTGGACTCGCAATAAGCCCGAACGCTTTCTCCTCTTTCCTGGGATGGGAATTCAATTCACCGAAATCGAGGAAAAGTCTCGCCACGACCTCGTTGAACTGGTTTCCGCGCTCAATCGTTCGCGCGTAACGCCTTGAGCTCAGCCTCCATCCATCGACGGACCCCGTGATCCGTTTCCTTCTCGAGCGCCGTACGTAACAGCGGACGCGTGTCCTGCCCGCTCAACTCACCCAGGTGATACGCGGCTTCCGTCCGGACGGCAGGGGACGGATCATGGACAAGGCGCTTCGAAAGCGCCGCCGTGACTCTCGCGTCGCCTGAGAGTCCCAAAGCCGAGACGGCTCCCTGTCGAACCTCTGCATCAGGGTCGTCCAGGAGTGGCAGCAGCCACTCGATCACCTGCCCGGTATCCAGCGATATGAGAGCACGAACGGCAGCACGCCTGATTTGCACGTCGGATGCCCGAAGCAGATCGGCCACCGACGTGAGTTGGCGGGGTGACGGCTCGATCTCGCCGATGGCGAGCGCCGCAGCATGCCGAACTCTGCTGTCGGAGTCGTTGAGCAAGCGCGCGAGCCCGGCAATCACGGCTCCGTCGTCGGGTGTCGCTACACGGCCTAACGCCTGTGCAGTTGCCGCGCGGACTGCCGGCACAGGGTCGGTCAACAGCGGTAAGACCGCTGGCAGCGCTGACCGATCGCCGATTTTCCCCAGCGATTCTGCAGCAGTCCCGCGGGTGTCAGGATGTTCATCCTGCAGCAGCGTGAGCAAGACAGCGATGCCGCGTTCGACGGAAGGTGCTTTTGCGTCTTGTAGACAGCCAAGTTGCGCGGCGCAGGCGATGAGAATGGAGAGAGAAAGAAATATCGACAGGAAGCGCTGGCCCCACTGTGGCATCATTAGGCCGGCTTCGGTGGATCTTCCTGGACGGCAGGCATTTCACGAGCCGCTTCGATCGATTGCTGAATCTCTTTCTGCGCCGCATCCATTTCAGCCTGGATGGTTCGCATTTCAGGATCAACCGAGTTCCGCACGTCTGACACTGCCTGCTTGAACGTTCGCAGCGCGTCTCCGAGTCCCTCTCCCAGATGCTGCATATCGGCCGGTGAGACCCCGCCACCGGACTGCGCGGCCTTGGACTTCAACGCCGCCTGCTGCGCCTGAACGCGCGCCACGGCATCCTTGTTCACAATGGCCGATGGCCGTTTCGCTTGCGGCTTCGATTGCGCGCCGGGAGGGAGAGGAGGATATTGGCCCCGCATCATCGGCGTCGGAGCCGCCGCCCGCTCTTCCATGGTCGGCGGCGCCTGACCGGCGGTGCTCGCGGCTGGAGCCGTTCGTGGGCGTGGAGGCTGAGGCGCCTGAGGACCCATGTTATACAGCGAAGCGGCCGTCGTCCCGGGGGTCATTTCCGGCCCAGGAGTATAGGGCGACGTCGGTGTCGGAGCGGCCGGAGGAGCAGTCGACGGAGCGGCGGCCGGAGCCGCACTAGCTTGTTGCACCGAGACGGGCGGTGGGGACAACGGTTCTGGCTGTGGGGCCTCGGGAGGAGGAATGTCGTGCACTTCTTTCTTGAACCCCTTCAGTGCCTTGCCGACTCCTTCCCCTATTTGAGGCAATTTCCCCGCACCGAAGATAATGAGCACGATGACGAGAATGATGATCAGTTCTGAAATGCCCATTGTCCCGAACATGGTCTAATTCCTTTGTGGGAAAAGCCTTTTCAGCCGTCTGCCTGGCAGTCAAGGCCAGCAGTCACTCTATAGGCCTGTTCACGGCACTGTCAAGGAATGGATGGCCCCGGAGGACTAGAGCAAAGGCGCGAGTTCGCTCTGAAGTGGTAACCCGAACACGAGCGCGTCGCGCTCCGTCAGGAAGACGTCCAGCTCGCTTCGAATGCCGAACTCTCCCGGGAGATAGATGCCGGGTTCGATCGAAAAGCAGGTACGAGGTATGAGACGTCTGGAGTCTTGCGTTTCAAGTCCGTCGATATTGGCTCCGTTGCCGTGGACCTCCTCGCCGATCGAATGGCCGGTCCGATGGACGAACTGAGCACCGTAGCCGGCCGCCTCGATCACGCCGCGGCAGGCTGCATCGACTTCGTAGCCGAAGGGACGCTGCCCCGCTTGCATTTGGGCCCGTACGAACTCGAGGGCGGCCTCACGACCCTGCCTGACGATGCCGAACACCGTGCGATGCTTCTCGGGCACTGTCGCACCGGCATAGGCAGTCCAGGTGATGTCGGCATACACCGAACCGGCGGCGGCCTGTTTCGCCCAGAGATCAATCAGCACCAAATCATCCCGTGTGATCGTCGAAGAACCAGTCGCCGCGGGAGCGTAAGTGCGGATCCGCGCTGTGTTCGTTCACGGCGGCGATCGGGGCGCTGGATGTGACCATGCCGGCATCACCGATGCGGGACAGAATGAATTGTTGCAATCCGTACTCCGTCAGACCCTGACCTTTGCCGACAGCTTCGCGGACGCGATCGAACGCCTCATCGACGATGCGTCTGAGCGCGGCGGCGGCATATTGATGCGAGTCCAACTGCCGATCGGTCCAGCGCGCTTCGAACAGTTGGATCAGATCCCCCGAGCTCATCACTTCCACTCCAAAGCTCCTTACCAATTCCATGGTGCCGGCATCCACACGGGAGACATACGGCACGGCGTTCATCGGGGAGTACTGCATGGCGATGCGACGGCTCCCAGTCAAGAGGCGTCCCAGAAGTTCCCGTTGTTGGTCCCAGGAGACGTAGCCGTTCGAATGGCCGGGGAGCAGATCCAGCACATGAGGCTCAATACGATGCAGCAATTTTTGGGGAGACGCTTGAGCGGGAATCCAATAATACCAGCGCCTGGTCACATGCATTTGCGGATCGAGCAGGAGCACGCGATATGCGAGAGGATCGCTCCCCCGGAAATCGTAGAACAGCCAGCCGTCGAGTGCGTGCTCGCGCAGAGCCCGTTGGATCTCGAGCACTCTCGTTTCGTGTGCCGTGCTGTGCATGAACGGCATCTTATCGTCGCCGTTCCCGGTGGTCAATGAACCGCAGACGTCAGGACACCGTCTGCGTGGTACAATGCCTGCCATGACGATAGACTCTGCATCCGATCTGTCGCAGTTCCGTGTGACACTGTTCGTCGGCCCGCAACAGGTGCAGGGGAAACCCTTCACTCACTCGACGGTCTATAACGTGAAAAAGCGCAGCTGGAAGGGCGGGATCCAGGTGGCGGTGGAATTGAACCAGACACAGGTTGACCAACTCAGCGGTGCCGTCGGCTTCTCGCAATGGCTGGAAACGGCCCTCACAGTGGTTCCCGCCGAGGAGTGTGCCTCCTATCATGAGCGGGCACAGGAACTGCTGGTTCAAGCCCTCTCATGGTGCAAGCTGGATCTGCTGTTGCAATCCGGCATCACTCAGCAGAATCAATGTCTCACCACCGACACATTCGTTGCCGAATTAAACGGAATTGCCCCGAAAAAACGGGACTTCATCTTCTCCCATGTCGCGTCAGAACTTGATCTTCTCCCACAGAATCCACCCTGTTAAGTGTCCCAGCCTGGTTCGTGGTAGGGGGTTTGCAAGCACGGTCGAATTTGTTATAACGCCACATCGCGCTGCGTCCGGTATGCCGTGCAGGATTTCAGCGGGTACGGCCCGGCTCACTTTGTAGAAGGAGGACCCTCCGTGAAATTACACCTGCTCACATCGACGGGTTTTGCAGCTGCATCCCGACTCGTCGCCATCAGTCTTGTCGTCGCTCTCTGCACCGTGCTGACGGTGCCCTCGGCTTGGAGCCAGGAGCCCGCCGCGCCCGCCTCGAGCGACAGCACGGAAGGCGGAAGCGCATCCAGCGCGGGCATGGGCGCCGCAGCCGGCTTATCGACGTTGCTGTATCTTCCCTTGAAGGCGGCCTTTGCGATCGGCGGAGGCGTCGTCGGTGGTTTAGCTTATGCGTTCTCTGGTGGGAACGAGACCGCCGCGAAGAGTATTTGGACGACCAGCATGTACGGCACATACATCATCACGCCCGAACACCTGCGCGGAGATAGGCCCATTCGTTTTCTCGGCGTCCCTGAACCTGATACCTCGGCTACGGCCATCGCCCCCCTGGAGCCTGCGCCCATGGAACCCGTTCGCTGAACGATGAAACCGCTCATCGGCGTGACACCAGACTTCAACGCCGGTGACCGAAAAGAATGGGGCGGGCGAGAACCCACCTACTTTCTGCGCGCACGTTATATCCGCGCGATCGAAGACCTGGGTGGTATCCCTATCGTGCTTCCGCTGCTCTCGGATCTGGCTGCTCGTCGCCGTCTGCTGACCTCTATTGACGGCCTCCTGCTGACCGGCAGCGGTCCAGATCTCGCGCCGGAGCTCTACGGCGAACGCCAGCGGTACAAGTTTCACGTGATGAGCCAGCGCCGCACCACCTTCGAGCTCGAGATGGCGCAGTTGGCCAGAACGGCAGATCTGCCCCTGTTGGGCATCTGCGGAGGGATGCAGGCGATCAACGTGGCATTCGGCGGCAGCCTGTATCAAGACGTCGGATCGCAGCGGCCCCATCCGCTTCAACACCGCCAATCGGCTCCAGCGACGCAGCTCAGTCATCCGGTGAAGATCACTCCGAAAAGCCTCCTGCATCGGATCGTCAAGACCGGGACCATGCGCGTCAATAGCTCCCATCATCAATCGGTCAAGGATGTCGCCCCGTCGCTCCAGGCCAGTGCATGGGCCCCGGACGGCATCATCGA
Source organism: uncultured Nitrospiraceae bacterium (assembly GCA_963824855.1). GTDB lineage: Bacteria > Nitrospirota > Nitrospiria > Nitrospirales > Nitrospiraceae > Nitrospira_C. The sequence continues at coordinate 490,493 of CAWGQP010000005.1, forward strand.
AGCCATTGAATCCTCCGCCCAGCGGTTCCTGCTCGGCATTCAATGGCACCCGGAATTTCTCTTCGACCGTCACCAGCACCATCGCCGGCTGTTCGAGGCCTTCCTCGAAGCAGCCAAGCGTAGAGGACGCTGATGTCGTCCGCGTTCAATGCATACTTCCAGCCGCCTGCTATACTTGAGACGACATGGACCGTGACGATGTCCTCAGCCGGCCATCCCTGGCCCCACCCGCCGACGTTCGAGGCTCGGTGATCACTCATCTGTTTCGAATCAAGCCGATCGAACAGATTCTTGCCGACGCAGACCGCCCAACCCACCGGCTCAAAAAATCCCTGACGGCCTGGGATCTGACGTGCCTCGGTATCGGCGCCATCATTGGAACCGGAATTTTTGTGTTGATCGGAACGGCCATTGTCGGTGATGCCCATCGGCCCGGCGCTGGTCCCGGCATCATCCTATCGTTCATCCTGTCGGGATTGACCTGTGCGCTCGCTGCGCTCTGCTACGCAGAAATGTCGGCAATGATCCCGGTCGCCGGCAGCGCATATACCTTTTCCTATGCCACGCTTGGAGAGCTGCTGGCCTGGCTGACCGGTTGGAATCTGATTCTCGAGTATGGAGTCGCCTGTGTGGCGGTGGCGATCGGCTGGTCCGGCTATTTCAACAATCTGTTGCAGTTGGCAGGCATCGACCTACCAGATCTGGGCGACTCAGGGCTCCAGGAGGCCCGGAGGGAGGTATAGCCAACATTCCCGCGGCGCTGATTGTACTTCTCGTGACCATCATCCTCGTCGTCGGCATCAAAGAAAGTGCGAGGGCGACCGGTGTGGTTGTTCTGATCAAGCTTGCCGTGATCCTGTTTTTCATCGCGATCGGCAGTACGTCGATTGATCCCGCCAATTGGACGCCATTCATGCCGCAGGGGTTCGCGGGAGTCGGCGCAGCGGCAGCCATCGTGTTCTTTGCCTATATTGGCTTTGATGCTGTATCGACCGCCGCCGAGGAGGCCAAGAACCCCACCCGCGATGTCCCGATCGGCATTATCGCGTCATTGAGCGTCTGCACCTTCCTCTATATCGCGGTCGCCGCCGTGCTCACCGGATTGATTCCGTCGTCGCAGATCGACATTCACGCGCCGGTGGCTGAAGCGCTGAGGCTGGTGGGCTTTAAATGGGGAGCGGCGGTGATTGCGATCGGAGCGGTCGCCGGCATCACGAGCGTGCTGGTCGTCATGATGCTCGGCCAGATTCGCGTGTTCTTCGCCATGTCGCGGGATCAGCTGTTAGGCGCCTGGCTCTCGAAGGTCCATCCCCGGTTCGGCACACCGCACCGCGCCACGATCTTGACCGGCATCGCCGTGGCGATCCTGTCGGCATTCATTCCCATCGGAGAGGCCGCCGACATGACAAACATCGGCACCTTCTTCGCCTTTGTGTTGGTCTGTATTGGCGTGATCGTGCTGCGCTACACGAGGCCGGACCAACCTCGGCCGTTTCGTGTGCCATTCATGCCGCTCGTCCCGATTCTGGGAACAATGGCCTGTCTCGGGCTGATGTGGCAACTTCCTCAGCTGACGTGGCTCCGCTTCGGCGTCTGGACCATCATCGGTATCGTCATCTACCTGGCCTACGGCTTGAAGCACAGCAGATTGTCAGCGCAAGCCATTGAGCCTACGTCTCTATCCTGAGCTCGCTCTCCCCCTCACAGACTCATTGTTTGCAGCGGTCTGTTAGGTCGAAGACGTGACTGAGAGCGGTTCCGTGACCGTCCTATGAATTGGATTCGCCCGTCGATTGCTGGGAAGGATTTTGTTGGGGCCGAAGCGGACGCTGGTTGGGCATTCGAGGGCGCGCTGGGTGCCGCAGCACCGGCCGGAGCGGTCGGCTTGGGAGCGGCAGGCGGTTTGGGAGGCGCAGGTTTCTCGGGTTTGATGCCGCCTTCCCAGGATGGACCCGAATACATGTCGGCGGAAAGCCCCTTGGCTTTCCATTTCTCTTCGAAGTCCGCCGCTGCCTTGTTGGGCGAGTCTCCGCTGCCTACCACCACATTCCAGGGATAGACTTTCGGGCCGATCTGGCACGAGCCGTCGGATCGTTTCAGATACAGGGCAATCGGATTTCCCCTGTACGGCCCGAGGTAAATATGCACGGACCCGACGTATTCCAGCAATGGCGCCATGCCGCTCTCCAAGGAGGGGCATGATGCCACAACCGGCAGGGGGAGGCAAGAAGGCGGCCTGTCTGGCCGCCCCGGAATCGTCACTAGGACATGCGGCCAACGATTGAGCCGGACGTTTGCGCACGAGGAAGACGCCCACCACTAGGACCATGATGACCGTCACGTTCAAGCCGACATCCATGAGGTATTGATAAAACTGAGTTTCGGTCATGTTGAGCTGGTGGGAGAGCTCCGCACTGGCGGTGAGCACCCGCCTGGTGCAGGCGATGATGCCAACCGCCAGATAGGGCTCCAGGTCGAGCACTTCAGTCTGCAAGAACCGGATGACAGTTCGGAACAGCTCGAGCAAAATGATCACCAGCAGCAGGTCATTCAACAGCTTCAAGCCGGAAGGCAGAAGTCCGGCGACACCCGCCTTCGTCATGAACACGTACCAGGCATGGGCGAAGATGAGCATGCCGAGCACGAGCAGACTGAAGCCTGCCGTCAGATAACCGAGCCGGTCGAGCCACTCCATCACGCCGCACCAGCGTTTCATCACTTCCTTACGGTCCTGCATGGGCACCTCCGTGAGATGGACTATGCATTCCCTTCCGGCGCGTTCGGCGGCGGCTCCGATCCTCTCATCTGGTCATAGTGCAGCTCTCGCTTGGAACTGAGCGTCAACGAATGGCCGCAGCATCGAATCTCTTTGAAGCCCGCCCCGCCGTCCATGATCATGACCCGCAGGCCGCATGAGTCTGGGTACAATTTCTTTTCATCGAGAATCATGGCCGCAGGAAGCTGGCCGCGCTTTCGCCCTTTTGACGTGACCAGCGAGGGGACAAGATCCGTCTCGGTCAATTCATGGTCACAGCAGATGATTTTCTCGAACCCTTCGCCGCCGCCCATGACTTTGAGGACGAGCCCGCAGGACTCTGGATGCCGTTTGCGTTCGTCGATGAGATCGCCTTTTTTGAGACCCATGAGTACCGGCTCGCTGTTCGGGTTGACGGCTAGACGACCTTCGCTGTGGATTTCCTCTCCATGCGGAGATTCGCCTGCCGGATGCTCTGCAACAGCGCCTGGTGCGTCCGGCACCCGGCGATCAATTTCGCGTCGGAGATCACCACCGGCCGATACGGCAGGAGATAGCGCTGCTTGATCCGCTGGATGCGTGCCACTGACTGATCCAGCCGCGACGTGTCGATCGTCCCTGACGCAACGGCCTTCTCCATTGCCTCGAACGCGGCAATCTCCCGGTCGCGCTCTTTGCAGATCAAGAGCATGTCACAACCCGCCAGAAACGCGCGCACCGCTGCCTCCCCCGGTCCATAATGGTCGACGATCGCGTGCATCTCGAGATCGTCCGTGAGCACGACCCCGTCGTAACCCATCTGTTCGCGCAGGAGGTGTGTGATGATGTTGGGAGAGAGGGTTGCGGGAAGCTGGTCATCCAGCGCCTTGTAGAGGACATGGGCCGTCATCAGCGTCGCGATACCTGCGGCGGCGGCACGGCGGAACGGAGGAAACTCGACGGCTTCCAACCGCTCTCGGGGCGCTTCAACCACCGGCAGCTCTTTGTGCGAATCGGCGTTCGTGTCTCCATGGCCTGGGAAATGTTTGCCGCAGGCCACAACCTTGGAATCTTGAAGCCCGGCAGCGGTGACCAATCCCATTTCGATCACGGTGTCGGCCGAGGAGCCGAAGGCCCGGTCGCCGATGACGGGATTGTCGGGATTGCTGTTGACGTCCAACACCGGCGCCATGTTCATGTTGATGCCGACGGCTCTCAGCTCTTTGGCAATCGTCGCGGCGGCCGCATAGGCCAGCTCGCCGGAATGGCATTGGCCGATCAGTTCGCCGGGCGGGAAAATGGTAAAGCCCTTGGGCAGGCGCGAGACCCGACCACCTTCCTGATCGATCGAAATCAACAAGGGTGATTTCGGACTGCATTGCTGGAGGTCGTTCGTCAGTTGGACAATCTGCTCGACCGATTCCAGATTCCTCGAGAAGAGAATGACGCCGCCCGGCTTGTAGTCCTTGAGGAAGGCGGCCAGATCCGGGGTCACGCTCGTGCCCAGGAAGCCGACCATGAAGAGCTGCCCGATCTTTTCGCGTGACGTCAGTTCGAGACGCGCCACGTCACAGGCTCCGATCGATGAGGTATTGGATCAACAGCCTGGTGCCGATGCCGGTCGGCCCTTTTGGAATATAGGCCCGTTCCCGCTCGCTCCAATCGGTGCTGGCAATGTCGATGTGCACCCACGGACCGTCGCCGGCGAACTTGCTCAAAAACAGAGCCGCCGTGATCATGCCGCCGCCGCGTCCGCCGATGTTGCGCATGTCGGCGACGTCGCTGCGCAGTTGCTCGAAATACTCTTCCCACAGAGGCATTTCCCACACCCGCTCGCCGGATTTTTGGCCGGACTTCTGCACTTGCGCCTTCAATTTGTCATCGGTGCCGAACATGCCGATGGCAAACTGGCCGAGCGCAACCACACAGGCGCCTGTGAGCGTCGCAATGTCGACCAGCGCAGCGGGATTGTAGCGTTGGGCGTAGGCAAGGGCATCGGCGAGGATCAACCGGCCTTCCGCGTCCGTATTCTGCACTTCCACCGTTTTTCCCGACAGCGTCTTCACGATGTCTCCCGGCTTCATCGCACGTCCTCCCGGCATATTTTCCGCCACCGGCAGGATGCTGACCAGACGCATAGGTAACCGCAGGCGAGCAGCCGCCCTGACCGCGGCAAGGACTTCGGCGCCGCCGGTCATGTCCGCCTTCATGTGTTCCATGTTCTCGGCGGGCTTGAGCGAGATCCCTCCGGTATCGAACGTGATCGTCTTCCCGATAAAGACCACCGGGCGCTCGTCTTTTTTCTTCGCTCCGTTGTATTCCAGAATGATGAACTTGGGCGGCTTCATGGCTCCCGCGGGCGACGCCCAAGAGAGCGCCCATGCCCAGCTGCTCCATATCTTTTTGTTCGAGAATCTTCAGAGTCAGCGCTTCCTCCTTCGCAACTTTCTTGGCTTCGTTCGCGATGCGAGTCGGCGTCATCACGTTCGACGGATGGTTGCAGAGGTCGCGCACGAGCACGGCGGCTTCCGCCGTTGCCAGGCCGCGACGAATGCCTTCCGACAAAGACCGCAGCTGAGCTTTCTGCTGGGTCAGGATGGTCATCCGTTCGACATTGGTCGGCGTGCCGTTGTCGCTCCGATAGGCGGTGAATTGATAATTCCCAAGAATCGCGCCTTCCGTCATCGCCTGTGCCACCTCGAGCGGAGTCTGCCCTTTGGGAGTCACCGCGGGCACCACGGCGGCAAATGAATCGGCTTTGCTTTGACGCACTCGTTTCACCGCATGCCCCAGCGCTTGGCGGATCCCGTCCAAGGTCAGCTGGTGCTTTTTTCCTAACCCGACCAACAGGAGACGTTTGGCAGGCACCTTGCCATGCGTGTGATAGACCAGAGCTTCTCCGGCTCTCCCCTCAAACTCCCGTGACTGCAGCAAGTCACGCAAGGAGCCGCCGAGGACTTTGTCGAGACCGGACGCGTCCGGCCTGCTCAGAGGCTCTCCTTCACAATGCGTGAGTACGAGCAGTTCCGCCGCTTCCGTCTCAGCACGACCCACTTTCGTGTCGATCTGCATCATCTTCATTCGCCGTTCCCTTTCTCTCTTTGGTCCATTTGCCAGATTCTCAGAGCCTCTTCACGCCGATATCCTTCATACCCCACGCATGTCGGGTGCCCAAATCAACTTATGGAGCTGCAGCTGCAGTCGAACGGGCAGCCGGTCCGCCAACACCCATTCCGCCAACTGCCGTGGATCCAGCGAGCCGAAGACGGGGCTCATGAGGACGGTGCAGCGGGTCGCCAACTCGTGCTGTTCAATCACCTGACGCGCCCATTCATAGTCGGCCCGGTCTGCCAGCACGAACTTGGCTTCGTCCTTCATGGTCAACCGATCCAGATTCGGCCAGTGCATCCGGTCCGACATGCCGCTGCCAGGGCATTTCACATCGAGAATCACATGAGCCCTCGTGTCGACGGTGGCGATATCGATGGCACCGCTTGTTTCGATCAAGACGTCATACCCTCGCTCACAGAGCTTGGTGATCAGTGGAAAGGACTCCGATTGTGCGAGCGGTTCGCCGCCTGTGATTTCCACGAGCCGGCAACCATAGGACTCGACCTTCCCCAGAATGTGTTCAATGGACTGTTCGTTTCCTCCATAGAAGGCATATTCCGTGTCGCACCAGGTGCAGCGCAGCGGACAGCCGGTCAGCCGTATGAAGACGCAGGGCTGCCCGACAAAGCTCGATTCGCCTTGGATGCTGTGAAAAATCTCTGTCACGCGCACGTTAGGTCCAATCCACAACCGGCCAACCTCGACCGCGTGCAACTCGCCGCATGCCGCGGATCGGATTAACGACCACCGGGTATCCTACGAGCGTAAGGATTTCCGTGTCGCCCGGGCTGTCGCCGTAGGCAAACGAGCTCGCCAGCTCGAGACCTTTTTCCTGAGCATGCGACACGATGAGCTGCCGCTTTCCTGCCCCGTAGGGGAGGGGAGGAACGACCGCGCCGGTATAGCGGCCGCCGAGACGCTCCAACCGCGCCGCAAACAGCGTAGGGACGTTCAATGCGGCGGCAAGCGGTGTAATCAGGAAGTCCGGCGCGCCGGATATCAGAATGAGCTGATGGCCTGATTGTCGATGCGCCTCCAGCCGCTCTCGGCCTTGGCGGGACACTGCCCGCAACATTTCGTCCTGAAAAAACTCACGGGCGCAGGCCTCGATCAGGGACGGATCCTTTTCTTGCAAGTACACCTTGCGTTCGCGCAGGGGATGTATCGAGACGGATGGTCCCTGTCGGATCAGCCAGACGAGGCTTTGCCGCAATTCGCGCCAGCCAACCAACCCCCTTCGCCACAGATAACGGAAGAATCGCACCTCGCAGGCCTCTCCCGGGATGAGCGTGTTGTCGACGTCGAACAGCGCGGCGAGCGAGGCCGGAGAAACGGTCGTGGCGGCCCGGATGAGAGAGGGATGTAGGTCGTGATAGCCGTGCATGGTATTGGATTAATCGGCGAGCAATCGACGGCCAATCTTACAGAACAGGCCGTTGATTGACAAGGATTTTGGCCTACTTCTATAATGCCGCTCCCTCTAGAACAGGACTAGTCGAAGTTCCGGGGCCCGCTCAAAATGCCCTTGAACGAGGCCGCAGGGAGCCCTGCGAACGAGACGTACGCGGTTGTTACGTCGCAGTGAAGCAGGCGACCGAGAACGAAGTTGAAGGGCATTTTCAGCGGGCCTGAGGCCGAAGTGGTGGAATGGCAGACACGCACGTTTGAGGGGCGTGTGGCGCAAGCCGTGCGGGTTCAAGTCCCGCCTTCGGCACCAATCGAGAACCCATGACCCACGGAGCAACGATGCCCCTTGCTGGTGCAACATCTGTGCGGCGTCGCAGTGTTCCGCCGACCAAACCTTCTTCGATCAGGCTGCTCTTGGTCGACGATCATGAAGTTGTTCGAGTCGGCCTGCGCACGGTCCTGCACAACAATCAAGGCATCACGATCGTCGGGGAGGCCGACAGCAAGGCGCAGGCAGCCGCGGAGGCCAAGCGCCTTCGGCCGGACGTCATCCTGATGGACGTCCGCCTGCCTGACGGGTCCGGTGTTGAAGCTTGCCGCGAAATCTTGTCTGAACAACCGACGGCGCGGGTCATCTTCCTGACGTCCTACACGGATGACGACTCGGTACTCGCGGCCGTGTTGGCCGGGGCGTACGGGTACGTGTTGAAGGAAATCGATTCAGCTGCGCTGATTCGCGCAATCAGAACCGTGTCCACCGGCCGCTCCATCCTGGACCCCGCCGTGACCAAGCGGGCCCTTGAATGGATCAAGACCGTCCCGACTGCTGAAGGCCCTGCGCGCCCCTCGTCACTCTCACCGCAAGAAGAACGGGTACTGGCGTTAGTAGCCGACGGCTTGACCAACAAAGAGATTGCCTCGACGCTCAAGTTGAGCGACAAGACCGTCAAAAATTACCTGGCCAATATGTTCCAGAAGCTCCATATTTCCCGTCGGGCTCAAGCGGCTGCATTCTTCGTCAAGCGCACCGTGTAGCGACGCGTAGCCGGGGATCACCCCGTGGCAGCGCTGCCCCAAACACACCCTATCGTGATGGCATCCTGGACTCTGTACGTCAATGCGGCATTGGGCAGCCTTGTCATCGCCGTGGGCGCATGGCTGGCGTGGAACGGGCTGTCCCCGTACAGCGCGGTAGGAGTTGCGATCGCCGCGGCGGCGTTCTTATGGTGGCATGGCACGACCCTCACGCTTATCTGGGCCTGGTCGACGCTGTTGCTTGGCCTCGAATGCTTTGCCTGGCCCGTCGTGACCATGCTGCAAATTCGTTCAGCTGGCGGCGAGCCATCCGACGCCGAGATGGGTGCCATTCTCTCCGCCACCCTCATGGGGCTTTTTTCAGCCTGCTTCTGGCTGGCTTTTTCCTATGGCCTGTTCAAACGGGCAAAGGAAGGACCGGGCACGGCGCGACAGGAGAGCTCCTCTACGCCGAACTCCAAGGCCAATGGCAGCACTCGCGCGTCGAAGAAGCGGTAACGGTCACCACATCTCAATCGGATCCACGTCGACGTCGAACTTCACTGTTCGACGGGCATAGAGGGATTCAAGATCGGCCAGTGTCGATCGGATGGTCTGGACGGCGTTGAAGTCCGGTGGGGACTTGATCAGGATCTGCCGGCGGTAACGTCCGCGCACCCGGGGCACAGGCGACCGAACGGGTCCCAGGATAGTGAGATGCTCGCCTGCAGGCGTGGGCTTCGCCGCACGGCTGATTGCATCCGCCCAGGCTTGGGCCGCGTGTGCGACGGTCGGTTCGAGTGCCCCGGAAACGTGCAGAACGATCACGCGCACGGCCGGAGGAAATCCGAGCGCCGTCCGGTGCAGCAATTCCTCCGCTCTGAAGATCGCATCATCCTGTCGGGCCACCGCCTCGATGACATGGTGCGAGGGCAGGTACGTTTGAATGATCAGCCGACCACCCACCGACATCGGCTGCACCAGACCCGCGGCGTCCTGCAGCAAATGAAACGTGCGTTCAGCCGCTCGAAAGTCGGGAAGGCTCAGCCCCGCATCCGCCTGCACGGCGCCCGCGAGACCCAGCGGCGGCACCAGATCATCTCTCAACAGTAATTGGGTGCCAATGAGCACATCCCACTCTCGCCGACGAACGCGTGTCCGGATACGATCGGCTTCCTTCGGCCTTCGCATGGTTTCTCCGTCGACTCGCAACACCCGTGCAGAGGGAAACCGTCGTTTTACTTCTTCTTCCAGACGTTCGGTCCCTTCCCCGACAGGCTGCAGCCGGGAACTCCCGCATGCGGCACACAGGTCTAGAATCGCATGCGTGGCACCACAGTAATGACAAAACAGCACGTTTTTCTGTCGCGAAAACGCGAACGCCACGGCACAGGAGGGACAGCGGGGAACCTGGCCGCAGTCTCGACAGACGAGCGCGCCCGCATAGGCTTTCCGGTTGAGAAACAACAGGATGCCTGCCTGACGCGCCATGGCTTCGCGCATGGCCTCGTGCAGCCGGACGCTTAAGAGCAGTCGACGATCCTCGCGTTGAAGATCCACAACCTCGACCTGCGGCGAGATCTCCGGTCGAACGGGCGCTTTGAGTAGGTGCTTCGGCGCTTCCAGGCCGGACGCCTCGAGAGAGAGATGGGCAGAACCCAAGACGAGAAGCGCCTCCTCCTTCTGGGCTCTCATCCACGCAACATCCCGCGCATGATATCTCGGCTCCATCGGTTCTTTGAGCGCGGAATCCTCGTCGCGGTCAATCCAGATCAGACCGATGGGATCAAGCGGAAGGAACACGGCGGCTCTCGTGCCAACCACGACGGAAACATGGTTCTGACGAATCCGCTCCCAGATTTCAGACCTCTTCTCATCAGGCATCATGCTGTGAAGCGCGGCGGTCACCGTGGCCGAATGAGCCAGCGCGGCTGCGAGTGATTCCGCGCGGGAGGTTTCACCGGTAATCACGAGCACCTTCCGTCCCAGTTCCACCGTCCTGATCACGGCAGCACGAAGCAAGGCGAGGCGTTCTGCGTGATCAGCCTCCACCAACAGACGGGCGGACGTACGGCCCTCCACCGCACGCAGGACGCACGCCTCCCATTCGACGTTCCGCGACGCGCCCCAATCCTGATGACGCTCGTCAGCGTGGGAACCGAACAAAGCCGGAGTCTCGGCAGTCGTGCGACCGCGCACTTTGTGTGCCCATCCTCGATCGAGGATCGACGTCAAGACCTCCTCATGAGTCCGGTCCTTGCCGTGACAAAGGCGAGAGAGCGAAATGCCGAGCGGACGACGTTTGAGACGCTTCAGAAGTGGCACGAACGCAGGGGGAATCGAATCCTGTTTGGTCAGAGCTTCTTGACCTTCCTTGGTCAAAATCATGCGGCTCGAGTCAAGCCTGGTCAATTTGGGCGGGAGCACCAGCCTGAGGCATTGTCCCCAGGGTGCCACATAGGTTTCAGCCACGGCCTTCGCCAGCAGCAGCAGGGAAGGAAGAATTTCGACGGCCCGATCAGCCGTGACCAGTGCGCGAATGGGCTTGAGCCGTTCGAGCGGCACTGCCGGAGGATGGTGAGGACTGAGCGCAATGACCGCACCTTGAACCAGAGACCGGCCGAACGGCACAAACACCAAGTGCCCGACCCGCAACACCGCTTGTAATTCCGTGGGAATTCGATAGGTAAATGGGCCGGCGAAGTGGCGGGGGACAATGATTTCCGCGAAGCGCGGAGCGTCTGGTTCCTGTGGTGTGATGGTCCGCGGCTCACCGATCATGCGGCATTGTAGCAGCAGGAGTCGAGAGGGGAAACAAGGAGGCTCGCGCACGCGGGGACATGCTCACAACGGAGCAGGTCCCAGCGGGGAGCAGCAATCAGGGTTGCGCTGTTTTGTCCGGAGCGGCCGGCACAGCCTGGGTGTTTTCAGCAGGTGTATCGGAAACGACCGGAGGAGTAGGAGCTGGTTTTTCGGCATTGTCCGCCTCCGTGGGAACGGTCTTGTCGACCGAAGGAGCGGCCGACTCCTGGCCCTGCGATCCGAGGCCGGACACACGATAGCCGTCATCAGCGGCGGCTTCGGCAGGCGCCGTCGGAGGCGCGGGATCAGCCGGTGCGGCGTTGGGAGCATAGAGGACTACGTCGACGCGGCGGTTTCTTGAACGCCCGGCTTCCGTCGCATTGCTCGTCAACGGCTTGGTCGCGCCGTAGCCGATAGACGAGATTCGTGCAGAGTCGATGCCGCCTTTTTCGACGAGATAGCGCAGAACGCCGGTGGCGCGCGCTTTGGAAAGATCCCAATTTGTCGGGTACTGCGACTTCAGGGAGGGACCGATTTCCATATTGTCCGCATGCCCCTCGACGCGGATCAACTGATCGGCCTGCGATCCTTTCAAGAGTTCGACCAACTGGTCGAGCGTTTGATAGCCCTCCGGCTTGATCCTTGCTTCTCCGGATTCATACTGCAGCTGCTTCATAAGATCGCTCAACGTGTATCGCGTCTCACGCGCTGCATTCTGAACCGCTCGCTTACCTGTCGAGGGCTCCGCGGGACTGTTCATGGACGGCGCGGCCGGCGTGACCGGCTCTGCCGGAGGAACGAGATCCGCCTGATACTTCGTACGGAATTGGTCGCCCTTGAGAATGCGGGAAATCGATTTCGTGACGAGTGCAGTGGCGCTGCGGCCCTCGGTTGACAACACCTTCACTTCGCCGACCTGGCGAGGCGGCAGCCCCCCTCCGTAACGAGTCAGCTCCAGGCGGTCTCCAGCCTTGAGCCCGTCTTCCCACCCGCGGTCGAGATAGACGATGTTCCGTTGTGCCACTAGAGTCATCTCCAAATCAGCTTGCAATTCGACGACCATGCCGTTGATGTCGCCCGAAGCAGGCACGGCGGCCGCTTCGCCGGAACTCGGCAGTGAGAACTTGGCGATGGGATCACCGGGAGCCGCCGCCCCGAAGGCCCGCACAACGCGAGCCGTGGTCAATACGTCATCCACTTGAACCACCTGTACGATGGCGAGCCGGGTAATCAGATACCCCAAGTACTGCCCGGTTGCGGGATGAAAGACCTTTCGGGTTCGCTTGTAGACGGTGAAGAGATCGCCGATCGCCGCCTCTGCAGGATTTTTCAACTTGAGGTAGAGCGTATCGTTCTGTCCGAGCCGCATACGGTTTCCGATGGTCTGATTGTCGCCGGTGATGACATTCACCACACCGTCCTGCGGAGTAAACTGCTGGATGGAACCCGCGGCGTACGTCCTGGCTGCCTCGCCGTAACGGATACTGTCGAGATCATCGGCCCACGCCGACAACAGTCCCATCGTGGCGATGATCGCGAACAGCGCGCAGCCTGTGAGGGCTTTCTGTGGATGAATGGTCATGGCGTGTCCTTCTGGTTAAGGCATAGTCTGCTCAAAAAACCATAGCAAATCATCCCATAGAGTCAAGAATATTGCGGTCTTGTCCCCGTTGACCGGGGTGGGGACCTTTGCTAAGGTGCTCGAGTGTTTTAGCCGAGCCGCGCCAGGTGAACTAAACAGAGGCTTTATGCCGCAGAAACCGCCGGAACGCTCCTCTCGTCCTCGATTAGAGACCCAAATTCACAGGCGGAAGAAGGCCAAGGCCTTTTCCCCGCTGCTTCCGGAGTGGGAACAGAAGGATCAGACCGTTCCTTCCCACCTCCGAATGGACGCAGCCCTCATGGATTCGACGGCCGGTCGGCAGAAACCAGGCCATGGTAGGACTTCCGGGTCTTGAGGGTAGGTCCTTTGTTCGCTTGCTATCACGGTAACCCCCCGTCTAAGATCCCTTTCTCCTTTGCAACTCAAGGTGTTGAAAGGTGACCTCCATGAGCGGTCTTGAGTTACTCCTGGAGTATCTGACTAAGTATTTTCCGGTTCTCTTGTTTATCTTCGTCGCCCTGGCCTTCGGGGTCGTGACGCTCTTGTTGAGCTATCTGGTCCAGCCGAAGTATCCGGAACCCGAGAAACTGTCCGCCTACGAGTGCGGATCCGAGCCCTTTTCTGATGCCCGGATGCCGTTTCCGGTTCGCTACTATATTTTCGCCATGCTGTTCGTGATCTTTGATATTGAGGTCATTTTTCTCTATCCCTGGGCCGTGGTGTTCAACGACATCAATAAGGTCAGCATCATCGGCCTGGTCGAAATGATGATTTTCATCGCGTTGTTCCTCGTCGCCTATGTCTATGCTTGGCGCAAGGGAGCGTTGGAATGGGACTGATTCATTTGGGGCGTCATGACAAAGACAGCGCGCCGGACGTCATCACCACGACGGTAGAGAAAGCCGTGAATTGGGCGCGCAAGGGCTCACTCTGGCCCATGACGTTCGGGCTAGCCTGTTGCGCCATCGAAATGATTGCCGCCGTCTCGTCACGCTACGACATGGACCGTTACGGCGCCGGGGTGTTCCGCGCGTCTCCCAGGCAGTCGGATCTGATGATCGTCGCGGGAACGGTGTGCCGCCGGATGGCACCCGTCATCCGGAAGATTTACGACCAGATGCCCGAACCGAAATACGTCATCGCGATGGGTTCATGCGCGACCTCAGGAAACATCTACGACAGTTACAGCGTGGTGCAGGGCGTCGACCGCTTCGTCCCGGTGGATATCTACGTGCCTGGCTGTCCCCCGACCCCCGAAGCCTTGTTCGACGGTATTCTCAAACTGCAAGAGCGCATCATGCAAAAACGTGTGTTCGTCAAGCAGCCGGAACAGGTGAAGGCGGGCCTAAAAGCCTGAGGATCCCCATGTCGCTTCAGCAGTTGTCCGAACGCCTTCGCGAGCATTTCACAGTGGGTTTTGTTCATGCCGTGGAGTGGCGCGGGGATCTGGCGATCACCGTCACCAGGGACAAATTGCACGAGGTCGCCCAATTTTTGCGCGACGACCCGGCCATGGATTTCGACTATATCGTGCATGTCAGCTCGGTTGACTGGCCCGACGACGAAGAGCGGTTCGAAGTCGTCTATGAGTTTTATTCGATCAGGAAGCGGCACCGCATCCGGCTGAAGACCAGGGTGCCGGAATCGGACTGCATCGTGGATTCCCTCACCGATCTGTGGAAAGGCGCGGACTTCATGGAGCGCGAGGTCTACGATATGATGGGAATTCGTTTCCGCCGCCATCCTGACCTTCGCCGCATCCTGATGCCGGACGACTACACGGAAGGATATCCCTTGCGGAAAGATTTTCCGGTCCGCGGGAAGGGCTGGCGCGACACGTTTGAGTTTTTGGACGAAACGAGATAAGCACAGCGACGATGGCATTCGAAGATCAAAGAACCACCGTTTACAAAGTCGATCCGACCCATCCAGAGAGCGAAACGCTCCCCACCTTGCGGACGGAAGAGCTGCTGCTCAACATGGGGCCGCAGCATCCGAGCACGCACGGCGTGTTGAAGGTGATTCTGGAACTGGAAGGCGAGCGTCTCGTCAAATCCACGCCCGTCATGGGTTTCTTGCACCGCGGAGTCGAAAAGCTCGCCGAGGAAGGCACCTACCATCAGTTCATTCCGCACACGGACCGGCTCGACTACGTGTGTGCCATGTACAACAACTTCGCTTACTGCCGTGCGGTTGAAAAGCTCATGAACATCACGGTCCCGGACCGCGCCGAATACCTGCGCACCATCGTCGCCGAAGTGCAGCGCATCATCGGTCACCAGTTTTGGCTGGGGACCCAAGCGCTCGACATCGGCGCGATGACGGTGTTTTTCTATTGCTTTCGGGATCGGGAAATTCTGCTGGACTGGTTCGACGAACTGTGCGGCGCGCGGCTGACGACGAGCTGGTATCGCATCGGAGGAGTGGAGCGCGATTTCACGCCTTCATTGTTTGCCAAGCTCAAACAATTTCTGGACTATTTTCCCCCGAAGATCGACGAGTACGTCGTGTTCCTCGAGAAAAACCGCATCTGGATCGCTCGTACCAAAGGCGTGGCTGTGATCTCCGCCGAGGACGCCGTTAGTTTCGGGCTGAGCGGACCGACGCTTCGCGGTTCAGGAGTGGACTACGACTTGCGGAAGACGGAACCGTACTCGGCCTACTCGAAGTGCGAATTCAGTGTTCCGCTCGGGAAGAATGGGGATACGTACGACCGGTACTGGATCCGCGTCATGGAGCTCTACGAAAGCGTCAAGATCATCAAGCAGTGCCTCGAGCAGATTCAGGACGGCCCGATCATGGCCGACGTGCCCAGCGTGACGCTGCCCCCGAAGGAGCGCGTCTTCACAAATCTCGATTCCATGATTCAGCAGTTCAAGCTCTTTTCGCAGGGCTTCAATGCTCCGCCGGGAGAAATCTATTGCGGCACCGAGGCGCACAAGGGCGAACTCGGCTTCTACATCGTCAGCACCGGCGGCGGGAAGCCGTACCGGCTCAAGATCCGCGCGCCCTCGTTTATTCATATGGGGGCTTTCGATCACATGTCGAGAGGCTACATGATCGCCGACGCCATTACCCTGTTCGGCACCTATGACATCGTGATGGGAGAATGCGACCGGTAAACAAGCACGTGATGGAACGCAGTGTTTGAGGATCTATGGGATTGAAACCAGCAACAAATCCGGATGTCGAAGCCGCGACGATTGAGTTGAACATCGACGGGAAAACCGTCACAGCCAAGGACGGCGTGTCGCTGTACGACGTGATCTCCAGTACGGGCAAGATCATTCCGGCGATGTGCTACCACTACACGTTCGATCCGTTCGGCTCCTGTGGCATGTGCCTCGTCATGCAGGAGGGCAAGAAGGCGCCGGTGCGTTCGTGCACGGCCAAGGCCACGGCCGGAATGGTCATCCGCACAGAAGGCGATGACCTCTTCCAAGCCCGGAAGAAAGCCGTGGAGAAGCATCTCTCCGTCCATCCGTTGGACTGTCCGGTCTGCGACGCCGATGGCCATTGCGAGCTGCAGGACATGGCCTTCCAGCACGGTGTGACCAATCTGGCCAACGCCAAGCAGAAATTCATCCCCGAGGATACGCGAAGCCTCGTGCTGGATTTCAACATGAACCGTTGTATCGCCTGCGCCGAATGCATCAACGTGTGCAAGGACGTGCTGATGATCGACGCCCTGCAGTTTATGAAGAAGGGCGGCTTCAACCAGGTCGTGGCGAAGGGCGACCTCCCGCTCGCTTGCGAGTTTTGCGGAGATTGTCTGGCCGTCTGTCCGGTCGGGGCGATCACGAACAAATTCTCGAAATATCTCTACAAGCCCTGGCAGATGAAGAAGACGACGACCACCTGCAACTACTGCGGGGACGGCTGCCAGATGTACCTTGAGACCAAAGACACGGAAGTCATCCGCGTGACGTCACCGCTGTCCTGGAAGAACAAATGGGGCGATCGGGCCGACACGGCCAAAGGCCACGGAGGACTCTGCGTCAAGGGACGGTTCGGGTTCGAATACATCGATTCACCGACCCGTTTGAAGCGGCCGTTATTGCGCAAGGGCAACCAGCTCGTGGAGGTCCCGTGGCTGGAGGCCATGCATGCGGTCGTCGATCGGTTCGCGGACATTCGCAAGAAGCACGGCCCCGACGCCATCGCCGGCCTGATCACGGCACGCTGCACCAATGAAGAACTCTATCTGTTCCAAAAGCTCATGCGGGTGGCGTTCAGGACAAACAATCTGGACAGCAGCGCCCGCTACGGGCACATGAACTTCGTGCAGGCCTCCAAGCTGGCGCTCGGAATCGGCCGCACATCGAACGATTGGGAAGATCTGACCAAAGCGAAAGCGGTCCTCGTCATCGGCTCGAACCTGACGGAGACCAATCCGCTCACCTCCGTCCGGATCAAGGAGGCCATTCGCGTCTATAAGGCCCAGGTGATGGTCTTTGATTCTGCGATCACCAATCTCGGCAAACTCGCGTCGCACCCGTTCGTGATCAAGCCAGGAACAGAAGGGCTGGTCATCGACGGCCTCGTCAAGGCGACGGTTGACCTGGATCTGGTCGATGAGGAGAGCGTGAAGAAACATCCGCAGGCCTTTGCCGCACTCAAATCCGCCGTTGGCTCGATTTCTCTTGGAGCAGGTGGCGGCCAAGACCGGCCTGACGGCCGAACAATTCAAGGAGGCGGCGGCGATCTTTGCGGAATCGCCCCGCTCCATTATTCTCTGCGCCGAAGGCATCGTGCGGCAGCCGGACGGCTACCAGAACGTCTTGAAGTTAGTCGACCTGGCCTGGATCACCGGCAAGCTCGGACGACCCGGCTGCGGCGTCAACACTGTGACCGAAGAACCCAACGAGCAAGGTGCGGTGGACATGGGCGTGGCCCCGGAGTTCCTGCCCGGCCTGGCCTCCTTCGACGATCAGACCATGCGCGACAAGCTGGCAAAGGCCTGGGACGCGACGCTGCCCACGGCGGGAAGCGGCGCGCACTTGACCGAAATTCTCAAGCGCTGCCGCGAGCGGACAAATTCGCGCACTCTATGTCGTCGGGGAGAACCCGTTGGCCACGCTGCCGGCCTCCATGGAAGTGCGGGCCGCATTGGATCGGCTGGAGTTGTTGGTCGTCCAAGACCCGTTCCTCACGGAAACGGGGCAGATGGCGCACGTCGTGCTGCCGGCCACGACCTCAGCGGAAAAGGATGGCACCTTTACCAATCTTGAGGGGCGCGTGCTTCGCGTCCGGCAGGGGATGGATGCCATCGGGGAAAGCGTGCCCGATTGGCAGATCCTGACCGCCCTGGCCAACGGCATGGGCTGCCAGTGGGAATATGAATCGGCCAACGATATCCAGTCCGAAATCATGAAGCTGCTCCCTGGCTATTACAATCTGGGGCAGCCGAAACAAATTGTTCCCAGCGCGGACCGCTACCTGTCGAACGGGTATGCGGCTTCGGCGGCGGGGCGCTATAAGACGGCCCGGTCCGAGAGCGCCAGGCCCTTTACGCTGCTGATGGGACAACTGCTGTATCACTCCGGGAAACTGTCCACGCTCGCTCCCGGATTGATCAAGATCGCTCCCAATACCGGGCGGATCCGCATGAACGCGGCGGACATGGAGCGTCTGGGCTTGCAGGACGGCGCCATGGTCAAGCTCACTTCTGATCGCGGCTCGCTGCAAATAGGCGTGCAAGTCGACCAGAGCGTGGCACCTCAGACGTGCTTTTTCCCCGAACACTTCAACGAACCGCCCGTGAAAGATCTCATGTCGGTCCAGGTGGACGCGATTACCGGTGTGCCGTCCTTCAAGCGAACCGGCGTGACGATCGAAAAGGTGTAGCACAGCCCGTATGACTGTCCGAACGCTCACAAGAAAATTCCTTCACGCTGCCCTCTTCTACGAGATCTGGGACGCCATGAAAGTGACGTTCAAGCACATGTTCCATAAGCCCATCACGTTCCAGTACCCGCGGGAGCAACGTGACCATCCCCGATACTCACCGGGGCGCGCTGGCCCTCCTGCGCTATGACGACGGCCGCGAACGATGCGTTGGGTGCGATCTCTGCGAAGCCGCCTGTCCTTCCCGTTGCATCAAGGTGATCAGCGCGGAAGACCCGGACCGGCCCCTTCAGCGCTATGCCACCGAGTTCTACATCGACATCACCAAATGCGTGTTTTGCGGCTATTGCGTCGAGGCCTGCCCCGTGAACGCCCTGGCCATGACGAAGATGTACGAGTTTTCGACGCACGACAAGCGGACGCTCATGTTCGATAAGAAACGCCTATATGACATCGGGGAGCGGCACCTTGACGACGCCAAGAAATATTTGTACGCGCACAACCAGGAAAAGAACCTCGAGGAGAGCCGTGAGTACCGCTACTATTTCCCGCAATCGGTCGTGAAACCGACCCAAGCAACGCCCAAACATCTGAGCTGAACCCGCTATGATGGTCGTGTTCTTTGCCTATTTTGCCCTGATGAGTATGGCCGCTGCCGTACTCACCGTCGCCTTGAGAAATCCGGTGCATTGCGGCCTGGCGCTCTTGGCCCTGCTGCTGCATGTGTCCGGCCTGTTCGTCCTGCTCAACGCCGAGTTTCTGTGGGCCGTCCAGGTCGTGGTGTATGCCGGCGCCATTCTCGTGCTCTACCTGTTCGTGCTGATGCTGCTGAATCTCAAAACCGAGGAGCGCTACTTTCACAGCACATATCTGTACTTCGTGGTTCCCACCGTGCTGGGTTCGCTCTACGTCCTGGCGCTGCTCTTCAGATCTCCGTATGCCGGCGCGAAGGGCAATGCACCGACCAGCGCCGTGCTGCAAGAGGGCGACACCTACGCGATCGGCATGAAAATGTTCAGTGATTATCTGCTGCAGTTCGAAATCGTCGGGGTTTTCCTCTTGGGCGCCATCATCGGGGCAATCGTGCTGGCGAAAACACCGAAACCGATCGGCGGACGAGCGAATGGTGACCTGTGACAAGTGATGAGTCGCAGCAGCGGCGAATCACCCACGCGTCAGCGATAAGCCGTCATCCATCGCAAGACCTATGATCCCTCTAAGCGCGTACGTTGCGGTCAGCGCCGTGCTCTTCATCACCGGTTTGCTCGGCGTGCTGATCAGGCGGAATTTCATCATCGTGCTGATGGCGGTGGAGATCATGTTGAACGCGGCGAACATCAACCTCGTCGCCTTTTCCCATTATCTCGAGTCCATGGCCGGCCAGCTGGTTGCGCTGTTCGTCATCGCCATCGCGGCGGGAGAGGCCGCCGTGGGACTCGCCATTATCATCGTCGTCTTCCGTGGGAAAATTTCCACGAATGTCGACGAGATGAATCTCTTGAAATGGTGAGGAGGTGCCGCAGGCTGACATGACTGATCTCCTGATCAAGCTGATTCCCGTCTTCCCGCTGCTGGCCGTCATCGCCAACGGCGTCTTCGGCACGCTATCTCTGGTCGCACGAGTGGGCTCACCGTCTGGCGTGGGGATCGGTTGGCCTCTCGTTCCTCTGCACCATCGGCGTGTTTAGCGACGTCCTGCACAGTGGAACGGCGCGCGAAGTCGTCGCCTACCCGTGGATTTTCGGCGGGGACCTCACGATCAACTGGCCTTTCTCGTGGATCCGCTCACCTGCGTCATGCTGCTCGTGGTGACGGGAGTAGGCTTCCTCATCCACGTGTATTCGGTCGGCTACATGCACGGTGAAGAGGGATTCACGCGCTTCTTCACGTACATGAATCTCTTCATGGTCTCGATGTTGCTGTTGGTGATGGGCAACAACTACGCGGTGCTCTTCATCGGCTGGGAAGGCGTCGGCCTCTGCTCCTATCTCTTGATCGGCTACTACTATGACAAGGTGTCGGCGGCCAAGGCAGCGACGAAAGCCTTTGTCGTCAATCGCATCGGCGACGCCGGGTTCCTGCTGGCGATCTTCCTGGTCTTTATCAATTTCAAGACGCTCGACTATACGAAAGTCTTCGCCCAGGTCGGCCACTTGTCGCCCGAGATGGCCACCGCCATCGCGCTCTGCCTTCTGGTGGGGGCCGTCGGCAAATCGGCGCAGATTCCGCTCTATACCTGGCTGCCGGATGCGATGGAAGGCCCCACGCCCGTCAGCGCGCTCATCCATGCCGCCACGATGGTCACGGCCGGCGTCTACATGATCGTGCGCAACCATGCTCATTTTCGATCTCTCCCCCGTCGCCTTGGGCGTCGTCGGCGTGATCGGCGGCACCACGGCGCTCTTTGCCGCGACGATCGGCCTCGTGCAAACCGACATCAAGCGGGTGCTGGCCTATTCGACGGTCAGCCAACTCGGCTATATGTTCCTCGGCGCCGGCATCGGCGCCTACACGGCCGCGATTTTCCATCTGATGACCCATGCGTTCTTCAAGGCCCTGTTGTTTCTGTCGGCCGGCTCGGTCATCCATGCCTTGTCCGGTGAGCAAGACATCCGGAAGATGGGCGGCCTCAGCCACAAGATTCCCTGGACCCATAAGCTGTTCTTCATCGGCACGATCGCCATCGCCGGGATCCCGCCCTTCGCGGGATTTTGGAGCAAAGATGAAATCATGGCCCATGCCTTTACCCATCATCACTACGTGCTCTACGGCATGGCCGCCATCGGCGCTCTTCTGACCTCCTTCTACATGTTCCGCCTGACCTATTTGACGTTCTACGGCAAGTCCCGCATGGACCACCACACCGAAGAACATGTCCATGAATCCCCGATGGTCATGATCGGTCCGTTGATGGTCCTTGGTCTGCTGTCGCTCGCCGGCGGATTCATCGGTTTTCCGCCGGACCACGGCTGGCTGCATCGATTTCTTGGCTCCGGCGGCCGGCGCCAGCGGCGAACACGAGGTCAGCACCGGCCTGGTCCTCTCCCTCATGATGATCGCCAGCGGCATCGCCCTCTTCGGCTGGGCCTTGGCCCATTATCTGTACAGCGTGAATCCGACCGCCCCGGACCGATGGGCGGCGAAGGCGGGGGTCCTATATAAGACGCTCATGAACAAATATTACATCGACGAACTGTTCGATCTCCTCTTTGTCGAGCCGACCAAGAAACTGGGACTGGCGCTCGACTGGTTCGATCGCGTCGTCCTCGACGGTATCGTCCGCGCAGTCGGGCACATGGCCGAATTGGGCGCAGCCGGCTCCACCTGGGTGGAAAAGCATGTGATTTACGGCGGCATCAACGTCGTCGGATATGGCAACCATCTGATGGCCAGGCAGTGGCGTCAATTGCAGAGCGGGATGGTGCACCATTACGCGGCGATCATCGTGGCCGGACTATTTTTGCTTGCGGTGGTGATTCAACTGATTGTGCAGCGGTAGAACGACGACACCATGCTAGAACAGCTGGACTCCACGTTTCCGATCCTCACGTGCCTGCTCTTTTTTCCGCTCGTCGGCGCCGCCGTGCTGTGGCTCTTCGACGACGAGGACATGGTCCGTACTTCGGCGTTGACCATCGCACTGGTCGAGTTGGCGTTGGCGATTTTCGTTCTGATGCGATTTGTCCCCGGCTCCCCCGCCATGCAGTTCGTCGAGCACGTCCCATGGATCCCGGCATTGGGCATCAGTTATCACCTGGCAGTGGACGGCATCAGCGTGCTGTTCGTCGGGCTGACCGCCTTTCTGACCGTCTTGGTGGTCATTTACTCCTGGGACACCATTCGCTATCAGACCAAGCTGTACATGATGGCCCTGCTGGCGCTGGAAACCACGACCATGGGGGTCTTCATCTCGATGGATTTGATTCTCTTTTTCGTCTTTTGGGAACTCATGCTGATTCCCAGCTACTTTTTAATCAAGCTCTGGGGCGGCGGTGCGGAACGGCATTATGCCGCATTGAAATATGTGCTCTATACGCTGCTCGGCAGCGTGTTCATGCTGGTGGGCATCGCGCTTCTGGACATCAATTACCATGACTATGCCTCACTCCATCACATGGACCAGCCGTATTCCTTCGATCTGCTGGAACTCCTGGCTGTCCCGGTTCCGCTGCATCAGCAGATGCTGATTTTCTGGCTCATGTTCATGGGGTTCGCGTTCAAGGCGCCGGTATTTCCTTTTCATACCTGGCTACCGGACGCCCTCCTCGAAGGCCCCATCGGGATGGCCGTCGTGCTTGCCGGCATTAAGCTCGGGACCTTCGGCTTCATGCGCTTCAGCATTCCGCTGCTGCCCGAAGCCTCGAAGAGTGCGACCGTGGTTTCAGTCATGATGGGCCTCGGGCTGGCGGCGATCGTGTATGGCGCGATCATGGCGCTGATTCAGCCGGACTTTCGGCGTCTCCTGGCGTACAGCAGCATCAGCCACCTGGGTTTCATCGTGATCGGCCTGTTCGCGCTGAACTATCAGGGCCTTCAGGGCAGCCTTCTCACGATGATCAATCTCGGGCTTCAGCACCGCCGGACTGTTCTTCATCGCGGGCTTCCTCCAGAGCAGGCAGCAGACCACGGAGCTGACGGCATTCGGCGGAATGGCCAAACACACGCCGTTGCTCGCGGCGTTTTTCCTGTTGATCGGATTGGCCTCCATCGGTCTGCCCGGCACGAACGGGTTCGTCGGCGAGTTTTTGATCCTCTTGGGCGCGTTCAAAGCGCATTGGGTCTATGGAGCCATTGCCGTCACGGGCGTCATCTTCGGTGCGGCGTATTTTCTCTGGTACTACGAACGCGCCATGCTGGGACCGGTGGGCAAGGCCGTCCGGGAATCGATCGGGGACCTGCATCCCCGCGAAATCGTCATCGCGCTCTCCTTGTCGATCATGATCCTCTGGATCGGGCTGTATCCCGCTCCGTTCCTGCGCATGATGAACGGATCGGTGCAGGCTCTGGTCGACCGGATCGATCATGGAAGGGTCGCCGTTCTCAAAGAGCGGGGACGAGAGATGAGCGCCAAGCGCCCGGCGGACCATGAGCCTCTTGCCGCTCGCCCGGATCACTCGCCGGGGATTCTCTATGAGCGATTACATCCTGCTCTATATCCTCTTTGCGCCGTTTGCCGGCGCGATCGCGCTGATTTTTGCCTCCAATCGACAACCGATGCTCGTCAGAGGTATCGCGGCCGTCTCAGCCGGCATTTCGCTGGTCGCCTCGCTGTACCTGTTTTACGCCTACGATCCGGTGAAGGGGGGGTTCCAGTTCATTCAAAAGTTTGAGTGGTCGAGGCAGCTCGGCATAGCCCTGCATTTGGGCGTGGATGGCATCGGCACTCCGCTGGTGCTGGCATCGTCGATCCTCCTGTTCGCCGGCATCTTCGTGTCCTGGCACATCAAGGACCGGACCAAGGAGTTTTATATCTGGCTGCTGATCCTGGCCGCCGCCACGATCGGCGTCTTCATGTCGCTCGATCTGTTCTTCCTGTACTTCTTCTATGAAATGTCCGTCATCCCCATGTATCTGCTGCTGGGCATGTGGGGGAGCCACACGAAGAAGTATCTCGAGATGACCGACCAGGAAGGCTTGAAGCAGCGAGACTCCGTTGGCTTTATCTTTAATTTCGCCGCCAACAGCAAAGAATACGCGGCGATGAAGCTCGTGCTGTTCCTGTCGGCATGGGCTGTCGTGGCCCTGATGGGCATCCTGCTGATCTACCGCTATTCGGGACTCAACACGTTCGATATTCTTGCAGTTGCGCGAACATGCCAAGCTGATGAACATTCCTGTGCTCGGGACGACGCTGGACCGGATCATTTGGGTGCTCATCTTCTTCGGCTTCGCCTCGATCGCCCCGCTCTGGCCGTTGCATTCGTGGTCGCCCGTCGGCCATGCGGCGGCGCCCGCCGCCACCAGCATGCTGCATGCCGGCGTGCTGATGAAGCTCGGACACTTTTCGATCATCCGGGTCGCCTTCGAAATTCTGCCGGATACAACCCGCGAACTGATGCCGATCGCGGCCGTGCTCTGCATCTTCAGCATCATCTACGGTGGATTCGTCGCGTTCTATGCCAAGGATACGAAGTACGTGATCGGCTACTCCAGCTCGAGCCACATGGGCTATGTCTTTCTCGGCATGGCGGCGCTGAATTACATTAGGCTGAGCGGAGCGGTGATTTATATGTTCGCGCACGCGATGGCCACGGGAATGCTCTTCGCCATGGCCGGATGGGTCTACGATCAGACGCACACACGAGACATTCCGTCGCTGGGCGGGCTCGCGAACCGCATGCCGTTCATTGCGGGGTGCTTCGTCATAGCCTGCATGGCGTCGGTCGGCATGCCCGGCACGGTGAACTTCATCGCCGAGGTCATGATCATCGTCGGCAGCTGGAACAAGTATCCGTTTCAAGTCATCGTAGCCGTGATCGGCATCGTCATCACACTAGCCTATTTGTTCCGCATGATGCGGGGACTGTTCTATGGTCCGATGGACCAGAAGTACAGCCACTCGCACGACGCGGTCGCGGTGGTCGACCGCCTTCCACTGCTGATCATGATCCTGGTCAGCATCGGCTTCGGCCTCTTTCCCGATGCACATGTACAATGTCGTCCGCTCCGGCGTAGACCCGCTCGTCGCCAAGATCACGTTGGTGCACCCGGTGTCGGCGGGTGATCCGGCGTCGCCGGACCAGGTCTCCTCGGCCGCGGATGCGTCCCGCGTCACGTCTCGCGCGGCACGGAGGCCTGAATGACCTTTTCGCTGACGCTGTCCTCCTCGGATCTTCTGCTGCTGCTGCCCGAGATCTTCCTGACCTTCTGGCTCTGCGTCATCTTGATCATCGACTTTTCGTTTCCGCGCCTGCCGAAGGAAAACCTGGCGTACCTCAGCGTCGCCGGTCTCCTTGGCACTCTAGGATGCCTCGGCTGGTTTGATTTCGCGGGCATTTCGGGGGCGCTGTTCTCGAACATGTTCGTCGTCGACCGGATGGCGCTGTTCTTCAAAATTTTTATCGTGGCGGCCACGATTTTGGTCATCCTGGCATCGATCGAGTTCATTCATCGGTTTACGTTTTTCCGCGGTGAATACTATTTCCTCGTCGTGATGTCGGCACTCGGGCATGATGTTCATGGCCTCGGCCAATGATCTGCTCTCCGTCTTCATTACCCTCGAATTCTCGACATTCGGCTTCTATGTGCTGGTCTCGTACCTTCGCGAAGACGTCGCGAGCAACGAGGCTGGACTGAAATTCTTCATTCTGGGCGTGTTCGCCGCAGGCCTTCTGGCCTATGGCATCAGTCTCGTCTATGGGGAGACGGGCCAACTGGTCTTCTCGGACATGAAATCCCTCCAGCCGACGCCGGGCCTGATCATCGGATTTCTACTCATCTTCGGCGGCGCTGGGATTCAAGATCGGCGCCGTGCCGTTCCATTCCTGGATTCCCGACACCTATCACGGCTCGCCGACGCCGGTGACAGCGTTTCTCTCGATCGCGCCTAAGGGCGCGGCCTTCGCCATCCTCTTGCGGATGTTCTTCGTGGCCCTCGGCAACTTTCAAGCCGACTTGGGTGTTGCTGCATGATCGGGGCCTCGATCTTGTCCATGACCTACGGCAACATCGTGGCGATCGCGCAGAAGAACATGAAGCGGCTGCTTGCCTACTCCGGCATCGCGCAAATCGGCAACATCCTCATCGGGCTGGCGGCGGGGACCAAAATGGGCAACGACGCCATCTTGTTCTACCTGCTGACGTATCTGTTCGCGAACCTCGGGGCGTTCGCGGTCATCATCGCGGTCAGTCAGGCCATCGGCAGCGAAGAAATCGATGATTACAGCGGCCTCGGCCGACGGTCGCCGTTTCTCGCGTTTTCCATGTTGATCTTTCTGCTGTCCCTGGCAGGCGTTCCCCCGCTGGCGGGGTTCATCGGGAAACTCTACATCTTCGTGGCGGCGGTCAAGGAAGGCTTGTACACGCTCATCACCGTCGGCCTCATCAATATCGTCATCTCGATGTACTATTACTTGATCGTCGTGAAGAAGATGTACATCATCGAGCCGCACGATCCGTCGCCCATTCGCGTCTCCGGTCCCATGAAGGCCGTCATTTATGTCGGTCTGGCCGGCACCTTGTTTATCGGCATCTATCCTCAACCCGCCGCCGATTGGGTCGTCGCCGCCACCATGATGTTTGCCAACCTTGGCGGTTCAGCCGCCCTGTCCAAGCACGGCCGCCGCCATCGCGGCCGGCCACTGATCGCTCACCGCCACGTTCATCTGAAATATTGCTTGCAGGCCTAAATGGGCCAGAGTAGAGTTTGTTAGGTTTTCATACTATTTCGGCGCAACGCCAAGACTGTCATGGAATCCGCGACACAGGACCGTCCGACAACGGGGCCGCCAGCGACGCCTCCAGGTCACGAACCCATACCGCCTCCACGGGCCTCACGCCTGGCTGCGCGTCGCGTCGAGAAGCGCGAATCGGCTCGTGTTCTGGATCAGCCAGTGGTCGATCGAACAGCGGGTCCTGGCCGGCTTCGGGCTGGTCTTTCTGGGCATCGTCGTGATCAGCGTCATGTCCTATCGGAACACCGCCGTCGTCGTGAAGAACAGCCGACTCGACACCTCAAGCCATGAACTCGTCCAGCTGCTCGGGTCCATCGAAGAGGCCCTGATTGCGGCGGAAAGCGGCCATCGCCGCTACCTCGTCACGGGCGACGAATCCTATCTGAAAGCCTATCGTGGCCTCGTAGAACAAATGCCGGAATTTTCCCGGTACCTCCAGGCGTTGGCCGGTCTTTCCGGACAACAGGAGCGCATCACGCAACTGGACCAGCTCATCAGGCAGCAACTGGACATTGAGACCGAAGCCATCAGCCAGCGGGCGACGCAGGGCGCCGAAGCCGTGCGCCACCTGGCGCTTCCTGGCGTCGCGAAGCGCGAGCTTGACGACATCCATCGCCTGATCGCGGATCTTGAGAGCTCCGAGCAGCAATCCACCCGAACGAGAGTGTTGCAGTCCGCCGGAACGACCCGCAGTACGATTGCGCTGCTCGCACTGGGCGCGCTGCTGCAGCTCGTCCTGCTGGGCTCGGTGTACTTTCTGATCCATCACGACATCACCAACCGTCGCCGGGTCGCGGCCGAATTGCGGCGCCAGGGCGAACTCCTGCAGGCGGCCAACAAGGAATTGGAGGCGTTCAGTTATTCGGTCTCACACGACCTGCGTGCGCCGCTACGCCATATCGACGGCTATGCGGCCCTCCTCTCGAAGACCGCCGGCGAGGCCCTAAACGACAAGGCCCGGCGCTATCTCGAGACCATTTCCGACTCGGCGAAGCAGATGGGGCAATTGATCGACGATCTCCTTGTCTTCTCCCGCATGGGACGCCAGGAGATGCTTCACAGCACGGTCAATCTCAATCAGCTCATCAAAACCGTGATTCATGATTTGCGTCTTGACTTGCAAGGCAGCACGATCTCCTGGACAATTGGCTCGTTGCCGGAGGTGCCGGGTGATCCGGCCATGTTGCGGCAGGTATTCATGAATCTGCTCTCGCAACGCCGTGAAGTTCACCGCGACCCGGCCGAAGCCGCGCATCGAGATCGGCGCGTCCCGCGACACCGCCGGAGAGGTGACAGTGTTTGTCCGTGACAACGGCGTCGGCTTCGACATGCAGTACGTGAACAAGCTGTTCGGCGTGTTTCAGCGGCTTCATCGGAACGACGAATTCGAGGGGACCGGCATCGGCCTCGCGAACGTACGTCGGATCATTCACCGTCACGGCGGCCGGACATGGGCCGAGGGAGCCATTGATCAAGGGTGCGACGTTTTATGTGTCGCTGCCCTTGAAGAGGCCGTCCTCATGACGACCGTGAAACCCATCCTCTTGGCGGAAGACAATCCGCGCGATGCGGAACTGGCGCTGGCCGCGATGGAAGAGCATCACATTGCGGACAAAGTGGTCGTCTGTCATGATGGAGCAGAAGTCTTGGATTACCTCTATTGTCGCGGAGCCTACAAGAGCCGGGAATGCGGCAACCCCGTCGTGGTGTTCCTGGATCTCAAGATGCCGAAAGTCGATGGCATCGAGGTCTTGCGAACGATCAAAAATGATGTGAATCTCAAGCCGATTCCCGTCGTCATGCTGACGTCGTCGCGTGAAGAACGCGACCTGGCCCAGAGCTATGCGCTCGGCGCCAATGCCTACGTGGTCAAGCCTGTGGAGTTTCAGCAGTTCATCTCCGCGGTGAAGGAACTCGGCGTATTCTGGGGAGTGCTCAACGAGCCGCCGCCTGAGGGGAGCTAAGTCCGCTGCACGCGCCAGCTCCTGGCTCCAAGGAAGCCTGCCCGAGAGGATCTGTGAAAACCCCGCTCCGTCTGCTCCTTCTGGAAGACGACCCTGTCGATGCCGATCTCGTTGCCGCCACTCTGTCGGAGGCAGGACTCGAGTTCACCGCCCGGCGAGTCGATACGCGTCAGCGATTTTCTCGCCGCGATTGAAACGGGCGCCTTCGATCTCATTCTCGCGGATTATTCCATCCCAGGCTTCGACGGCATGACGGCACTCTCGCTGGCCCGCCAGCAAGCGCCGGACATCCCGTTTCTCTTTGTCTCCGCCACGATCGGCGAGGAATTGGCCATCGATGCGATGCACCACGGAGCGACGGACTACGTCTTGAAGCAGCGATTGGGCCGACTCGTCCCCTCAGTGCAGCGCGCGCTTCGCGAACGGGATGAACGTCGCGAGCGCAAGAGGGCCGAGGAGGCGCTTGGCCCAGAGCGAACGGCAGTTCCGGCAGGCGCAGAAGATGGAGGCGGTCGGTCGGCTCGCCGGAGGCATCGCCCATGACTTCAACAACCTCCTGACGGTGATCATGGGATACAGCCACGTTCTCGCGACGGAACTGGGCCGCGAGCATCCCCTGTACACCAAGATCGAAGAGACCCAGAAGGCCGGCGAGCGCGCTGCCATGCTGGTCCGCCAACTACTGGCGTTCAGCCGCAAGCAGCCGCTCGAACCGAAACACTTGAGCCTCAATAATGTCGTCGCCAACCTGGAAGGGATGCTGCAGCGATTGATCGGCGCCGACATTCGTCTTGTCATCACGCTGGATCCTGGGAACAGCCAAGTCCGGGCCGACCAGGCACAGCTGGAACAGGTGCTCATGAATCTGATACTGAACGCCCGCGATGCGATGCCCAACGGCGGAACGTTGACGATCGAGACCGCTCAGGTCGAGTTGGCGAAGAGCCCGCTGTATCACGTCGATCCGTTGCCGCCTGGACCGTATGTCAAACTATCGGTTGCCGACACCGGAAGCGGGATGGATCGCGAGACTCAGGCCCACATATTTGAACCGTTCTTCACCACCAAAGAGGAAGGGAAGGGGAGCGGTCTCGGTCTTTCAACCGTCTACGGTATCGTCACCCAATCCGGCGGCGCCATCGACGTCACGAGTCGCGTGAGCCATGGCACGAGATTCGACATCTTCTTTCCCAGGGTCTCCGCCGACGCGCATCTGGCGTCGTCCCCCAAGGTGTCCGCTCAGCCGGTTGGAGGGAGCGAGACCATTCTGTTGGTCGAAGACGACGCCAGCGTGCGCATTTTGCTCCGGGACGCTCTGCGAAAGCTTGGATACCGGGTGATTGAGGCGAAGCAGGGTTTGGAGGCGTGCCTGCTTGCGTCGCAGGAGCTGGATCGGCTGGACCTGTTGTTGACCGATATGGTGATGCCGGGAATGGGTGGTCGAGAGTTGGCGCAGCATCTGATGACGATCAAGCCAGAATTGCGGATGCTTTTTATGTCCGGCTTCACGGACGATGTCGGCATTCTGGCCGGTCATGAGCGAGGCACCAGCGGATTTCTTCAGAAGCCATTCACGCCGGAGCTCTTGGCCCGCACGGTGAGAAAGATTCTTGATGCCCCTTCGACCGCGCTTCCGCAAACAGCCGCGAAACGGGCCCGCACTAAACATGCACGCTGATTTCCAATCCAGCGGCCCGGTTTGACGCTGGCCCCGCGGCTCCCTATACTTTTATTGAACACGATGAAACGACGTCGCTCTCGGCTCTGGGCGAGTGCCCTCGCGATCTTTATCGGACTTATTCCTTTCATCTCGCCCTCCCATCCCGCATCGGCGCAAACCATCGATTGGGACCATCCCGGCGAAGGGCTGGCCATCGGGGTCTGGGACCCGTCTTCTGTCTGCAATGATGTGCCTCCGCTGGTTGTCTCAGAGATCGATCCGCTCCGATACCGGATCTCCGTGCACTATTTCCGCAATGAGCCGTTTGAAGAGCCGCCCGATATTCACGAATGGCAGAGACGAACCGGCCATGACATGGTGTTCAATGCCGGGCTCTTTCGCGAAAACTTCTCGTATTTGGGACTGCTATACGCACAGGGGAAGCCGCTGGGAGGCAAACGCCATGCGTCTTGGATGGGACTGTTTGTTGCCGAACCAACCGAGACAGGCACAGCAAGGGCCGGGATCCTGGATCTCTCGATCGATCCGTTCAATGAGCAGCGGCCTCCCTATGGGGAAGCGGCACAATCGTTGATGCTCTTGGACCGCAGCGGAAAAGTCCGAGTCAACCCGAGCGGCAAGCAATCACAGCAGACCATCGTTGGCGAGATGAAGAACGGGCACATTCTCCTCATGAAGACGACCGAGCCCGTTTCCCTGCATGCGATCGGGCGATGTCTGCATGAGGCCTATCCCCAGATCCGACAGGCAATGGCGATGGATGGAGGGTCGTCGTCTGATGTATCGATCAGTCCCGCACTGCAAAAGGCAGTGGAGAAAACCGCAGGAACCCATTCTTGGATGGCGCTTCTGAACAGCGGACCGACGGGTCATATCGGCCTGCCGGCGGTGATCGGCATCAGCCCGCGCGGGCTCACGTCACGTCCGTGAACAGCCCCTGGAGGAGCGCAGACCCCAGCGCACAAACGGCGTTCTGGTTGGACCGAAGGTGCCTTACCGGCTCACCGGAAAGCCGGCCTCGACCCAGGCATTCATACTGCCGCGGACATTGTAAACGTGGGTATAGCCGAGATCCGCCAACGTTTCAGCCGCAATGTTGCTCCGATGGCCGGATTGGCAGTAGACCACGATGTGCTCATCCAAGGCGACGCCGATTTCCCGGTGGCGCGTTTTGATTTCGCGGAAGTCGATGTTCAGATCGGTGCCGGGAATGAAACCCGCTGCATGTTCTTCGGGCGAACGGACATCGATGAGCACAAAACCCTTTTCCGCCATCGACGGCGCTTTGTTGAGGCCAGCACGCAATTGCTGGACGGACAGGAGATATGAATGGTGAGCGGAGACCACGGTCGTGAGCCCGGCGATCAGCAATAGTCCGAGCAATGAGATGGTGAGTCGGCGAGTCATGGTAGACCTCCTGAGGACAGTCTTTTCGCGAGATGAAAAGGGTGTTGCGATTATCATAGGAGCCGCATGAAGAATTGGTCAAGCCTCATGTGCGCCCTCATCGTGCTTTTGTCTGGATGCGCCGAGGGCGCCAAGCTGGCGCAACGCAACGAGGACGGAGGTGTCGTGACATATCCCTTCAAGGGGGAGCAAGGTCACATACTGTCATCGTTTCGGAAAGACGCGCTGAGCCTGATCAAAGACACCTGCGGCGGGAGCTATGTGATCGTCCGCGAAGGGGAGGCCAAGGGCCGGTCGCGTGTGGTGGGAGGCATCGAAGGCGGACAGGAGACCGTGCGCGAACGGCGGTGGGGCATCGAGTTTCGTTGCAAGTAATGCCACACTGTTAATCAGCACCCTGTTGTGCCGCGGTCAAATCTTCGATCGTCAGCAAACTGATTACCTTCACGCCCTCCTGCTCGACTTTTTCCCGCCCTTCCTGTTCTCTTCGATCCACGATCACGAGCGCATGGGTCACCGCAAGTCCTGCCTCCCTCGCTGACACCACAGCTTTGAGCAAGGAACCTCCGCTCGTCAGAACATCGTCCACGATCAAGGCGCGGTCCCCCGAACGGATGGCGCCTTCGATCAGCTTCCCCAGGCCGTGATCCTTCGCCTGCTTACGCACGACAAAGGTTCGCCATTCCCGCTTGGGATCAGCCGCATAGGCGAAATCCGAGATCGTCGTCGCAATGGAAATGGCGCCAATCTCCAACCCACCGAGACAATCAATCTCCACTCCCCTCAGTGCGCTATGAGCCAGTTGACCGACCAGACGTCGGGCTGACGGGTGCGCCATCAACACGCGGCAATCCACATAAAACGGGCTGACGTGGCCGGACGCCAGGGTAAATCCTTTTTGCTGATCCCATTTGAAGGAACGTGTTTCATGAAACGCGCGAGCCAGTTCCTTTGCTGTCGACATCATCTCAATGTTCACTTCCTGCGCATCAGGCTGTGGCAGTTTGAGTAGAACTACGTGCGAGAAAATCCAATTTCGTTGACCACATATTCAAACAGAGATACGGTCGCAGCATGACTGCACATCTTGAGTTCGTACCATGCATCCGGAGACCAGCACTTGGCTAGCATGAACCCCGCATCGCTGGCGGACAGTAGCTATGAGGCGGTTTTGGCGGAGGAGTCCGTTCGACGTCTTGAGGAGGTTCCGGCTGTTTAGGATCTGGATCTTGACCTACCGCTGTCGGTTCAGGACTGGCGCATCCTAAGAAGCATAGCACTGCAACCATCTGCAGCGATCGCAAGAACCAGTGAGCCATAGATATCGGACGGACAGACGAATTGCGACGGTCAACTTTATACCACTTGCCTAGGCATGGTCCAGCCCCTTGTGCGTAAACCATGACAGCGTGTGATTTGGTTGGAGCAGAAATGAAAGACAGTTCGGCGTGTGGGAAGCGGCATGTCAGCCGCATCCGATTACTCGCAATGTTGCTGCTGTGCGTTGTGCCGCTCACAGCCTATGGCGAAGAACTGCCGGTGCACGCCGTCGTCGAGCCAGCAGCTCCAGCCGCTCCCGTCATCGAACCCGCGATCCCCGAGCCTGCTGAATCATCCGCCTCCCCAACGCAACCGAACAACGAACCACCCGGAGCAGGCACAGCCGACACACCTGAACCTTCGACACAAGAACCGCAGACCGAGCCGAAATCGCCAGCGCCGTCGACACAATCGACGACAGCACCGGCGCCTGCCGTGATCAAAGGCTTCGTGTTTTCCGGGAACACGGTGATCGGCAATGAACAATTGCAAACTGTGACTCAACCGTTTGTCGGCGAAGTGCTCGATCTTCCCGTCCTCGAAAAGGCCGCACAATCCGTCACCGACTATTACCGGAAGCAGGGGTACACTCTCGCCTTAGCGTACGTTCCCCAGCAACAGATCGAGTTGGGCGTGGTGACGTTGGCTCTGCTAGAGGGGAGGATCGGCGATGTGACCGTCAACGGGAACCGGCATTATTCGACCGCATTTATCAAGCGGCACTTCGCTCAAGCTGAGGCAGAACCGGTGGCGCGAAATGAATCGCTGGAGCGGGGACTTCTCCTCCTGAATGAGTATCCGTCCCTGAAGGCTTCTGCCACGCTGGAGGCGGGAAAATCCGTTGGGGCCACGGATGTCCATGTGAACGTGGAAGACAAACGGCCACTGCATTTCATGCTGGACGTGAACAATTACGGCTTCAATACGATTTCTCGTTACCGCTTCGGTGCAGGAGTGGAGGTCGGCAATGTGCTGATGGATGGTGGCACCCTGACGCTCAATGCCATTTGGGGCAATCATCCGGATCAACTGCTGTTCGGAATGGGGAACTATAGTCTTCCGATCGGCGGGCAAGGCACCAAGCTCGTGCTCGGAGGCTCTCACGGAAAGTTCGACGTCGGCGGTCAATTGTCCTCTCTGCAAATCAGCGGCTTGACGACCATCGGTGATCTCGCGGTCACCCATCCGTTCATCAAGTCCCGTTTTCAGAATCTACTCGGTGAGTTTGGATTTTCGGCAAAGAACAATACACTGTCGTTGCTCGACACCACGTTTGCTGACGATGCGATCCGGTTGCTCAAGCTCGGTGTCAATTGGGATCGCCTCGACTTGTCGGGCCGTTGGTATGTGTCCTTTTACGGATTTCAGGGCTTAGGTGAGTTCCTCGGCGGCATGGACAACAGTTCACCGCAAGCCTCGAGACAGGGCGCGGACAACCGTTTTACAAAAGCCACGATGGCGGCCGGACGCATCCAAAGCCTTGGTCATGATGTGTTATTGGTGTTGAAGGGAACAGGTCAGGGAACGACGGCGCCTCTCGTGGTCATCGAACAGATGGTGCTCGGCGGACCGGATTCGGTGCGCGGCTATCCATTGGGCCAACGATTCGTTGACCAAGGCTTTACCCTGTCCGCGGAAACACGCATCCCATTTTTTCCGTCACTCATGCCCGCTGCCTTGCAGCAGACCCAGGGAACCATCTTCATCGACTATGGCTACGGGAGCTTAAAAAATCCGACACCGGGTGAGCAGCCATCAACCAGTCTGACCGGCACCGGCGTGGGCCTACAGACGCTCCTGCCTCGGTACAATACCAACGTTCGTCTTGATCTCGGTTTCCCGCTCGGTCCCAACCCGATTGGCGGCACCCTTTCTGGCGACCGTTCACCGACGTTCTACTTCTCCATTTCGACACGCTTTTAACTCGCCGGCACAGGCAAGTGCCTGTACGCCTTTTTCAGGCTGCCTCCGTCCTCACGCTTTTGCATCCCCTCTTCAGAGCGATGCAGCTCTGGTACGCGCCTGCCACACTTGCACTGCGAGGTCTGGTCAGCGGGGACCACATGATGGCGGTCGGTTTCCGTGAAGAGGATGTACTAGGAAGACGTACGAAAAAACTACGACTTTTCTTTGCGGGATGGGACTTGTGGGATAGAGTGAATTCTCCATTTTCGGGAGAAGACCGTTCATGAGGTGTCGGTCAGGGCCCAGGATCGTGTCGCGCACCGCTGCGGCATTCGCGATCGCCATCACTATTCTACAGCTCTGCGTCCCAACGTCGACGCTTGCCTTGCCGGCAGACGGCAAAGTGGTCGCTGGGCAAGCCACAATCCAGCACACGACCCCTACCAGTCTCGGTATTCAGCAAGCGACTGACAAGGCCATCCTCAATTGGAATAGCTTTTCGATTGCCGCCAACGAAGCCGTCCGTTTCTACCAACCTTCCATTTCCTCCATAGCCTTAAACCGTGTGACGGGAATCGATCCGTCCGTCATCTTAGGTCAACTGCAAGCGAACGGCCGACTGTTCCTGATCAATCCCAATGGCATCCTGTTCGGCGCCGGATCACAAATCAATGTGGGAGGCCTGCTGGCTTCGACGCTCCAGATCAAAGACAGCGACTTCATGGCAGGCCGTTATCTGTTTGCTCAAGATCCATTAAAGGGACTCAGCACGGTCATCAACAAGGGAACGATCCACGTCTCCGATCACGGGTTCGTCTATCTGATCGCTCCGGGCGTGGCGAACGAGGGAGTGATCCTCGCCAATCTCGGGTCTGTGGTGCTTGGCTCGGCTCAGAAGGCCACGATCGATCTGATGGGCGACGGCCTTATCAATTATGCGTTGAGCGACAAGGTCGCCAGTCAGGTGATGGGGCCCGACGGCAAACCGCTGACAAGTGCCGTCTCGAACAGCGGCACTATCCAAGCCGACGGCGGAAAGGTGATTCTCGCGGCGAAGGCTTCCGGCGATGTCTTCGAGTCGGTCATCAACCAAAGTGGCGTCATCCGCGCCAAAAGCCTCGTGAATCATGGAGGCGTCATCCGTCTCGAAGGCGGAGACCCTGTGCAGAACACCGGCGTGCTGGGCTGGAACAATCATCTCGGAGAAGTAAAAAACGCCGATGGACGCGTTTTGAATACAGGGACGCTGGATGTCTCCGCTGCTGAATCTGGCGCTGCGCAGGGCGAAGTGACGTTGAGCGGCCAAATGGTGGGAGTCGCCGGTTCGGTCCTCGCTCGCGGGGCAGATCACGCGGCCGGTGGCAATGTCCTCGCCACCTCGAGCGAAAAGACGATCGTCGCAACCGACGCCGTCATTGATACATCAGGCGTCGGGAACTCGAGCGCAGGCAACACGGTGGTTTGGTCGGATCACATGACTGCCTTCCGGGGGACCATCCTTGCGAAGGGCGGTGAAACAGGCGGGAATGGCGGTCAGCTCGAGACCTCGGGTCATGAATTGTTGGAATTTACCGGCAAAGTCAATGCGCTCGCGCCGCATGGAACCACCGGTTCGGTTCTTCTTGATCCCACGAATATCACTGTGGCCAATGGTGGCACAGCCACACTTGCTCAAGTTGATCAATTCGCCGATCCCGATTGCGTTGCGGGCGGCTGCACGATTGCCCCGGCCACAATCAACCCGGCTGCCGCGACCGTCAATCTTCAAGCGGACAATGACATTACTATTACGGATCCCCTCGCGATGACGGGGGCCGGCATCGGCATCACCATGCGGGCCGGCCGTGACATCAATGTCAACAATGGCGTCTCCACAAGCAACGGCGCGATTTCCATGACGGCCAACGATGCCGGCGCGGGAGTGGGGAGGGCAGCAGGAACCGGCGATATCACAGGAGCCGGAAACATCAATGCAGGAAGCGGCGCTCTTAATTTGACCATCGGCACGAACGCCGGTGGCGCAGGAAATATTAATTTGACGGGAACCGTCGTCTCGAGCGGGACAACGACTCTGAACGCCGGAGCGACCGGCGACATCTCTCTCGCGAACGTCAACAACGATTTCAACACCATCAACATCACAAACGGGCGCAATGTCACGATCTACGATACAACGGGCGGAATGACGATCGCTGCGGCGACCACTACAGGAAACCTGACGTTGACGAGTGACGACGGCCTCACCATCGGGGGCGCCGTTAATACCGGAGGCGGTACGTTCGCCGGGACGATCAATAATGATGGTGGGACGGTCGGCGACTTCGTGATGAACGCAGGGTCCTCGATCACTACTACGAATACTTCGGCCACCGCAGTCGTCATCACTGCGAACGTCAACCCCGACCCCTCGCCGGGTCAAAATGACAGGGGCATCATACTTGGCAACATCACGACGGGTAACGGAGGAACGATCACTGCGTTAACGAACCCAGGCGGCATCACGACCGGTGCCTCCATCGACCAGATTGCAGGAACTGTGTTGAATACAGGGTCGGGATCCGTCGTTCTCAGCACATCGACCAGTGGTACACAACATATCGGGACAGCCGCTGCTCCTATACAGACAACGGCCGGTACGGTGACCGCCAGCACGGGAACGGGCGGCGTCTTCATACATGAAACAGACGGCGCGAACATGACCGCCACTGCGTTGGGCGCCGGGACGGTCTATCTCGGAACCGATTCGGGGACACTCACGGTGGCAGGGGCCACTTCATCCGTCAGTGGTGCCATTACGTTGGATGGGGGAGTTGCAGGCAACATTGCGGTCAACAATGCCGTCACAACGACCGGCATAGTGCGTATTACTGCGCCCGGCGGGACGGTCAGTGAAACAGGAACTATCACGGCAGGTAGTCTCGGCGTCCGCGCACTGGGCCCCGTCACTCTTAATGGGGCCAATAATGTGGCCACGGTTGCAGGCACCGTAACCGGAGTTGGAAACGCTTTCTCCTATAATGATGCGGATGCATTGACCATTGGATCAGTGGCTGCCTTGGTTGCGCCGCCGCTCGCGTTTGCAGCTGTCGACGGAGTTAGCACCAATAATGGGGCAGTCACAGTCACGACGACGAACGGGAACCTCACGGTCTCCAATACGGCCGCGGCTCTTGACGTCAATGCAGGTACCGGGACAGTGAGTCTCACCTCAGGTGGTACCAACAATCTGACTATAACGGGCGCAGTGACTGGCACAGGCGGTGTTACTTATACCTCCGATAGCATGGCCTTGACCGGCGCCACGAACGCCGGAGGGAATATCGCCACGTTGCAACCAAACACCGCTGGCCGTGCTGTCAATCTGGGTGGGGGAGGAGCGTTGAGTTTGACGAGCGCAGAACTCGATACCATCACCGCCGGCACCTTGCGCGTGGGCCGAGCCAATAGCGGCAATCTCACGATCCAAGGACCGATTGCTCCAGCTGGCACCAATACGCTCTCGCTCATTTCGGGTGGCACAATCACTCAGGGCGGTGGAAACACCATTACAGAGACAAATCTTAGCGTCAATGCAGTGAACGCGGTCACGCTCACGCAGGCGAACGCTGTTACCACGTTCTCTGGGACGGTCAGCACGGCCGGCCAAGCACTGCAATTTACCGATGCGAACGGGTTCACAGTGGGAACCGTGGACGGGATCGTCGGCGTCACGACCAACAATGCCAACGCTGCGCTGATCGCCAATGCCGGCAACATCATCATCGACAACAATATTACCGTCGGTACAGGCAACGTGGGCATCCAAGCCACCGCGGGAACGATCTCGCAAAATGCTGGAGATGTAATCACCGCGGCCGGTTTGACTGTGAGGAGCCAAGGGGCAATTACGCTCAACGAAGCCAATGATGTCGATACCCTCGCAGGGAACATTTCTGGAGCCGGCAACGCCTTTCAGTTCACTGATAGCGACGGTCTGACAATCGGCACCATGGCTGCGGTGGGAGGGGTGGCGGCCACAAACGGCATTTCGACGACTAACGGGCCGATCACCGTGTTGGCGACGAATGGGCCGATAACAGTGGCCAATACTGCGGCTGCCCAGGATGTGAATGCCGGCACCAGCACCGTCGCCTTGACCGCCGGCGGCGCCAATCAACTGCTCACCGTCACCGGCGCGGTTACCGGCACCGGCGGCGTCACCTACACCGCGGATAACATGACCTTGACCGGTGCCACGACGGCCACAGGAGCTATCGCCACCTTGCAGCCAAACACCGGCGGCCAACTTGTGAACCTGGGCGGCGCCGATGCCGGCGGCACGTTGGGTCTCACCGATGCCGAACTCGATACCGTCGCAGCCGGCACCTTGCGTGTCGGTCGCGCCAACAGTGGCAACATGATTATCTCCGCATCGCTTACTCCCGCGGGAGCCACCACTCTTTCGCTGATTTCTGGTAGCAATGTTACCGAGAATGCCGGCGCCACGATCACAGAAACGAATCTCGCCATTAATGCCGTGGGCTCCGTCACACTGAACGAGGCAAACAACCTGACCACCATCGCAGCAAACGTCACCGGTGCAGGGAACGCCTTCAGCTATACCGACGCCAACGCGCTGGCCGTAGGGAGCGTCGATGGGATCAATGGCGTGACCACTAATAACGGCGCGATCGCCGTCGCCACGACTAACGGGGCGCTCACGGTCAGCAACACGGCGGCCGTCACGGATGTGAATGCCGGCACCAGCACGGTGGCCCTCACCGCCGGCGGCGCCAATCAACTGCTCACCGTCACCGGCGCGGTTACCGGCACCGGCGGCGTCACCTACACCGCGGATAACATGACCTTGACCGGTGCCACGACGGCCACTGGAGCTATCGCCACCCTGCAGCCCAACACCGCCGGCCAGTTCGTGAACCTGGGCGCCGCCGATGCCGCCGGGACCTTAGGCTTGATCGATGCCGAACTCGATACCGTCACCGCCGGCACCTTGCGCGTCGGCCGCGCCAATAGCGGCAATATGACGGTCTCGGCTGCGCTCACGCCCGCGGGGTCCACCACCCTCTCGCTGATCTCCGGCGCTGCCGTCACTGAAACCGCAGGCTCCACCATCACCACAACCAACTTGAGAGTCAGCAGCGTCGGGGCGGTCGATCTCACACAGAACAATGACATCACCACCTTGGCCGGCAACGTGACCGGTGCCGGCAATACGTTCGGCCTCGTCGATACCAATGGCTTTGCCGTCGGGACTGTCGACACCGTCACCGGCCTCACAACGAACAACGGCACAACCCAGCTCCGCACCACAACAGGCAACATCGACATTAATCAACCGATCAACGTCGGAACGGCTAACCTAGGTCTCCAAGCTGCCGCTGGGACGATCACTCAAAGTGGACTAGGCGCAATCACTGCGGATGGCCTTGGGATTCGCGCCCAGAACAATGTGTCGTTAACGCTGGCCAATGATGTCAATACGATCGCAGCCAACATCACGGGAGCCGGCAATGCCTTCGCCTACACCGACGCAACGGGCGTCACCATCGGATCGATCCCTGCCATTGGGGCTATCGCCGCCATTGACGGCGTCAGCACTAATAATGGCGCGATCAGTGTCGCGACGACGAACGGGGCGCTCACGGTCAGCAATACCCCGGCCGCGCCCGATGTGAATGCCGGCACCAGCACCGTGGCCTTGACCGCCGGCGGCGTCAATCAGCTGCTCACCGTTACCGGCACCGTCACCGGTACGGGTGGTGTCACGTACACGGCCGATAACATGAGCTTGACCGGCGCCACCAATGCCGGGGCGGCGATCGCCACGTTGCAACCCAACACCGCGGGTCAGCTCGTGAACCTGGGCGGCGCCGATGCGGCCGGCACCTTGGGCCTCACCGATGCCGAACTCGACACCGTCACCGCCGGCACCTTGCGTGTGGGCCGCAATAATAGTGGCAACCTCACGATCTCCGCCGCCATCGATACGGCCAACACCACCACGACCACCTTGATCTCCGGCGGCACGGTGACGCAAACCGCGCCCATCACGGAAACCAATCTCGCCGTCAATGCCGTGGGCGCCGTCACCTTAACGAACGCCGGCAATGATGTGACGACGCTGGCCGCGACGGTCACCGGCGCCGGCAATGCCTTCGCCTATACCGATGCCA
Organism: uncultured Nitrospiraceae bacterium; assembly: GCA_963824855.1. Taxonomy (GTDB): domain Bacteria; phylum Nitrospirota; class Nitrospiria; order Nitrospirales; family Nitrospiraceae; genus Nitrospira_C. The sequence continues at coordinate 531,854 of CAWGQP010000005.1, forward strand.
ATGCCCTCACCATCGGCACGGTCGATGGGATCAACGGCGTCAGCACTAATAATGGCGCGATCAGTGTCGCGACGACCAACGGGGCGCTCACGGTCAGCAATACCCCGGCCGCGCCCGATGTGAATGCCGGCACCAGCACCGTGGCCTTGACCGCCGGCGGCGTCAATCAGCTGCTCACCGTTACCGGCACCGTCACCGGTACGGGTGGTGTCACGTACACGGCCGATAACATGAGCTTGACCGGCGCCACCAATGCCGGGGCGGCGATCGCCACGTTGCAACCCAACACCGCGGGTCAGCTCGTGAACCTGGGCGGCGCCGATGCGGCCGGCACCTTGGGCCTCACCGATGCCGAACTCGACACCGTCACGGCCGGCACCTTGCGTGTGGGCGCGCAATAAGAGTGGCAACCTCACGATCTCCGCCGCCATCGATACGGCCAACACCACCACGACCACCTTGATCTCCGGCGGCACGGTGACGCAAACCGCGCCCATCACGGAAACCAATCTCGCCGTCAATGCCGTGGGCGCCGTCACCTTAACGAACGCCGGCAATGATGTGACCACGCTGGCCGCGACGGTCACCGGCGCCGGCAATGCCTTCGCCTATACCGATGCCAATGCCCTCACCATCGGCACGGTCGATGGGATCAACGGCGTCAGCACTAATAATGGCGCGATCAGTGTCGCGACGACGAACGGGGCGCTCACGGTCAGCAATACCCCGGCCGCGCCCGATGTGAATGCTGGCACCAGCACCGTGGCCTTGACCGCCGGCGGCGTCAATCAGCTGCTCACCGTTACCGGCACCGTCACCGGTACGGGTGGTGTCACGTACACGGCCGATAACATGAGCTTGACCGGCGCCACCAATGCCGGGGCGGCGATCGCCACGTTGCAACCCAACACCGCGGGTCAGCTCGTGAACCTGGGCGGCGCCGATGCGGCCGGCACCTTGGGCCTCACCGATGCCGAACTCGATACTGTGACGGCGGGCACGCTCCGGGTCGGCAGTGCCACGAGCGGCAATATGACGATCTCTGCGGCGTTGACCCCTGCCGGGACCACCACGCTCTCGCTGCTCTCCGGCGGCAGCGTCACTGAGAATGTCGGCGCCACCATCACCACGACGAACCTCGCCGTCACCAGCGTCGGCGCTGTCACGCTCAACCAAGCCAATGATGTGACGACGCTGGCCGCGACGGTCACCGGCGCCGGCAATGCCTTCGCCTATACCGATGCCAACGCTCTCACCATTGGCACGGTCGATGGGATCAACGGCGTCAGCACTAATAATGGCGCGATCAGTGTCGCGACGACGAACGGGGCGCTCACGGTCAGCAATACCCCGGCCGCGCCCGATGTGAATGCCGGCACCAGCACCGTGGCCTTGACCGCCGGCGGCGTCAATCAGCTGCTCACCGTTACCGGCACCGTCACCGGTACGGGTGGTGTCACGTACACGGCCGATAACATGAGCTTGACCGGCGCCACCAATGCCGGGGCGGCGATCGCCACGTTGCAACCCAACACCGCGGGTCAGCTCGTGAACCTGGGCGGCGCCGATGCGGCCGGCACCTTGGGCCTCACCGATGCCGAACTCGATACCGTCACCGCCGGCACCTTCGTGTGGGCCGCAACAATAGCGGCAACCTCACGATCTCTGCCGCCATCGATCCGGCCAACACCACCACGACCACCTTGATCTCCGGCGGCACGGTGACGCGAACCGCGCACCATCACGGAAACCAATCTCGCCGTCACATGCCGTGGGCGCCGTCACCTTAACGAACGCCGGCAATGATGTGACGACGCTGGCCGCGACGGTCACCGGCGCCGGCAATGCCTTCGCCTATACCGATGCCAATGCCCTCACCATCGGCACGGTCGATGGGATCAACGGCGTCAGCACTAATAATGGCGCGATCAGTGTCGCGACGACGAACGGGGCGCTCACGGTCAGCAATACCCCGGCCGCGCCCGATGTGAATGCCGGCACCAGCACCGTGGCCTTGACCGCCGGCGGCGTCAATCAGCTGCTCACCGTTACCGGCACCGTCACCGGTACGGGTGGTGTCACGTACACGGCCGATAACATGAGCTTGACCGGCGCCACCAATGCCGGGGCGGCGATCGCCACGTTGCAACCCAACACCGCGGGTCAGCTCGTGAACCTGGGCGGCGCCGATGCGGCCGGCACCTTGGGCCTCACCGATGCCGAACTCGATACTGTGACGGCGGGCACGCTCCGGGTCGGCAGTGCCACGAGCGGCAATATGACGATCTCTGCGGCGTTGACCCCTGCCGGGACCACCACGCTCTCGCTGCTCTCCGGCGGCAGCGTCACTGAGAATGTCGGCGCCACCATCACCACGACGAACCTCGCCGTCACCAGCGTCGGCGCTGTCACGCTCAACCAAGCCAATGATGTGACGACGCTGGCCGCGACGGTCACCGGCGCCGGCAATGCCTTCGCCTATACCGATGCCAACGCTCTCACCATTGGCACGGTCGATGGGATCAACGGCGTCAGCACTAATAATGGCGCGATCAGTGTCGCGACGACGAACGGGGCGCTCACGGTCAGCAATACCCCGGCCGCGCCCGATGTGAATGCCGGCACCAGCACCGTGGCCTTGACCGCCGGCGGCGTCAATCAGCTGCTCACCGTTACCGGCACCGTCACCGGTACGGGTGGTGTCACGTACACGGCCGATAACATGAGCTTGACCGGCGCCACCAATGCCGGGGCGGCGATCGCCACGTTGCAACCCAACACCGCGGGTCAGCTCGTGAACCTGGGCGGCGCCGATGCGGCCGGCACCTTGGGCCTCACCGATGCCGAACTCGACACCGTCACCGCCGGCACCTTGCGTGTGGGCCGCAATAATAGTGGCAACCTCACGATCTCCGCCGCCATCGATACGGCCAACACCACCACGACCACCTTGATCTCCGGCGGCACGGTGACGCAAACCGCGCCCATCACGGAAACCAATCTCGCCGTCAATGCCGTGGGCGCCGTCACCTTAACGAACGCCGGCAATGATGTGACGACGCTGGCCGCGACGGTCACCGGCGCCGGCAATGCCTTCGCCTATACCGATGCCAATGCCCTCACCATCGGCACGGTCGATGGGATCAACGGCGTCAGCACTAATAATGGCGCGATCAGTGTCGCGACGACGAACGGGGCGCTCACGGTCAGCAATACCCCGGCCGCGCCCGATGTGAATGCCGGCACCAGCACCGTGGCCTTGACCGCCGGCGGCGTCAATCAGCTGCTCACCGTTACCGGCACCGTCACCGGTACGGGTGGTGTCACGTACACGGCCGATAACATGAGCTTGACCGGCGCCACCAATGCCGGGGCGGCGATCGCCACGTTGCAACCCAACACCGCGGGTCAGCTCGTGAACCTGGGCGGCGCCGATGCGGCCGGCACCTTGGGCCTCACCGATGCCGAACTCGATACTGTGACGGCGGGCACGCTCCGGGTCGGCAGTGCCACGAGCGGCAATATGACGATCTCTGCGGCGTTGACCCCTGCCGGGACCACCACGCTCTCGCTGCTCTCCGGCGGCAGCGTCACTGAGAATGTCGGCGCCACCATCACCACGACGAACCTCGCCGTCACCAGCGTCGGCGCTGTCACGCTCAACCAAGCCAATGATGTGACGACGCTGGCCGCGACGGTCACCGGCGCCGGCAATGCCTTCGCCTATACCGATGCCAATGCTCTCACCATTGGCACGGTCGATGGGATCAACGGCGTCAGCACTAATAATGGCGCGATCAGTGTCGCGACGACCAACGGGGCGCTCACGGTCAGCAATACCCCGGCCGCGCCCGATGTGAATGCCGGCACCAGCACCGTGGCCTTCACCGCCGGCGGCGTCAATCAGCTGCTCACCGTACCGGCACCGTCACCGGTACGGGTGGTGTCACGTACACGGCCGATAACATGAGCTTGACCGGCGCCACCAATGCCGGGGCGGCGATCGCCACGTTGCAACCCAACACCGCGGGTCAGCTCGTGAACCTGGGCGGCGCCGATGCGGCCGGCACCTTGGGCCTCACCGATGCCGAACTCGACACCGTCACCGCCGGCACCTTGCGTGTGGGCCGCAACAAAGTGGCAACCTCACGATCTCCGCCGCCATCGATACGGCCAACACCACCACGACCACCTTGATCTCCGGCGGCACGGTGACGCAAACCGCGCACCATCACGAAACCAATCTCGCCGTCAAAATGCCGTGGGCGCCGTCACCTTAACGAACGCCGGCAATGATGTGACGACGCTGGCCGCGACGGTCACCGGCGCCGGCAATGCCTTCGCCTATACCGATGCCAATGCCCTCACCATTGGCACGGTCGATGGGATCAACGGCG
>CAWGQP010000006.1:0-99448 GCA_963824855.1 uncultured Nitrospiraceae bacterium
GCTTGCCCGCATCGATATGCAGTTTGCCAACGATCGGCTGTTTCCTCTGGAACAGGTTCCCGTTGGCGGTCGATAGAGCGCCTGCTGGGGGCTATCGTGAAATCAGTTTGCTGCGCGATGACGCCTTTCTCTTCTCGATCGAGTCGCCCCGGCTGATTTCTCGCTGGTTATGGGACAAACGCGAGGATCTGTTACAACTGGCGCCCTTTTTCGATTATGGGCGAGCATGGGCGGCCAAAGGCTCTACACCCGATCCCGTGGAGTTGGCGAGCGCGGGGGCGGGTTTGCGAACAAGCTTCTCATCCTGCAGATCGAGGATACTTCGAAATCTATTGGGGCTACCGACTGAGGGGCTCAGGAACCAATAACCCGCCATATAACGTCACCGGCAATCTGCAGGATCATGGCGTGCATCTGCAACTCGTATTGCAGGTTCTGTAGCGGAGGAACTTGGCATGAAACGATCTCAAAAGAGCCAATGTCGGCCTGAATCGGTGTGTTCTTGCCTTACCCATGGGCTTCGAGGCGGCACCGTTCTGACCTTCGTCGTCGGGGCCTGCATGGCCTGGCAATTTTCTGTGGGGAGCCTAAGGGGATATCGCAACCGACAGAGGCCGTGACCCCGTCACCAGTTCATCACTGTTGCAGCAAGGCGACAAGGCTTTTCGGCGCGGTGCGTTCGAACAAGCGGCTGATGCCTGGCAGCAATCCGCACAATTGGCTCACGAGGCCGGTAATCTGCGCGAGGAATGCGATGCTCATGTAGCACTCGCGCAGAGTTATGTGGCGCTTGGATTTCACACCCGCGCCGCCCAACAGCTCGAGCTGGCTGTCGCCATTGCCCAGTCGGCGGCGATCCATCCCGTCAAGCGGCTGCGCTCGATCTCCTCGGACAAACGTATTTGACCGCCGGACGACCGGAGCCGGCTTTAGAAACGCTTGAGAATGCTCAGCGCCTGGCCGCTGAAGCACAAGACCAGGTACGCATGGCCGCGATTCTTCACTCTCTGGGGACAACACAAGCGGCACTGAAACTGAACGATGAGGCGGTGACCTCATTCAAGGAGGCTCGTCGTTTGGCGCAGGCTGCCCATCTGGAAACACTCGCTGCAACCTCAACGATCAACCTTGCCAAGATGGCGCTCGGGGCGAACCAATGGCAAGAAGCCCAGGTCTTGCTCGATGAGGCGTTGACGCAGACCCGAGCGCTTCCTGATTCGCATGACAAGGCCTACGGCCTTATTTCGATCGGCCTGGGCTATGCCGCTCTTCGTGGCCATCTGCCGTCAGACGGCGAGAGCGCTTTCGCGTGGTGGCTGCCGACGTCCTGGAAGAGGCCGGCGAGACCGCCCAAGCGCTTGGTGATGCCCGTGCAGCTTCGTATGCCCTGGGGCATCGTGGTCATCTCTACGAACAGGAACGCCGCTACGAGGAGACACTGCTCCTCAGCCGGCTTGCCATTGGTTTTGCCCAACAGGTGCATGCACCGGAATCACTCTACCAGTGGGAATGGCAAACGGGCCGGGCGTTGAAGGCGCAAAACCAGCTCGATCAGGCTATCCCGGCCTACCAGCGGGCGGCGGATCTTGTCCAGGGTATACGGCCGGAAATGGTCGAGGGTACCGGTGGCACTGCAGCTTCATTCAGAGAATCCAGTGGGCGGCTCTTTTTCGAGCTGGCCGACCTACTTCTGCAGCGCTCGAGCGGCACCTCCAGCAGAGAAGAAGCACAGCCATACCTCATCAAGGCGCGCGAGGCGGTAGAACTGTTTAAATCGGCCGAGCTTCGTGACTATTTCAGCGACGAATGCGTGGACGCCTACCAAACACGTTCGACCAAGCTCGAAGATGTCTCACGGCAAGCGGCCATTCTCTACCCGATCATCCTACCCGATCGCACGGAACTCCTCGTCAGTCTGCCCGATGGCATGCATCGACTGACTGTTCAGGTCCGCCAAGAGGAACTCACGGAGGAGGTTCGGGCCTTTCGAACCCTCTTGCAGAAGGAAACGACCCGTGAGTATCTGCGTCGCTCTCAACGTCTCTACGACTGGCTTCTACGACCTCTTGAATCGATATTTGCAAAATTCAATCTCGACACGCTGGTGATTGTGCCTGATGGCCCGCTCCGGATGATCCCGTTCGCCGCGCTGCACGATGGAAAACAATTTCTGATCGCGAAGTATGCTGTCGCGACGACGCCGGGATTGAATCTGACCGACCCCAAACCACTGGCGCGGGACCGCATTGAAGTGCTTTCCGCCGGCCTCACCGAAGGAGTGCAAGGGTTTCCGCCTCTGCCGAATACCGAAGAGGAGCTGAAAGCGATCGGAGCGCTCTATAAAAAGACGCATCGTCTCCTCAATGAGGAATTTCGCGTTCCGCAGCTGGAGCGGGAAATGAAAGAAAATCCGTTTACGATCGTACACATCGCCTCTCACGGGAGGTTCGAACGCGACGTGAAGAAAAGTTTTGTGCTGACGTTCGATGAGAAGTTGACGATGGATCGACTGAATCAGGTCGTGGGATATTTTCGGTTTCGAGACCAGCCGCTCGAGCTGCTGAGTTTGAGTGCCTGCCAGACGGCAGCCGGGGACGACCGTGCTGCCTTAGGATTAGCGGGGATCGCAATCAAGGCAGGGGCCAGGAGCGCCCTCGCCACATTGTGGTTCGTCAATGACGAGGCCTCTTCCGCATTAGTCATCGAATTCTATAGCCAGCTCAAAGATCCTTCGCTGTCGAAGGCGATGGCGTTAAGACAGGCTCAGTTGAAGATGTTGGAGAATCCAGACTTCCAACATCCGATTTTTTGGTCGCCGTTCCTGTTGTTGAACAACTGGTTATAGCCTGGCTACCATGTGGAACGTCATGATTGACTCAGGCTAGTGTGCTTCCTGCGATGCGAAGCGCACGTCACATCTTTCAATCGCCGCTGGTTGCGAGCGTCGTAACCGGTCTTCTGTGCGCCCTCCTCATTCTGGGCTTGCGGAGTACCGGACAGCTTCAGCAGGTTGAACTCAACCTGTACGACTGGCTCCTCCAGTCCAGACCGATCACCTCTTCGACCCACCCACGCATTACGTTTATCACGCTCTCCGAAGACGACATCCGCCAGCAGGGCCGGTGGCCCATTACCGACGAGACGCTGGCACAAACCCTCGGGCAACTCATTCGGCAGAAGCCTCGTGCCATCGGTGTCGATATCTACCGCGATATTGAGGTACCACCCGGACACGAGAAGCTCACCACGTTCCTGCCTCAGCATTCTCAAATCATCATGGTCACGCAATTAGGAGGAGGGACGGTCAATCGTATTCCGCCACCTCTGGTGCTGGAGAGGAGCGAGCAGATCGGATTCAACGATGTCGTGATCGATCCGGATGGCCTCATTCGGCGGGCGTTGCTGTTTCAGGACGATGGCGAACAAGTCGCGTATGCCTTTGCGCTCAGGCTGGCGCTCCTCTATCTGGCGGCGGAAGGGATTGCCCCTCAGCCAGACCCATCCAACTCCGACCTGCTCCGTTTGGGACCGACGACATTCAAAGCCTTCGGTCCTTCCGATGGCGGTTATGTTAATGCGGATGCGGGTGGTTACCAGATTTTGCTCGACTTCGGCGGTGCCGCGGCTCCGCTCGAAGCGTTTTCCTTGACTGATCTCCTTGCTGGTCGTGTGGACGCAAGGCACATCACGGATCGGATCGTGTTGATCGGCGTGACGGCCGAAAGCGTGCCGGATGTCTTTCATATTCCGGTTCGATATGGTTTGCGAGGGGGCGACCAGTTTCAAGGAGTGTTCTTGCATGGCATCCTGGTCGAACAGCTCTTGGCTGCCGCTCTGGATGGCCGTGCTTCGATCCAAGTCATGAGCGAAATCGCGGAGAGTGGCTGGATTCTCCTTTGGGGGATTCTTGCTGGCGGGTTTGGTGTCTTGGCCCGTTCTCCTTTGCGTTTTGCGTTGATCGCCGTCGGTGGTCTTTTCGTGATGACGGCGATCGTCATCCTATTATTTTGGTCAGGCTGGTGGATTCCTGAAGTTCCAGCCGCTCTCACCTGGTTTGTGGCCACTGCGGCCGTTGTCGCCTCAACACTGGGTCGTGAACGGCACGAACGGGCGATGTTGATGCAACTGTTCTCGCGGCACGTATCACGTGAAGTCGCTGACAGTATCTGGGAGCAGAGAGAACAATTACTTGAAGGCGGGCGACCACGGCCTCAGGAACTTGTCGTCACGGTCCTATTTTTGGATTTCAAGGGATACACCGCGGAGTCCGAGAAGATGACGCCGCAAGCCTTAATGGCCTGGGTCAATGCCTACCTGGATGCCATGACGCAGGTCATCATGAGACATGCCGGCGTTATTGACGACTACGCCGGCGACTCGATCAAAGCCAATTTTGGCGTCCCGTTAAAGCGAGTGTCTGATCAAGAAATCACCAGGGATGCAACTCATGCCGTCGCCTGTGCCATAGCCATGGAACAAGAGATGCACCGGATGAACGACAAACATGAAGGAGAAGGTCTTCCCACTGTGGGCATGCGCATTGGAATCCATACTGGGCCTGTACTCGCGGGGTGCGTTGGAAGTGCCGAGCGCATGAAATATACGACGGTGGGAGATACAGTTAATGCGGCGGCGCGTTTGGAAAGCTTGGATCGGGAGGTTGTGGCAGAAACGCCCGGCCGTCGTCCCTGCCGTATCTTAATTAGCGAGACAACGGCGCGGTTTCTAAATGGCCGCTTTCAGCTAGAGCGGCTCGGTGAAGTCAGCGTCAAAGGCAAAGCCCATGCGATTGTCACGTTCCGGGTTACGAGCTCTGTGGTCGAACGGGTCGACGCCTGAGCAAGATTGCCTCAGATGAGTGCCTGCTTCTCAGTTCGACGCACGAGACATCAAATCGTTCTTGGCGACCTCTGACAGCCCGACTTGGTCAAGGAACGCTGCGCGCTGCTCTCGCAGTCCCTTGTTGGCGGGGTTTGCCTGGATGCGATCCGTGATCGCCATGATCGCGTCATACCATATTCCGGCCTCCGCATAACGGGTGGCAGCCTCGGCTTCGCTGAAATTGGCGGCCAGAGGGTGCTCCAGTGTTTCCCGCTCGACACGTTCGATAGCTCCCTTTGCCACAACGTTGGCGGAACGTTCTTCTGCATCCATAATCAATGACACTGACCATAGATACCGCTCACCCGGCGACAATTTCACTTTGTAGTCCGATAGCTTTATCTCTTGAAGGCCTGCTTCTGCCGCAGGGGACAATTTCGTTTCGACGAGGGGTGTCTCGGCGTTGTCGCCAATCAAGGTGAATTCAAATGAGAACGCACGATCCTGCCTCGTAGGCGTGAACCAATAGAGCACCGGTTGCTCCTGGAGCGTCAGACCGACATGCTCCGGAGCTAAGAGACTAATGACCGGCATACTCTTGTTCATTCCACGGGTTCCTCCACCTCTCTTCAGACCTGGCGCTGGAGCGCCCTTTCGCGGAGGTTGATATATGGCGGTGTGAACGACTTGTCCGCTTTGCGATTCCTTCACTGCCGAGTGTTTGACGCCTCCTTGATCGTCAGCGATTCCTATCAGAGGGAGGCTAACGAGAACATTCACTGTGATGCCCCATATGAACATGTGCCGTTTCATATTTTGCCTCCCGTCCGCTGCGCGGCAAGGTGTTTCCCGCCGTGAAACTCGACCTACTGCTTCCAGGACTGACCGAGAGTCAAGCTACACATATCTATTTTGTGGGATACTCGGAAGAACCCTGGTCCATCAGAGCACATACCGGGCAGTTGACCCTGCAAGATTGTGTTGACTGTGCTCACCGCTTTTCTTACTTACTGGCGGTGATAATTTGCTGAATGCGGCCTGCTGATTGCTTGGAAGATGGACCGGGGGACTGACCTGTGTATTAAGGCCCGACCCCGTGATGGGGGAAGCCGCTTGGACCGAGGAGGTCAGACAAGCGAATAACAGAACGAGGAAGGAACCGAATGTGTTGAAGGGAATTAACCGCAGGTGTTCCGCGTGTTTCACTGCCCATGGCGAACCTCCTCTTGGAGTAGTGCCTTCACCCCGCAAACATTGAACTGCCGGATGGATGACGTTCTTGAATGAGCCACACCGTAGGGAAGCCAATTCTAGGGGTGCGTAGTGAGTGAGGCAATAGGGCCGAATGGGCGGGAACCTTAATACGTGTAATTAGGCTATAAGAGGTATCGGTTATCGGTATCGTCTCGATCTATGCGTCAACCCTGTCTGCGAACAACCAAATGACATTAAGTTCCCCAGACAAGTGAATCTAATCCACGACAAGCCTTTTTGTGAGCGAACCTATTTACAAGCACTCTGCACACGCGCAATATAAAGCCTCTCCCCATCCCCAACTTCGAAGGTACATTTCATGCCGCTCTCAAACGAGGTGCATATATTTACCAGGGCTTGTGAGCATCTTATTGCGGGTATTGCGCTGTTTCGGCCACTCACCGAAGATGAGCGATTGCTGATCAAGTTCTACTGCAATGAAGTGCTAACCAAAGTTGATCAGCCTCAGACGGAATCCGCGCAAGTCGAAATTCCTCTGTCCCCCTGAGTTCAGAAATACGAGCCCGCGAGAGCCGTCGTTTAAGCAATTCACCGCCCACACCCGAGCGGTTTATTGATACGCGTTATCCTAACCTTCTCCGCTTCATTCCTATTCCCCTCGGTTTCTTGCTATCACGCTGCTACCAGGACAGGACAAACGAGACCCATCTGGCCCCGTGTCAGTACTATCCTCGTTCGTGGTTTCGTGGGGTTAGGTTGTCTGAGGTTGGAATCTCGGAATTTCGTAAACCGCAGGTCGTTCGTTGGTTTTAGAGATGGTCAGAGCTCCCTCTTAATCAGGGCAAAAGGGGCAAGTGGATTGCTGCGGCTCATTCGGTTCGCCGGATAAGTGATCAAATCAACGACAAGTTTTCCTTACCATTGCGTCCTTACCCCGTCCAAGTGGTTCTATCCCGTTCCCCAGCGAAAGCAGTTGCTGTCGCGACTTTCTTCGTTTCTGTCCGGGAAACCACCAGTGGGAACCTCCAAGTTTCCTACAACGCTCGTAAACGATAATGCACCCAATTGATTTGGTGCGTCTCTTGCTCTGTTGTTAGTGAAAGGTACTTCACTCTGCAGTCCTCATTTGCAGGAAAGACGGACGCGATTGGAGGGCCAACCGTGGATTGCGCCGATTCCACACCAACGACTCGCACGACAGTGCTTATTATCGACGACAATTATAACGATCGAAAATATTGGGCCAGCGCTCTCAGAGAATCTTCTTTTGATTATTTGATGTTGGAAGCATCTGATGCGGAGGACGGTCGCAGGATTTTGCAAAAGCAAAAAGTTGATTGTGTTCTGTTAGATTTCGATATGCCGTTATCCGGCTTTTTTACCCTCCTAGAATTGGTTCCCGATCGGGAGCGCCCAAAGATCGCTGTCATCATGCTCACTTGTCTGGTTCATCCAGTTTGGCCTGAGCTGACGAAGCAGAATGGTGCCCAGGCATGGTTAGTCAAACAATGTACCTCTGCTGAGGATTTGCATCATGCCATCCAGAAGGCTATCGCCTCAGTCAAACCGCTGCGTGGCTCCTAACCAGGACAGGAGCCACCACCCTCATCACCCCCACGTCAGGACCAATCTTGTTTTGTGGGTGGGCTTAGGTTATCTGAGGCTGGGCCTTGTTGAATATCGTAGCCCGCACGTCAGGTAGCATTGACGAACCCTTGGAAAGGGTGAGCTGTTAAGACTATTGCAAAAGCCATCGAATCCCGACTCATGATTGATTTTTCGAGCGAAGCCAATAACTCATCCTGTTGTTCGCTGATTGGGCGCCTCTGCTTCACTCTGTCCTTACTTATCGTCTTTGGCATCCACACTGTTGCACATGCTAGAGGGGTCGAGGAAGCTTCAGGCATTACGCGTCTGGATGATATGTTGCTGATCGTGGGGGATAAGACTTCCGGGTGTCTACTACACCTATCCCCTTGCCGAGACGCAAGAGCCGCTCGTTACTCTGGACCCGGCTCTTCAAACTCAAATCCAACTTCCGGAAGGCGCAGTAGCCCTCGATCTGGAGGGCATCGCAGTGCTGGTCGACGGTCGGGTGGTCGTCTTGTCTGAACGACTTCGTGCGCTCGTTGGCGCACAAGGAATCATCGCCGAATACGGCACACCGCTCACAGAATTTGGGAACCGAGGGCTGGAAGGCGTCGCGGTCTTTCCAGACGGTCAAGGCGGGTCTCGGGTCGCCGTACTCTGGGAAGGCGGCTATCCGGATTACGATCAAGTGCCCGAGGAGCTCCGCCGCCTCGTCGGCCGTCCAGCTCTCCGTCCGGTGATTTGGGTCCACACGATCGCCCGGGGAGAAACCAAGCTGCATGTGTGGTCGCCTCCAGTCCACAGTATTGAGTTGCAGGTTCCCGTGCCGGATCAAACGGATCCTCCCAATGGGCAACGCTTTCGCGCCCCAGACCTTGTCTGGCATCGCTGGAGGAGCCAGAACCAGGACGAACTTGGATTCATTGTCCTTCTGAGTTCAGAAAATTCGCCCGTCAACGGGAAACGGGAATTTCGCCGTTACCAATGGCTCCAGCGTTTCACGCTGGACGGGAAACCCTATGGCGAGCCGTTGGACCTGGCAGCCATTCTGCCGGACGACCTTCGGGACAGGAACTGGGAAGGCTTGGGGTGGCATGTACCAAACGAAAAACTCATCATTGTCCATGATGCGCCTCCATATGGGGTACCAAGCGCCTACATACTCGCGATCCCAAAAACCTGGCATTGAGGCTTATTGCTCCTCCCGGGTGCTCATCTCTAATCAGCCAAGGTGTGCACGTCAATTTGGAAGGTTAGGGATTGGGGATTGGTTTCCCTTTTAGAAAATCCCGTTGGGACACCATCTTGAGGGCGTCTTCAAACCCTGTCGGATTCTGGGTGTCAAATCAGCGAGGACGCGGAGGCACAGACATGGTTATAAACCAGATGATTTAAGTACGGGCATAGGAATCGAAAAGCGACCTTGCGGTTACGCCCCCGAGGCCGAGACGACCTGGCCGGTCAAACGGTGAAACCGGTGGGCAAGTCGCGAATGAGACTATCAAAGCGGAGTAGGTGCAACATGACCTGTGAACGGTGCGGCGCCTTCTTGCTTGAGTCTTGATTGAGACAACGTGCAGTTAGTGATTGATCCCGGCTTCCCGCGGACAGATGTGGTCGCTAATCGTTTGTCGGTCGTAATTGATGCGCGCTTCCAAAGCGATTCTGTAGCGTCTCGACGATTACCGCATCCCACCTTGCCGGAAGCACCGTTTCAGCCACACTGCGCCCTTGCCGAATTGCAAGCCAACCCGACAAGGCTAATGCGAGGCTAGTGGCCGCCACGTTCGGCCAAGCGTTCAAATCCCATTGGATGGGAGCGAGATACTCGTGCGTGCTGAACGGATACCAGTAGCTGATGCCCCACCCGTGCCCACTGCCGAAGAAATCACAGAGTAAATGCAGGTGAAAGGCCAGTAATGCTAGCAGACACACGCGAAGTCGGTCTTTCGCCAACGTCGCTGTACAGACAGCGACGAGCGTAGCCCCCACGAGCCCATGAGTCAGCACATGATGCCACTGCCCATAGGCATCGACGCCTGCTAGAAGTGAGAGCCCATCAAAATCGGGTGCTACACCAGCGTAGGCAACCAAGAGTCGATCTCGTCGCTCAGGCAGATGTTGGCCGACCAACCAGGAGACAATCAAATGACTGGACGGATGCATATGACGCCTTTAACAGGATTGGATCAAGTGTAGCAGAGACGCACATACCTGAAGAAAAGGGAACTTCTCGAAGGTCGGAGCCCTCCATTGAAGACATTAGCCCAATAATTTTGGATGTGACCTGTAAACGGATAGTCAACCTTGCCGATCGACTAAGGTCCGACAAATACGAGTTTGGCGAAAATAAATACACGTATATTCACGCTACCAATCTTATCTCCAAGAAAGTAGCCAGTTCGCAATTTCTTCTGCATTCCAGTTACCGTCTTGGCCCAAGGCTAACGTCGCATCCTCTCAGCGGAACCGTGACTTAGTTTTCGTGACGTTACTGCGTCTTCTCGGCCGATCCTTGACAGCGCGGTGCCCCCTGCTACGCTAAATCGATGGTCGTCTGCGTGCTGAAGCGATTGGGTGGCCTTAGCCTCGCGATCCTCCTTATCATGCCGTCGGGCTATGTGTTCGCTGTGGGCGGTGGACGATTGGCCCTTTGGTCGATGGCACAGCAACCCAATCAATATGCTGTGGCCTACCCGTATCTCTTGGACGCAGCTCCTTGGATGGCTTTGGGACTTCTAGGTCTCATTGGTAGCCTTGCTGTCATCACCAGCGGGCAAAGATCCTGGCGATGGCTATGGTTTCCTGCCGTGACGCTGCTCTACTGCATAGTGTTGTCCCCGCTTCAACCTAACTATGGCTGGTTTTTCCACCACGCTCATCACCCCATGAGCACCCTGCCAATTGTATGGGCACAAGACCTTACCCGGCACGATTTTCTGCGAATCACGGGGGACTTGACGGAAAAAGCAAAATCCAGAGGCGGGTTTTCGTGTCCGGGCAATGACCTAAACGCCCCCAGCCGCTTCATGTCGGGCGGCCAAATACTTCCGTATGAAGTGCAATGCGTACAACCAGCTTTTCGCAAGGCAGCCCGTCTGCCGTCGCGTCCCGCTATCATAATGATGAGGGTCAGCGAAGACCGTCAGGAGGCGTGGTTTCAGGTAACGACATTGGTGCACGACACGGGGGATGTAATCAATTGGGTGCCCAATTTCGGAGGACAGGACTACGTGACCCATAGATCCATTAGAGAGTAGAGAGGACAGCAATTCAACTCAGAGGATGCTACGAGCTGCGCAATTGCATTGACTTTCCATGAAGAGATCTCGCCCGTGTCGAGTGGAGTTGGCCCGCTGATTAAGAGGGATAGTTTCAAGCTAACGCCTGACATGAAGACTCGGCCCTGAACCCTTATGCCCTTCACTCCTTTCCATTTGGGTCCTGGCGCCCTCTTCAAAGCGGTCGCTGGTGACCACTTCAGTTTTATGGTCTTCGGTGGCTCTCAAATACTGATAGATCTCGAACCGGCCGTCCGATTGATGACGGGGAGTGCCATCCTTCACGGATTCACACACACACTGTTAGGAGCGCTTCTCATAGGAACACTCGCAGGAGGGATCGGCAAACCGGTCACTGAGCGTGTGCTTCGCGGTACCGATATACCATGCCACAACTTCACGTGGCGGGTCTCATTTACGTCCGCCTACATTGGCACCCTCTCGCATGTACTACTTGATGCCATTATGCATTGGGATGTGGCTCCGTGGTATCCGTTTACTCTCAGCAACCCCTTGCTAGGTCTTACTTCGGATGGCTGGTTACATCTCATATGCATTGGTTGTGGCGGGGTCGGCATTGTCCTGTTTTTCGGCAGGTGGGTGTGGGCTACGACGAAGTCGTCCTTGGGGAGGTCGGTTTAAGCTCTGCACGCGAAGCCACACCACAGACCCGCGATGCCAATAACCAAGCGTTCAGCACCCAAAACCATTTTGTAGCAACTGCTTTCTTACGGCACTGCTCTTTCGGGCGCTGGCGATCCGCGTCGTACGTCGTTGTAGACCAAATAAAGTTAAGAACAATTCAATCCCAGCCTGGATCCTTCTCACTTGTTCATTGTTAAGCAGCCAAGGCTCTCACATCAATCTGGAAAGTTAGGTGATTGGTTCCCCCCTGAGAAAATCCCGTTGGGGACACCAAGCTTTCAATGTTGACTAAGAAGTGTTGAGGTCAATTGTAAGGCGTCCGTGACTAGATCCTTCTTCCTGATTTCTTAGCCTTGAGCTTCGCCAGGAGGGGAGTGCACATAATCTCCCGCCTCAGGATGCGTTGCGGTGGTAGAGGCTGCAAATGTGCAATTCTCAGCTGCTCAAGGATACTTTTCAAATTTTGGCAACGCGGGATTCATGTGGTCCCACGGGTGTGCGTCTGATGTCCACACATCCACTTGCGGGTTTAACCAGCTCGGATCATCTAGGCTCGCAGTTCTGATCGCGACAATTTGAGGTTGCGAGTCGGTCATGACCTGAATCGGCGAGCCGCAATCAGGGCAAAAGCCTCGACGAGTCATGCCACCCAACTCACTGGGCGAGGCATGGAAGCGAAGTGAGCCTTGCAAGAGCTTGAAAGCTTCCGTTGGCACGATGACGAAGGACGAAAACGGACCTCCGCTGGATCGCTGGCAATCCCGACAGTGACAGTGAAGCATCATAACCGGTTCTGCCATGGATTCGTAGCGAATCGCGCCGCAAGCGCATCCGCCTGAGAAAGGTGTGGTCATTTTCGTCATAGTTCTATTTCCTCTTGGCTGCTTGTAACTGGTTTAGTAACCATGCAAATCCCTCGGAATCGCATATGATTTCTCCTTTTGTTTGAATTTCCGACCTTCACCTATTAGTCGATCGGCCGACTCTGAAATCGACATTTTCGAGATGGAGTAACCCGGCCTAATCTGAAGACTTCCACCGTCAGGTACCGCTCTGACGCTCTTGCTGACGGATATAAACCCAGGATAATGCTCAGGCAGTTTTTTTAGCGGTGATGTCCCGAAAAACTAAGATAGCCCCCGGAGAAGCGGGATAGCCCTTGGTCTCATACCAATGCTGATCTTTAGGGTAATAGAACTCGTAGCTCACCTGGACATGGTCTTCGAGCACCTGACGTAATTCCTTTTCAACGAGAGTGCCTTTCAGTTCCGGAAACAGTTCCCAAGCGGATTTCCCTTTCATGTTTTGAGGGTCTAGTCCTAATCGCTGATAGATCTCGGCTGCTGCCTGATTCATGGCGGCGAAATTCGCCTGCCCATCGAGCTTGACGACAGCATCGTCAATGCCGTCGAGAATCGCCATTAAGTCATCGGGCTGAAAAGCTCTTTGCATGCGTTTCCCTAACTGGAGAAGTAGGATTGAGCGAAGCCGACAGTGAATGAAGCAAGGATAAGATTAGACTATCACGCATCAAACGCGTTTGATGTAAAGAAGACACTCCCGCAACAAAATCGCACGTTGCGTAAGCACATGCCTACAAGTCGCCTTCTGCATGGCAAATAAGTATGTGATTGTGCGGCACATGGCGTCCTCTGCTGATCCTCGTGTTTCCTCCAGCGATGTACCCTGTGTGCACCCTCGACTCCTTCTTGAAACCTCTACAAAAGATCGATATCTCACAGGCCATTACGTGTGTGAAGTGTGCGGTCTGCACTTTGATCGGCCGCCGATAAAGCAAGACCCACCCCTAGAGCAGGAACCACCGCAAGGCCGACCACTTAAGCGGCTTAGGCTTCTTTGAAGTCAACCGTCGCCCCTTGGAGATACTTGATCTTCAGAATGCCAAAGGGCATACTCTCGACCATATTGCCCTTACACATCGGACTCTAGGTGAAGAAAGGCGGTTCCTAAGTGACCCCTTCCGCGCCTCCCGAAGTGGCCTCTCTTCGGACTACGGTTCTTTTCATTGATGATAATCCAGCGGACCTGGATTTTTGGTCACATGGTCTGAGGGAATGTTCGCCCGCCTATTCGACGTTAACGGCCACAGACATTAAATCGGGCCTGCACCTCTACCAATCCCAAAAGGTGGACTGTGTAATCTTAGACTTGGACTTGTCTGGGGAGTCAGGCTTTGAAGCCCTGTTCAAGTTAGTTCCCAATCGTCGCCGGCCCTCGATCCCTGTCGTTGTTCTCACTAAGCTGCCATATCCCAACCTACATGACATGGTATTGCACAATGGTGCTTTTGCCTGTTTACACAAACAGCAACACTCAGCAAGGGACCTGGAGAACGCCATCCAGACAGGCAATGGTCTCTATCGCTGGTACAAGCTAGTCCTGCAGTACGGGGCTTAACCTTTTGCCAAGAATTTAACGAATGAACCCTGCGCGTATATTTTATGCTGCTGCCTTCATGTAAGCGGCTTGAAGCTCCGCCAGGTCGATCTTTGTCATTTTCAACATGGCATCGGCAACCCGCTTTGCTCGTTGACGATCAGAATCGGCCATCATATCTCCGATGACTGTTGGCACGACCTGCCAAGAGACGCTTTTAGCCAGCCGCATGGCTCGGACTTGCCGACCTCGAGAAGAGCCTTCCAATATCTTTAAACTAACTAAAGATGTGTCCGAAGATGTACTGGCAGTATCCCGTGCCACTTATTGGTAGGAGAATGAGAACTGGAGACGCCGCAGTAGCGCAGTCTAATTTCAGCTTACACGGAGGGCGAGAGGTCTTTATCTCCCCTTGCATCAGGCAGTACTGAGATACGGATCTCACGATATTGTGGCTGCCTTCCTGGCCTTCCAGAACTGCTGAGCAGGTCCCAAGGCCACCCGAATAGTGGGTCTAAATAAATCAGTAGCGGGTGCGATAAACGCATCAAACGAATCTACTTATTTAAAGGCAGCACGAAACATTTATTGACCTCTCTAAATCAACGGACCTTTCTTCAGTTTTACCTTAACCGCATCATTGATTCACAAGGAGGTGAGTGCGCGCATGGCTCACTGCTCCGTCAAACTGCCGGTGGTCAAAATCGCCAGAGGCACATCGTTGGGAACCCGGTAGTAGCTTTGGAAGTGCGGCCCCCACTCGGCGAGACTCCCCGGCGGGTTGATGAACGGGGTGGGGTCCGCGTGTTGAAACATCAATTGCAGCATGTCGGGACCGGTATTGTGAAAACGCACCTCCGCGAGGGGCGTGCTGGAGAAAATACAAATGCCTTCACAGAACTCCGCCGTATTGTCGGGCTGGGAACTGTCAAAGACCGTGGAGGGGAGCAGATCTGCCACCTGGCCGCTGTTGACGACAAAATTCCAACTCGTCAGCCGGTACATGACATTGGGTTGGAGCGAGCGCACGTTCGTGGCGCTGGGCCCTTGCGTGATTTCATATGTGAAGGTGCCGTTCACCGTGCCATCGGGGCCAAAGGTGCCGGTGAAGTGCAGCGTGAGGAGATTCGCCTGCACCTCAATGGTAACCGAATCGCTCGGGCCGCCCTCAAGCGAGAGCGATACAATGTACAGGCCTGTAACATCCGGCGTGAAGGTCGGCGTGAGCGTGGTCGCATCCGTGAGGGTCGCACTGCTGCCTTGGGGGAGGCTGAGGAACTGCCAGAGGTAGTTGGGGCGTGGCTCCGTGGTCGTGCTGCTGCCGGACAACGCGACCACGGTGCCCAGCTTAACGGTTTGATCCGGCCCGGCGTTGACGGTGGGCGTGACAACTGGCGGTGGGGGAGTGACTGGCGGCGGGCTCGCAGGTTGCTCCGCTTGCGGCGAGGGCGCCATCGCGTCACCGGAACTGCCGCCTGAACACCCGGCGAGCAGCAGCATCAATATCATGAGAGCGCGTGTCATCTGTGTCCTTCTCGGAGGCCCACGATACCGTACCGGCTGAGCAGTTTCGGCTTATCACGGGCAAAAGTCTAGTGAAAGATAGCCATAGTCGAAGCGCTGCGAATGGTGTGAGGCTCAATCTGCCAGAATCTGGGTCATAGGCGATGCAGGTTGCTCTTCGCGAATCGTGACCTACGGCTGGTTAGAAAGCAGCACATATCCATATCGTTTCAGCACCGGAACGAGTCGTTCCGCCTCAGGAGGCAAGGTTGAGCGGTAGGGTTCCGGGAACAACACCATCGTCTTGCCCGGTTGCTTTAACAAAGTTGTGATCGTGTTTTCCTCTCCCGAGTCAACGAATATGACTTTACGTTGCGCATAAAACACCGTGGATGGTGGCGTGGAACCATAGACTATGAAGTGATCGTTAGGGGTAAGGTGCGCACCTGCGGTATAAGCCAGTTCCTGCGGTGGAGCAATAAAATATCGGTTCAGCAGCGGAAAGGTTAACCCAATGGCGATCAAGGCTACCAACGCAAGTGCCACACCAGCAGCCCAAAACACTCCAGCACGACGTCCTTTATGCAGTCCGAAGTACCCCACGACTGCCATACCGACCAGCAGGACGATCGCAGCCATATAGGGTCCTGCATCCCACGCGCTCGGGTCTATAAGGTTTGCTGCCGGAAACCGTTTCAGCATCTTGCTAAGAAATCGGTTGTAGGTCCACGGGATCATCGAAAAACCCAACGCTAATAAGAATCCAAGTCCCATCATCACCTGGATGGAAGCCCGAACGCCTTTCCGGACCGGCTCCAGTAGCGCTCGCTGCCAGTACATCGCCGTCAACAGAGCGGCCGCGGGAAAGAGCGGGGCAATGTAATGTTGGAGCCTCGTGGCGGAAAGTGTAAAAAACGCAAATGCGCCGATGATCCAGACGGTTGCAAACAGCTGTAACTCATCGGATGCAGCTTCGATGTTTTGTCTGTGAGGTGACGATGCATCGAATCTCCTGCGCAAACTTCGCCAGGCCTGCACGGCCTCATACATCGCCATGGGTAGTAGACCGCTCCAAGGGAAAAATCCTAAAAGGAGGACCGGAAAGTAGAAAAACAGTCCGAAGCCATGTCCTTCCATGGGCGCCATGAAGCGGCCGACTGTGTGGGCTTTCGCAACCGTCACATACGCGAGCCCGTGGATCCACAACATGGTCGCGTACCAGGGGAGCGTCAGAGCGATAAAGACTACTAATCCAAGCAGAGGGAATCCGCGGTGCCAGTAGCCAGCCCACCGGCGGGTGAGGGACAAATACAGACTCATCGTAAGAAGAGGGATGATGAATCCGACGGGTCCCTTAGTTAGCGTGGCGAATGCCATGCCGGCATAAAAGACCCAGAACCAATGGCGACCTCGCCCTGTACTGTGAAGGCCTGCCCACAATCCCCATTGCGCGGCAGTCGTGAAAAAGACCAATACACTATCGGTCAACGCCATCCGATTGAGAAAGATGATTTCGCAATTGAGAAGCAACATGAGCGAACTCAACAAGGCAACCTGCTGATTCTGCCAACGAGCCGTGAACCAGTACTGAAGAAGGATCAGTGCCATTCCGAACAGTGCCGAGTGGAATCGGGCAGCAAACTCGTTCGTCCCAAACATGTGATAGGAGGCCGTCATCAGCCAATATACGAACGCCGGTTTATAGAAACGCGGTTCATAATTGAACGTCGGTGTGATCCAATCGCCGGTTTCAAACATTTCACGACCCGCTTCGGCATTTCGTCCTTCGTCGCGGTCCGTCAAACCAACCGACCCCAAGCCCCCAAAGAACAGGATGCCGGTTAACGCAATGAGAATGGCGAGGCTCGAGAGATGTCGGACGGGGGGCGTGGGGAGAGAATCCATGCTTACTATCAGCTATTCCAGGTGGAGAGAATGGGTCTCCGAGCCGACTGATGGCCTGAGCGGCAAATCAGCACCGATGGCTATCTGACTCTTGGCGCTCCGTTCCAAAGCGATCACCAATAAGTTCAGCGTCTGAAGAAAAGCGCCTGCCCCAAGAATCCAATTGTGACCCACATTATTGCAGTTTGCGACATCAGGGCGTCTATTTCGGGAACGCGCCGCGAGCAGATGACGGATTCCGGTATTTGTACGTGAGCACACGCCGGGTCATCCACCGAACGGCAATTAGATCGTACAGACTTTTAAAGAGGCGGTTCCCCACACCAAATTTGGCCACTCCATGGATACGCGAATAATGACGGACAGGGACTTCTTTGACCGTGAACCCACACATGAGGGCCAGTGCCGGGAAGAACCGGTGCAAGCCTTCAAAGAGCTGCAATCGTTCCATGACGGGCCGACGAAAAATTTTTAAGGGACACCCCGTGTCATGGACACCGTCATGTGTGAAGATATTTCTGATGAAATTGCCCACCAACGACGACACCTTGCGGACGAGGTTGTCTTGTCGATCTTTTCGCCAGCCACAGACTAGGTCATAGGTTTCGGTATAGGGCAACAACGTCAAAATGTCCCTGCTGTCCTGTTGAAGATCTCCGTCAGTGTGGATAATGAGCTCGCCATCGCTGTTATTGAACCCGGCATCGAGCGCAGCGGTCTTCCCGTAGTTACGCTCAAAATGGAGAGCTTTCACTTCGTGATACTGGGCAGCTAATCGATCCATGACTTCACTGCTCCCGTCGGTACTGCCGTCGTCGACGAGAATGATTTCAAATGGACGAGTCTGCGAGGAGGGATGCACACGCATGACCGAGAGCAAGCTCTCGATGAGGGGAGGAAGATTCTCTCGCTCATCCTTTATCGGGACAATGACAGAAGCCCATGGGCGTGGCGCATCGGTCATGAAAAGTCGACTGGCTCGATATCAGCGGTCCAAGAAGAGCTCGCGGCAGCATTCTATCGAAGGCCTGAACGACGGTCAATCGCGGCGTGATGCGGCAGTCCAAAAGCGAAATTGTAAAGTGGCCTCTGAAGGGTTACACGACCGCATACCTGGGATTTCAGCAGCAAGATTTGCGATCTGTTCTTTCATTTATTCGCCGAGCTTAAAGGACTCGGCGAATCAAACACGCTCTTCCAGGCGTCCACGTCATTGGAGTCTCCACACAGGATGACACGTTCATAAAGGAATCCATGAAAGCCGTTGGATCGTCACACTTCGTCACTAAAGAGTACGCCCATACACTTCCTGATGTCATTTCCAGGATTACCGGCTGGCCCATCACGAAGGATGACTTCCTTGAAGGTACCGCGTGACCCGAAAGAAAGCTGAATCGTTGACAGCGAAGTGGATCAGCGAGGGAAACCGGTAGCTTTGTCGTGGCGGGTGAAGTCTAAATCTTTGTGTTATGGCCCTCATGTTCTGAGGACAGCGAACTAGTAAACCTCAGGTGAGGCAGTCCTCTTTGCTGCGCGCCGATCTTTCGGCACCTGCCGATAGAATGGCGCAGAACGCTTCGTCACTTGAGTCCTCCCTCATAATCAGACTTCCAGGTTCTTCACCAAAACCCCTTTGCTGTCCATCACTTGCGTCCTCAGTTGTCGATCCTGTGTCGCATGGAACGGTCTATGCGGTAGAGGAACGCGTACAGAGGATTTGAAGAGACCGAGCGATGGTCATTTCAGCATCTCGAAAGAGCAAGCACGCTGTCCTGGTTAAAGGAGGATCAGAACGCTGTGGCGTGCCCCGCCCGGCATGACACCATACCCATAGACAGAGGAGGTTCTCATGCTCAAACTTCTCCTAGCGGTTTGCATACTGTGCGGACTGATGGCTGCGGGCTGCAGCACCCACTATTACCGGGTGACCGATCCGGGATCGGGGAAAACCTATTACACGAACAAATTCGAGAGGGTGTGGCAGGGGGGCGCCGTGAACTTTGAAGACGCCCAATCCGGGATTTCCGTCACGTTGCAATCCTCAGAGGTCAAAGAGCTCTCAGAAGGCGAATTCATGGCAACACTCGCGGTCAATCAGGCTTCGAGGCCGACTGTTGAGGCGAACTCCTCAAACGTTGAGTTCTGAGATGAATCATCGGCCGACACCTCAGAAGTGATTTATCGGGAGGTCTACGTTGCGGCTGCTTTTTTCCACTTTTAAGGCGAGGGCTTAAGCTGCCTCGACGAACCTTTTAATGATAGTGCTCAGCTGTCTTGAGGATTACAAAAGCCCTTCAATCCCGTTGGGACACCAGGGCCTTTGCCCGACCAGTCCTTCTAATACATGCTAATACATGTTTCGTGTAAAACCTGCCTGTGTTGTGCTGCCAGCCTTTTCTACGTTGCAATGGGCACGGAGAATAATGGTCCGTTGACGAGCGAATTGCCTTCGGTGAGACATTTCACGGCGTCGATGTAAGTTGCGCAGACAATTGGGTCACGATCGCTTGGACCGATGGCACCCAGACAGGTGTTCTGCTCCTAGAAACTTTGCTAGAAACGCTCGTAAGAGTACTGGCTAGGGGATCACCGAGCTACAAATCTACGACTTCTCCAGTATTTTCTCATTCGCATTTGCTCCAAGAAGGAGTCATGTGCACAACGTCGTCAACTGGTATGCTGACGGCCACATCTCTGAATGAGCAAGGGATCAGGGAACAGGTGTGTTCCACCGACAGATCGAAAGAGAGCTCTGATCATGTCCGCCTGAGCATGGAGATGGCGGTTGAGGGGGCTCACCTTGGCGGAGACTGAGCACCAGGTGCACGAGGTAACCGTTCGGCTTTGATTTGTCCTTCCGATCTCGAACACCAGACCCATAGTCGTCCAGCCGCTTGAGGGATCATCATGGTCACCGCACAGCGCATTCGAGTGTTACTCGTGGACGACCACACCATGTTTCGGCAGGGTTTACGGACGCTTCTTCAATCCTATCCCGATATCGAAGTGGTCGATGAGGCAAGTGACGGTGCAGAGGCAGTCTCAAAGGTGTCCGCCGTGCAGCCGGCTGTCGTCGTTATGGACATCAGCATGCCGAGGATGGATGGCGTGGCCGCCACGCGGCTTCTCAAGAGCCAGCATTCCCAGGTGACCGTTCTTGGACTCTCAGTCACCGGACAGGGGTATCAGGTTGACGCGATGCTGAAGGCTGGAGCAGTCAAGGTACTGACCAAGGAAAAGGCTGTCGACGAATTGTACGAGTGCATTAAGAACGCCGCCGCCTAGTCTCATAACCCTGGCAATACACCGGCCTACCGGTAGCCGTCTGAAACATACAGCGGATTGATGACGGTGAGACTGACTTTCTCGCTCGTCGTTAATCCATCCTTCCTTATTTCTTGAGTGGCCAGAAACACGAGTTCGCCGAGGATCGATCCCACAATCGGTGCGATCCAGGGCTTGAATGCTGGGCCCTTCCGACCTGCTCTCAATGAGATATTCGGAGCAGGTCGAGGTGAGCGTGGCGAACTGCCCGGCTGCTGGCGTAGGACACAGAGTAGGGAGAAACGCGAGTTGTCCGTGTGTCGCTGCTTGACAATTATCTCGAGATCGGACAGCATGCCCCCCCGTTCACTCTATTACCAGGTGCCGACGGCCTCCGCACAGGCCCGGCATATGGGAAAAGGCTTAAGGTGTATGGCCAGCGCGGTTTCATTTGCACAGACGACGGTACCCGCAACCGTTCTGGTCATCGACGACAACGCAGAAGACCTCAAGTATTGGTCTGATTTGCTACGACGGTCCTCTGAGAATTACACGGTGTTGGAATCATCCAGTGCCGCCGCCGGCCTCGAACTCTGCCGTGCCCGCACTGTCGATTGCGTTGTGCTCGACCTCGATATGCCCGAATCAGGGTTCCACGTCCTGCTCGAACTGGTGCCTGACCGGCAGCGCCCGCAAGTGGCCGTGATTGTCCTCACGCACCTGCCGCATCCGAATTTGTTTGATATGGCCAAGCACAATGGGGCTCAGGCTTGCCTGCTCAAGCAGAGTACGACGGTACAAGAGCTGGAGCATACCGTTCAACAAGCTCTCTCTGTGGTTAGAGCCAATCGTTCGCCTAGCTGAGATCCAGAATACCGTTTACGGTTCTTCGCGCTTCACGGCTTATGGAGATCTGAGTGATCGCATGAACATGCGGCTGTTGAGCGTCCTGCTCATCGCGGGAATTCTGGTTGGTCCGGCGTGCGCCGCCACGAAGCAGGCCAGGACCGTGGAGCGGCTGGGATTTTTGAAGGATCTGTATCCTCAGATGGTCGAGGGCGATGAGCATGCCGGAGAGTCGCTGCTCTCCTATAAAAATCCTCGTGTAGCCCAGATTCCGCCCAATACCTACAAGAAATTCATGCTCGATCCCGTCCTGATCTTCCGAGGTCCGCACTCTAAAATGGAAGGCATTTCCCAGCATCAGGCACAGCTCATGGCCGACACGTTTTATGCGCTAATCTATCAGGAAGTCTCCAAGGATTATGAAATGGTGGGCAAGCCCGGCCCCGATACCTTGCGGGCGCAGGTCGCAATTACTCATCTCGAAGAGTCGTGGCCAATGTTGGATGTCGTGTCGACCATTCCGGCGCCCATGAATGCGTTCGCCCTGGGGTCGATGCTCAAGAATGTCGCAACTGGAAAACCGGCGTTCAAAGGAGAAGCGGTGATCGAGGCCAAAGTGACCGACTCACAAACCGGAGAGGTGCTGAGAGCGGGTGTCGACCGACGAGTCGGCGGAAAGAAACTCAGTGCAGAGTCATTCAACTCGTGGGCTGACGTCTATGAATCGTTGCGATTCTGGGCGGAAAACGGCAGATACCAGTTGTGTAAGGCGAGGCACTCTTCCGATTGCCCGAAGCCGCGCGCATAGCCCCTGTTTCAAGCCTCCTTCCGATCGCGTCCGCTAGTTTCGTGCGGCATGAAATCTCAACCTGCTGCTTGTCGAACTCCGTCGACAGCGAAGCCGCGCCTTTGCCGCGTGCGAGTCGAGACTCGGTCCACGCACGGTGCGTCCGGAGATCACTAGCAGCGGTCTCCCGGTTACCGCTGCTGCGGCTCATCTGACAGTTTCGACGTATGGCCGCGACATTCCTTGTGGGGGCAATGACAGAGGCCCGACGGCAGACCATTGCGGCATTCGTCGCTGCAGAATTCTTTCCCTTCGGGGATCTGGCAAGTACATAACGGCACCGCACATCGTTTCATATCAGGCCTCTTGTGTGTGTTCGGATCAGTGATTGCTGTGGCTACGCAGCTCGAGGATGAGGCGATTTCGGCCGGCCTTTTTTCTGCCGTTTTTCCGGAGGCTGCCGTTTGATCTTTTGCGCCTTTTCGAACAGGCCCTTCCAATCGAGCTTATGAGCCTCGGCCTTCGGAAAGACCCGGCCCTCTTCTTCGTCGACATGATGTTTGACCAGGTCCCTGAGCACCTTGAACCTTGCGTCGAACGTGGCCGAACCGGGACCGGGGCGGAATTTATTCAATTTGTCGAGCAAGGCACGCACAAGCTGATGCTCCTCGACGGCCTTGTAGATCATGCCGGGATCCTGAAAGACTGCTCGAAAGGCTGGGTAGACGACGCGCTCTTCGATAGCCGCATGTATTGTGAGTTCGCGGATAATGCGGTGCGCGATCTGAGGCTTTCCCCCGTTGCTTGCCTTGGCGTACTGCGCGAACAATGACCGTACCAGTTTGTGATCATCACGCAGCAATTGAATGACCTCTGGAAAAGCGCCAAGTAGGCGTTCGAGCATCTCTGTCTCCCAACCGCTTGGACGCAACCCTATACCAGCATATGGGGAGAAGAACCTAAGTCGACTAGGGGTGACCCTTGTGGATCAAACTCTGACTTCCAACTATAAGCTCGGAGGGACTCAACGGTGAGAGAGACCAGGGAAGAGGACGATGGCCTCAGGAACTTTTCCTGGCAGAATGACGGACTGCTTCATGAGAGAGTGAACTTTATGGCTTCAGAACGGACAACCAACGTACAGCGCTGCCAGAGATGCCAAGGTAGTTTGCGCGCCGAAACGGCGGTCGACCTGCAAACGGGCGTAGTGATTCTTCAATACGTGTGCTTTAACTGCGGCAGGCGGTGGTATCCCGAAAAGGCACCGAGACCCATGACTGCCGCCTGACGATCTGGTCGCGGGCTGTCGACCGAGCCACGGCCATTCGCCTTTCCTCGGCATTCTTTGCGCCATCCTTTTTGCCTACAAGTCTGTAGGCGAACGCTGATAGACAAACGGCGTGTATTCACTATACTCCTGCAAAATCAGCCACCTAGCACAGCGCGCGTCACGTTAAGAATGCGATGAGGGACACCGAGGGTCTTCCATGACGCCACTCACCGCGGTCGCGAAAAGCGCTCCCGAGGTCATAATGCAACAGGGACTGGTGATCGACGATCACCCCATTGTGCGGGAAGGGATCAAAGACCTGCTTCAGAAGGCGGTGCCTTCTTTAGAGATCACAACCTCGCCTGGCACGGATGGAGTTTTTCAGGAGGTCTGCGGCCGCCACTGGTCGGTTGTTGTCGTGGACATTAATCTCCCCGGGCATCACGGCCTCGACATCGTGAAGAAAGCGAAATCACATTGCCCCGAGACGCCGATACTTGTGTTTAGTCTCTACGCGGAGGAGCAGTATGCCGATCGGGCACTGCGTGCAGGCGCGGTCGCCTATATTTCGAAGGAGCGTCCGCCGTCGGCATTGGTTGAATCCGTCAAAGCCGCGCTTCGCGGAGAGACGGTGAAACGTCCTCTCGTCCGTCACCCGATGCTCTCCGAGCGCGAAATTCAGGTGCTGCGTTTGCTTGCCAGAGGCACGAAAAGACGGGACATCGCTCGCGCACTGGAGATCAATGAAAAAACGGTGAGCACGTATAAAACGAGGCTTCTTCAGAAATTGGGATTGCGCAATCTCGTGGATCTCGTTCGATATGCGGTGGACGAGCACGTGGTCGATTAGGCTCGCCTAACTGGCGTTGCGCAGCCTGTCGCGGCGGGTTTTTCATCCTTCAATCTGACTCCGCTCTTCCAGATCAGCTGTGCATGAGGCCGCGTTTCTCCCCATCTTTATAGCCGACCAGAGCTGCTTCCTTATTTTAATAGCTTGCAATTTTGAGTTTTGAAATCTGAGATC
Organism: uncultured Nitrospiraceae bacterium; assembly: GCA_963824855.1. Lineage (GTDB taxonomy): Bacteria > Nitrospirota > Nitrospiria > Nitrospirales > Nitrospiraceae > Nitrospira_C. The sequence goes on from CAWGQP010000006.1 coordinate 24,549, forward strand.
GCGCTTCGTGCTCACGCCGCGTGGCGTTGGCGGTCTGGTGGAAGCAGAGCGGTAAGGTCCTGCAGGCAACACTCGAGTTCGGCTCGTTCCTCTTCGTTCAACGGCTGGTGCTTGAGCGCTTGCAACAGCGCTCTGGTGGCCGAGATAAAGACCTGTACGTCAGGTCCGATAGGCATGATGCATCAGCCCAACGACGGAATGAGATGGTGATTCTGCCCCGATCCAGGCGGCGGGAGGAAGTTTTACCGCACAATCGCCATCTTGTTTATTGAACAAACACAGTTTTTTGCCGGACCGACTCAGCCGATCGATTTCTAGAAACACTTCGTTCCATGGATACGAGGTGCAAGCATTCAGCAGGGCTTCCGTATCGCATGTTTTTTCTCGCCGCACGAGACGGAGGACTCGTGTTCCTAAGTCCGTTCGTGTGGTGCAAGCGGCTGCCTCATGCATGACGCACACGATACGCTTTCTCTATCAAGGCACCACTGGGGAAGCGCCTTATGCCACGGGCGAACACTGGCGGGCTGAGTACAGCGGGGCGGGCTCCTCCTAGGGCAACTTGCCGTAGGATGGTTTGTCACCGAATTGGACAAGCGTTCTCGCCTTCGGCTGTCTGCGAACTATGAGAGTATGTTCAACGGATTCTTGCTTCGCGCTGATTCATCGATCAAGGATTTGGCTTTCGTCAGCGCCGCAGCCTCCGCGTCCTCTCGTGTATCGTAAGTATTGCCGTCTGGAACCAGCGATTTCTGTCTCGTTGAATTTCATAATGACGTACTGGCAGGCCCACATCAGGCCTTCGGCGCTGGGGATCAATTCGATGGTGTGTCCTTTATAGTGAAGATGCATAGTCGTCTGTGTCTAAGGTGCGTGATCGATATGTATACCAAGTACATTGCCTGAGGAAGAATGGCCCTATAGGCTGCACAGACGGCTAGGGGAGTCCCTAGTTCATGAACCAGGGATAGGGATATAGGTTTTTGCTGACCAAGTATTGCAGAGGGAGTATATGAGCACTGGTCCCATGTTCTCTTGATCGACTCGCACGAGGGCGACATTCTGGATCAGACCATTGCCAAGGCCATCGAGACCGTTCCGCGCGAAAAATATCGTGAGTCAACAGCAACCGCATAGGTGTTCCTAGGCATCCACCTAGGTGGCGGATGTCTGGGTTTCCATAAGACTACGGATGGTTCTGCGATTTGCGATCAGAAAGCCATAGTCCTATATTCATATACTTATTCAACGGACAGGAGCGGCCAAGCACGCTGAGTGTTGTTGCGCTCGGGCCGTTAAGAGCATCGTGACCAGGGGAGGGAGTTTGTAATGTCTCAGGCATCGCGTCGTATAAATCGCACGCCCGGCCGACCGGACGTCATTCGGGTACTGCTCGTGGACGACGTCGAAAACGTCCGGCAGACGCTCCGGGCGATTCTGGCGACCTATCCGAACTTTGAAGTGGTCGGAGAAGCGTGCAATGGAGAAGAAGCGCTCGAGGCGGTCCAGGTCTTGAAGCCCTCCGTGGTGGTGATGGATATCAATATGCCGCGGCTCGATGGCATCAAAGCGACGATGCTGATCAAACGAGTGTACCCCCATGTCGTCGTCGTCGGGTTGTCGGTCTACGCCAATGACGATACGCGTGAGGCAATGACTGCCGCCGGTGCGACGACGGTCATTTCAAAGGAAGCCGCTGTTGAGCAGCTCCGTGACGAGATCATCGAATCGATCAACCGGCGGTCTGCTGCCATTCATTAGTCAGATAGTGAGCCGACGCTGAAGAGCGTCGCCGCGGGTTTACCACTGAAGGTGGGCGAGCCGTTTCCAACGTTCCTTCAATTCGCTCTTCGGGATGTTCGAGGTCTGGTCGCTGAGCACATAGCAGTTCTTTCCCCTTCCTTTGGCCTGATACATCGCCCCATCGGCATCGCGGATCAAGTCTTCGGCCCGTTCATGGATAGTGGTGCTTATGGCGATGCCAATGCTGGCGCCGACTTTGACCGGCTCGCCGACGTTGATCGGGGCTTCCACTTTCGCCAGGATACGCTCAGCGACGTGGATCGCGTCGGAGGGTCCCTTGACATTATTGATCAGGAACGTGAATTCGTCTCCGCCGTATCGAGCGACCAGGTCGCCTTTCCGGAGGCAGCCCTGAAAGAGTTTTGCCGTGTGGCGCAGGACCGCATCGCCGGCTTTGTGCCCCAGCCGGTCATTGATGGGTTTGAATCCGTCCAAGTCCACGAACAAAACGGCAAAGTGAAAATCCCGGTTGTTCTGGCCGCACTTCGCGGAACGAGCGACGTGCTCGAGAAACTGTGCGCGGTTTGGGAGTCCCGTGAGCGCATCAGACATCGATTCCTTCCGGCTCTGTTCTTCAGTGTCGGCAATCCGCTGAATTTCCGCTTGGGCTATGCTGATCTTGCTCAGGAAGACCAGTGTGAGACACAGCAAGGCCGGCAACACCAGCACGTGGTCGGTTTCGAGCAGCCCCGCCCGGTGGAGCAGGACGCCATACCCCCCGATGACCAGGCTGCACAACAGGCCGAAATGGAGAACGGACGTCACGTAGGAGGCCATGGCCAGCAGGAGCATCAGGGCACAGGCCATCCAGGAGGCTGTGTTCAGTCCGTACAGGACTGCGGCAGCGAAGAGTACTCCGCCATTACCAAGCGTCAGGAAGCCGATGCAGGATGCGGTCACGAGCTGGGCACGGGGGATTGTGAGCAGGACCAGTGTAATCGTGGCCAGCGCGATGACGAGCCATCCTTGTGCCCGTGTCATGGGGAGCGGCTGGTAGTGGACCACGTAGAGGGTCAGAAACATGACATGGAGGAGGAAGAGGTAGATGCGTGGGCTGCCGCCCTTTGTGATCCCAAACGTGCTCATGCAGTCGATCCTTCTTGTCCGTGCATTTCTCGCCCCTCCGCGGTCTCACCTTAAGACTATCGCTGTTTTCCCCGGGAGACATTCCTAGGAAGGGGGATCCGTCTCTTACGCAAAAGAGGGGGCAGCCGCCACGCCGTTCCATTGAGTTTGTTCCGTAAGCTGGGTAGACTTACTTACGCTGTGTACGAGCAACTTCCAGGAAACGGAGGAAATATGGGAACCGCGGGGATGATCCCTTGGTCGCTGGCTCTCGTGGCCGTGGGCGCACTGACGCTCGCCGCCGGCCCGCCGCCTCCCGGCAAAGACGGGAAAGCGACGTCAGTTGAGCCGGTCAAGGGCAAGGACGCTGCGCCGATGATCCTGATCCCTGCCGGTCCGTTTACCATGGGCAGCAACGACGGACTCCCGAACGAACGTCCTGAACATCCCGTCGAATTGGATGCGTACTACATCGATCAATACGAAGTGACGTTGGCCCTGTATCGGAAATTCCTCGATTCAGGGAAGCACGACTCGCCTCCGACCTGGGATGATGAAGCGGCAACGACCGTCGGTGACCGGCCGGCGATCGGAATGAAGTGGGCCGATGCGGAAGCCTACTGTAAATGGGCCGGGAAGCGGCTTCCCACCGAAGCCGAGTGGGAAAAGGCCGCGCGGGGGACGGATGCCAGGCGCTACCCGTGGGGTTCGATGCAGCCCTTCGTCGACATCGCGAATTACAATCGAGGCCTGTGGGTCAGCGAAGCCATCACCTTAGCCGCGGTAACGAGCGGTCTCGAAGGCATGAGCGTGCGCCATGGGTTGAAAGAGGGGGGCAAGAGCCCCTATGGGCTCAATCACATGGCTGGAAATGCCGCCGAATGGGTGGCGGATTGGTATGATCGCGACTACTATCAGAACAGTCCCAAAAAGAATCCGACCGGCCCTGCCCAAGGAGAAAAGCGCGTTCTTCGAGGAGGGTCATGGGCGGATCTCCCGCTGTCGTTGCGCGTCACCGCCCGGGTCTCCGCGGAGCCGGAGTACGAAGACCGTACCATCGGCTTCCGCTGTGCGATGAACGCCACTCAGTAAACCGCCGGGGCGCAGGTGTCGCAACCCCGCGTGATCGGATGACCATCATCACGCCACCGCCCACCTGTTTCGATCATCCTCTCCATGTCTGACCGACGGATCAATGTGCTGATTCTTGCGGCCATCGTCTTGGGGCTGCTGTGGACGTTCCTGTCCCCACGCCAGCCTCCGGTTGCCAAGACTCATCCGCTTCCGGTGGTGGTGCCTGAAATGGTGCCTCTCGTCACCGGCGAGGAGGAGACCGCGCTCATCTTCACGCGGGCCGGCTGTCCCGTCTGTCATCGCATCCCAGGCATTGCAGGCGCCGAGGGCCGCGTCGGCCCTCCGCTGTGGCTCGGCACCAGCGGCCCGCAACGGCTGCGTGATCCACTGTATCGGGGCAAGGCGAAGACCGTTCACGAGTACATCGTCGAGTCGGTGCTCGAACCCGGCGTCTTCGTGGCACCCGGCTACCCGGTCGAGACGATGCCGACGTGGTACGGCGCAAAATTGAGCGCGTTGGCGTTGGAGAAAATTGCCGCGTATCTGGAAGCCCAAACGGCGGAAGACGCGGCTCAGGGGAAGTAGCGCCGCTGACAAGCGTGCGGCGGCGAAGGAATTATGGTTTGCGGATCGGCCGGACGTTGCTCGCTGCGCCGCCTTGAATCTTGAAGGGCGACTCGCCCGTGGCGTGGGGGCCTTTGTCCAGGAGCGCATTGATCGCGTCGTCGCCTTTGAGGCCCTCGAGCTTGATTTTCAAGCGCAGGTTGTTGGCGCTGTCCGCATTGATGAGCGCCTGCTCCAGCGAAATTTTGTTTTCCTTGTACAGCTGCAAGAGGACGTAATCGAAGGTCTGGCAGCCTTCGTCGATGCCCTGTTCCATGGCTTCCTTGAGCGTGTCGACCTCGGCCTTCTTGATCAGATCTTTGATGCGCGGGGTGTCCATCATGATTTCCAGCGCAGGCACCCGCTTGCCGTCCGTGGAAGGGACGAGCCGTTGCGAGATGATCGCGCGGAGGTTGAGCGAGAGTTGGAGATAGATTTGCGCATGCCGTTCGACGGGAAAGAAGTTCATGATGCGCTCAATCGCCTGGTTGGCATTGTTGGAGTGCAAGGTGCCGATGCAGAGGTGCCCGGTTTCGGCGAACGTGATCGCCGCCTCCATGGTTTCCGTATCCCGGATTTCGCCGATGAGGATGACGTCCGGCGCCTGCCGCAGCGTGTTCTTCAGCGCGTTCTGAAACGAGAGCGTGTCGAAGCCGACTTCCCGTTGAGTGATGAGCGATTTTTTGTGGTTATGGACGAATTCGATCGGATCTTCCACCGTGACGATGTGGCCCTGATGGATCGAATTGCGATGATCGATCATGGCGGCGAGCGTCGTGGATTTTCCTGAGCCGGTGGCGCCGACGACCAGCACGAGTCCGCGCTTCGTCATGGAGATGTCTTTGACGATTGGAGGGAGCCGCAGGTCCTCGACCGTTTGAATTTCCGCCTTGATGTGCCGGAAGACGAGACCGACGTTGCCTCGCTGCCGGAAAATGTTGACGCGGAACCGTCCGAGTTCCTTGTAGTACAGCGCGAGGTTCATCTCCATCTTTTCTTCGAACTCGCCGCGCTGCTGGCCCCGCATGAGGGCCAGCGCCAGCGCTTCCAGTTGCTCATTGGTGAACGGCGGCGTGTTGGCTGGCTGCGTCGACCCATGGACGCGGTAGGTCGGCGGCGAATCCACCGTCAAATACATGTCCGAGGCTTCCTGGTCGACCATGACTTTGAGCAGAGTGCGAATATCCATCCTGGCTCCCGTGTCGCGGATCGTCTCTTCGGTTACGCCGCTCCGCTGAACGCCGAGGCGCCGAACAGGTTCGGCGTCATGCTGCGCGACTGGGCTTCGCCCTTCGTCACGACACCCCTTGTGGCCAACTCGACCAGCGCCATGTCCATCGTCTGCATGCCGTCTTTCTGACTGGCCTGCATGATGCCCGGAATCTGGTGGAGCTTCCCTTCGCGGATCAGATTGCGGACGGCGGTGGTGGCGACCATGACTTCCAGCGCGGCGACTCGGCCGCCGGCTTTCTTCTTGAGCAGCGTTTGCGTGATGACCGCTTCCAACGCTTCCGACAGCTGTGTGCGGATTTGCGACTGCTGGGCCGGAGGAAAGGCGTCGATGATGCGGTCGATGGTTTTCGGCGCGCTGGAGGTGTGCAGGGTGCCGAAGACCAGGTGCCCGGTTTCTGCGGCCGTCAGGGCGAGCTGAATCGTTTCGAGGTCGCGCATTTCGCCCACGAGGATGATATCGGGGTCTTCGCGGAGCGCGGACTTCAGCGCATTGGCGAAGGACAGCGTGTGAACGCCGAGCTCGCGCTGGTTCACGAGACACTTCTTTGTTTTATGAACGAACTCGATCGGATCTTCGATGGTGATGATGTGTCCTTCGAAGGTGTTGTTGAGGTAATCCACCATCGAGGCGAGCGTCGTGGACTTGCCGGAGCCGGTCGGACCGGTCACGAGGATCAGGCCCTTTTCCTTGTCGCAGAGCTGCCGGACGACCGGCGGGAGCCCGAGCTTTTCCATCGGAATGATCTCGGTCGGGATATTCCGGAACACGGCGCCGAGTCCCCGATTTTGGACAAAGACGTTGACGCGGAACCGGGCGATGTCGCCCAATTCAAATGAAAAGTCGCACTCGCGCTTCTCCTCGAAGTTCTTTCGTTGCGCATCGCTCATCATGTCGTAGACGAGCGCATGGGTTTCTTCTGCGGTCAATGGCGGGTGGTCCAGTTTCTTGAGGTCTCCATGGATGCGGATCATGGGCGGCTCGCCGGCGCTGATGTGGCAATCCGACGCGCCTTCCTTTGCCGAAAACGTCAACAGCTTGGAAATATCCATGAAGACAGCTCCTTAGTGGAAAGATCCGTGAGTCAGCCGGGGCGCGGCTAATATCGACGTGATGATGCCACAAGGATCCGAGAAAGCAATCAAATCTCCGTATTCAGACGCGTGGGTGATTAGAGCACGCCGGTCATCTGGCCGGCTCGTTCGAAGGCGACGAGAGCCTGATCGATGTGGGCCGCGGAGTGTTCCGACGTCACCGTGACGCGGATGCGGCTCGTCTCGGCGGGAACGGTGGGGGGACGGACTGCGGGAGCGAAGATATCGTCGGCGAGCAGCTGTTCGGCAAACCGGAGCGCCGTCTCGGCGCGGCCGATCAGGATGGGCATGATCGGGCTGACGGTGGGTGCCAGCCTAAATCCAAGTCGACGCAAGCCCATGAACAGCCGTTCACGGTTGTCCCACAGCCGTCGTCGGCGCTCAGGTTCGCGCTGGACGATGCGTAGCGCGGCGACGGCGGCAGCCGCGGAACCTGGCGTCGGCGCCGTGCCGAACATGAACGACCGGCAACGGTGCAGCAAGTATTGGATCGATGGGTCGGGACCGGCGATGAAGGCGCCACTGCTGCCCAACGCCTTTCCCAGCGTTCCCATATGAAGTGGAATGCGCCCTTCCACCCCGTAGTGTTCGACCGTTCCACGGCCGTGCGCGCCCATGACGCCGGTGCCGTGCGCGTCATCCACATAGAGATCCGCATCGTATGATTGTGCGAGGGTTGCCAACTCGGGCAGGGGAGCGAGATCGCCATCCATGCTGAAGACTCCGTCCGTAACGATCAATGTCCGGCGGGCCGCTCGTCGCTTGGCGAGCAACGCCGCCAGGTGCTCCATGTCGTTATGGCGGTAGATGCGGACGTCGGCACCGCTCAGGCGACAGCCGTCGATCAGGCTCGCATGGCACAGGCGGTCGGCGAGGATCAATCCGCCGCGGCCGATCAGCGCCGGAATGGCGCCGACATTGGCGAGGTAGCCCGAGCCAAACGTCAGGGCGGATTCGGCGCCTTTGAACTGCGCAAGGGCCTGCTCAAGCTGCTGGTGCGGCGGCAGCGACCCCGACACCAACCGCGCCGCGCCCGATCCGGCTCCATAGGTCTCTGTAGCACGAACCGCAGCGGCCACAACCTCGGGATGGCCGGCGAGACCCAGGTAGTCGTTCGAGGCGAACAGCAGCACCTCGCGGCCCGCGATGCGGACGACCGGACCCGTGCCCGATTCGAGCGGCAGCAGCCGCCGCGTCAAATGTTTTGCGGCCAACTGCTCAAGGTAGTCTTCAAACATAGATGGCGGAGAGGACGGAGAGCCGCGGGGTCATCGATACGTGAGCTTCCTGGCCGTGAAGTGTTTGCATTGACAAGCTCGCAACGATCTTAGTATAAGGCGCGAGGGTCGTCCGAGGAAATGGGGGCAGCCCAATCATCTGGTCTCAATGAGTTACCGCATCAAAGTTCCCACCAAAACTCTTCAGGTCGATGAAGCCCATCTGCTGAGTGGATTGGAGCATCAATTTCATCGGCTCCAGGAATACCGGCGTCCCTTGCTGGTCGGCCTCGCCGTGCTGCTGCTTGCGGGCGCAGCCGTCGGCGGAGTGTTTTGGCTGGACCGCCAAGCGTCCGAGAAGGCGCAAGAGCTCGATCGGGAAGCCTCGCGACTGCTGATGGCCCGTTCGACAGCCGATCCCAAAAACGCGGAGAGTCTCCTGACCCAGGCGATGGCCAAGTATCGGGAAATCGTGGAACAGCATCCCCGCACCGCGGCGGCGCCTTTGGCGTTGTTTCATCTCGGCAACGCGCAGTTCCAGGCGAACGACCTGCCGGCCGCGATCGACACCTATCAGCGCTTCATGTTGCTGTACGGAGGCAACCCAGCGTTGGGAGCATTGGTCCAGCAGCGCCTGGCCTACAGCTATCTCTTGAAAGGCGACCGCGAGCAGGCGGCGAAGGCGTTCAGTGCGATCGTGGGAAGTCCGGGCGCATTATTGAAGGATCAGGCGTTGTATGAATTGGCGCGCCTCGAAGAGTCGCAATCGCGCCCGGAAGGGGCCCTAGCGCATTATCAGGAACTGATTAAGACCTACCCCAGCTCGCCGTTCACCAGCGAAGCCACGATTAGAACCAAAGTGCTCGAGGTCAAATCGAAAGAGCCCTCGACTCCGCCTCCAGCGCCCGCTCCCCCCACAAAGCCGAAAAAGTAATTTTCACCCGTGGCCTCAGGGCTGCGGAGTCACCATACATAGCGCTGGCGTGAGAACGTTACCGGCCGATGACGAGGAAATCGCCGGGTCTGATGGTCGGGCCGGTCAGATTGTTTCTCGTCTTGAGGGTCTTCAGCGGAATGCGAAACCGACGGGAGACCTTTTCCAGCGTATCTCCCATGCGGACCTTGTACCACCGGGAGGAGTCGGCCGACACGAATTGCGACTTGGCCAGCGGCGGGAATTTATACGTGGGGATGCGGTCGAGAAGCTGTTCCACCTTGGCTTTCGTGCCGACGGGCACCTTCAAGAGGTACGCATCGTCGCCTGGCGGCGTGGCGTCGCGACGAAGCTCCGGATTCAACAGCCGGAGTTCTGCGTAGGGCACTCCGGTGGCATTCGCAATGGCATGAAAATGCAAGGGCCTGGTCACGACCACTTCCTCAAACTGATGAGGCGCGCTGGCTTCCTGAGAAAAGCCATAGCGATCGGGATTCTTGGCGATGATCGTCGCGGCCATGAACCGCGGCACATATTCCTTGGTCTCGCGCCGGATCAACCGCGTCTTTGAAATGTCGGTGAAGCTTTCCGCCCGGGCTTTCTGGAGCGCTCTCATGACCTTGCCTTCGCCGGCATTATATGCCGCCATGGCTAACGGCCACGCGCCGAACAAATCATAGAGATCTCGGAGATACCGCGCCGCGGCCACCGTGGACTTGATGGGATCGCGCCGCTCGTCGACGTAGGCATCCACGCGCAAGCCGTACACCTTGGCCGTGCCTTTCATGAATTGCCATGGACCGGTCGCTTTGGCCCGTGAGTAGGCGTAGGGATTGAATCCGCTCTCGACGAGCGACAGATAGACCAGATCGCTTGGGAGGTGGAATTCGGTGAAAATATTCTCCACCAGCGGCCGGTAGCGGCTCAAACGTACCAGCCATTGCTCGAACCGGTTACGAATCGAGGTGTTGAAGTAGCGGATATGACTTTGCACCGAAGAATCGATCACGATCGGCACATTGTAGACCTCGCTGGCTCCTGTGAGGTCGCCGGAAGGCGCCGTTTGCGCCGTTTCGGCCGGGGCGTCGAACGCATCCGAAAACCGTGACGTCGGCGATTGCTGCGGAGGTGTGACCGTGAGGAGCTCTTCAGCCCTTGGCACCCGGCTATCGGGGTGCGGATCGGATGCGGATTGGGAGTCTGCAGGCAGTTCGGTCTCGACAGGCACCAGATTCGCGTCTGGTTCATCGGCTGGATCCGCTGCCGGCTCCTCCGAGGGGTTGATGACTGGCGCTTCAGCCACCTGGCCGGGCGTCTCGGTCTCAGCCACTGTCACCGCAAGACCTGTGACGGGTCCGAGGCAGAGCAGGAAGGTCAGCACCGCGGCATGTAATGGGAACAGCATAAGCATCATCCGTGCCGCTAGACTATCTATGGTTAGGAAGGTTGTCAAGAAATTGCACGAGGGATGAAGCCCTTCTTTGGTAGCAGACAGCAGGCGCGAATGAGACCGTCGCTCGATCCCTCGTGCTCACATGGCGCCGCAAAATCACGGTAAAACTGCGCGGCCGTTGCCTTGACACTCTTCGGAAGGCAGTGGTATCGTCGCCCCTTCCTAGCCCATTCGTGCGTTTCCATTCCAGGAGGATCCGTCAATGCTCAAGCGGTACCTGCTAGCCCCCGGTCCGACGCCTGTCCCGCCAGAAGTCCTGCTCGCGATGGCCAGGCCCATGATCCATCATCGGGCTCCCGAGTTCGACCCCATTTTCGCCGAAGCACGAGAGGGGCTGAAGTGGTTGTTCCAGACCCGGAACGACGTGTTGATGTTGGCGGCTTCCGGCACCGGCGGCATGGAAGGGTCGGTGTCGAATTTTCTGTCACCCGGCGATAAGGCCCTGTGCATCAACGGCGGAAAGTTCGGAGAACGTTGGGGAAAGATCTGTAAGACGTTCGGCGTGCAGGTGACCGAGCTCAAGGTCGAATGGGGCCACGCGGTGAATCCCCAGCTGGTGGCCGACGCGCTGAAGAAAGATCCCGCCATCAAGGCCGTCTATGTCCAGGCGAGCGAGACCTCGACCGGCGTGTCGCACGACGTGAAGGCGTTGGGCGAGATCGTCAAGGCCCATGACCAGACGATTCTGGTCGTCGATGCCATTACGGCGCTCGGCGTGTTCGACATCAAGACCGACGCATGGGGCCTCGACGTCGTGATCACCGGTTCGCAAAAGGCTCTGATGCTCCCGCCCGGCCTGGCATTCGTCAGCGTCAGCGAGAAGGCGTGGGGTCACGCGGACAAAGCCAAGAACGCGGCCTTCTATTTCAACTTTAAGAAGGAACGCGAGAACCAGGCCAAGAATCAGACGGCCTTCACGCCGACGGTGTCTCTGATTATCGGATTGCAGGAAGTGATCAAGATGCTGAAGGCCGAGGGCCTCGAAAAGATTTTCGCGCGCCAGGGGCAATTGGCCCGGGCGATGCGCGAAGGCATGCAGGCCGCGGGCCTTGCTTTGTTTCCCAAGGAGTCGCCCAGCGATGCCTTGACCGCCGTGTCGGCGCCGGACGGCGTCGATGGACAGGCCATCTACAAAAACTTACGGGTGCAGTACGGCATTACGGCGGCCGGAGGACAGGATCACTTGAAAGGCAAGATTTTCCGGTTGTCCCATATGGGCTATGCCGATCGGTTCGATGTCATTACGGCCATGGCTGCGACTGAAATGGTGCTGAAAGGGCTGGGCCATCCGGTCAAACTCGGCAGCGGCGTGGCGAAGGCGCAAGAACTCTTGATGGTTAAGTAGGTAGGTACGCATGAAGATTCTGGTGAGCGACAGTCTCTCGAAACAGGGCGTTGAGCTTCTGGAACAGGCCGGCTTCACCGTCGTGGTGAAATCGAAGATGCCGAAGGACGAACTGTTCAAGGAAATCAAGGACGCCGACGGCTTGATCGTCCGGTCGGGAACGAAGGTCACGGCAGAGCTCATCGCCGCCGCGGAGAAGCTGAAGGTCGTCGGCCGTGCCGGCTCGGGCCTGGATAACGTCGATACGCCGGCCGCGACGCGCCGGGGCATTGTCGTCATGAATACGCCGGGCGGCAACACCGTCACGACGGCCGAACACACGATGTCGATGATCTGCGCCATGAGCCGACGGATTCCGCAGGCGACCACGTCCGTCAAGGCCGGGAAGTGGGAAAAAGACAAGTTCATGGGCGTCGAGCTCTTCAACAAAGTGCTCGGGATTGTCGGGGTCGGGCAGATCGGCAGTCATCTGACCAAGTTGGCCCAAGGCATCGGCATGCGCGTCATTGCCTACGATCCGTATTTGGCGGCCGATCGGGCCGAAAAGATGGGTGTGGAAATGGTCGGACTCCCCGAGCTGTTCCGGCGGGCAGACATCATTTCCGTCCACACGCCCCTGACGCCGGAAACCAAAAATCTCATCAATGCCCAGTCGATCGGCACGATGAAGCCGGGGGTCATGATCGTGAATTGCGCCCGCGGCGGCATCATTCACGAGGGGGATCTGCACGAAGCGCTCAAGAGCAAGCGCGTCGCCGCGGCTGCCTTCGACGTCTTCGAGGAAGAACCGGTCAAGGCCGACAATCCGCTGTTGTCGCTCGACAATTTCATTTGCACGCCGCACATCGGCGCGCAAACGACGGAAGCACAGGAGAACGTGGCGGTGGGCATCGCCGAGCAGATCGTCGACTACTTCACGAAGGGCATCGCGCGCGGCGCGGTCAACATTCCCTCGGTCTCTCCTGAACTACTGCCGAGACTGCAGCCGTATCTCACGCTGGCGGAGCAGCTGGGCAAGCTGGAAACGCAGCTCTGCGAAGGCGGGCTCGAGCGCGTGACGGTCGAATACAGCGGCGATGTGACCAGCCTTTCCATTGCACCGCTGACGATTGCCGTGCTGAAGGGGCTGCTGAGCCCGATCATGGAAGCGCCGGTCAACTACGTCAATGCGCCCATCGTGGCCAAGGAGCGCGGCATCGAAGTCAAAGAGGTCAAAAGCACGGATGCCGGGGACTTCACGAGCCTGATCCGTGTTCGGGTGGAGGCAGGCAAGCGATCCCATCTGGTCGCCGGCACGCTCTACCATAAGAAGGATCCTCGCGTCGTCGAAATCGACCAGTTCAAGGTGGAAATGGTGCCGGAAGGCCACATGCTGTTCATCCACAATATCGACCGCCCGGGCGTGATCGGGATGGTCGGAAAAGTATTGGGGGATAACAGTATCAATATCGTGCGCATGCAGTGCGCGCTTGAGAAACGCGGTGGGAACGCCTTGTTGATCATCGGCTCCGACCAGCCGTTTCCGGGCGAGGTGCTGAGCACCATTAAGTCCAGTAAAGACATACTGTCGGTCAAGGTCGCTGCTCTGTCCTAAAGGTTCCAAGCCAGAATGTTCCAAGCCTGAATGTTTCACGCCGAAACATTCGCACGCTCCAACGGATCACCATGGTGACTGCTCCTCCGAAGCCGCGCCCTACGCCGGCGCACGCGCTCTCGTCGCGTGAACGCTCGCTCGTCCCGGTCGGCATGGCGACGATCCTGCCGCGCGCCGCCAAACAGGTCCGCCATCTCGAGGCGCAGTTGCTCGAGCAGGTGTCGAACTGGGGCTACGACGAGATCATTCTCCCCACATTTGAATACCTCGACGTGCTGGCCCCCGGACTCGAGGCAGAGCTGCTGGAAACCTGCTATCAGTTCATCGATCGAACGACGGGGCGGACGCTGTTGCTACGTCCGGACGCCACGGCCCAGGTGGCGCGGACGATCGGCATGGGCCTCACCGGCGACGCGCTTCCCCAACGGCTCTCCTATCGTACGTCGGTGTTCCGGTATGAACCGGAGCACGCCGGACGCGGACGGGAAATCTTTCAAGTCGGCGCCGAGCTGGTGGGCGTGGATGATGTGTCGGGTGACTATGAAATCATCAGTCTGCTCATTGAATGTCTCCAGGCGATCGGTCTGGGGTCGTTCACGATTGCACTTGGTCACGTCGGATTCATCAAGGGACTGCTGATGCGCTCGGGGCTCTCGCCGCAAGGCCAGAAGCGCGCCGAGCAGGCGGCGGCCAAGAAAGACCTGCCGCGGCTCGAAGAGCTGCTGGCGGGCGAGCGGATCGCCAAGTCCGCGGCCAAGGCCATTCGAGAAGCGCCGGAACTCACCGGGCAGGAAGAGGTCCTGGAGCGTGGTCGCGTGCTCGCTGCCGGCGATCCGGCTCTGATGGCGCCGCTCGATCGGCTTTCCCAGCTCTATCACCTCTTGTGCGCCGCCGGCCATCGCGACGCCTTACTGCTCGATCTCGGTGAATTCCGCGGGTTTGATTACTACGACGGCGTCGTGTTCGACGTGTTCGCCTCCGGAGTCGGCGCCGAGTTGGGAGGCGGCGGACGATATGACCATCTCATCGGCCGCTTTGGCCGGAATCTTCCCTCGACCGGCTTCGCGTTGGATGTGGATCATCTCTTCAGAGCCGTGGAATGGCCTCAGGCCGACGCGGAAGAGGCGCGGATTGAATATGTGGTGGCCGGGCCGCGTCGATCCGCACGGGCGGTGATTGACCTTGCGAACAAGCTGCGGCAAGGGCGTCGCCGGGTGGTCCAAGTGCTCGTTAAAGGAACCGAGCAGACGTTGGTGTCGAACGCGCTCGCGGCTGCACAGGGGCAAGGCGCGAAAGCGTTGATCGTCGTGGGGGCGCCGGGAGTCGATCAGGACCATGTCGCCCTCTTCGAGAAGGTTGGGGTTCAGGATGCGCGACGGAACGGACGTCCCCACCGGCCGGTCATGAAGAAAGTGACGCGTGCGGCGTTGCTGGCCTCAGGGCGATCCCGTCAGCGCCGGGGAGCCTCGAAATGAAATCCATGCCGGGCATCGATCTGTCGCAGCCGCGTCTCCCGCCGCAGAACCTGGAGGCGGAACAGTCCGTGCTGGGCGCCGTCTTGTTGGACAACCAGGCGATGGCGAAAGCCATGGAACTGATCGTCGAGGAGAATTTCTACCGGACGGCGCACCGCAAGATTTATCGCGCGATGCTCGAGCTATCCGAAAGCGGCGAAGTCATCGATCACATTACGCTGACCGAGCGCCTCAAGGCGCAAGGCGAGCTCGAAGCCGTGGGCGGCGCCGCCTATCTCGCGGAGTTGGTGCAGATCGTTCCGAGCTCGGCGAACATCCGTTACCACAGCAAGATCATCCGCGACAAAGCCTTGCTGCGCGAGCTGTTGAACACTTCGACGGAGGTGCTGACCCGCGGGTACGAAGGGACGGCTCCAATCGATGAGTTGCTCGATTTTGCCGAGCGCTCGGTCTTCAGCATCGCGCAAGGAAAGCTGGATCGGTCCTTCAGTCCAATCAATGCCATCATCAAGGAGAGCCTCGATCTGGTCGATAAGCTCTCGAAGAGAAAAGAGCATGTGACGGGTGTTCCAACCGGGTTCTACGACCTCGACGATATCACGGCAGGGCTTCAAGCCTCCGATCTTGTAGTAATCGCCGGACGGCCCAGCATGGGCAAGACAAGTCTCGTGCTCGGCATGGCTGCTCATGCGGCGCTCCATGCGGGAACCTCGGTGGGCATCTTTAGTCTCGAAATGTCGAAGCCCCAAATCGTGTTGCGCATGCTCAGTTCTGAAGCGCGTGTCGATTCCCATGCGCTCCGCACCGGCAAACTGCAGAAGGAGGACTGGTGGCGTCTGGCGGAAGCCGCCGGCCGTCTCGAGCAGGCCCCCATTTATATCGACGATACGGGCGGCATCACCGTCCAGCAAATGCGCGGCAAGGCCCGTCGGTTGAAGGCGGAGCGGGGCCTCGACTTGCTGATCGTGGACTACCTGCAGCTCATGCAGGGGCGGAGCGATGCCGAGTCTCGCCAACAGGAGATCTCAGACATCTCCCGGTCGCTCAAGGCGTTGGCCAAGGAGTTGAACGTGCCGGTCGTGGCCCTCTCGCAGCTCAGCCGGGCCGTTGAAGCGAGGAAGCCGCCGATCCCGATGCTGGCGGATCTCCGCGAGAGCGGCGCAATCGAGCAGGATGCCGACGTCGTGATGTTCATCTATCGCGAAGACGTCTACGATCAGAACTCCGAACGCAAAGGAATTGCAGACATTCTTGTCAGCAAGCATCGCAACGGTCCGATCGGAAAAAAGGAACTGTTCTTCCATGACCGCTACGCCAAGTTCGAAAGTCTCGACAATCGTGAAGTCGTTTGACCCTGCCATGACCGGTTCGTATAATCGTTGAGTGTTCTCGGCTCACTTCATGAATTACCGCTGGTACGTCCTATGACACGGAACGGATGGTACGGCACCGCAGTGGATGGACGGTCCGTGCGTTGCGTGTGCGGTCTCATGTCCCTGAGTGTCCTCTTGGCCTGCGCCTCGCCTCCGACTACGAAGTTGGCGCAATCGGCCGAAGCTGCGGAAGCGCCCAAGCCTGCGGCGTCAGCCACCCGGCCCGCCGATGCCTCCGCCGCCTACCATTTCATGTTGGGGTATCAAGCGGAACTCGCACAGAATTCGGAACTGGCGCTCAAAGAGTATCAGGCGGCGCTGAAAGCCGATCCCACGGCCTTGTCGGTCAAGGCGCGGCTCGCGACCCTGCATTTCTCGCTCGGGGACATGCCCAACGCGCTGCGGTATGCGGAGGAAGTGGCGGATGGAAAGGCCGATGATGCTCGCATGCTCACCCACATGGCCGGCATTATGGCCCAGGCTGGCAAGGGTGATAAGGCTTTGAGCGTTCTCGATCGGGCCATCGAACTGGAGCCCGAGTCCGGCGAGGCGTATTTTACCAAGGGGCTCTTGCTGCTGAACCTCAAGCGTCCGGCCGAGGCGGAGCAGGCGATGCGTGCCGGGATCGCCCGAGCACCCGACAATGCGGTCGGGCATTACCATTTAGGGCGCATCCTGCTGGAAGCGGGGAAAGTGGATGAGGCCATGGCGAGCTTTGAGCGCGCCATCACCGTGAATTCGGCGTTCGAGCCGGCGTATTTGGCGCTGGCCTCCATGCATGAGGCTCGACACGAGAAGGACCAGGCCGTCGCGGTGTTGAAGAAATATCTGCAGCACGTCAATCCTCGTAACCGTGAAATCCGACACCAACTCGTGCGGATCTATGTCGACGCCAAGGATTACCAGGGCGCGAGAAAAGAACTGGAAGACCTCCTTGCCGAGGATCCATCGGATCTGGACGCGCAGCTGCGGATGGCCCTCATCCATGGCGAGCAGAAGGAATACGCTCAGGCCATTGATCGTCTGAACGGGATCCTCAAGGTGCGACCGGCGGAGGTGAAAGTCCGGGACTACCTCGGCTACATCTATGAAGAATCCAAAGATACCCAAAAGGCGTTAGAGACCTACGCCTTCAACGTCCAGCTCGAGCCGACCTTCTTCGAAGGACACCTTCACCTGGGCGTGCTCCATTACCGTCTGAAGCAATTCCCCGAAGCGAACGAGCATCTGGGGCGGGCCATCGCCCTCAATCCAAAACAGCCGGAATCCCATATCGTGCAAGGACTCGCCTATCTTCAACAGGAACAGTACGACAAGTCGACGGAAGTCTTTCTGGAAGGGATTCGTCACAATCCGAAGAATGCGGACCTCCATTTCAATCTGGGAACTGCCTACGACAAGCTGAACCGGTTTGACGACGTGGTCCAGGAAATGGAGACCGCCATCAAACTCGATCCGCATCACGCCGATGCACTGAATTATCTCGGCTACAGCTATGCGGAGCGAGGCATCCGGATGGATCAGGCGGTCTCTCTCACGAAACAAGCCGTCGCACTCAAGCCAGAGAACGGCTACTATGTGGACAGCCTTGGCTGGGCCTTCTTCAAGTCGGGCCAGGTGGCGGAAGCGCTGGTGGAATTAAAGCGTGCCGCGGCGCTCGTCGGAGATGATCCGGTCATTTACGAGCATCTCGGCGACATCTACGCGAAGCAGCAACGCCTCTCCGACGCGCGGGAAGCCTGGCTCCATGCCTTGGAGCTCGATCCGACCAACCTCAAGCTGATGGATCGCTTTCGCGAGCAAGGGATGGGAGATCCAGCCCAGGAAGAGCGGATCCAGCAGGCGAAGCGCAGAGTCGCGGGCCAAAAACCTTCTCTCCCGATCGCTCAATAGCTGACGGCGAACCAGTCATTTCCTTGCCATCACTTGCAATCCTGCTAGACTCCAGCCGTTGACAGGTCCGTGCATCAAGGGGCCATGCCCGAGCAAGACGAGACACGAAGCCTCCAGGCGGAAGCGTGGGCGGAGCCGGCTGTGTCCGCGACCAAGCGGCGCGCAGAGGAATCGCTCCTGGCAGCACTGGCACGGGCGGACTACCTGTCACTGGCCGCGGTCCTCGGCCTGGTGCTGCTCGTCTACGCCCAACTCTGGCTGCCTGGGCTGGTCCTGATCAAGCGGGACGCCTTCCAACTCTTTCTTCCTCTCAAACAGTACATCTTCGATCGTCTCTCGCAAGGGGAGCTGCCCCAGTGGTTTCCCTATGAGGGCCTCGGTCGTCCGCTGATTTCGCTGACTGTGATGGGCGTGTTCCATCCGTTCACTCTTCTGTACTGGCTGTTTCCGGTCCAGGATGCGTATCGGTTGGCCACGCTGCTCTGCTGCCTGATGGGCGCGGCTGGGACGTTCTTCCTGGCGCGCGGCTTGGGAATTTCGCGGAGCGGCGCTGCGATCGGATCGATCGGATTCTCCTGTTCCGGCTACGTGATGTCGCTCACGGAAAACCTGCTCTATCTGTACTCGACCTGCGCGCTGCCGCTGTTCCTCTATGCGCTCGAGCGAACGTGTAGAACAGGCCGGAAGACCTGGCTGGCCTGGGCAGCGCTGGTCTGGGCCAGCATCATTCTCAATGGCGATATTCAGACAGCCTATTATGTGGGGTTCGTGTCGCTTCTCTGGACGGTCATGCGGACGCAAGGGGAATGGCGGGAATGGCGAGCTGGATGTGTCCGGCTGGCTGCTCTCGCGAGTCTGACCCTGCTGGTGGCCGCCATTCAGCTTGCGCCTGCTTGGGTAGGATATCAGCACAGCGATCGAGCCGATGCCTCTTCCTTTCATGCGGAAGCCATCCACTGGTCCACGCATCCGCTCCGACTGGTCACGCTATTGGCGTCGCCGATCGGAGACAGCAGCCGCGGCGATCAGATTACTCAGGCCCTCTTTCACACACAGGAACAGGGGCGCGGGCCGTCAGGCCTCTGGGCGGAAAGCCTGTATCTCGGGCCGGTCTTGATCGGTCTGGCCGTGGTTGCCTGTTGGCGGCGTCGCGACATGCGGGTGTTCGTGGTTTTGGGCGCGATCAGCCTCCTACTCGCCATGGGATCTTACGGTGGAGTCTATGAGTTCTTGTACGAGTGGATGCCGCTCTGGTCGGCCTTCAGATATCCCGAAAAGTTCATGGGGCTGGCTACCTTTGCGCTGGCGATGCTCGCCGCGAGTGGAGTAGACGTGCTCCGCGACGATCGTCGCGACACCATCGTCTGGTGTGTGGCTGCCGCACTGTTCGCTGCGCTTGCCGGAATTCTGGCCACCGAGACCGGTCCACGCATATTTGCCGAGGGATGGGGCGTGCCTTCGGAACTCGCGCAACATCTCGCCCAGTCGATCAGCCATTCGGCGTTGTTTGCCGCGGCCGGATCACTCGCCCTGGGGGGTCTTCTCGCATGGCTCAGAACACGACCTTCTGAATCGGCTTGGGCTGGAGCAGCGCTCGTGCTGTTGTTGACCATCGATCTTGCTCGAGCCAACCTGCCTGCCGTGCAGACGTCGTCCTCCGAGGCCTGGACGTTTACTCCCGGCCTTGCGACTGCAGTGGCGAGCGACGCAAGAGTCACCGGTCCCGGAAACTTTCGGATTCTGAGCATCAAGGACAGCACCGCCAACGTTTCTGAAGCGGTGGAGAAAGGGCTGACCTCCCGTGAGCGGATCGCGGCCCTTCGTCGGCATGGGTTGTATCTCGAACACAATGCAGTGTTCCGCATTGAGTCGATTCAGCATTATCTGGCCGGGCTCAATCCAAGAGTCGATCAGATCGGCAGGAACGGCAGCCTGCGCGTCGCTGCCCGCTATAACGTTGCCTATTTCATCGGACGGCCGGCGCGTTTTCAGAGCGAAACATTTGCGGGTGCGGTCGTCGCCACCGTCCCGGCGTACGATCTCGCCCTCGTACGCAATCCGGTTACGGTCACCCCTCGCGCCTACCTATCACCACAGCCAGAATTCCTGTCGCCGGCCACTCCCATCTCTTCGCTGCTGGAACGCGAAGAGTTCTTGAACGGGAAAGTGGACGGAATTGAAAGCGCCGGGAAGCTCCTCCCGGAGGCGAAGCCGGAAGGCCGTGCCACGATCGTCGAGTACCGACCAGAAACCGTCCGCATTGCCGTTGAGACGTCAGAGGCGGCCGTCCTGGTATTGGCCGATGCCTTTGAACCCGGTTGGACGGCTCGCATGGAAGGCGGCGAAGCGCTGGAAATCTTCCGCGCCAATGGTTTGGTGCGGGCAGTTGTGGTTCCTGCCGGGCGCTCGCAAATTCTGTTTCACTATGAGACGCCGTGGTTGCGTCTCGGTGCCTGTTTCAGTGGCCTGGGCCTTCTCATGATCATGTTCATTTTCGTGTTGAGCCAGAAACGGCTCAGCGTATCCAATCGTCCTTCCCTGTATCAAAACTAACCGGATTGGAACGTGTCCCGGTCCTCGCCCCCTCGGCGCCGAGTCGGTCTGCCGGCCTACGTAGGCGAACGTGCATGATGACGATGCTTCGCTCTGCAGGGGAGCGACAATAATTGGCTGATCCGAGCAGAACTCGGTAACGATTTTTGGAGTCGCCTCTTCCGCAGATATGCGATAGGAATCTAACTCGTTGAAAAAGAATGTGGGTCATGCTCATCGACGGTGGACGCCCCCTCGGCACCGAACCTGCTACTACCCCGGGGTGACGGCAAAGGGTGCCATTCTCAGGATGAAATTGGCAATCGTGCCTGTGATGGGGAGTGTCGGTGAACAATCAACAAGGAGGAGCAGCGATGTGTAAGTTCAAAGGTCAAAAGGGTTTTACCCTGATCGAGTTGATGATCGTGGTCGCGATCATCGGTATCTTGGCCGCGATCGCCATCCCCAACTTCGTTGCCTATCAGGCGAAATCGAAGCAGTCTGAGGCGAAGGTCAGCTTGGGGGCCATCTTTACATCGGCCGTGGCCTTTCAAGCGGAATCGCAGAACCCCCAGAGCTATTCGCCTGCGACGATCAGCCAGATCGGCTGGCAGCCGTCGGGTACACCGCGCTACTCGTTCTGGTATCAGGATGGCGTGAACGGCGTCGGAAACGGTACGACGGTGACCCGCTTCAACGGCAGCTCCAATGCCGCGACGCCCTGTAACGTGTCGGTGGCGCCGACCAGCGGTGGCTTCAGCGTGCTGGCGTCGTCGGGCGGATTCACTGCCGGAGCGAACGGCAACATCGACGGCGATACGTCTTGCGACCACTGGTTCATCAATGACCAGCGCAACCTGCAGAACACGAACAACGACGTCTCCTTGTAAGACGACGTTGTGAGTGCGGAACGGATCTGCGGATCCGGGGGGAGGGAGACCATGGGGTCTCCCTCCCTCGTCGTTTCAAAGCATGAAGACGGGAAATTCTTGACTGTCGCCGGTCCGCCTCTTACGGTGAAATCTTCGGCGCCTTTCTGATCCGAATACAACACGTTCTGGTTCAGTGTGCCGTTCAGGAGAAGAGGAGTCCGTGTCCGATCATCATCTGAGTGAACTCGCTGCGTTCCGCAATGATCTCCCTGTCGTACCCGACCCGCCTGTCCGGCTCGGCGCGCTGCTCGGCCGTTGCACGGAGTGGTTGAAATGTCAAAGCGTAGTCTGGGGCATCTCGGGATTCGGCGCGACCCTTGGAGGACTGCTTGTCTTCTCGCCGTTGATCGACGGCGGAACCACGCAACTGCCAGTGCTCATCATCCGGATGGTACTGCTCGTCAGTGGCGTCATCTGGCTGCTCGGCCGAATGAAAACGGGGGAGCTGTTTCTCCCTCAGACACGTGTGGATACGTGCGTGGTGCTCTTCGCCGGGTGGGCGATTCTGTCGCTCGTCTGGTCTCCCTACAAGAATGCGAGCGTGCAATGGGTGCTCAGCATTCTGTCGTATGCGGCATTGTTCTCCATGGTCACGCATGGCGTTCGATCGCAGGTGCAGATCTGGACGCTCCTGTTCGTCGTGACTGGGATGGGCACGTTCGAGGGACTGTGGGGAATAACGCAGTATCTGTGGGTGGGCGAGATGCGCGCGCACGGCACGTTCTTCAATCCCAATTTCTTTGCCGCGTATGAGGCGGCTGTCCTGCTTCTATCGCTTGGACTGCTGCTCTTCCCGAGATGCGAAGCGCTCCCGCAATTCTACAAGGGATGGCTGGGGTGTACAGCGGCTGTCTCGTTGACGGCATTCATGACGGCACAGTCTCGCGGAGCAACGTTGGCACTGCTGGGAGCGCTATCGTTTCTCGCATTTTATCGTTATGGGAAAAAGGCGTTGGTCATTCTGGCTGTGTGTCTGTTGGTAGGTCTCCTCGTACCGAACCCGCTGCAGCATCGAATCGCTCACGTCGCTGAAGATCCGTACGCCTATACCAGGCTGGACATCTGGAAAAGCTCCTTCATGCGCCTGCTCGAGCATCCGCTGGGCATCGGTGTGGGGATGTACAAGCAGGGCTCATTTCAAGATCGGTTTCCCATCGAGGGAGACATCGTACGCTATCGGAAGCGGCCTGAATCCGCTCACAACGAGTATCTGCAGATCGGCGTAGAACTCGGCGTTGTGGGGCTTGCTCTGTTGTTCTGCGGCGCCGGACTCTGGACCGCCGAAGTCAGTCAACTTATCCGCAAGCCGGTCGAGGAGTTCGACCGGGGTCTTTCGATGGGAGTAACGGCAGCCGCGCTCGTGCTCCTGCTCCATGCGGCCGTCGATTCCAGCTTTCATGAACCGGCCCTGGTCATCCTGCTCCTCCTCATGGGTGGCCTCATCCACAATCTGTATATCCGGTCGAGGCCTGAGTCGGTGATCTGGCAACGCATGGGATTTTCGTATCACCCGTTGCGCGCCGCGTCTGTCCTCGGAGGGGCGGCGGTTATTGCAGCGATCTGTGCACAGTCCGCTGTGGCCTGGTATGCGCACGAGGAAGGCAAGCATCACGCCGCCCAGGACGATCTGGAAGCGGCGTTGGGCTGGTACGTCTATGCGGCGGACATCGATCCGGGGACGACCGGATATCACGATTCGATCGCGAGAACCGCCATGCAGTTGTTCAGCCACTCCGGAAAAGCGGAGTGGCTGAGTCACAGCGGCGGAAGAAGAAGCCGTGGCGAAAAAGCTGAACCCTCTGGACGGCCGGTTTGCCTTTCGGTCGGGTACCATCTATCGTCTGATGGCCGCCCAAACTCTGCCCAGCGCGCAGCGTGCCGAGCTGCTGTCGAAAGCCTCCGAGGCGTTCTCCGAAGCCATCCAGTTGGATCCGTATTCCCCATTCAACTATTTCGAACTTGCTCAGATCCGTCTTGCTGAAGGCCGCGCAGAGGAGGCCATCACACTGTTGACGACTGCGATGGCCCATGAGCCGAATTTTCTGCCGGGTCGGGCCTTGCTGGCGGAGCAGTCGTTCCAGAGGGAATTCCCGGCGATTACGCCGAGCTGGCGAACATCACGGCCATCCGGTCCCGGTACGCAGATCAAATAAGAGACGACGTGAACGGCGGTTCATCGACGTTGATCTCTATCCGTTAGGCAGAGCCGTTGCCTTGGGGGCGAAGCCATGATGGTGGCATGGCAACGTGACGTTATCGGCTCGAGTGCAGTGGTAATGGGCGTGCTGATTGCGCTGCAAGTCTATCTCAGGCATTGGCAGGTGCCCGAGAAAAAGATGGAACATCTCATGTATCTGCCCGACGCGGATTACCTGAAAATTGCCTCGCTGGGGTACCGAGAACTGGTTGCCGATTTGCTCTGGCTTCAGTCGATTCAGGTCATGGGCGAACAGAAGGTATCAGAAGCGGCCGGCCGATGGCTCTATCGAGCGTTGGACATCATCACCACGCTTGATCCGAAGTTCGTGCGGGTTTACGAAGCCGGAGGCCTCGCTCTCACGACACTCGTCGTGCTTCCGGAAGAAAGCAATCAACTGATGATGAAGGGAATTCAGCATAATCCGACTGAATGGAAACTGCCGTTCTATCGGCATCAATTACTACTTCGAATCGTATGACGACGCCAAAGCCGCCGAGTACATGGCTCAAGCGTCGCGCGTCCCAGGCGCCCCTCCCGGGTTGAGTCCCTCGCGGCAAATCTGTATGTCTCCGGCAAGTCCCCGCAACAGGCCGTCGATATTCTGGCGACCGCCTATCAGAAAACATCGGATGAGAGTGCAAAAAAGCTGCTGGAGATACGTCTGAAGATCGTTCTCACGGAGCGGGATGTGGTCCTTCTCAAGCAAGCCATCAATCGGTACCACAACGTTCAAGGGCGATTCCCCGCTCGATTGGAAGATCTTGTGGCTGCAGGCCTGCTTCAACAACTGCCGCAAGAGCCTGCCGGCGGACACTATGTCTACGATGCCACAACCGGTGCAGTGTCCAGCAGCGAGTTCCCGGAGCGACCGAAAATGACAGCGAAGAGAAGGATTCGCTGAGAAAAGTGATATGGCTGGGGCAGGGTGTTCAGAGCAGAGGTGTGCAGGTCCTTGTCGAGAATACGGGAAATCTTGCCGAAATACGACCTGATTGCTATGATGAAGATCGTGTCAGGAGAAACATGCGAGTCGAATCGATGGATGCGATCGTCGTTGATAAATTGACCAAGACCTATCGGCCGACTTGGCCATGGCAAGCTCCGGCCACGGTGCTCTCCGATGTGTCTTTCTCCGTTGGGTTTGGAGAGATCTTTGGCTTCCTGGGTCCCAACGGTGCCGGGAAGACCACCACGATGAAGATCATCCTCGGTCTGGTGCAAGCGACGACTGGATCCGTCGAACTGCTTGGGGCTCCCTGGACGAATGTCCAAGTCCACAAACGAATTGGATACTTGCCGGAGTCTCCCTATTTTTACGATTACTTGACCGCCGAAGAGTTCCTCATGTTTTACGGTGGCCTCGCCGGCCTCAGCAAGGCGACAGCGTCACTCGACGAATTCAGGAACTTTTGGAAAGGTCGGGCCTCAGCGAGGCCCGAACGCGTCCACTGCGGAAGTTCTCGAAAGGGATGCTGCAGCGAATTGGGTTGGCCCAGGCCCTGATTCACGATCCCGAATTGGTGATTTTGGACGAGCCGATGTCCGGCCTTGATCCGGTCGGGCGGAAGGAAGTGCGCGATATCATTCTGAGCCTTCGGGATCAGGGCAAGACGGTGCTTTTTAGCACACACATCATTTCCGACGTCGAAATGATCTGTGATCGAGTGGGCATTATTGCCCAGGGGAAGATGCTGGCCGTCGGCCGGATCGAAGAGATGGTCAGCCGCCAGAAGGCAGAGTCTGTCGAGGTCGTCTGCGAAGGCTTTGTCGGCGAGAGCAATGCGGTGATCAAGGCGAAGACCCAACGTCTGTTGCAACGTGGGAACCGCTGCTGGATGGCGCTCCCTGATCAATCAGAGCTGGAGAACGTGCTCGACGCGATCCGGAGAGCCGGAGGCAAGCTGATTTCAGTGATTCCTCACAAGGGATCGCTCGAAGACATCTTCTTAGAACAAACCAGGTGCCGGAGTTGAGATGAAAAGCCTGTGGGTCGTCGCGCATAACACGTTTCGTGAAACCGTGCGAGACAAGATTCTTTACAATCTGGTGTTCTTCGCGTTGCTGCTCATCGGATTGTCCGTGCTCCTCGGCACACTCACCATCGGAGAACAGGCCAAAATTGTCAATGATGTGGGGTTGGCCGCCATAAACCTCGTTGGTGTGATCATCGCTATCTTCGTCGGCATTGGTCTGGTGTCTAAGGAGATCGAACGGCGCACGATCTACACGATTCTGGCGAGGCCGATCACCAGAACGCAATTTATTCTTGGCAAATATGGCGGGCTTGGATGTGTGATGGTGGTGAACCTTGCCATCATGGTGATCATGTTCTTCCTGACCATCGTTCTCACTGGGAATCCTGTCCATGGCTCGCTCTTCCAGGCCATTCAGCTCATCCTCGTCGAAACGTTGCTCGTGACCGCCATGGCGATGTTTTTTTCAACGTTTAGCTCTCCGACGTTGAGCGCCATCATGACCATCGGGTTCTACCTCATCGGGCATCTCACCACTGACCTCAAGGGCATCGCAGAAAGAAGCAAGAGTCCTGTGTCAGAGGTGATCATGTCAGGACTCTACTATGTGTGCCCCAACCTGGAGTGGCTGAACATCAAGGGGCAAGCCGCACGTGGTGTCATGGTGGGTGGCGAATATCAGTTGGCAGCTACGGCATACGGTCTCATCTACGCAAGCTTGCTCTTGTTCGGCGCCTGCCGCATTTTTGAGCGTCGAGATTTCTGAGGCTGCGGGAGACCGCATTCACGCCTATGAAGGTATTGGCCGTTTTGCCTCCTGACCGGTGGATGGAGATCAATCTCCTCGATACACTGCGTCGTCATTATTGCGACAAGCTGCATGTGTTCACCTACCCAGGAGGGATGGGACGCCTTGGCTCGAAGGCCTGGCGGAAGGAGCGGGATGTACTCAATGAACAGTTGATCAGGGCGGCCAGCGCTCTTAAGGCAGCCGGCGAGTTGGACCTCCTGTTTTGCATTGTCTACGACGACTTTCTGACGGTTGAGACCGCACAACAGCTTCGCCAGCTAGGCGTGCCGATGGTCAATTATCACGTCGACATGGCGTTTCAATGGTACCGAGTCATACGAACGGCTCCGTATTTCGATGTGCTGGCCGTGGCCCAGATGACGAATGCTGAGCACCTCAAGCCCTACACCCCGCACATTCATTGGATGCCAATGGCGGCCAATCCTGAGTGGTACGCGTCCCGTTCGGTGACCGATTCAGGGGCGCCGCACGATCTGTGTTTTGTGGGCAGTTTTAATCCGTATCGGCGGGCGCTCCTCTCAGAGTGTGTGAATCGAGGATTCAAGCCTTCCGTGTACGGGCGGGGTTGGACCAGCGAAGCCCCGAGTCCGTATCAATTCGATTGGGATGCCTACAAGATGTGGCATGACATTCGATATTACGCCTGGCCTCGCTTGTGCGCAGAAGGTCTGGCCAGTGTCATCGGGCCGATCAAGAAAAATGTGCAAGGGCACACACGTTCGAAGCCTTGGATGGCCCGGAATTTTTCCCTCCATGCGCGGATGAAGCCCTGCCCGAGATTTTTCGTTCAAGCAAGGTCAACCTCGGCTTGTCCGACACCGGTTGGCACGCCGGGACGCACGTCGTGTCCTCGAACAACCTGCAATGCCGACTCCGGGATTTTGAAGTCCCGATGTCCGGGGGGTTCTACCTGGTCCAAGAGGCGCCAGACCATGCGGACTACTACAAGATTGGCCAAGAAATCGACACCTGGAAGAATGTCGACGAGCTCATCGATAAATTGTCCTACTACACGAAGAATTCCGCCGCCGCCTTGCGGATCCGTGAGGCGGGAAAAAAGCGAGCACTGCAGTCCCATACCTGGCGGCACCGATTTGACCGTCTGTTCGAGAGGCTCACCTGTCCGAACGTCCGCAGCGCGCGATCTCCCATCACATGCTGAGCACAACGACCAAGATCGGGCTGGCCAAGGGCCTCTCTCAGGCCATTCGTCTTGGAAGACGCCTTGCAGGATTGGGGAGCCAGACAGAGGTCGTTCGAGACGGGCTGAGATGGCAGCTCGACCTCTGTGAAGGCATCGACCTCGCACTATATCTCGGCATATTCGAAACGGACTCCGTATCGGTCGTCCGCCGTCTGCTGGAGCCTGGTGCTGTCGTGTTGGACATCGGTGCGAACATTGGCGCGCATACGCTCCCTATGGCACGGCGGGTTGGTCCGAACGGGAAAGTGTATGCCTTTGAGCCGACACAATTTGCCTTCCAGAAACTTCAGAACAATATCAATCTGAACGCCGAGCTCAAGAACCGCATTGTGCTCGAACAAATCATGCTGGGGGAGCCCTCCACTGCAATCCTGCCCGATCGGATCTATTCGAGTTGGCCGCTCGCCCACAGTTCACGCCTGCACAAGAAGCACGGCGGGAAGCTCATGCCCACAACGGGCGCGCGGACTTGTTCAGTGGATCAGTATGTGATGCAGGCTGGGATTCGACGTATCGACCTCATGAAGATCGACGTCGACGGGTATGAATCTGCGGTCTTGTGCGGCGCACAGTCGACGTTGATGAGCATGCGCCCGCCGATCATCATGGAATTCGCCCCGTATGTGCTGGAAGAAGCAGGAGCTTCCATTGAAGGGTTATGTGAGATTCTCCGTCGCCATAAGTATCACTTGTATGCGGCCTCGACAGGACACATGCTTCCCGTCGCAGTGGATGAACTGAAAACTCTTCTGCCAGACGGCTGCGGCATCAATGTACTCGGCGTACCGAGCGAAAAAGTATGCGCCTCGGACGTTGCATCAACAGAGATCTGCCGGAGAAGGTGTTGTCAGTCAATGGAGGAATACAATCTGGATTGCTCTCCCTCTACCGCTTGGGGCAAAAGACCGGAGTGCTGTCGACAAAGCTTGGCAATAGAGTCTTTGAACGAACCTACCTGATCTATAAAGAAGTGTTTGAAGCTTCCCATGTCAGGCTCCTCGAAAATCTCGTCAGTCCAGGCACAACCATTGTCGACGTCGGAGCGTTCATCGGATTCTTTTCGCTCCGGTTTGCCCGGTGGGTTTCTGGCGCCGGCAGGGTCCTCGCCCTCGAGCCCGATCCCAAGAGCCTCGCGCGCCTGCGACATAGACTTGAGCGAGCAGGTTTGACGAACGTCGTCGACTGCATTCAAGCGGCCGTAGCCAATGAGAGCGGTGAACGGCGGCTGACACTGAATACGGCTTGTCCGGTTGACCACAAGTTGGGCGAGGACGGAATCCCAGTCGCAACGACCTCCATCGACGATCTTCTTGCCGCCTGCGGATGGCCTCCTGTGTCCTTGATCAAGATCGATGTGCAGGGGGCCGAGGCCAGCGTCATTGCTGGTGCACGACGCACGATCGCGACCTTTCACCCTTCCTTACTCGTCGAAGTGTCGGACGCGACATTGCAGGCATACGGCTCAAGCGCGGAGAAGCTCCTGTCGACTCTGGTGGGGCTGGGGTATACGATCCACCGTTTGGATCGTCACAGGATTTCAGGGAGTGTGACGATTGAGCAGGCCTTACAATGGCAGGAGTCTTCGGGATACATCGATTTGCTTTTTCTTCACGACCGGACGGTAGGTTCCGTTTGCACGCCGAGAGCGGCGTAGGAACGGCACATTGAGATGTTCATCAGGCTGGGACTTCTTGTCGCCGCGATTCACGTCTACTTTCTCTGGAGCCTGGGTGCTGGGTTCTACTACGACAGTGTGATCTATGCTCAGCTGGGGGAAGCCCTTCTGACCGAAGGAGGGCTGCACGCCTTTTATTCGGGCCCCAGATACTACGTCTTTCAGCATTTGGCTCCGGGTCTCCCGCTCTTGTGGAGCGGAGCCTTCATTGTCGCTGGACAATACGGGTGGGTTCTTTTTGCAGCCGTCCAACATGCCATAGCCGCAGCGGCACTTATCTACCTGCTGTGGGTGTGGCGTCCCCTTCTTACGGCTCCCTTCATCTTCTTAGCCGCCATCCTTGTGTCATGTAACCCCCTGTACGAGTCTCTGCACAATCGACTGATGACTGAATCGATGACGGGATCGATGTTGATGTTCGGGATTGCCGCCACGAGCAGCCTGCTGCTCAACCGCTCGAAGGGGACCATGCCATTCGTCATACTGTCCGCTTCAGCCGTCGTGGCGATCCAAGTGAGAACTCAATCGATGGTGTATTTTCTGATCTTCATTCTGGCGGTCCTTCTGTCACGACACGAAAGGCCGATTCGATCGGCCACACTGCTCTGTCTTGTCGTTGTCGTGTGCAGTGTCTTCGTATGGCCGGCGTATCGCTTTCTTGTCACTGGTCAAGCATTTCTCCCTAACACCTCGTATTTGGCACTCGCACACGCCCTGCGATACAACGTACATCCCAGCGATACGCTGATGACGCGATTGAGGACGTTCCCTCTTCCTTCAACCTTGACGGCAGAACGGCTGGCGAGCCAGGGTGTCGACTACATGGACGCAGCGGCCATAGGCGTGCATTTGCGAGCGAGTGGGCTGGACGATACTGCCGCAAAACTGGAGGTGATGAAGGCTGCCTGGGCGGTCAGAACGGACTCTCCGGAAGTCATGATGAGCCAATTGCGACTCCCACTGCTCTCCATTGGGATGAAGTATCCAGTGTTTATGGGCAACCCTGACACGGTCATCCATCGGGGATTCACGAATCGAACCTATGCAAATCATGCTGCATACTGGGAACAATGGGAGGGGGGAACGTTGCGGGAGGACTATTCCGGAGAACTCGATACCATCCTGAAGTTTTCCAGGGAGAGTGTCGGTCTCTATGACGCCGATGTGGTCGAGAACTTCGAGCGAAGCCTGCGGCCTTTCTTGACGGATCATCCGGTGAGCCTGCGGGATCCCCTCGGTTTGCTACAAGTGCCTTCAGACGTCTGGCTGCTGGGTTGGGGCATTGCCTTGTGTCTTGTATGGAAGAGAAATCGAATGCTGGCCGGGATTCTCGTGACACCTGTCCTGGCAACCTACGTGATGAGTGCGAGCCTTCCCGTCGGAAATGCCAGATATGCGTATCCTCTTATTCCCCTCTACACGATAGGACTCGTCATCGGGCTGGAGTATCTCGTGGCCTGTGTATCAGCGCGAATGTCTCGTCGTCTGCAATCAGTCGGCAGATAGGGCATCGTTGCCACGGATACTCGATATTTTTCATTGGGATACCCCCACTCGGAATTCACGATTTTACTCCGTCAGCCTGGCGGGCCATTGATATAGTGGTCTTGGCTGAAAGAACCAGTACGACCTGGCCGGTGCACGTCCAGGTCTGGGTGACCGTTTGTATGCAAATGATGCATGGCATGGACCATATCGTCGTCTACGAACCTGATCAGCGAGCACGTCTGGGGTTTGTGCTCAGCTGGAAGGCGATGATTGAAAACGTCGTGAATTCGCGGGAGTTGATTTGGCAGCTGTTCAAGCGGGATCTCCTGGCGGGGTCGAAACAATCGGTCCTTGGCATTCTCTGGATCGTGATTTCTCCGCTGGTCGGCATTGTGTCCTGGGTCTTGATGAACGAGGCTGGGGTGCTGCACCCCGGCGCTCTTGATATCCCTTATCCGCTCTATGTCCTGTTTGGAACGGCCATTTGGGGACTGTTCATGGCGTTCTATTCAGCGGCCGCCTCAAGCCTCACATCCGTCGGCGGGCTGCTGGTACAAGCAAAGTTTTCACACGAAGCGCTCGTGGCTCAGCAAATGGCACACACCGTGATCGTCGTGATCGTCAACATGCTGTTGCTGTTGTCGGTGTGGGGCATCTTCGGCGCCACGTTTCATTGGTCGGTTCTGTTGTTTCCGTTCAGTCTGATTCCCATGTTTCTGTTGGGCACCGGTATCGGGATGGTTGTCTCGGTGTTTGCCGTGCTCATCCGAGATATGACGAAGACGATCACGACCTTACTGGGATTGGCGATGTTCATGACGCCGGTCGTCTATGCGGCCGATGTCCAAAGTGCATGGCTGCAACGCCTGATTGCCTGGAATCCACTGACCTACCTGGTGGGAGGCGCGCGTGATTTGGTCTTACAAGGACGAATCGGATACCCCTCCAGGTATGCCGTATCTGTTTTGCTGGCCGCAACAGTATTTCTTGCCGCGTGGCGGCTCTTTTTCATGTCCGAGCAAAAGGTGGCGGAGAAATTCTAGTGGACGAAGCCTTGGTACTGCGCGCCGATCGC
This sequence comes from uncultured Nitrospiraceae bacterium, assembly GCA_963824855.1. GTDB lineage: Bacteria > Nitrospirota > Nitrospiria > Nitrospirales > Nitrospiraceae > Nitrospira_C. Next base: position 56,593 of record CAWGQP010000006.1, read on the forward strand.
ATCAGCAAGAAATTCTGCCGACGGATGCGGCAGAGCATGTACTACGGCATGTGCGATATCTTGCGCGGCATGATGGGATGGTCATCACATTCCGACTCGCTACGTGCCCACGAGTTTTGGGCCTTGGAGGACGTCAGCCTGTCGCTCAGGCGGGGAGAACGACTGGGCTTGCTCGGCCGCAACGGGTCCGGCAAGTCGACGCTTTTGCGATTGCTCGCCGGCATCTATCAGCCCGATGCCGGCCGTATAGAAATCCGTGGGAATGTCTGTGCCTTAATCGCACTCGGGGCGGGATTCCATCCCCTCTTGACGGGGCGGGAGAACATCTATCTGAACGGCGCCTTGTTGGGCATGGCCATGCGGGACATACACAGGCGGTTTGAGCAGATCGTCGAGTTTGCAGGCATCGGAGAGTGTCTTGATGCGCCGGTCAAAACGTACAGCTCAGGGATGCACGTGAGGTTAGGCTTCGCCATTGCCATCCATTCCAATCCCGCGCTCCTGCTGATCGATGAAGTCTTGGCCGTCGGAGATAGCGCCTTTCAGGATAAATGCATTGAAAAAGTGCTGGGTCTCAACAGGCAAGGCACCGCGATCATCTTCGTGTCTCACTCGATTCAGACCATGGAACGACTGTGTGTGTCGGGTCTTCTCTTGAAACAAGGCAAGCCACTGTTCCTCGGGGATATGCGTGAGTGCATCAGACGATACTTCGACGACCTCGGCCACGAGAATGCCACCAACGGGGTCGTGCCGACCACGGTGGGGTTGGGGAAAGTGATGATCTCGGAGGTCAAAGTCTATCAAGAGGCAGCGGCTTCCGACCATGGCAGCATTGAGTTTGGGAAAGACTTCTACATCCAATTTTCGTATCGCTTTCTCCAGGCGCCTTCACACAACAACCAAGTGCGCGTGACCATCAAGACGTTCTCCGGCCGCGACGTCCAAAAATTGGTTCTGCAAGAAGGCCCCTTTCACCATGGACAGGTCTATCAGAACCTCAAGCTGGTCTCCCTCGAGCAATCGGGAACGGTCAGGATCAAAGTATTGAACCCGCGACTGTTTCCCCAAACATTCATCGTCGATGTGGCCATTGCGCCAATGGATAGAAACGTCCACTTGGGAGGGCTTGCCAACGCAGCGATGTTCAACGTCGTTCATCCGGCGTCCACGGAAGATTATTTCGAATACGGCAATGCGACGGTCACGGCGTTCGATTACGACGTCGCGCACATTTCAGATGCGGCAATCAGGCTTGCACATTCCTAGCGGCGGGGTCGTGAGATCGCTCACGGAGGGCACCGCACGTGCGTTTTCTAGCCAGCTCGTTATGAATCTGGCGCTCCGTGCTGGATGGGCGATTGGCAAACGGATTGTACGGGCAGGCACGGGTGTGTTGCAGAGGTGTCCTGAGGCCCTACGGATTCGCGTGTATCAGTCTCTGATCAAAAAGGTTGGGACCAGTGTACCGCTAGAGGATCGGAGAAGGGTCCTCCGCGACGAGGTCTGTGAAACGATTGAGCCGTCAGAGCGGTTTCTCGTCCCGAGTTTTGCGAACGGATATGGGAAGGAAGAAGATCGGTATTACGCCTATCAACACTCGCATATTGCCGTCGAGTTCAGGAAGGGCGACAGGGTGTTGGATGTGGGGCCGGGGGGGCATCCCTTCCCTCATGCCACCCATCTGGCAGAGTTGAACGTGGGCGGCACGTCACACCGGCATGAGCCATTTAGAAGCGGCGGGCTACCAGTTCAGGTATGTGATATCGGCCGGCTCCCGTACTGCAACGGGGCGTTTGACTTCGTCTATTGTTCGCATGTGTTGGAGCATGTGACTGATCCGGCTACAGCCTGTGAGGAACTCATGCGGGTGGGGAGAAGGGGATATATCGAAACGCCGACGAGGATGTCGGACATCATGTTCAACTATACACATCTACGAGACCACCATCGATGGCATGTCAGTCGAATCGGGACGACGCTGGTATTCATGGAATGGGAGTCAGCTGAGCGACGTGATACCCAAGTCAATGAGTTCTTCCACATGGCAAAATCGAAATATAAGAATCCGTTTCAAGACCTGTTTCGACGACACCGGGATCTCTTCGTCAATATGCTGTGCTGGGAAGGAACGTTTACCTACTACGTCATCGATAAGGAAGGACGCTTGCGAGAGACGAACGACAGAGAAGTGAATCCGCCAAAGAGGCCCTGCCCATAAGGGACATGAACCTGTATCAGCCATCTCACCCAATGAGCCACGCACATCCCACCGTGTTTGTGATTATCCCTGTATTCAACAGGCTGGCCTTGACCGAGACCTGCGTCAAATGTCTCTCAGCGCAAACCTATCCGGCTCTGCGGATCATCGTCGTGGATGGGGGGTCCACGGATGGCACGCCGGAGCAGATTCGCCGCGAATATCCTCATGTCGAGGTGTTGCAGGATCAGAAAGAGCTGTGGTGGGGCGAGGCCATGCAACTCGGCATCGAGCATTGCCTTCGTCACAGTCGTCGGGACGAGGACATGCTGTTGATGATGAACAACGACACACTCATCGAACCCGACTATGTGACGACGCTGGTTCGGGTGTCCCAAGAACAGAATGCCGCGGTCGGCGGCGCCATTGTCGACAGCGCCAACCCGTCCCGCGTTCTCGATGCCGGAGAATTCATCGACTGGAACACCTACAGTTTCCCGGTGAAGACTGATGCGCGAGCCGGGAGAAACCTATGTGGATGAAGTCGACCTCCTTTCGGGTCGCGGGACGTTAGTGCCGTTGCGCATGGTACGGCAGGCCGGCAATGTCAACGGAGCTCGATTTCCTCACTACATCGCCGATTGTGAATTCTTCTCGCGATTAAAGCGAAACGGCTTCCGCTTAGGGGTGACCTGGGATGCGGTGATTCGATCCCATGTCGGTGTGACGGGTCTCTCGACGCACCATGCCGATCCGCTCACCTTCGCAGAAGTGTGGCAAGCACTGTTTTCAAGACGATCGATGGACAACGTGGGAAACCATTGGCGATTTATCGAAGATTGCGCTCCAGCCCCGTTACGGTGGCGATTGAAGCGTCGTTTGATCGGCGATGCGTCTATCTGGCTGGCCAGTCGGACTGCCCTGCGACATGTTGCGCTTCCACTCGCCTGGTTTGTGACCGGCTTGTATTACGTGACGAAGGATGACTGTGTGGCATGCAAATGCGATGCAAATCTCCTGTGCAAATCCGGGCTCCTGACGCCATGGCGTCAGGATGGTTGGTACCTGTTGAACATGGGATTCCGCGGTCAGATAGGGGATGATCAACGTCTAAGGCGGTTGTATCGGAAGGCCTGGAATCCGCTGACGAAGCTGCCGCGTTGGATCAACGCGAAGCGCTATGGCCAAGGCCAGAGCGATGTCCGTCCAACTGGACGGCTTCGCGTTCCACTTCCATATTCCAACAGCACGATCGAACCGGCTGAGACAAGCAGGCGATCCGTCCGTTAGCTGCAAAAACGGTCCTTGTGACGGATTCTATGCCAATGATTCGGACAACACGACGAATGGCTCGCGGCCTCTTACAGCCGGTACGTCATGCAGTGCGACGGTTGGCCGTTCAGGCCCAGGCCAGAGCGCTCCGACCTCTCAATGTCATCTTGGGAGCCGGTTCCGTAGAAATGCCGGGATGGGTTGCCACGGATTCGGATGTGCTCGACGTAAGGTCTCCTCGTGCTTGGAAGAGGGTATTTACCCCCGGCTCGATCGATCGGCTGATGGCGGAGCATCTCTTTGAGCACTTATCTGACGCCGAATGTTCGAGCGCGTTTACAGAATGCTTTCGGTACATGACACGCGGAGGTTTGCTCAGGATTGCCGTGCCCGACGGAAACAGAAAAGACGCCGAGTATGTCGAAGAAGTCAGCCCTCCCAAAGACGGACATCAATTATTGTTCAACGTGGACAATCTCATTCAGCGACTGGTCCAGGCGGGTTTCCAAGTGACGCCATTGGAGTATTTTGATGCAAAAGGGGAGTTTCATTGCTATCCGTGGAGCGAGGAAGACGGTTTCATCGGGCGGTCGGCTCGATATGACAGACAGGAACGTTTCAAGCGCGGAGCGCTCTATTATACATCACTCATTGTCGATGCCCGAAAGCCGTGAGGGGATGAAGTGCTGTCCGACCAGGTGAACCCAAGCAGGCGAAGACCGATATGTGTGGAATAGCCGGAGCCATCGCCACAGGACTGCTATCCCAGGACACCGTCAGCCGTGTCATGAACATGAATGCCCGACTGGTCCACCGCGGTCCAGATGGCCAAGGCGCATTTCACCAGGGACCCGTGGCTCTGGCGATGCGTCGCTTGAGCATCATCGACCTTGAGGGTGGACAGCAACCACTCTTCAATGAGGACCGCTCCGTCGTCTTAGTGGCAAACGGAGAAATTTATAATCACGTCGAACTGAGGGCGCAGCTCCGTTCACAAGGACATCGGTTCAAATCCGGCAGTGATTGCGAAGTGATCGTGCACCTCTATGAAGAGTATGGACTCGATTGTGTGAAACACCTGCGTGGCATGTTCGCGTTTGCGCTTTGGGATTGCCGTCAGCGACGTCTGATGCTGGCACGTGATCGGATGGGGGAGAAGCCGCTGTACCTCTACCGTGAAAACGGTATCGTGTTTTTCGCCTCCGAACTTAAAGCGGTGATGGCGACCGGGAGAATCCCTTTCGCATTGGATCCTCATGCTATCGACCTCTACTTCCATTACAACTATGTCCCTGAGCCTCTAACTCCGATACAGGGAGTGCGCAAGCTGCCAGCGGCCCATGTGTTGACCATCGATGGGGAGACGGGGACACAGACGGAATGGTGCTATTGGCGCATGGAGGAGGCTCCGCCGCTGACCGGCGATCCCGTTGAACTGATCAAAAATGAATTGGAAACCATTAGCGAACTGATCGTTCGTTCGGACGTTCCCGTGGGCATCGCGCTCAGCGGTGGGCTCGATTCCAGTGCCATTGCGGCCATGGCCTCGCGAAAGTATCCCGGCGTCATGCAGGCCTTTACGGTTGGCTATGAGGGGAACGGCGAGAGCGACGAACGAGAGGCGGCCAGGGCATACGCAGACTTTCTCGGTCTGCCATTTCATTCGATTGAACTTCACGCAGAGGACGTGGCCGCCTTCTTTCCGGAGTTGACGTATTGGCTGGATGATCCGATCGGCGACATCTCGGCATTTGGATATTACTCCGTGATGAAGGCGGCCAAAGCGCAAGGCGTCTCCGTGATGCTTCAAGGCCATGGAGGAGATGAGCTCTTCTGGGGCTATCCATGGGTGCGCCAAGCAGTCACACAGACTCAGAGGAAGCTCAAGGGGTGGCAAGCGGGTGCTCCGCAGTTTCGAGATTACCTCACGCTGAGGCTGCCTGCGTATTGGAATCCATGGGGTGTAAAAGAATGGCTGAAGTCCGGAGCCGGGATCAGGGAATCATGGGCAGTCTACTCACGAGACCGCCTCAGTCCAAGAGAGCAGACGGTATTTTATGACCTGACGCCGGATTTCCGTCTCGCTCGAAAAGAACTGAAGGGGCTGTATGACAAACAGTTTCATGACGAACTACAGGAGTCGCAGCCCTATGCGCCTTTTACCCTGCCTCTCCCGTGGCCTCAGATCGACGTGCTGCTGACTCGCCTAATTTGTCAAACCTACCTCCAGGAAAACGGCATTGCGCAAGGGGATCGGCTCAGTATGGCGTCGTCGGTCGAACTGCGATTACCGCTCGTTGATTACCGATTGGTTGAAACGGTGATCGGATTACGCAAGACGATTCCCGACCACCGGTTTCACCCGAAGTTGTGGTTACGGGAGGCGCTCAAGGCCATGGTCCCGGAATGGGTCATCAACCGGCCGAAACGTGGTTTCACGCCTCCTCTGCATCAATGGCATAAGGCCATCTTTGCTGCCCATGGAGCCAAATTGAATGACGGCTTCTTGGTGAGCAGAGGCGTCTTGAGATCTCAGAGTGGAACGCTATTGAGCAAAGGGCCGTATCCTGCCGAAGCAGGCGCACCCATTTCGTTTAAAGCGCTCACGCTTGAGCTCTGGTGTCGAAGCCTGTTGGCTGCTGAAACCCGCTGGTCGGAAGCCCGCGAAATGTCTGAAACGGTACAGATCTCACGATGAGGAGTTGAACATGGCTCATGCTCCCATCGCACTATTTGTCTACAATCGGCCAGAGCACTTGCTTCGCACCCTCTCGTCTCTGCGCGCCAATCCACTGGCTCGAGACAGTACGCTCTACGTGTTCAGCGACGCTGCCGTCGGTCCTCAGGACAGCGAGGCAGTCGAAACCGTCCGGCGTATCGTGAAAACCACGGACGGCTTTAATGAGATTTGCGTTCGCGAGCAGCCCAAGAATCTCGGCCTTTCCAAATCAATCATCACGGGGGTGACTGAACTGGCTGCTGCCTATGGACGAGTGATCGTCTTGGAGGATGACCTCGTCATGGCCCCTGGCTTCTTGACATACATGAATGAAGCACTGGATCGGTACGACAAGGACCAGCAAGTCATGCAGGTGTCGGGCTATATGTTTCCCATCGAACGACCGAAGCGGGTTGGACAAACCTTCTTTTGCAGGATTCCGACGAGTTGGGGATGGGGCACGTGGGCAAGAGCCTGGGAACGTTTTAATTCGGATTCCACTCAGATGGTGGAATTTCTAAGAAGTCATCCGGATCGGCGTGAGGCCTTTAATCTGAACGGCGCCTATCCGTACTTTGACCATCTGACCCTTCAGGCTCAAGGGAAACTTGATGTGTGGGGAGTGCGTTGGTACGCGAGCATGTTCACCGCCGGTGGCCTGTGTCTCTATCCCGGTCAGTCCCTCGTCCAAAACGTTGGCATGGATGGAACTGGTGTGCATTGCGGTCACTCGTCATATTTCGAGGTCGACCTGAGCGTCTCAGAGCGGTGGAATTTCTCCGATCGCATCGAAGAGTCCACGACCACATTCGAGGCTATCCGCTCCTTTCTTATTGGATTGCGAACGCAGGGTAAGAGCGGTGCGATTGTCGATTTGGTTTCCCGACTTCGCGACGTCGCGGGTAGAATGAGACGGGCTATTACGTATGCGGGATAAGGAATCGACGAGCGCAGGTCTACACACATGCCTACCGTGAGTTGGTTACAGCAGGAATTCAGTTACGGGTATGACAGCGGCAACATCCTCTCTCTCATTCCTCGGGGGGTCAGGCGGTCAGAGGAGGAAGAAGCGGGGGATCGTACCGCCGCGTGTTCAAGAAAGCGCTTCAGCCCCACCTCTGTTCCGAGGCCAAGGTATTGGAGTTGGGACCAGGAAGAGGTTCATGGTCCCGGGCCATCCTCCGATTCATCCCTCAAGGCGAGCTGCACACCGTCGATTTCCAAGACGTCACGCTATGGCTGAAGCCGGAAAACTATCCGGGCCGGCTGATCTGCCACCATGTGCAGGACAACAGCTTTCATGGGCTTCCTGATGGGTACTTTGATGTGTTTTGGTCGTTCGGAGTGCTGTGTCACAACCAAACGTGGTCGATTCTCGACATCCTCACTCGTGCCCGAGGCAAGATGAAGCCTCGGGCTGTCGCCATTCATCAGTACGGCGATTGGGAAAAACTCGAGGCGTTCGGCTGGGATCGAGGGGGAGTTCCTCAAGAATTCAAATCGAAGACTGACGAAGAGATCTGGTGGCCGCGCAACGATCAGCGCCTCATGACCAAACTGGCCACTGAGGCGGGCTGGGAAGTCCTCAGCGCCGACTTGGATCTGCTTCAACGGGATTCCCTCATTTTGTTGCGCAACCCATAGTCGTTAATCAACTCGAACAGGTGGGGGTCATTCGTGTTAGCCAAGATACTTGGTCCTATGCTGGCTTTTGGAACACGATGGGCGAAGGGCCGTCACAGCCGGAAATTCGGCACTGCCGGACTGCGACCGACTGCAGAGGACGAAGATCATGAGACCGTTCAGTTCGTTCGTCCCTATACCATGACGTCTCCGGAACGCATTCGCGCCCTGTGCTCGGCCGTTCGATACATCGAAAACGCTGGCATCGAGGGTGCAGTGGTGGAATGCGGCGTCTGGCGTGGCGGAAGCATGATGGCGGTTGCGCGAACCCTCTCGAACCTGGGCGCAGCCGACCGCGACTTGTATCTCTTCGATACCTTTGAGGGCATGACGGAGCCGGGTCCTCACGATGTTGCGCTGAGCGGAGAAACGGCCAAGTGCCTTCTAGAGCAGAGCGCTCGGACCGAAGAAGACATGGTGTGGTGCTATGCGCCTCTGGAGCGAGTGGCTCAAGCACTGGCCTTAACGACGTATCCGAAGAAATCGATTCATCTCATCCCGGGACGCGTCGAACAGACCTTGGCGACCGCAGCCCCGAAGTCCATTGCCCTTTTACGCCTCGATACGGACTGGTACGAGTCGACACGACATGAAATGGAGATACTGTTTCCGCGACTGTGCAGGGGGGGCGTGCTGATCATCGACGATTATGGGCATTGGCATGGTGCGCGTCGGGCCGTTGACGAGTATGTGGCTGCTCATCAACTGAAGCTTCTTCTTCATCCGATCGATTACACCGGCCGCATCGCAGTGAAGGCTTTCGACTGACAAAGGAACGGTGACCTGTGCAACCGGCTCTCGTCAATATCGGCTGTGGCGCAACCTGGCATCCGTCCTGGACCAATCTGGATGTGCATCCACTCAGCCCGCAAGTGCGATCGTGGGATGTGAGTCATGGCCTTCCCTTCGGAACCGAACAGGTCGATGCCTGCTATGCCTCCCATGTGCTCGAACATCTCACACGAGCGCAGGCTCGAGCCCTGCTGCTGGAAAGTTTTCGTGTGCTTCGTCCTGGAGGCATCATTCGACTCGTGGTCCCGGATCTTGAAGCGATCGTCCGGGAATACCTTGATGTCGTCGCACGTGCCGACAAGGGAGAGGAGGCCGCCCTTAGCCAGTACGAGTGGATCACGCTCGAATTGCTGGATCAACTTGTCCGCGACAAGTCCGGCGGTGAGATGGAGCACTATTTGCGAAACAAGGCTCTCACCCATGCGGACTATGTCATCGCGCGCATTGGACCGGATGCGGCGAGCTATATGGGCGTTCAAACCGTGAACGGACATCGTTCAAACACCGGCAGTGAAGGAGCTTCTGACGGCGTTGCGCAATCCGTGAGGACTCTGATCACGGGTGCTGTGAGGACGATTCGATCCAAGGTGGGCACCGGTCACACCAGGATGAAACTCTGCAAAATCTTGTTGGGAACACAAGGGGAAGAGGCCGTTCGAGAGGGGCTCTTTCGCCGATCCGGGGAATGTCACCGTTGGATGTACGACCGATTCTCGCTCAGGCAACTCCTCGAGCAATGCGGGTTTTCGGAGGTGCGCACATGCACGGCCTTCGAGAGCCGCATCGCAGGATTTGCATCATTTGGTCTGGACGTCGTAGACGGCAAAGTCAGAAAGCCGGATTCGCTGTTCATGGAAGGCGTGAAAATTTAAAGTGATAGCGAACCCCGAGGCGCTCTTGTCTGTATGAAAAAATGGATTTCCAGGATCTTTCAATGGCTGGGATTTGAGATACGCCGATCGCGCCGTGGTGCGTCGAATAGTCGGAAGCCTGAGCTAGCCTCCCTGGACGGCGTTCTAGAACAAGTCAAGAACACGGGCTTTGCCCCCGCGACCGTGATAGATGTGGGAGCGGCGATGGGGTCGTTTACCAGAGTCTGCCATCGATTTTTCCCTCATGCAAAATATCTTCTCATTGAACCGCTGAAAGAATATCTGCCTTCGTTGGCTAAGGTTGTGGAGACCATTCCCAACGCGAGCTATGAAATGGCCGCGGCATCGGCCACGAGCGACCCGGTCATCCTCAATGTGCATGAGGACCTCGTCGGTTCATCGCTGTATCGAGAAAGCGAAGAGGGGACAGGCGTTAACGGCGTTCCGCTAGAAGTGCCAGCGGTGACACTCGATCGTCTAGTCGAGCAAACGCAGGCTCAGCCTCCCTTTCTGATCAAAGTTGACGTCCAAGGAGCGGAACTCGACGTGTTGGCGGGGGCGCAGACGACATTGCGCCACGCGGAGCTGGTCCTGCTTGAAGTGTCGTTCTTTCAGTTTTTCGAAGGAGCGCCGCTGTTTTGTGAAGTCCTGGCCCATATGAAGTCTCAGGGATTTGTTCCTTACGACCTGCTCGGCTTACAGTACCGGCCCATCGACGGCGCCTTGTCACAGGTGGACGTTGTCTTTGTGAAGGAGCATGGGGCCTTTCGGCAGGATTCACGCGTACGCGACGGCTGTACAGCGTCGTGCACAGAATCAGGACTATCGTTCGTACCTGTTGAAGACTTTGTCCGCAGAGCGAGCGCAGTGAGTACACCATCGCTGAAAATATCCATCGTCACGCCATCGTTTAACCAGGCGGCCTTTCTCGAAGAGACCATTGACTCCGTTCTCTCTCAACGGGATCCCAACCTTGAATACGTCATCATTGACGGCGGATCGACCGACGGCAGCGTCGATATTATCCGGCGTCACGCCGGACAATTGGCGTATTGGGTGAGCGAGCCGGACAAAGGACAGTACGACGCCATTAATAAAGGCTTCGCGAAGGTCACCGGCGACGTGATGGCCTGGATCAATAGTGACGACAAGTACACGCCCTGGTGCTTCTCGATCGTGCGCGAGATTTTCACACGGTTCCCGGAGGTCGAGTGGATCAGCACCGTCCAGCCGCTGAGCTGGAACGCGCAGGGGCAAGCCAGCTCCATCAATTTCAGTGGAGGATTCAATCGGGCCTCCTTTTTCAAGGGAGGCAACCTGCCGACGGAGGGGTCGTTCGGCAGACGCTTCATCCAGCAGGAGTCGACATTTTGGCGACGGTCCTTGTGGGAACGAGCCGGAGGACGATTGGATACCTCGCTCCGGCTGGCGGCGGATTTTGAGTTATGGGCCAGATTTTACCGGCATGCGGACCTCTGCGGAGTATTGGCTCCATTGGGCGGATTCCGTGCATACGGAAACCAGAAGTCGGTGCTCCAAGCCGCCGAATACATGGAAGAGGCAGAACGAGTCCTCCTACAGTACGGCGGCCGGCCCTGTCGGGGGCCGGAAGCCCTGCTGCGAGGAGCGTTGTGGAAGGTGGGGCGGCATCTGTCACTGGCATCTCTGCCACGGGTATTGCGGGCAATCGGTCATCGTTCCGGGCTCACCTTTCCGACAAAGGTGATGGTGTGGGACGGTGCAGAATGGAGAATTATTTCCGGCTTTGTCATCTAGCTGCTAATCTAGCCGAATGAGGATTCTCCAGGTTAGTACGTATGACAAGGCAGGCGGCGCTGAAGCTGTCGCCTGGCAGCTCTTCGAGCAGTATCGGCGCCGAGGCCACCGGTCAGCTATCGTCGTCGGAGAGAAGTCCAGCAACGATCCTCAAGTCATCCCTTTATCACGAGCGATCTCGGGTCGAACTTCTGGAACATTGCTGGCTCATCTCAGTCAGTGGTTATCCCCCTATGAAGGACGCGTCCGGGGCGTGTGGCGGCTGCGCCGGTGGCTCAATGCGTATGTCGCCCATCCCCACAACTGGTGGCAGACTCGTTTAGGTAGGGAGAACTTCGATTTCCCGGAAACGTGGAGACTGCTCGAACTCTTCCCCGAACGTCCGGACATTCTTCATTGCCATAATCTTCACGGGGCTGGTTAGCGCGGTGGATATTTCGACTTGAGAGCTTTGCCTTGGCTGAGCCGGCAAGTCCCCACCGTCATGACCTTCATGACACGTGGCTGCTGGCCGGCCACTGCGCGTATACCCTCGGCTGCGAGCGGTGGAAGACCGGTTGTGGCACTGCCCAGACCTATCGATCTATCCCGCGATCGCCCGTGATGCCACGGCCTTCAATTGGAGTCGTAAGCGGCGAAATATATCGCCGAAGGGCCGCTTCCATATCGCGACGCCCTCCCGTTGGTTATGACGAAGGTGGAGCATCCATGTTGGCGCCCGCCATGTGTCGAGCGACGCGTCATTCCAAACGGCGTGGACTCTCTCGATCTTCTCACCGGCCCGAAACAGCAGGCGAGGGGGTCGTTGGGTCTGCCTCAAAAGGCGCCATCCTGCTCTTTGTCGCCAATGCGGCGCGGAGCAACGTATTGAAGGACTATCAAACGATGCGGGGGCAGTGTGCCATCTCGAACAGATGAGGGCACAGCGCGGTAAAGTCATCTTGCATCGGCGACATCGGAGAGAAGGGAGAGATTCGATTCGGAACGGCGCGGATCCAGTTCGTGCCGTATCAGCGAGGATCCGCTCTTCGTGGCACGATATTATCAGGCAGCGGACGTCTACGTGCACGCCGCGAAGGCCGATACGTTTCCAATTCCGTGATTGAAGCCGCTCGCGTGCGGTGTCCCGGTCGTTGCAACTGCGGTGGGCGGGATTCCGGAACAAGTCGATCGACGGGCGAACGGGATTCCTCGTTCCTGCCGGCGACGCCGAAGGCATGGCCCAACAAGTCGTCCGGCTGCTCGAGCGAGAAGGCATTCGCCTGTTGATGGCAGGCGAAGCACAGCAAATGGTGAAGGACCGCTTCGATATTCACCGACAAGTGCGCGCCTATTTGGACTGGTATGACTCGATCCTCGTGCGCGTACCCTCTGCCGGCGCGCTCCACCATGCGAACTAAGGTCATGCTGTTGGCGGTGGGGTTGGGAGTCGGAGGAACCGAAACGCACGTGCTCGAGCTCGCGTCGGGCATCGACCGCTCGAAGTTCGATGTGACGGTCTGCTCCCTGAAGAGCGGCGGATGCTTGGTGGAGGAGCTTCGCCGGCGGGGCATACGGGTGGTCTGCCTCAACGGAGCCGGAAAATTTGACCTTCGGGTCCTGTTTCGCTTGTGGAAACTCATGCAGGAGGAACGGCCGGACGTGATTCAGTCGTTTCTGTTTTGGGCCAATCTGGCGGCCCGCCTGTTGGGGCGTCTGTCCAAAGCGGTCCGGGTGGTGTGCTCCTATCATGACGAGATCGTGAGTGAAGGGCGCCTCGTGCGGATGATCGACCGTTTCACGTTTCAATGGTCCCATGCAGTGGTCTGTTGCTCGGAAGCTGTGCGACGCTCGGTCTCGACCTGTCTCGGCGCACCGGCCGCCTGGCAGACGATCATTCCGTTCGGCGTCGACGCCGGTCAGTTTGCGGCGGGCGATGCCGCGAGCAGAAAGGATTTGGGCCTGCGGGACGGGGGGCCGATCGTCGGGACGGTGTGCCGGCTCGTCGAACCGAAAAAGGGCTTACGCGTGCTGTTGCAGGCGATGGCGGCGTTGAACATGGGCGGCAACGATCCACGCTGCCAGCTCCTGATTGTGGGTGAGGGGCCAGCGCGCGAGTCGCTCGCGGCGCTGAGCCGGCAGTTGGGTCTTTCCGACTGCATGGTATTCGCCGGCGCGAGGAGAGACATCCCAAGGATTCTCCCGCTGTTGGATCTCTTCGTGCTGCCGTCGCTGTATGAAGGGTTCGGCATCGCCATTCTCGAAGCCATGGCCGCTGGAAAACCGGTGGTGGCCACGGCGGTCGGAGGCATCCCGGAATTCGTCGTGCCGGGCGAGACCGGACTGCTCGTGGAAGCCTGGAAACGCCGCGGCGCTCGCCGACGCGATTGGGTCTCTGCTGCGCGATCCAGAGCGAGCCAGGCAGATGGGAATTCGGGGGCGGGCACGGGTGCTCGCTGCATTTCAAATGTCCACCGTCGTTCGGCGGCATGAGCAGGTGTACGAAGCCTGTTTGGCGTCATGCCTAAGGCGGAGAGGGAAGTCATGAAGGCACTACGATGTCTCTCCTGGTACTGACATTCATCTTGTCGTTTGCACTTGCCTTGTACGGCGTTCCTATCGCCAGGCAGGCGGCGCTGAAATACGGCATCGTGGATGCGCCGGACGGGCGGCTTAAACATCAACAGGAGCCGGTGCCCTATTTTGGAGGCCTGGCCATCTATCTGGCCTTCCTGATGAGCCTCGCGTTCACCTTCGAGTTCCGCCACGACGTCCTCGGCATCATCCTCGGAGGAACCATCGTCGTCATGCTCGGACTCATCGACGATTTCGGCGTACTGACGCCATGGACGAAGCTGGCCGGACAGTTGCTCGCCGTGTTTGTGTTGATCAAGAGCGGCATCAGAATTGAGATCGCGGCGCTGCCCGAGTGGCTGGACCTGGCGTTGACGGTGTTCTGGATGATCGGGATGATCAATGCGTTCAATCTCTTGGATATCATGGACGGGCTCTCGGCGGGTGTCGGGGCGGTCAGCGCCGGAGGGCTGTTTATCGCGGCCTGGCTGCAAGGCGATCAAACGATCGTGTTCATGCTCGCTGCGCTGATCGGCAGCTTGGTGGGATTTCTCAAGTACAACTGGCATCCTGCCCGGATCTACATGGGAGACACGGGCGCAATGTTCATCGGGCTGTTGCTGGGCGCGATGGCCATGATCGGCAAATATCCGAGCGACCATCCGCTCTCGGTGTTGACGCCGGCGTTCATCCTCGGCATTCCCATTTTCGACACGCTGTTCGTCATGTGGATCCGCTATCAACGAGGTCTTCCCATTTTTTGGGGCAGCCCTGATCACATCGCGATCCGATTGCGGCATTGGGGCATGACGGTTCCCGGGATCGTGCTCGTGAGCTATGTCGCGACGGCCCTCGTCGCCGCCATCGGCCTGCTGCTGATGATGGTCGGACAGGACACGGCTTGGAGCCTATGTCTTGGCACAGTGGCGATGCTGCTGGGTTCCACCTTCGCGCTGAAAAAAATCGATGTCCGCAGGCCGCGCCCCTCGGTCGTCACATCGCCTGCGCAGGAAGGATCCTCCGCAGCATGATCGCCATCGTCGGCGCCGGCCTCGCCGGTCTCAGCACCGCCTACCATCTGTCCGGAACTTCGTATCGGCTCTATGAACGTGAAGCGGAGGTGGGAGGGCTTTGCCGCTCCTACCGCAAAGAAGGATTCACGTTCGACTACACCGGTCATCTGCTGCACTTCCGCCAACCGGACATCAAGTCGCTAGTCGATCGGTTGCTGGCTGGGAGGCTCCAAACGCACCGCCGCAAGTCGTTTATCTATTCGCACCGGACCTATACCGAATATCCATTTCAAGTGAACACGCATGGCCTGCCGCCCGAAGTGGTGCGCGAATGTCTCTTGGGATTTATTGCCACACTCACGGCGCCGGCGGCGGCTTCGAAAGACCGGTCCTTCAAGCAATGGATTCTGGACAATCTCGGCGAAGGCATGGCCAAGCACTTCATGGTGCCGTTCAACGAAAAACTCTGGCAGGTGTCGTTGGACGAACTGACCTCCGACTGGGTTTCATGGCTTGTGCCGAAACCGGAACTCAAGGACGTCGTCAACGGCGCCTTGGGCATCAAAGATAAGGCCTTCGGCTATAACCCGTCGTTTCAGTACCCGGCCACTGACGGCATTCGCGTGCTTCCAGAATCCTTCCTCCCGGGCATCGCCTCGGTGCACAACGGCATGGAACTCGTCGAAGTCGATACGAAGCGCCGCCGCGCGCTCTTTCGGAACCTTCACAACGGGGAAAGCCGCAACGAACATTACGAGTCAATGGTGTCGACGATTCCTGTGCCGGAGCTCCTGCGACGCTGCCTCGACATGCCGGCGCATCTGAAAGAGGCGGCGGAAGGGCTGCGCTGGGTGTCGGTCTACAACCTCAATCTGGGGGTCGCACGCGAACAGGTTTCGGACAAGCACTGGCTCTACTTTCCAGAGCCCGAGTATCCATTCTATCGGATCGGGTTTCCCATGAATTTTTCCCCCGCACTTGGACGGCCCGGCTGCAGCTCAATGTACGTGGAAATGTCGCACCGGCCGACCGAACATCACACGACAGAACAGCTCGTGGCACGCGCGCGGAGCGGGATGGAGCGGGCCGGCATCCTCACGCCGGACGATGACATCGTCGTCGCCGACGTCAAGGATTTGCATTACGCCTATGTCTACTTCGACCGGCATCGGGCACGTGCGGTGCCGGCAATCCTGGCTGAGTTGGAGCGGCGCGGCATCTACTCGATCGGCCGCTACGGCGCGTGGGAGCATACCTCTATGGAGGATGCGATCAGTCAGGGTAAACGGCTGGCCGAACGGCTTAACGCGCAGGGGGCGCAGCCCCAATCCGCTTAGGCGCCGTGTGGATACCATCTGCCATATCATCACCAAGCTGGAACTGGGCGGAGCACAGGAAGTCGCGCTCTATGCCGTGTCGCATTTGGATCGCGCGAGGTTTCGTTCCGTCCTGGTGGCCGGTCCTGGTGGAATGCTGACCGAAGAGGCCCGCCGGCTCCCGGGCGTCCAGACCTTCATCGTTCCCTCTCTCGGCCGGCGCATCCACGCCATCAGCGACCTGCTGGCGTTTGTGCAGTTGGTGGCACTGCTGCGCCGCGTGAAACCGGCGATCGTGCATACCCACAGTTCGAAAGCCGGCATCCTCGGCCGCTGGGCGGCCTGGTGCGCCGGAGTCCCATTGATCCTGCACACGGTACATGGCTTTGGGATCACCCCGACTCAACCCGGCTTCGTCCAGCGCCTCTTCATTCTGGTTGAACGGATCACCGGGTGGATCACCACCTACTGGGTGACAGTTGCCGATATTGATGCCCGCAATGGACGACAATGGGGATTGTTCACGACGAATGTGTCGGTCATCAGGCCCGGCATCGATCCGAGCCCGTTTCGACAGCCGCTCTCTCCGGCGGATCGGCAGCGCCTTCGGGAGGAATTTGGCGTCGGCTCTGGCGAGTATCTGATCGGGACCGTGGCCTGCCTCAAGCCTCAAAAGGCGCCCGAAGACATGATCGCGGTGGCCGAGCGCGTGTGCGTCCGGCTGCCGGGCGCCAGGTTTGTCCTGATCGGGGATGGAACCATGCGGCCACGTATTGAAGCCCTCATCCATGAAAAGGGCTTACAAGACAAGGTGCGTTTGGCCGGCTGGCGGCGCGATGTGCCTCGAGCCATGGGGTGCTTCGATCTGTTGCTGTTGACGTCGCGCTGGGAAGGACTTCCGAGGGTGATGCTCGAAGCGGCGTCGGCGGGATTGCCGATCGTCGCAACACGAGTAGGCGGTGTCGAGGAGGCGGTCGTGCAGCGTGACCGAGTGCGGCTGTGCGAGGCAGGAGATCTTGAAGGTCTTGCGGCAGGCGTCGAAGCTTTGCTGTCGGCCCGTAGAGGAGGGCTGTCGCACGCGGCCGGTGACACCAACCGGTTGCCCCTCGAGTTTCATATCGAAGAAATGGTCAAACAATATCAATCCCTGTATGATAGGCTCCTGTCCCAGCAACGCAATAAATTCGTATCTCGTTCCTTGAGCCCTGCGTCATCCTAACCATGGGAGCCGTCGTGAACGTTCCATTATTGGATCTCAAAGCCCAGTACCGCGGAATGAAGTCGGAAATCCTTTCCGCGATGGAAGCGGTCTGCGACGAGCAAGGCTTCGTCCTCGGACCGAGGGTTGCCGAGTTCGAGAAGGCGACGGCGCAGTACGTCGGCAGCCGCCATGCGATCGGCTGTGCCTCCGGCAGCGATGCGCTGCTCTTGGCGTTGATGGCATCGGGGGTCAAGGCGGGCGATGAAGTCATCACGGTGCCGTTCACCTTCTTCGCGACAGCCGGAGCCATCTCACGTCTCGGCGCCAGGCCGGTCTTCGTGGACATCGAATCGGACTCATTCAACATCGATCCTCATCAGATCGAACGCGCCATGACGCCGCGTACCAAGTCCATCATTCCCGTGCATCTGTTCGGCCAATGTGCCGACATGGCGGCCATCAACGGCATCGCCAGGCCCCGAGGCATCCGTGTCATCGAAGACGCGTGCCAGGCGATCGGGGCGGCGCAAGAGGGCCGGCGTGCGGGTATCCTGGCCGATGTCGGGTGCTTCAGCTTTTTCCCTACCAAGAATCTGGGAGGATTCGGCGACGGCGGGTTGATGACGACCGACGACAGCGGGCTGGCCGATGCGCTGGCGATGTTGCGCGTGCATGGAAGCCGCGTGCGGTATCTGCACGAGGCAGTCGGAATCAACAGCCGGCTAGACGCCCTGCAGGCGGCGGTGCTCCATGTAAAGCTGAAGTACCTCGACCAGTGGACGGAAGGTCGTCGGCGTAACGCGGAACGTTATGAACGGCTGTTCACCCAGGCCCAGTTGCTTGATCGGGTGCTGCTGCCCGTCACCAAGCCGGGGAATTTTCACGTGTACAACCAATACACGGTCAGGGTGCGGCAACGGGATGAGCTCCGGAATTTTCTGAAGGAGAAGGGTGTCGGCTCCGAGGTCTACTATCCACTGCCCATGCATCTGCAGAATTGCTATCACGATCTCGGGTACCACAAGGGGTCGTTTCCCGTCTCGGAACGAGCGGCGGAAGAAGTGCTGTCGTTGCCCATCTATGCTGAACTGACGGAAGAACAGCAGGCCTATGTCGTTCAGATGATCGGTGGGTTCTATCGACGGACCTAGTCGCTTGTGGGTTCGGGCTGTCGCACGTCGGGCTTCAGGCGTCTCCAAAAAAGTGCCGGCGGTCGGGTGTTTTGCTGCCGCCGGACGGAGGTGTGCATGAGGGTGTGTAGGGGATGGATCCTGGTGGTCGCGTGCGTGGCGCCGTTCCTGTGGGACGGCAGCCTTTACGCGAAGGAGCTCTCGCCCCGCGACATCTATGAGCAGGCGTCACCCGCCGTTGTCATGGTCATGGGCCATTCCGACAGCGGTAAGAGCGGCAGCGGAGGGACTGGCTCGATCATCCAAGCCGATGGATTGGTCCTGACCAATGCTCACGTCGTGATCGAGGAGCGGACCGGCAAGCCCTACCCACGATTGTCCGTGTTTTTGAAGCCGCCGCGCGTCACGGGGGACAGCAGAACTGATCTCTCCCGAATGCTCCGTGCAAGGGTGATGGCGTACTCTACGCCGTTGGATCTCGCCTTGCTCAAGGTGGAGTCTCCGCCGGCGCCGTTGCCTGTCGTCTCCTTCAGCGAGGTCCACGCAGGGCCGCATCGGCGATCGTGTCGTCGCCATCGGTCATCCGGAACAGGGAGGATTGTGGACGCTGACGACGGGTGTGATCAGCGCCGAAGTGGATAATTTTAACGGCGTGAAGGGCAAGGATGTCTTTCAGACTGAAACGGGACTCAATCGAGGCAACTCCGGCGGCCCCCTCCTGGACAGCGATGGACACATGATCGCGGTCAACACCGCCATCGCCCGTGTGGCACCGGACGGCCTTCCCATCACGAGCATCAGTTTCTCTCTCAAATCGAGCGTCGCGGCGCAATGGCTTCGGGACCAGGGCCTAACCCGTCCACAAACAGCGGCCACGTCCGCCGTGTCGTCCCCACCGACGAATGCCGCCTCGGATCTTCCCCCTAAACCGTCCCCGCAGCCGGAGGTCAAACCTCCGCAATCCGGCGAAAGCGCCTGCAGCGGCGCCCGCCAAGCCGATCGAGTCGCCCCCCGGCCGTCCCTACGATCTCGACATCCTCATCAGCGACCGAGCCAAGGCTGAAGCGGACCTGGAAGGGATGATGTCCGAAATGCGCGGACGAATGAAGGGGCGATAGTTCAGAGCACCCAGCATGAACGGCATGAGGATCTGGCGTTACTGTCGGCTTCCTTCCGTTGTGATCCTGGTCGGTTGGTCCCTCCTTCTCGTTCATTCTCCCTGGAGCGAAGCAAAAAGCGATCTCGACCGTCTCGATCTGCACGGAGCCGTTCGTGCAGTCGTGATCAAGTATCCGCAATTGACCACGACGCAGGAGTTTGACCGCGAGGGACACCTGACGTCGCTCGAGCTGCTTCCGGCTCGTCAGGCTGCCGGCGCGGTTCGGTATGTCTATAAGTACGACGAGAGTGGGCGGCTTACCGAAGAAGAGACCTTCGAGCCGGACGGCAGTGTCGCATCCCTGAAGTTGTTCCGGTACGGAATCGATGAACAGGGGCGAACCTCGGCTCAAGTGGCCGTGACCGAGCAGGGCCGGTTCGCTCAAGCCGAGTTCTCATTCTACGACCGCAGGGGCTTGCTCTCGGAAGAAATCATGGTGAACGCCCAAGGGGTGACGGAAAAGCTTCTCTTTGACGCTCGCGGAAATCTCGTCTACCAGGCCCGCTATTTTCAAAGACGGCTCGTGTTAGAAGCGACGCATCACTACGATCCCCTCGGATCGGCTCAAGGAAAGCCGCTTTTACGGAAGCGATGGTAGCCCAATGCGACGGGATCAATACGGGTACGATCAGGCCGGCCATCGCATCGAACAATCCAGCGAGTATTTCCGCCAGCCGCATCTTCGGAAATCAGTCGTGACCTACGAGTTCGATCCAGCGGGAAACTGGATCAAGGAAACGACTCAGCGGTGGTCGCTGAAGAACGGGTCGGTCACGCTGACCGAAACCGCGGTCACCCGCGAACGAACGATCACGTATTATTGACGATCACTCGTGCGATGTTCCTGCCGCTCGAAATCCTCCAAAATCTTGTGATGGGCATCCCGCCGATCGCCAGGCTGGCGGGCGGGTACCACTGCACCGGCCTGAACGCCGATCGTGTGATGGCGCGGCAGGTGTTTGAGTTGTATTGCCGCTTCCAACCTATCGCGGGAAAGGACATCCTAGAGGTCGGACCGGGACATACACTGGAAGTGTTGGAGGAGGCACTGGGGTCGGGTGCCAAGAGCTGCACGGCTGTGGACGTGGCTGAGTATGTGACGGCCGATCACGCGACACGAAAACATATCGACTACCGGTTATACGATGGCAAACGGTTGCCGTTTGCCTCCGGCCAGTTCGACTGCATTTGGTCTCACACGGCTTTCGAGCATCTCCGCTATCCGAAGGTCACGGTCGCGGAGTGTTTCCGCCTGTTGCGTCCGGGAGGCTGGATGGTCGCTCATATCGATCTGGGAGACCATTCCTTTTACAAACGCCAGCCGCCCTCGCCGTTAAAGTTGTTTGATTGTCTTCGCTATCCCGAATGGCTGTGGACGCTCATGAAGTGGAACCGTAGTACTTATGTGAACCGCCTGAGAAAATCGGACTGGAAGCGGTTGTTCGCAGAGGCGGGGTTTGTTCTCACTGCCGAAACCAGTTCGGTCAGCCACGAAATCGACCGTGCTCTGCCGGCACTTCCCTACCTGCACAAGTATAGTCACGATGATGCCGTGACCGCGGTGCTGACGGTCTGGCTCGAAAAGCCGGCTCCAGCAGATGCGTCAACGCGCCGTTAGCTGGTGACCGCGCCTTCGGAGGCCGAGGACACATGCCGGGCGTACTTCGCCATCACGCCGGAGGTGTAGCGGGGCGCCGGCAATTTCACCTTCTTGAGCCGCGCTTTGATCTCTTTGGCGGAGAGTTCCACATTCAATTGGCGTTTGGCGATGTCGAACACGATGATATCGCCGTTTTTGACGGCGCCGATCGGCCCGCCTCTGACGGCTTCAGGGGCGACATGGCCGGCCATGAGGCCGTGCGTGGCGCCCGAGAACCGACCGTCGGTCAGCAGCGCGACTGAGTCGCCCAATCCCGCCCCGACGATTGCGGCCGTCACGCCCAGCATCTCCCGCATGCCCGGACCGCCGGACGGCCCTTCATACCGGATCACGACGACGTCGCCGGCCTTGATCTGTCCGGCCTTGACGGCGACGAACGCATCTTCTTCGCGGTCGTAGACCTTGGCGGGGCCACGGAACTGCATCATCGAATGGCCCGCGACTTTGACGACGCAGCCTTCCGGCGCCAGGTTGCCTTTGAGAATGACCAGGCCGCCCGTCGTTTTGATCGGGTTCGAAAGCGGCCGCAAGACCTGTTGCCCCGCAGTCTCCACCGCTTCTTTCGCCTCTTCGCCGATCGTTCGTCCTGTCACGGTCGGTTGATTCGCATGGAGAAGGCCGGCATCGAGCAAGCGTTTGGCGACCAGCGTCGTGCCGCCCGCCGCATAGAGATCCGCGGCGGCAAAGCGGCCGCCCGGCTTCAAATCGGCCAGCAGGGGAACCTTGCGGTTGATCTTGTCGAAATCGTCGATGCTCAGCTTGATGCCGGCTTCGTCGCGCGATGGCGAGCAGATGCAGCACGGCGTTGGTCGAGCCGCCGGTCGTCGCGACGGCCGCGATCGCATTCTCCAGTGATTTGCGCGTGATGATTTGGCGCGGGCGGAGATCCCGTTTCAAGCAGATCCATGACCATCTTGCCGCATTCGAATGCGACGTCGTCTTTGCGCGCTGTCCATGGCCGGCACGCCATTGCGTCCCATCGGCGAGATGCCCAGGAATTCGAACGCGATCGCCATCGTATTGGCCGTGAACTGGCCGCCGCAGGCGCCGGGTCCGGGACAGGCATGGTCTTCCAGATCTTTCAGTTCTGCATTGGTCATCTTGCCGGACGCATGCTTGCCCACAGCTTCGAAGACGTCCTGGATCGTCACGTCATGGCCCTGAAACTGTCCCGGCATGATCGACCCGCCGTACAGCATCAGCGACGGCAGGTTCAGGCGCGCGAGCGCCATCACCGTTCCCGGAATGGTCTTGTCGCAGCCGGACAGCGCCACGACGCCGTCGAACAGGTGTCCCCGCGCCACGAGTTCGATCGAATCGGCGATCACCTCGCGGCTGATCAGCGAGGCCTTCATGCCTTCCGTCCCCATCGAAATGCCGTCCGAGACAGCGATGGTGTTGTACTCGATGGGGGTGCCGCCTGCCGCCCGGATGCCGGCCTTCACCCGCTCCGACAATCGGCGCAGGTGAAAGTTGCAGGGCATGACCTCGATCCAGGTGTTGGCGACGCCGATGATCGGGCGCGAGAGATCCTCGTCGGTGAAGCCCACGGCTTTGAGCATGGCGCGGGCCGGTGCCCGGCCGGGACCGACGAGCAGATCGTGACTCTTCAGCTTAGGTTCTTTTGCCATGACATCCTTACTTTTTCTTCTTCTTGTCTTCGTGCTTGTCCTTCTTCGCTTCCGTGTCGATGACCGTCCCAGTGGCCGCGTCGATATGGACTTCGGTGACTTTGCCGTCGGCGCCCAGGATCTCGACTTCCCAGACCGTCTTGCCGTGTTTCTTTTCGAGCTCAGCTTCTACGACGGTTCCCGGGACCTTTTCCATGGCGGTTTTGATCGCCTGCTCGGCCGTGACCTTCGCGTCTTTCACGAGATCGGCGATGTTGCCTTCCTTGTCGTCGCTCCAGGCGACCGTGCTCGAGCCGACGACCAGGCACGATGGTCAGTAGACCTCTCAATGCTTGTGTGCGCATGGTCCTCCTTTCGGTCGCAGTGCGTTACTGGGTCTTCATGTTTGCGGGAGGCATCGGCGTTGCGCCACCCTGATGCGGATTGCCCTGCATGGTACCGTGCGGATTCGCCATGCCGCTGCCTTTGCCGCCCTCCTTGATGCTGCTGCATCATCTTCTCGTGTTCGGCCTTTTCTTTGGCGCGCTGTTCGGGGGTCAATAGCGCGAGCACGTCACGGCGCGTCTTGATGGACGTCATCCGCAGCTTTACTTGAAGGTCTTCGCTCTGTTTCAGCTTGGCCTCGATCGCACCCAAATCCGACTTTTCGTCATCGGTCAAGGCTTTCAACTCGCGCTCGGCGACTTGGATATCCGCTTCCGATTTGATGCGGGTCTTATCGAGGTTCAACTGAATGTCCTTGAGCTTCGTGACCTGGTCGGCCGCTGAGGCCGATGTCTTTTTCATGCTTGAGCAGATGCCGGATGAGATGGCCCGCGCTGCTGTGCATCATGCCCATGCCCTGACCGCCCATCATGCCGTGGCCGCGGCTGCCATAGCCGTCTTTCTCTCCCCCGTGGCCGTAGCCGGGCTCGTTCGCCGACACACCGGCTGTTCCCATGGCCAGCGTGAACGCTCCGGCCATGACGAGCGCCGAGATTCCCTGCATTCCCTTCTTCATGCGAAACCTCCTTATGTTGACGTCCTCGATAGAAGTCAGACACGACATTATCGCACAAACAAACCGCCTTCTCCCTTCAGCCCGTTGAACAGGAACTGAACGGCCAAGGCGGCGAGCAGCAAGCCCATGAGGCGTGTGATGATTTTTTCCGCCAGGGGGCTCATCCACTTGGCTCCGGATGCACCCAGAGCCAGGATGCCGTAGCTTGCCAGACCGACCAGGCCAACGCAAGCCAGCAAGATACCTCGATGGAGCCATGACGCCGCCTGCGCGTCCAACAGGATGATGGTCGAGATGGCGGCTGGTCCCGCCAGCATGGGCACCGCGAGCGGCGTGATCGCGATATCGTCTTTGGCGGCGCCCTCCGCCGTCTCCGCCGCCGTTTCCTGCACCGGCGAACGCTGCGCCCGCAACATGTCCAAGGCCACGAGTAAGAGCACGAGCGCGCCGGCGACCTGGACGGCGGCAAGCGAAATCCCCAAGAGTGAGAACAGCCACTGACCGGCAAGCGCGAAGCCGCCCAAAATCATCACGGCGACAAGACAAGCGACGCGAGCCATGCGCAACCGTTGCACGAGCGTATAGCGGGTGGTCATGGCGAGGAAGGCCGGAACGGTTGCGATGGGATCGACGATGACGAAAAGGGAGCTGAAGGCCAGCACCCCATACTCGGTCGGAGTCATGCGGTCATTCGCGTTAGCCTCAGCAGCTCAGCGCGCGGATCGGG
Organism: uncultured Nitrospiraceae bacterium; assembly: GCA_963824855.1. GTDB lineage: Bacteria > Nitrospirota > Nitrospiria > Nitrospirales > Nitrospiraceae > Nitrospira_C. Next base: position 81,297 of record CAWGQP010000006.1, read on the forward strand.
GTGCGTCCCTTTGGCTAACCGCTGGTAGAGAGACCGCTCTTCTTCCGTGACGGTAGGCGGGACCACGATCTGCAGATGCAAAAAGAGATCGCCATGTCCCCCCGCCGGCCGACGGCAGGCCCTTGTCTTTGAGCCGAAGCTTGCTGTCCGCCTTACTGCCGGGCGGGACTTTCACTTTGACCGGTTCGGTGAGCGTTGGTGCCATGACCTCTGCACCGAGTACCGCTTCCCAGGGATAGACGGGCAGGGTTACGTGAATATCGCTGCCTTCGCGACGGAAAATGGGGTCCGGCTTGATCCTGACGTACAGGTAGAGGTCGCCGCGCTTTCCACCGTTCGACCCGGGCTGGCCCTTGCCTCCTACCCGGACGCGTGTGCCTTCCTGGACGCCGGCCGGGATTTTGACCTCGAGGGTTTTTAATTCCGTGGTGGAGCCTGACCCAAGGCAGGTCGGGCAGGTACGCCCGCGCAATGTGCCGGTTCCCTGGCAGGTCGGACAGGGGACCGGTTCCCGCAAGTTGACCCGTTTGGTGACGCCGGACAGCACTTCGCGTAACGTCAGTTCGACCTCCGCCTCCAAATCCTCACCGGGCACAGAGAACCCGCGTGTTCCCCCGGTCCGACCACCCCCGCGGAACAGATTTTCAAAGATGTCCGAGTAGGCTTCGCTGTTGAAATCAGCTCCACCGCCCCCAGGTCCTGCCTGTTCCCAGCGGAATCCTTGCGCACCCGCACCGGCCTGCTGACGCGCCTTTTCAAAGGCTTCGGCCTGCTCCCATTGGGCTCCGTACTGATCGTATTTTTTGCGTTTATCCGGATCGGAGAGGATTTCGTGGGCTTCGTTCAGTTCTTTGAACTTTTTCTCCATCTCGGCCTTCTTTGACCCGGAGTGGAGATCAGGATGGTATTGGCGGGCCAATCGCCGATAGGCTTTCTTGATGTCTTCGGCCGAGGCCGTGCGAGGAAGACCAAGGACCTGGTAGAAATCGCGTGGAGTAGTCGCCATGAGTTACAAAGGTAATGCCGATTTTAATGAGATCAACCCGGCACTTCCCGCTTGGCGCGCGCCATCAATTTGCAGTACGAACAGATCTCTGCCGTAGTCGGCTGTCCGCACGTGCTGCAGGGATGGAGCATGGCCTGATCCTTTTCGGTCATGGCGACGGGAGAGGACCGCTTCTCGCGCTGCGTTTCGAGAAAACCCCAATAGAAGTACTGCTTGGTGCCCGGCGACTCGGTTTCCAGGCGGTTGAGCACCTCCTTATATAGGAGCGTGCGCGCGCCTTGGGCCATCGGACATTCGTCCACGATGTACTCGATCTTATTCAGGACGCAATAGGCGGCAAGCTCCCGCTCTGAGAGGCGGTAGAGCGGTTTGACCTTCTTCGCGAATCCATCGACCGAAGCGGGCAGGGATGGCCTTTGTTTCTCCAGATAATCCTCCTGCCAATGCAGCACATTGCCGAGCAAACGGGCGGCTTCGTCGTCCAGGTTGTGACCCGTGGCCATCACGTCATAGTCCTGTTCGACCGCGGCGCGGTTGAATTGATACCGTTTGATGGTGCCACATGTAGAGCAGGTAGGGCGATGGACCAGCTGCGCGAGTTCCTTGATACCGGCGCCTTCCTCCTGCTCCACCGTGTGGGTGTGAAGGAACGCGCCGGCCGGAACGGCTACCGATTCGGCAAACCGTTGAACCATCCTATAGGAGCGTTCTGAATAGCCGCCGATCCCTAGGTTGACGTAGAACCCGTCCGCCTTGTAGCCGAGCTTGAGCAGAATATCCCACAGCGCCAGACTGTCTTTCCCGCCAGAGACTGCCACGAGAATGCGATCGTCTTTTCCGAACATTTTTTCGGACTTGATCGCCCGCGCCACCTGGTCATGGATAAAAGTCGTGAAGCAACCTTTACAGAAGGCCGCATGGTGCCGGGGGATTTTGATGACCGCTTTGGTCTTGCATTTCGTGCAGTTCATGGGGCGATGATACGAGCAGCCAGAGGCCGATTGCAATTAGCAATCTCTCTCGTCAGGCATTGCCTGAAATCTTTACGCCCTTGGATTTGTCTCATTGGTGTAGGAATCTGAGTCTCTCTGTCCTCGCGTCTAGAAGTTGGTTATGGCTTATGTTGCCGATAGGAGCCGCACCTCATGCTGAGGATACGGAATTTGAATGTCAGCCGATTGGAACCGCTCGACAAGGACCTGGTTTAACTCCCCTTGAACTCTCGCGTAGTCTGCAACCGATACCCAGGGATCGATGGAGATCATTATTCCCGAATCGCCTAATTGGGTGATCCCGACCGCAGGCGCAGGATCTTTGAGGACCGCTGGGTTCAGGGCCAAGATGGAACGGACGAGCGTGAGTGCTTCAGTGAGGTTTGTGGAATAGGCGACAGTGATGGCGAGGTGCAGTTGGCGGATATGACTGAAGTTGTGAAGGATCTCCCCGACAATTTTCCTATTGGGAATGACCACTCGTGAGCGGTCTGGGTGCAGGAGCGTCGTGGAGAATAGGTCGATGGTGAGGACATCGCCCTCCACTCCAAGCAGCGAGATATGCTCACCCACTCGATACGGCTTGGTAAAGATGATTGAGAGCCCGGCGAAGACGTTGCTCAACACGCCTTGGAGTGCCAAGCCGACACCCAGTCCGGCGACGCCGATGCCGGCAAGTAAAGGCGCAATTTGTACTCCCAGCTGGCCCAATGCGGCCATCGTCGTAAACACCAGAATCAACACCTGAATGGTTTTTGCCAGCAGCATGCGAATCGGTGGCTCCATGTCGTGACGCTCGAGCCATTGCTGGGTAAGTTTTCCCGCCCACCGGGCGACCAGCGCACCGACGGCAAAGACGAGGATCGCCCCCAAGACTTGAAACCCGTAACGAATGACGTATTCTGTGATGAGATCCACTGTCGGCATGGAAGCACCTCCCACCCTGGATGTAAGTTAGTTTTGCTCGAAAAAGTACTTGAAGCTGATATTCGGATAAATGGCGTGGATGTCGTCTTGCCCCGCGACGGTAAACATCACGCCGATCGCCCCGACGAGCTTTGCACCCGACTCATAACGTGCAAAGGTGTATTCGAGGCCCGGCTGAATGCCAACAAGCCAAAAGGTGGCCGGAACCGTGTTGACTGCATGGCCGTCTAATCTGCCGTTGAGCTGTCGCAGAGTGGTCATTTCAATGAGATAGCCGAATCCAGTCTCCTCGTGGAGGACATGCTCCAGCGCCAGGTGCGTGTTGATCAGATCTCCTCCATAGACCGTCACGCCCGGGTCCGACCCCGATCCTGGGAAATTGTACGAATAGAACACATTGCCTGTGATGCGGAACGGTTCCAGGTTTTTCCGAAAGAGTATCCCCTCTGTTAAGGCGACTGCTTCGAAGCGGCTCGAAGGCACACGCGAGAGAGGCGTGAATCCACCGGGAATCTCCGGCGTGCCGAACCAGCGGTTGGTCGGCAGCGAAAGCCTACTATAGATGGCGATGGAAGGTTTCCAAGAGTTGGGATCTTGCACAATGGGCCGGTATTTGACAATCAGATTGGTGGTGCCGATCCCTGCACCCGAGGTTCGCCCGTCCGGCTCGGGAGTGCTGGAATGCCAGTAGAGCGCGGAGACACCGAGTCCGACCATCACATGGTGGGTGAGACCATAGTACAGCGTGACTGCCGGCATGACTGCATCCGGGCTGAAGGGGGAAGCAACGCTCTGCGACATCGCCGTACGTTGCGACTCGCCGGATCCGATCATACCTTGAACATATGCCCGCACGAACCACTGCCCCTGGCGAGTCACGTCTGCACTCGAGGTAAAGGACGTCCCATGAGTCGGCGGATTCCAGCTGTTGCGGTATTTGGTCATTTCCTCAGCGGTAGGCACCCAGTCGAGCGCGAAGGCGTGCATCCCATGGGTCAAGATGAGCAGATTGAGCATCGTTGACCACGCGGCCGCCGACGACAGGAGATGCAGGAACATTTCTCCCCAACGACTAGGACGAACCATACAACGAAGGGAGCGATTATACACATCACCAATATCGGGATCTTGCTTGCTTCCAACATGGGCTTGCCCCTAGCCGTATCCGTCCTCATACACGCATACAATGGACGCGCATCGTTCACCGATCTTGATGTTTATGAAATCACTTGGTTGTCAATCTCCCTGACTTATGTTATTCCGGCATGTGGCTTGCCGTTATCTCTCCTCGGGTACTTGCGTTTGTCTCTCAAAACCTGACAACTGAGGATCGTGAAGCCCATGCCTTTATCTTTTCCTGTCAAAGAAGTCCTGCTTGGCAGAAGCACTCCGGGGCGGAAGTATTTGGCTGGTTCCCTGTTGGTTCTCGCGGCGTTCGCCATCCGGATGCTGCTCGCTCAGCGGAAGCAGGTGGAAACGGAGCTGAAGGCCATTGCCTGGCTGTTACGGGAGGGCAGGAAACCCTTTAGAGTGCCGAAGCCGCAGCCCTATGGAGAATTAACTGAGCTCAACACTGAACGGACCATTCTGCGTATGGTCGGGAAGGATCTCCTTGCCAATGTCGCCGGAGATGCGCTGCACCTCATCGGGACTTCAGGTGCCGTGTTCGAAAAAAATGGCGACTACGCCTCATGCCTTGTCGCATCCGACTGGTGCCGGTTTCTCGACCAGGCGTCGCGTACGCGTTGCGACACGACCGACAATCGGTCTGCCCTGGCGAGCGGCGAATGGCATTGTCGTGAATCAGGTAAGGAGGTCTTAGTCCGCTCGATGGAAGCAGGCAAGCCGGTCGACATGCCCTGCAAAGGAGGGATCAATCTATATGCCGCGCCGATCACAGTCGACGGAGAAACGGTCGGAAGCATTACCATGGGTTATGGGGATCCGCCGAAGGAAGACGAGCGGCTGATGGAAGTGGCCGAGCGTTACGGTGTCTCGTTGGAGAAACTCCGAGAACTCAGCGGCAACATGCCGTCCCGTCCGCAATTTATCGTGGCGGTGGCGAAAGCACGGCTGCGGAGTGAGGCTATCTTGTTGGGGGAGATCATCAAGCGCAAACGGACGGAAGAAGCCTTGGCCGACTTGACGAAACACCTCGAAGAACGGATTACCAAGCGTACACAGCAGCTCCGGGCCCTGGCCACCGAGCTGAACCTCGCCGAGCAGCAAGAGCGGAAACGGCTGGCTGTGGAGCTGCACGATCACCTGCAGCATCTCCTGGTGCTCGGGAAGATCAAGATTGGACAAGGGAAGCGATCTGCCCAGCCGAATCCTGCGATGACCGATCTGATGAGACAGGTGGATGATGTGTTGTCCGACGCTCTTCGGTATACCCGGACCTTAGTCGCCGAACTCAGTCCTGCGGTGTTGAGGGATCACGGGCTCCCCGCAGCGCTGAAATGGTTGGGCGAGTACATGCAGAAACTTTCGATGCGCGTGACGGTGAATGTCCCGGAACAGCTAGAGCTCGTTTTGCCTGAGGATCAAGCGGTACTGCTGTTTCAGTCTGTCCGTGAACTGTTGATCAACGCGTCGAAATATGCCGGTACCGGTGAAGCCGGTGTCACGCTCGAATACAGTGACGAGCAGTTGCGGATACAAGTACGCGATCAAGGGGCGGGCTTTGACGTCAACGCCGCCGCCGCTGCCGAGACACCGACGGGTCATCATCCAAGTTTGGACTTTTCAGCATCCGTGAGCGCATGCAGGCCTTGGGAGGATCGTTCGACGTTCAGTCGTCGCCCGGTGGCGGCACCATTGCCACACTGACCCTACCGCTATTGAGAACTAGTTAATTTTGCTACCATGCGGCGGCCTCTATGCGATGGCGCCTATCTGTATACGCGATCCTCTTGGCCGCTTTGACCGGCGCGTGCACTTCGCCGAAGGTCGGCTACGATTACGACCGCGGCGCCAATTTCAGCCGGTACCATACCTATGCGTGGGTCTCCGGGGCACAAGAAGCGACGGGAGACCGGCGTCTGGACAGTTCCCTCGTGGATGCCCGCATCCGCACCGCCATTGAGAGGGAACTTCAGGCAAAAGGATACCTTGCGTCTTCCAACGCCAGCCCTGACTTTCTTGTGGCCTATCACGCAGGTATGAAGGACCTGCTGAAAGGCGCGTCTACACAGAATTACATCGGCGATCGGGTACATGGTACGTTCACGACGATCAGCGATATCCAAGCATACAATGAAGGCACGCTCTTGATTGACATCGTCGATGCCGAATCACATCAACTGATCTGGCAAGCTTCGGCACAGGCAGACGTTGACCAGAGTCTCGACCCAAAGGAACGAGATGCGCGTGTCAACGACATCGTTCGTGTGATGCTGTTACATTTTCCTCCTCAGTAACTCCTTACGATCGGAGCTGGATGAGCATGAGGATATGGCTGTGTTTCTCCCTGGTGGTGATATGGACGGCAGCCGCCTGTGCGCCATCGCCCAAGATCGGGTACGACTTTGATCGCAGTGCGGATTTCAGCGCCTACCATACCTATGCCTGGCTGTCGGGCGATCAGGAAAGGACGGGTGACCGGCGCGCAGATAGCAGTGCCGTGGATATGCGGATTCGCATCGCGGTGGGTACGCAGTTACGCCTGAAAGGGTATCAGCCGTTGCCCGAAGGAAAGCCGGATTTCTATGTGGCGTACCATGTTGGGCTCAAAGACAGCTCGCCGAGCATTTCGACCCAGTATTATTCAGATGGCATGGCAGGACATGCCTTCTCGCATTCCGCAGATTCCCGGTCGGCGAGTGGATCCGCCCCTAGCCTCAATGAGACGTCCTCATATCTCACAGGCTCGCTGCTCATCGACGTCATCGATGCCGCCTCAAAGAAACTCGTCTGGAGGGGAACCGCTGCCGGCGAGGTTGACCCGGGGCTGACCTCTCAACAAAGAGACGAGCGTACCAAAGCCATTGTTCATGAGATTCTCTCGCATTTCCCGCCCAAGTAGCCTCCGCACATCGTGTGCTCTTCTGGAAGGAATCTGTCAGGGGGTGGAGGTGAAGCGTCGGAACAGCGAGGGCTGTCTGTTAGGGAGTCCCGCCTGAAATGACGGGCCTGATCTCGATCTGGTCCTTATCACTGAGCATTTCGTCTTCGGTCACCAACTCATCGCCGCGGATTACCAAATGGGCTTCGACGACGAGATTTAGCTCCCGCAGAACGTCTTTGGCGCGCTTGGGACCTTTGACGTCAACAGTTCGCGCGGGATGACTGAGTTGAACCTGCATACCAGCATCATAGGCGGCCAGACAGATCAGGAGCAAGGAGGGAGCGAGCTATAAGGCCGCTTCACGCAGGCATTTGGCCGCCTCTTCCGGCGAGACGGGGTTGATATAGAACCCCGTGCCCCATTCGAAGCCGGCGACTTGCGTGAGCTTGGGGATGATTTCGATGTGCCAGTGATAGAAATCGCCGGTTTGTCCACGCAGCGGCGAGCTATGGAGAACGAAGTTGTAGGCAGGCTTCGAGAGGACCTTGTCCATGCGCCGGAGCGATTCCGAAAGGATCGGCGCGAGAAACTCAAATTGTTGTTTCTGGCTCTCTTCAAAGTAGCCGGCGTGCCGCTTGGGGAGAATCCACATTTCAAACGGAAACCGCGGCGCGAACGGCGTGAGGCAGAGAAACTCCGGGTTGTCGGCCACGATCCGGTCGCCGTCGGCAAGGTCCTGCCTGAGAATGTCGCAGTAGATGCACCGTTCCTTCTGCTGGTAATGGGCGCGGCAGCCCTCGATCTCATTCATGACATTGGTCGGAATCACCGGCAGCGCAATCAACTGCGAGTGGCTGTGCTCGAGCGTGGCGCCCGCCGCAGCGCCGTGGTTCTTGAAGATCAGAATGTACCGCAGGCGGGGGTCCCGTTTCAGATCGATGACGCGGTCGCGGTAGGCCCAGAGCACGTCTTCGATGCACCTGGTCGGCATGTCGGCCAGGCTATCTTTGTGTCCGGGCGTTTCAATAATGACTTCGTGCGCGCCAATCCCGTTCATCCGATCATAGAGCCCCAAACCTTCGCGGCCGAGATCACCTTCCACCTGCAAGGCAGGGAACTTGTTCGGGACGACGCGCACCGTCCAATTGGGCACATCCGCTTCGGCGGGCTGTGGACGGTAGGCCATGATTTCCTTCGGCGTGAGCCGTTCTTGTCCCGGGCAGAACGGACAGAGCGCAGCCGAGATCGGCCGGATTGGCTGCATGTGCGCGAAGTCGTGCGGCCGGCCGCTCCGCTCCGTCGAAATGATCACCCAGCGACCTACGATGGGGTCGCGCCGCAAGTCAGGCATGGCGTACCAAGAAATGTGCGAAGCGGTTTATACCCTCCAGACCGTCGCTTCGAATTCCGGTCCGGGGACGCTCAGTGCGACCGGCTGATGGCGCGGATATCGCGCAGTCTCCAAGCCGTCACGCCGCACGATCAACGTCATGTGCAAAATTTGTCCCTCTTCGACCTGAAGCTCTTTAAACGGAAGAGCCAGTTCCAATACCTGATGCCATGCGATCCGTGTTGAGCGACTCACCTCCTGCCAACCGCCGTCATCACGCCGCTCTGACAAGACATAGTGATCGGGGGAAGTGAACGACATTTCGAGTCGATAGCTACGGACGGGCGTCTGAAGCCAGTATTCAATGCGGAGGTCCGCTTTCTGGCTCAGAAGCGATGTGGCGGGATCGAGCCGGAGAAAGAGGTGCTCCAAATCGAAGCCAAAACAAATAGCGGAAAATAGTCCTTCGGCTTTCCACATCGCGCCGAGTGGAGGATTAGGATTGATCGTCCCGGCCCCCCGCCATTCGAAAAAGTTGGTCACGATTCCGTCGATCGTCGGTCGCAGGAGCGAAAGCGGCTGGGTGACTTGATCACGGGTCTGGAAGCGGCGCGCCTCGCAGAGCGGTTGGTTGAGCAGGTCCGGCGGCGTCAAGCCGGCGAGCGTCCACACGTTGCGAAGATGGGTGCGGAACAAGCGGTCGAATTCTTCCTTGTAGGCGGTATCAAAATCGTCGCCGTACCACCAGAACCAGTCGCTTCCCTCGGCGGCGTACAGCTCGTGCCACGCGGCGTTGGCCCGCTCGGGCGGCAGGCTTGGACTGATCTCCAATAGGCGCGAGCGAGTGTGACCCAAGAGATCCCACCCGCGGTTGTCCTCCGCATGGCCGATCCAGATCTTGTAGTCCTGATTGATCCAGGATCCCGAGTGCAGGTAGGGGAGATGCGGCATCTCCGGCGTGGCTGCGAGGGCCTCGGACATCGTGGCGGTGGTGACGCGGAGTGAGTCGCCTTCGTCCAGCGCGCCTTGCGAGAGCGCCTGATACAGGTGCGAAAGAAACTGTTCCCCGCCCTCATGATAATGCTCCCAGGGATTTTCGCCGTCCAGAATGATCGGCACGAGCACGTTGTCCTGGGGCGTATCCAGCGCCACCTGTTTGATGCGGCGCAGCGCGTCCTCGCCAGCCACGTCGGCCGTGGTCTTGTGGTAGAGAAAGCCGAATCCGTCTGAGAGCTCCCTGTCGCGAAAGACGATCGTCGCTTCCTCTCCCCCCATCCCCACGTTGTACGGGCGATAGAGCTGGGTCCGATGCCACGGTATCTGCGACGCTTCGAGCGAGCGCGCGAGGATGCCTTCATCGGTGGCCAGCCAGCGGAGGCCGACGCGTCGGAGCAGGGGAATCAATTCCGGACAGACAGAGCCTTCCGAAGGCCACAGGCCCTCCGGCGGTCTGCCGAACGTGGCGGCATGATACTCAACGGCCAGACGCAACTGGGCTTCGGCATCTTCCGGCGCGCGAAAGCGCGACGGCAGCGGCAGGTCCGGTCTGGCCCGCCGGGTATGTTCCGTATCGATCACGAGCGGGAGGATCGGATGATAAAAGGGCGTGGTCGTCAATTCGATTTGGCCGCGCTCCGCCAACCGGCGGTACATCGGCACAATGTCCTGCACCGTCTGCCGTTGGAGCGCCAGGACCTCTTGCTTCTCCTCTTCCGAGAAGCCACGGTTCTTCGCCCGCAGCGCCGCGAGCCGGGGATAGCGCTGAACCGCTCCGTAGCCGAACCAGGCAAGATTGAACCACACTTGGAGATCCAGGAAATCCTGGGCAGAGAACTGCCGGGCCACCCGTTGGAGATCCTGCCCGTCGATATCCAGACCCCGCTTGACGAGCAACTCGTGGTACCTGGGAAAGGGGCGAATCATCGTGGCCCAATTGATCGAGAAATAATGGCGGATGAGGAAGGCCTGCTCCTCGTGATTCAAATCGGCGGCCCGCCGCCGCGCATGCTCTAAAAACAGATCCTGAACGGCACCGTCACCGATCTCCTTGAGTTGGAGTAGCAGCGACGGCGTGAAGTTGAAGGTGGCGTGAAGCCGTGGAAACCGGTCCAGGAGAAAGGCCATGTCGAAATACGCCTTGGTGGCATGCAGACGCACCCAAGGCATGCTGGCCGACCCCGCGACGGGATCGGTGTAATACGGCTGATGCATATGCCAAAGAAAACAGACCCGAACAGTTTTCATGGGCAGGCAGAAAGAAAGTTGCAGACTGTTGCGGACTCACAAGGAGTATGTCATAGGGATACTGACCTTGCAATCAAGGGAGCAAAATGGAAAAGGCGTACGCGCAGACGTTTGAAGGTCCTGCTGGCCAGCGGATGTGGGCGTGGCTTCCCGTCGCGGCCTATATGACGCTGATCTTCTACTTCTCGTCGTTGCCGCATCCCGACGAGGAGCTGCCGAAATTTCTCTTCGAAACACTCGGCGACAAGTTGCTGCACGGGATCGAGTACGCAGTGCTGGGTGTCCTCTGCTACCGGGCGTTTCGCCGCGGGGCCGGACCGTTCACTGCCGGGTACGCCGTGGTGTTCGCGATCGTCACGGCGTCCTTGTACGGCGCAACGGACGAACTGCATCAAGCCTTCGTGCCGTTCCGCACGGCGACGTGGCTGGATTGGGTGGCGGATACTGCAGGCGGGATGGTCGGCGCGGTCGGCGGTCGACACGTCATGGAACGCGGGGCGAAGGACGGCATCTCGTGACAACTTTTTCTTGTGCCAGTATAATGCCGCGCTGATGGCCACGATCGACCCCGCCACGACCAAACGGCCACTGGCTCCTCCTGATCGAGCGCTCGTTGTCGAGACGATACAGACCCGGTTGCCCTCTCACGGGACATTCAAAAAACTTCTGCCGCTCACCGGCGACGCCTCCAATCGACGGTATTTCCGGATCGAAATGAGCGGCGACACCCTCTGCTCCGTCGTTCTCATGCAGCTGGCTGAGCCGGAAGCTTTCAAACAGTCTGAAGAGGCCGTGAGCGGTGCGCCTCACGCGATCGCCGAACTCCCGTTTATCAATATCCAGACGCACCTTTCTAAGGCAGGGGTCTCTGTGCCGGCCCTCTATTACTACGATCAGGCGGCCGGGCTGCTCTATCTCGAAGACTTCGGAGATCTGACGCTGTCGGAAGCCTGTGCCAATGCCCGCACCGCCGACCTTGAAGCACGTTACAAGCAGGCGATCGACGTGCTCGTGGGCATGCAATCCAGGGCGACGTCGCCCGCCGATCCCCAATGTCTGGCATTTCATCGAAGCTTTGACGTGCCGCTGTTGATGTGGGAGTTCGACCACTTTCTTGAATACGGCATCGCGGCCCGGCAGGGTACGCCGATGGAAGGCGGAGACGCAGCCGCGATTCGGGAAGAGTTCCGGAAAATCTCCGAGCTCTTGGCGGGACAGCCGAGGGTGTTCGTGCATCGTGACTACCATTCAAGAAATTTGATGGTCGCCGGCGAGCGGCTGGGCGTGATTGATTTTCAGGACGCGTTGATGGGACCGGCCACCTACGATCTGGCCTCGCTGCTGCGGGATGCCTACATCGCGCTCGACGAATCGTTGATCGACCGCCTCATCGACTACTATTTGGACCAGCTCCAGGAAGGACGCCATCTCTGGACGAACCGGGAGGCCTTTCGCCGTTTATTCGATTTCACGAGCATTCAACGTAATCTCAAAGCGGCCGGCCGGTTCGTGTACATCGACCGGGTGAAAGGCAATCCGAAATTTCTGGCGGACATTCCCCGAACGCTCGGCTACGTCAAACGGAACCTTCACAAATACCCTGAATTGTTCACCCTGCGCAAACTCATGAGCCAGTATGTACCTGAACTTCAGTAACACGGATCCATTGTCCTTATGAAGGCGATGATCCTCGCGGCCGGCCTCGGCACGCGGTTGAGGCCGCTCACGAATACGATCCCCAAGCCGCTGCTCCCCATTGCCGGAACGCCCCTCATCGTTTGGAACCTCTTGCTCCTGAAGCGCCACGGGTTTCACGACGTCATCATCAACCTGCATCATCTGGGGCCGATGATCGAGCAGGCGGTCGGCAACGGATCAAAGTACGGGCTGCGTGTTTATTACTCCCACGAACCCGTGATTCTCGGAACGGGCGGAGCGATCAAGCAGGCGGAGCCGAATTTTTCAGGGGAGCCCGTGCTCGTGCTGAACGGTGATACGCTGTTTGAACTGGATCTCGAAGCGTTGTGGACGTTTCATCAGCGGCGTCAGGCGGCGGCAACCTTAGTCCTGCGATCGGACCCTGACGCGGCTCGTTGGGGTGTGGTCGAGGTCGAGTCGGACGACCGCATCGTTCGCATTACCGGCCGCGGCCGGCCGGATGCCGCGACCACCAAACCGCGGATGTTTGCCGGCATCCATATTCTCAATACGCGTCTGCTGCGAGATGTGCCCAAGGGCAAGCCGTCGTCCATCATCGATGCGTACGTTGCGGCGATCCAGCGTGGGGACTTGGTGGCGGGCTACGAGTTGACCGGCTACTGGTCCGACGTGGGGACTCCCGAGCGCTATGCCCAGGCCGAGCATGATGCGGCAAGCGGACTGATTCGGTTGAGTGAGCGGCTTTCCACGGCTCCGTTGGCTTGATAGGGCTGTTGAAAAAAGATCCTTCTCACCCGCCCAGCCTTGCGATTGGTTTACACGAGCCCGCCCACTGATGGTTTTGCAATTGATTTCCCAGCCAAGGCTCTTCAGCAACCAGGAGTTCTCGCGCTACAGTTCACGCCTTCGAGGCTGATTCAATCACCCGCTCGTCCGCTTCGTCGGTTTTGTCGCCCAGTTTTTGTCGCTGTTGCCGGAGCAGGCGAGCCAGGTACGTGCGCTGGAGCCTAAGGCGCTCAGCCGCTTTGGTCTGGTTGCCATCGGCGTCCCGCAGTGCCTGTTCGATGATGTGTCGGCTGTGGGCTTCCATCGATTCGTGGTAAGGCAGCCTGAGGTAGGACAGGTCATCACTGTTCGCGTCGGACGAGGTGAAGTCGAGCGCGAGCACGTCGGGTTCGATCATATCCGTCTGGCCCAGAATGACGGCGCGGGCGATTACATTGTCCAACTCCCGGATGTTGCCCGGCCAGGAATAACGCGCCAGGGCATCCATGGCGGCCGGACTGAACCACATGCCGGGACGTTTGGCTTCTTTTGCATGGCGGCTCAAGAAGAACTTGGCGAGAGCCGGAAAATCCTCGAGCCGCTCGCGCAAGGGTGGAAGCGTCAATCCAATCACATTGAGACGGAAGAAGAGATCCTCGCGGAAGTCTCCGGCCTTGACGGCCTGCTTCAATTCCTTGTTCGTGGCGGCAATAATTCTAATGTTGACCGATACGAGTCTGGTACCGCCGACGCGATGAAATTCACGGTCCTGCAGCACGCGCAGCAGCTTGGCCTGCAGCGGCAAAGACATGTCGCCGATCTCATCCAAGAAGACCGTGCCGCCTTCGGCCATTTCCAGCTTGCCCTTCTGCAGGCGATCTGCCCCGGTGAAGGCGCCGCGCTCGTGGCCGAACAACTCATTTTCCAGCAAGGTCTCCGTCAAGGCGACGCAATTGATGACCACCAGTGGCATGGCATGGCGTGGACTCCATTGGTGGATGGATCGGGCCAGCAGCTCCTTGCCCGTGCCGCTTTCTCCGAGCAGAAGCACGCCGGCATCCGATTTGGCGGCCCGCTGGGCGGCTTCCAGCACAGTGCGGATTTTTGCGCTCGTGCCGATAATCGATGCATAGCGGCTGTCGACTTCACTCTTGAGGCACGCAACCTGCCGCTTCAATGATGCACGCTCGAGCGCTTTCCCGATGACCAGCAATAAGTGATCCTTGTCCAGCGGTTTGGTCAGAAAATCGTACGCCCCGTGCTTCATGGCCTCGACGGCCGCTTCGATCGAGCCGTGGGCCGTCATCACGATGACCGGAATGTCCTCGGCCTGCTTGACGGTGGGAAGCCGCTTCAATACCTCCAGGCCCCCCAGCCTGGGCATGTCGAGATCGAGGAGCATCAGGTGCGGCGCTTCCTGCTCCGCCTTCTCTAAGGCTTGGATGCCGTCACTGGCTACGAGGGTGCCGTAGTCGGAGGCTTGGAGACGGTCTTCGAGCATCGTGGTGATGTCTTGATCGTCGTCAACGATTAGAATTTTCGCGTTCACGCGCGCCTCCTCTCGCTGCCGTAAGGACGCTCATTCTTCCATCACGTGAAGGACCAACCCAGTCAGGGGCTTCGGATAGAAGTAGGTCGACTTGTGCGGCATTCGCTCGCCGGCCTTGGCCACTGCCTGCACCTCGCTCACTTTGGTGGCATTCAATAAGAGGGCGCCCGTCCCCGTTCCATTGGCGGCCCAATCGAGGGCTTCGTAGTCGTCCTTCGTATAGAGGATGGCTTCCTGCTCTTGCTGTGTCGGGCAGAGTGTGCTGACCACAAGCTGCTGAAGCAGCGAGACATCGAGTTTGGCGCGTGGGGAAGCGTTCGCATCCGGACGATGCGCCGGTGTGAGAGCGAGCGTCACGTAGCGGTTTTCCCCCTTGAGCGCAAGGCCGAAGGTCGGCGTCATGCGTCCGTGTGTGCGCAAGGCATCGATGAATTGCGCCCGCACTGCAGGCGTGTTTTCGCCCGAGAAGGGGAACTCCTTGAAATCGAATGTGTCGCTGAGCTTCGACTTGATGGCGGCATAGGGCGGCAGCGGAGTCGTCGTGACCCGGTGGGTAGGCAGCACCGTCAAGCCAGGATCCTCGAGCGGCGATAAGAGCATCAGCACCCCGTCGTAGGGTTTGGGCGCATTCGATGTCTCCGGCCTGCTCACGGCGGAAACGCTGATAGTTCAAGGCCGTTTCATACCGATGGTGGCCATCGGCAATGAAGAGCGGCTTCCTACTCATGATGTCAACGATCTGCCCGAGCACGGCTGGGTCAGTGACCGCCCAGAGTTGCTGCCGGCATCCGTTATCGTCCTGAAAGTCAATTCGTGGCGGCTGGCCTTTGACGGCTCGTTCGAGCAGTCCGAGAATCGCGTTCTGCGGATCAGAGTAGAGCAGCCAGATGGGGCTTAAATTCGCCTTGCAGGCTTTGAGCAGGTTCAGCCGGTCGGTCTTCGCGGCCGATCTCGTGTTTTCGTGCGGATAAATCTGGCCGGAGTCCAGCGGCTCGAGTTTCGTGGTCGTCAGGAATCCCCGCAGCGTCTTTCTCGGGGTGCGCGCATCAGCAGACGGAGGAGCGTATTCGATCGTATGGTAGTAGATGGCCGGTTGAGCGTCCCGCTTGAGTGCCCCGCCAGTGATCCAGGATCGCAGCGTGTCTGCGGCGCGCGTATATCGGTTGCGCGTGGCGTCATCGCCGGGATGATCGATGCCGAGCTCGAGCCGGATGATGTTCTGCGGATGCCGGTCATGTAGTGCTTTCTGTCCCGCGGCATCGATGATGTCATAGGGGGGTGCCACGACGTCGCTGATGGCGCCGACCGCCGCCTGGTCGTACACGGTTCCACGAAACGGAATAATCTGTGCCATGCGTTCCCTCTTCCCTGTTGGATTGAAAGTCCGCCAGCGCTGCGCTCACATCGCGTTGCGTACGATTGACGTACGCTCCACAGACGGCGTGCTGGACAAACCGTGATGGCTGGACCGCTGTTCCGCGCTGCCCGCCTGATGCCGAGCGGCACCGGCCACGCGGAAGCGGCTATCGGTCGCGGGTCACCATGTAATCAGCGGCTACGGAGAGGGCCCGTCGAGCGGTACCATCGTCGAACTCGCTCAACTCTCGCTTAGCCGCGGTGATGTACGCTTGAGCATGGTCCAAGGCATATACGATGGATCCGTACTCGCCCATGAGGCCGATCAACCGTCGTAAGTCGTCCTCCGTCAATGTGCGTGTCTCCATGCGGTCCTTGATCATCTGCCGATCAGTTTCCGAGCAATGGTTCAGCAAATGAAGCAGCGGCAGCGTCGCTTTGCCCTGACGGAGGTCCTGTCCGAGCGTCTTGCCCAACGACGTGCCGTTGGCCGTGTAATCCAAGGTGTCATCAACGACTTGGAACGCGATGCCCAGATACTGTCCGAAGCGAAATAGGCAGTCCTGCTGGGCGTCCGATGCCTCGGCCAGGATCGCACCCATCCGGCAGGAAGCCGCAATCAGCCCCGCCGTCTTGTGCTCGACGATTTTAATGTAATCGGTTTCCGGCATCGCCGGATTGTCGTTGTAGTACAGTTGAAGGACTTCGCCCTCCGCCATCTTCTTGCAGGCCTCGGCGAGCACCTCGTTGATCCGCTGGCTTCGGAACTCGACAACCTGGCACATGGCCTTGGAATACAGATAGTCGCCGACCAGGATGCTGACTTGATTTCCCCAGACTTTTCGTGCGGTTTGACGGCCCCTTCGGATCTCGGCATCGTCCACGACGTCGTCGTGCAGGAGGGTGGCGGTATGGATGAATTCCACCAGGCTCCCGAGTTGGTGATGTTCACGGCCGGCGTAGCCGCAGAGACGCGCAGACAGCAGGAGAAGCAGGGGCCGGATGCGCTTGCCGCCGCTATTGAGGATGTGCGCCGCAACCGTATTGACGAGGGCCACGCTAGAGGTAAGATTTTTGTGGATCCGGTCTTCGACCCCCTCTAGCTCATTCCGATAGGCGTCCCAGACGTCCGCCATCGTATGAATCGTGGAGGTGAGAGGACCCTGTGGCATGCGGCGGATGGTAGGGCAGCGGAGGAAACAAAGTCAAGGGAATCGCAACGAAATCCATGCATTGGTCGTCTTGACAGAAGAATCACCCTTCCATTAATCTGACGCACGATTTCCAATGGGATCATGCCTCAGGAGGAACAAGGTTCCGCGTCCCCTGAGTCCTCTCGATAGGCCTCTACTCAGCAGGAAAAAGACCTGCCTTTCTCACGAGATAGGTAACATGGAACTTCCAGGGCTTCCACCGAAGCAAGGGCTCTACGACCCTCGACACGAAAAAGATTCCTGCGGCATCGGCTTTGTCGTCAACATCAAAGGCCAAAAGTCGCACGACATCGTCCGCCAAGGTCTGCAAGTCCTCGAAAATCTCGCGCACCGCGGCGCGCAAGGTTGCGATCCCTGTACGGGGGACGGCGCCGGAATTCTGCTCCAGGTACCTCACGAATTCTTGCGGCGCGCAGCCGGTGATGTTGGCGTCAAATTGCCGGGGGCCGGCGAGTACGGCGTAGGGCAGGTGTTTCTGCCTCCCAGTGCGGCGGCGCGGCAGCAATGTGAAACGCTGTTCGGCAAGATCGTCGAGCAGGAAGGCGCACGCTTGCTCGGCTGGCGTGACGTGCCGGTCAAGAGCGACACGATCGGCGTCCAAGCCCGGAAGACCGAGCCCTTCATGCGCCAGGTCTTTATCGCGCGGGACGTGCTGAACGACGCGCAATTCGGACGAAAGCTCTACGTCATCCGCAAGCTGGTCGAAAAAGCCATCCGTGACTCGGCCATTGATGGCCGTGAGCACTTCTACATCCCGAGCCTGTCCGCCAGCACGATCGTCTACAAAGGCCTGCTGCTGCCGCATCAGATGGCGGCCTACTATCAGGATCTGAAAGACCC
Source organism: uncultured Nitrospiraceae bacterium (assembly GCA_963824855.1). Lineage (GTDB taxonomy): Bacteria > Nitrospirota > Nitrospiria > Nitrospirales > Nitrospiraceae > Nitrospira_C. The sequence goes on from CAWGQP010000006.1 coordinate 99,185, forward strand.
GAGCATGGCCAGCGCGCTTGTGCTCGTCCATTCGCGTTTCAGCACCAATACGTTTCCGACCTGGCCGCTCGCGCATCCCTATCGTCACATCTGCCACAACGGTGAAATCAACACGCTCAAAGGCAATGTGAATTGGATGAAGGCCCGACAGGGGCGGCTGCACTCCGAGTTGTTCGGCAAGGACATGGAAAAGCTGTTTCCGATCGTCTACGAGCATCAGAGCGATTCCGCCTGCCTGGACAACGCGCTCGAGTTTCTGCTGTT
>CAWGQP010000007.1:0-219768 GCA_963824855.1 uncultured Nitrospiraceae bacterium
TATCGAACGTCAGAAGATCGCGCACGGCAACCGGATCGAACGGTCGAAAGCCTGGGATCTCACTGAAAGGCTCGAGCGTTGACGAGACAATGAGCGTACCTCGCTGCATTGCCCAGCACATTGGCTTGATCCCTAACCGGTCGCGCGCACCCAAAAGCCAGCTGCTGCTTGCGGTCCCAAACCACAAAGGCAAACATCCCATTCAATTGGTTGACGACATGCTTCCCCCAGCGTCGATAGCCTTCGAGAATGACCTCGGTATCGGAATGAGTTTGGAAGCGACAACCCTCTCGTTCCAGTTGCTGACGCAACTCCGGGAAATTGTAGATTTCACCGTTAAACACGACGACATACCGTCCATCATGGCTTTGCATGGGCTGCTGACCGGTATGAAGATCGATGATCGAGAGGCGACGGTGCAGCAATATCACGTCCTTCTCACGCCACTCGCCTGCTGCATCGGGACCTCTGTGCGCAATTCGCGTAAGCGCACGCCGAGCTGTTTCAATGTCAATCGTCGGCTGATCCTGAAGAAATGCAACAAATCCGCACATCTGTTTATCCCTCATATCGTCCCGGAAACAATGTCTCCAACTGAACGCCACACGACTTGTGGATCAGACTTTGCACGATCCACCAAGCACTGTAGTTGCTCGCCTACCGTGCCCGCATTTGGAGGAAGACACGGCACTCCGAGTTCCCAGTAGTGGGTGGCCGCACAAAACACTCCGCCTAACCGCCTTGCTGAATCGTAGCGTGCCTCATTTTCCTGCAAATTCGATGTCGGAGTCACGGCATTTCCAGCAATTTCTCTGATGATCCCCAAGGTTGAGAACCCAGGGAATCCCTCGTCCTCCTTGCGACTTCCATCTGCGGATACGCCACCAGGTGACCCAAGTCTGCCGAGACAATGGAGGCCATCCGGTTCGGATGCCCGGCGACGCCAGCAAGATGCAGGCCTTCATTGGCGATAGCCTTCAATCCCTCCCTCCCAATCCCGTTCCGCGGCGCCACAAATACACGAATCGCGCTCCCCAGCAAATCTTCGAGATACTTTCTTCCCGTCCCTCACTCGCTCCGCGAGCCGGTCTCCATCGACAAACTCGAACAGACGATCTTCTTCATCATGGTGGTAGCCGTGCAGCATGGGCTCGATGCGGCCTGCGGCGATCCGATCGCGTAGCCATTCGACGAGCGCACTATTCTTATGCAACGGATTGATGGACCACTGCCTGCGATACTTTTCAGGCACGCCTTTACTTGTTCCTGCTTTACAGAAAGGAATGATGGCCAGGGACACCGGGCCATGCTTCATGATTTCGCCGTAGGCCAGCTCCAATTCGTCCGGAGACGTAAAAAAACTTGTGTCGTCATCACGGATGCAAAAATGCATTTGGTTACTGTACCTTGAGCAGGAAAGGTCGAAAATCTGTTGGACTGTAGGACATGATGAAGAGGGAATCTATAGGAAAAGCTTTCTAGTGAAGGTAAGCAAAGTCCCAAAGATCGGTTCGAGCGTCTTGCGGTCTAAATGCAGAACTAAAGACATTTGGCTGCATGCTGAGCCTTAGATTTCCATGGCAAGCTCGCTCACTGAACTCGCCGTATGTGATACTCAGGGGTACGTGCGAGTTAATGCTGGGCAATCCACTCTCATTAGCGAATCGTCTCCATTCTTCTGCCAATACAATACAGATCCGTGTGGTTGATTAGAGAATCTACAACACAGTCGTATCCATCATGCCGATACCACCCGACAACTTGCTGTCGGTCATGCCATGACGTCCATCCTGCCGTATACGCATCAAACATATTAGGCACATCGTCTGACACGAAGATCACCCTAGTCACCAGATCTCTGATGTACGAACCTACTAGTTTGATTTTGAATACTTGACAGGGTATAGATATTAGGATGCACAACCAGTACACCAACCAGGCTGGCCAGTGCCTCAGTAGTCTATTCCTTAAGAAGGAATTAACTCGCCACAACACCCAATTTCCTTTGCCATACAGATACACTGAGAGAAACCCACCTGTCTTTACGCATTGTGCTAGCTTGTGGAATCCTCTTTCAGCGTCCGGGGTATGGTGCAATACCCCGATGCTATAAACATAATCCACCGGTTGCCCTAAAATACTCGGTAGAGTGTGGAGGTCCATCTTGAGGATAACGACGTTATACAAATAAAGAGCAGTTCTCGGCTGCAAGAAAAGCGTTATCTGACAGCTCTATGTTTATTATGAGCTGCGGCCGTGGAGAACACGAACTGTTTACCACATTGATATATCGACCGTTGCCGCAGCCAGCGTCTATTACAATCTTATCGAAAAGAGAAATTTGGCATAGCCTTTGTCGAAGTGAAGAACGCCTCCGTTTCAATGGTCAGGTCCTGAGACCGGCCATCCGAGACGTGGATAATAGTCGCGCCATTCAGTCTCAAACGAATTCTTCGATCGTTCTTGTCTCTCATTTAACCTGGAAACAGAAGAAAAAATCGATAAGGTTCCCTCGATATGGGAAAGAGTGACCATTGGGACAAGAAAAACTTTTTGCATCGTGGGAAAACTTGCCAGCACATATCGGACATTTGAGCAGCGTTGTTAAAAGCGGCAAATGGACTATCGTTTCCAAATCCTTTCTGGTTGCGTATTTCTCATTTTAGCAAGAACTATCGTGGTCGACCCCAAGTGGTTAAGGGCCGAGAATCGAAGATGAGAGACCAACTCTGCCTTCCAATTACCACAGCCGCGCCAACGCTCTCGTACCGGTGGTAAAGTGAGAAATTGAAATCCAGAACGGCGCAATGCTCGTAGCAATACGTCCGAAGGAATCTCTTGCACATCGAAGTTCGATTCGTGCTGTCAATCTCCAGCTTCTAAACCGTCCGTTTAATCGAAATGACGGATCTTGAATCTTGGCCCGATTTCTGAACAGAAGATAGTTTAACAAAGAATACACTCTAGGGCGGTTGTCCACGGACCCATTTTCGATGCGAATAAGCAATTCTCCTTCGAGCTTTAATACTCGATGCAATTCAACCAGAGCATCCTCCCACCCTACAACATGCTCTATCACCGATTGGGAGAACGCGAAGTTGAAAGTCGCATCCGTGAATGGCAGCGCCTTCAAATCCGCCACATGGTATTCAGCGTTTCGTGGCGCCTGTCTTGCGAGAGATCTCGACGCCAATATGTGAAATATCAACACCCGTAAACTGCACTTCCGGGTATCTTGAGGCAAACCAATTAGTGATAGACCCCGATCCTGATCCTGCTTCGAGAATGCTAGAACCTGCATGACATCGGGTTTCGATAATGGCCTTTACTTCAGGTTCTACAGCCAAGCCATCATGAAGATCGTGCCATTTGACCATCATCTCGTAATAGGTAGCATTTGAATTGAAGATCTCTGCTAACTTTTTCGTTCAATTCTCTATCGTAACTTCATTACACAACCCTCCCATTTCAACCAGAGCAGGATATGTCCCCCAGTCAATTGAGCCAATCCTCTGTTTCAATGTACGACTCTAAACTCGATGGAATATTGACCGACCCCGGAACAAATGGCGACAACGATGGCTTTCCCTCCAGCGCTCGTATAAGGGCAACGGTCTGCACTTCTGCCGAATAGCATTGACATAGTTTCTGCTCGGGAATCAGTGCAGAAAGTGTATTGGACGACCAGGCCTCAAGCACCTGTCTGAAGAGAGCCACAATCTCTGAAGGTGAATTTACATCGGCTAGTGTCTTGACTTGCAGCCCTTGAAGAATATTTCTTGTTTCGTCTGAAGGCAAAACTCCGAGAATAGGACGTCCTGCCTTAAGATACCCAAATAGCTTCGCACCGACGAGAAGCTCATAACCTCTCATTTCAGGCGACCGTCCGAGTACAAGGAATCCGTGAGCCTTTCGCTGGAGCCGAACAATTTCACTTTGTGCGGTTGGTGCTCGAAGCTCAATAATGTCATTGAGGTCAAGGTCTTGGAGCTGTTTGCTAAACCCCTGCGGGATTTCACCGACAAATAGCAGATGCAATTGCCTCGCCCGAATCGGGTCCGTCGTCTTAAGAATTCGCAGTGCCTCCAGAAGAGAATGATAATGATACGACTGCAACGTCCCGGTATAGACAATGTGACACCTATCCCCGGTTTGTATCGCATGATCTTCTATGCTGCCCTCATAACCATTAGGTATGAGATGAACATTTAAAGGATCTAGTGCTCCGCGATATGCACGCCAGTAACATTCTGCCTCGGATGCATAGCGGAAAATCACCGCTTGCGCGCCTTGGAGTAGGCTGAACATGCGCTTCCTGTCCCAACGCATTGCCCACTTCGGTCTTCTGGCGTCGAATTCGTTATAAGCAATTGTCCAGGAGTCACGAAAATCGAGAACATAGGGAATCCCCGTTCTCTGAGAAGCAAGCTGCGCCACGTGAAATGATGACACAGGTCCGGCAGTGGCCCAGATTACTCGTGTTGATTCACGTTTAGACAGGTTCACCGTCGCTTCGACTGCCAATCGTATCCATGGAGCTGCCGGGTCAGGGTGATACCACCACGCTTCACCATAGCGGACCAATTCTCTTCCCCATGACCGAAAATGTTTGAGCGTTTTAGGCCACTCCGGCTTTCCTTCTGAACTCCTCTCAGGATGCTGCTCCTTCTGAATTCTCCGACATCGCCATGACTGAAAAACCTGCCATAAGTCATACGCTTTGACTCGGACGACCTCAGTCTCGCTTGGGACCACTTTTCAATAGTTCAGGATCATACCTTTCGTGTTGACTCGGCAGCGCCGAAACTACCTTCGCCTGCCACCCCATCCCAGAGAGGGAACGAACAAAGCGTAAGGGTCGGTAACTTCCCGCATTCCCCTCAGGAGGGAAAAAGTAAGCAATCATCACGACGCTGTTCATGCCAGGTATAGTTCCATTTTTGCACACAAGCCTTTATGCGACGCTGCCAGTGATTCTGGGGCCCTCGACTTCCGCGCGTTTCTGAGGTTTGCTACTCGAATACCGTACTGCACCTCTCTGCGGGGACGGGTATCCGCTCGACCATCTCACTTAGTTCGATGTCAATCTCAAATAAGTCCAGTGGCCGTACATCAAGCTAGATTCGAAATCGGTACTTTCTCGCGATAACGGGATTTTGATTGGTAACTGCCTCGAGTACTACCCCGTTGGCAGGCTTGCCCTTAGGCAGATCTGCCTATATGACTCTGCCAAAGCTTCTGGGTGTCTTGTTTTTCTGGCATCGCGAAGGTTGTCTATCTGGCGCTGATACCTTGAATCGTCAGCTTCTTCACAATTTGCTCGACGACGCCTTTCAACTCCTCATCGTCGCTGAAGAGATACCCGATATCGCCGTGCTTCTTAAACATGGATTCAAAGATCGGTATTTTACGGCAAATCACTGGTTTTCCCCAGGCAATCGCATCCAGCAGCACGCCACTGGCGGTCAATGTGTAGGGCCCCGCTTCATGGGGAAGAACAATAAAGTGAAGCGGCGCCACACCATTCTAAGAAGGCGGCCCTGCTCATCAGCGTGCTTTGAGGTTGGGTAGCAAGAGCACTTGTTCACTCGCGAATCATGTCGCTTTCCGATAAGTGGCCAATCGCATGGAATTCCGCTCGGCTTCCGTATTGAGCGGTCATACGATTTGCCAGATTCTACAAACACCGGGAAACCCTTTGGCTTTGTCGGCTAGTCCCAAAAATCCAAACGAATGGGCTCGACTAAATCGATTGCCGGCAGCTCGACTTGCCCTGGAGAAATAGGATGTTCAAGCGCATCGATTTTACCCGACAGCAAAGGAAAATTGCTCACAACAGTGTCGCGTATGGCCTGCTCGAGGACTATATATTGAATCCCGTTGTTTCCGAAAAGTGTGAGCGCTGTCTTCATATCTTGGAATCTACGAACAGGATGCCTAAACCGCTTACCCACGACACCACTCATTCCATGGAGGACGATCTGCACACCATGGCGTTTGGAGTCTGAAGCCACGAGCGATTTTCAGCGCCAACACGGTCGAGGGATACGCGGACGTCAAGTACAAGCCGGGAATGGAGCGTCTGATCGAGAATGCCAAGCAGTCGTCGCGAAGAATGTCCAATTCGCACAGGAAACGTTAAAATAGGCTGCGTCGGAATCTGGAGGAACAATTTCTCTCCAATTGATCGAACCGGCTAGCGCTGGGCTTACTTCATTTTTCAGTTCTTCAATATGCGTCTTCGCCCCATAAAAACTGATAGCTTCCTTTGGAAAGGCCGCATGTATCGTTGCCAAAAGACCGGCGTTAAATGGTACGTGCGCGCGACCGATAAAGCTCAATTCACACAGAAAGATCATCTTTTCTCAAAGATCATGCAATCGCTTTATTGAGCCGCTCCTGCAAGTCACCCTTCAGACCGGAAACAGCCCTCGCGTATCTGGCCGCCGTGTTATTTACGCAAAAACAAAACAGCGCGCCATCAAGATTCGACCATAGCATCGGGAAATGGAATTCACGCCCCATCACTTTAGAAATCAGTCGTTCAGCATAATAGACTGCTGCGAAAACGTCGCTCCGACTTCAGCATCAACATAGCATTTACTTCACGAACAACTGGCCAAAACAACGACTTGAATCTTCCCATGATTTTTTCCTCCGCCAAGAACTCGAAAAAGCTCCGCCTGAGGTCACGCCCATAGGGAATCGATGGGGGAGCAAAAATAACCACAGAACCCATCTTAGACTGGCCAAACATGGACCTCGGAATCCCGGCTTCTTCTGCAATCCGTCTCGGGATAGGCCGATCATATGAATTTCCCAATCGCCAAGGGTCCATCTCCGACGACTCAGTAATTTTGACAATATCTTCCTTTTGCCTTGCCCCGATGTATGGCAATGGCAAGTGAATAAAGCCAACCACGAGACGTAGTTCGGCCATTCCATGTCCACCGAGATCCCACCTCTTCATGCTGGAATCCAAATAGGCTCTGCTGCCTAAGCTGGCCATTGGGTACCAAATTTCACCCAGAGTACCGGTGAGCAGGACGCCAACTTGCGAAATATGCTTACTTATTTCTTTTAGATTAAAATCCTGGTTGTGATGCAGGCAGCAGTAATAGAGGTATTCGTCATCAAATTCCTCTGCGAACGCACGTCTATTTATTCGGACACAGCGGAGACCAAGTAAGCTTACAAATTTCTCCCCCGTCATCATCAGGAAGCTTGACCTTTATCGTTATGAGCCAGATAGTAATTGCTTTTCGCTTCTGAAACGGTAAAGACCTTGTCAATCCCATAGCGACTGGCGATCGCATTTACCGCTGTGGAGTCATACCCCTTCGATTGAGTGGACCATATTTCCAGCGGCGACGAACGATCTCTATCCCGCGCGTTCTTGACAATCAGTTCATAGTTATCACGCAAGTAATTCCGATAGTCATCAAAGCACTTGAAACGTGGCGGCATCCGCTTTTCTGATTCCGAGATGTAATCCTTGGAGACATCAAGGTTTCGATACATCTGACGACGTACCTTTCCTTTCTTGGTAGGAATGTCGCGTCGATAGTCATCGATTCCAGCTATAATTGAATGACAAATGTCAGGATAGTCCTGGCATCGTGGATCAAGCGCATCCTGAATGCAGCCCAACAACAGTGGTAAGGAGTTCGACACTGTGACTACAGATGGAGCTTCGGCATAATACAGATAGTCCGTCGTCGAGGCGCTTGTGACGAACCGAATTGATTGGCCTGTCAGAATACCGCCCGTGCCAAACACACAGTCAGTTTCGCCAAAGTCTCCCTCCTGAAACGGCCCGTTCCACACTCCTTCGATGAAGAAGCTTTGGCGGACTTCAACCTTCGAGCCGTGCACTAGCGTGACGATTTCGCGTTTGCGGTCAACCTCGGCGACCCATGCAAGTTGTGGTAAGGTCACTCCGCTAATGGCTCGCAATTGCATCGCGGCGCCTAGCCTTGTGAACATGGGATGAAGTGATGTTCCTGGTTCCCTCTTCTAGAGGGAATTCGCTCACTTCCCATCTATACTTTTCAGCCGCTTGATTCACACAAAAACAAAACAGAGCGCCTTCCAGATGCGGCCACAGTAACTCGAATCGAAACTGTCGTCTTAAGACTTTGGAAATAACTCTCTCAGCATAATGGACGACAGCAAAGCGGTGCTCCGATTTCAGCATCAGAATTGAGTTAACCCAGCGAACGATTGGCCACATCATTGCGCTATATCTCCCCATGATCTTTTCGTCTGCCAAGTACTGAAAGAACTCGCGCCTTAGGGTCTTGCCATAGGGTATAGACGGACGATGAAAAATCACAACAGAACCCATTTTAGACTGCCCAAACAGATGCCTAGGTACGCCAGCCTCCTCGGCAATCCGTCTGGCAATAGGTCGATCATAGTCATTTCTTAATCGCCAGGGATCCATCTCTGCTGATTCTGTGATTTTGACAATATCCGCCTTTCTCCTTGCACCAATGAATGGCACCGGCAGTTGGATGAAGCCGACTACAAGACGGAGCTCAGCCAGACCGTGCCCGGCTACATCTAGTCTTTTAATTGTAGAGTCCACCATAGCGGCGGAGCGACGAAGGGATCATTTGCACAAAGAATTTCCCCGTGCACTCCCGTCAAGAGGACCCCCACACCGGTGATGTGTCTGTCTGATTTCTTTCAGATTCACGTCCTGATTGTGGTGACGAGCACAGTAATACAGGTATTCTTCGTCAAATGATTCCGTGAACGCACGTCTGTTAATGGGAATGCACTTGAGTCCCAGCGCCTCGCAGATTTCAGTGCCGTCATCGTCAGGCGATTTTCCTTCATCATTGTGTACCAAATGGAATTTGCTCTTTGCCCTTGTTACAGTGAAGACCTTATCGAGTCCATAGACGCTGGCCATCGCATTGATAGCGGTCGAATCATATCCTCTCGATTGAGTAGACCAGATTTCAAGCTGATGAGTCCGAGACCTATCCCTTGCATTGGCAGCTATCAGCGCATAATTGTCACGTCGATAGTTCCTGTAGTCCTTGAAAGACTCGAACTGCGGCGGCATACGTTTGTCTGATTCACAAATGCGATCTTTAAAAACGTCAAGATTCCGGTACATCTGACGTCGTATTGTGCCCTTCACCGTGGGCATGTCTCGCCGGTACCCATCAATCCCGTCCAGGAATGAATCACAAATGCTAGGAAACTCCTGGCACCGGGGATCAAGAGCATCGCCAATGTATGCGAGGATCAATGGTAAGGAATTGGATACTGTTACGCTGGTTGCGCTTTCAGCGTAATACAAGCAGTCAACGGTTGATGCGCTCGTTACGAATCGTATCGATTCATCGCTTAGAATGCCGCCGGTTCCAAACACGCAATCCGTTTCGCCGAAGTCGCCGCTTTCGAACGGCCCATTCCATACCCCCTCGATAAAAAAGTCTTCCCGGACCTCGACTGAGGAGCCGTGTTGAAGGAATACTATGCCGTTCTTGCGGTGTACTTCAGCAACCCAGGCGAGTTTTGGCAGCGAGGGAACGGCAATCGCTTTAAGTCGCATTAGTTCTTACTCCTGGGTCTGAAGTGGCTGATGTGGAACCTATTGAAGGTGTGAGTATCTCGGAATTGACTGTCCGGAAATTTTCAGATGAGTTGCGAAACGAAGTGGCAGATACATTTTCATACGTCCGGAGACATCTGCCATTTCTGCCCTAACATCGGCGTCCCAAGATTTGGGTTGCAACGTCAATGACACCGGCAGGGGTAAACGTATAACTCCCCAAAATATATTTTTCCATCCACACTGTACAAATCAACGCGTACGAAATCGAAACCCTGCTGACAACTGCGACGCTATATGCATCATTTCTTCCAAATTCGCTGGCTTTGTCATAGCAGGTCTGGATGCACCTGTCTCTGTAATGGAGATCAAGTAGATTCCAATCTTTGTCAAAAAATGGATTGATGTCATGAGCACGATTGTCAACCTGGATAACCTCCGGAACGCCACCGAAACACCAGAATCGATAGTCCAATGGACCGCTCCCATCCTCGTTCCTTAAATACTCTTCGATCATGATCCTAGGCTTGATGTGATAGTATTGATGCTCTCGTCCTCCCCAATAGTAATTGCTTTTCAACCATGCTGATAATCTTTGAATGATCTCCTCCGATCGGCCTTTCCTTTGACGACAATCATTTGCGCGCTGCCGTGATTCGTCTTGATAACGTACTCAGCCGGCAACGTATCAAAAGGAATCGCGGTCAGGATCTGTGCCGTGCCAAAAAGCTTGACTAAATGCTCCTGCTCCGATCTTGTTTCGCCACATGATCTCTCACCGCATATTTGTCGGCAAGTTGCGTAAAGATCGGGGTCGTGCCCTCGGTTCCATGAAATCATTCTACAATACAGCTTTTCACTGAACGTCTCAGGATTCGTCCATGATTCAGCTGCTTTCCAGTTCCGCTGAGCATACTGTTGCTAGCAACAATCGTTCGCCATCGGATCGACGAAACAACATGTCGTTTAAGCACTCCGGAGCTTGTTCAAAACGTCATGAATCCATGTGCCCCGTAATTTTGATGCGACGTAGCTGTGAATCCTGCCGAAGGCCCGTTTCTACTGATCGTGTGCCATAAGCGTTTTCCTGATTGTGAGAATTCTAAGCCGCAATATCTGTGCGAGTCAGTACTAGTCCTTTTCTGAGCATGCTTGGGCATGCGCAGCTATTTTTCTATAGACCTTTGCAGAGGTGTTTAGCGGATTAACTGCCAAATCGAGCATCTCAGCGAGCACTGCCTTAGCGACTTTTCCCCAGTTCAAGGAATAACCAAGTCTACCGAGCTCGTCCTTGTGGAACTTCCAAAATCCCTTGTCCCTCTTACCAAACACTTTGGCACCTAAAAACTTGTAATAAGTCTCCCAGCACCGTTGGACTGACTGGTTATATTCGTCATCCTCCAAGTAGCTTCGCCCGTACTTGCTTAAATGCTCGAGGTTAGCAAGGTAGTCGGTCCCAAAGCGGCTGCAAAAGGCGGTCTCTGACTGGGAATGATCACGTGTGAACGTCAAGACTTGATGCACGAAACCATAGTCGCGGTCTCTCAGAATATCGAGGCAAGCCTCGATATCGCAATGAGGATTAGCTTCGTTGTAAAAAGTAGGACGTTTTCTCACCTCATCCGATCGAATAAGCATCGATGTTGGCGATCCGAACACGTAAGGGCCGCCTAGAAGAGTGGTCCTGCAAATTTCTCGGCCAGAGATGACACTACTTGTATACGGTAAGCCGTCCCAACAGACACGAACATTACGCAATCCGTAGGAGCCGACGATTGCCACCCTAGGATTCGCTTCCGCCAGCTCAACCATCTTCATAATGCATTCAGGGAAGATCCAGTCATCGGCATGCACGACCTTACAATACTTGCTCTCCGGGGAGATTTGCCGAAAGGCAATGTTCCCATTTGGATCACATCCAACGAACTCCACGTTATTGTGGATGCGAATCCGCTTGTCTTTTTCTGCATAGCTCTGCGCGATTTCAAGCGTTCGATCTGTGCTGCAATTGTTGACGATGCAATACTCCCAATTCTGATAGGTTTGTGCCAATACACTTTCGATACACTCCGCCAAGTATTTCTCTCCGTTATACACTGGCGTGAGCACACTGACTAAAGGCTGCTTATCACGGTTCATTTGTGATACCCGTATCCTCTCATCGCTGCTCGGGAAGATTCTGCGCTTACGTTGTTCGGCGCCGTTTGTGAGGACAATATTCACCAATTCTATGTGCCTTCAGGGGTTAAGCACGGTTTCCCAATTCAAGAGCGGTCTTACCGCGCCGGGAAAGGGCCCGGCCCAATCGCCGCGCGCCGAGTCGCCCTCACAAGAGTCAGTGACCATGAACGCCACCGTTTGGCGTTCACAGAACTGTTCGCTTACCGGCTCTATGGTCCACATTTCCACATCAACGAACATCGTCCCCTCGGCAAGGTAATTACTAGGAATCCAGGCCGTGCTTCGGTAACGTCCAGGCCGGCCGGACACGCCCTCGCCAGGCAGGATCGTGCTCAATAGAGACAAAGAGGCGCACCCCTTCATCGTTGTGCAAGACAACCGTCGGCATCAGCTTGGAACCAGGCTTGAGCACCTCGTATTCCATCTCAATACCGACCGGCTTTCGGATATCCATCTTCTCGCTGGACTGACCGTCCTCGGTGCGGACTCGGACAGCCCGCAGCCGAGCGACCTCGCCCCCAGGCGCCTTGCTTGGAGACAGCCATTCGCGAGAGGACATCGTACCGAGTTCTGAGTTCAGATAGGCTTTGACGACCTCATGGGAGATCCCATCCCGACACAGTTTACCCTCATCCAAGAAGATCACTCGGTTGCACAGCCGTGTGACGGCCGGCATGTTATGGCTCACAAAGAAGATCGTGCGCCCTTCCTTTGCCACGCCCTCCATTTTACCCAAGCATTTCTTTTGAAACGCGACGTCTCCTACTGCCAATACCTCATCGACGATGAGGATGTCTGGTTCCAGATGAGCTGCCACAGAAAATGCCAATCGCAGATACATCCCGCTGGAATAATGCTTGACTGGAGTGTCGATGAATTGCTCGACGTCGGCAAAGTCCACAATTTCATCGAACTTTCTGGCGATCTCCGCCCGTTTCATTCCCAAAATCGTGCCATTCAGATACACGTTCTCTCGTCCCGTGAGTTCGCCGTGAAATCCTGTTCCCACTTCTAGCAGTGACGACACTCGACCATTGATTTCGATCCGGCCGCAAGTCGGTTCTGTGATTCGGGAGAGCATCTTGAGCAACGTACTCTTGCCAGCGCCGTTGCGCCCGATAATCCCAAGTACTTCGCCTTCGTTCACTTGAAACGAGACATCCTTGAGCGCCCAAAACGTATCCGAGTTCTGGGGCGGAGGCAGCGATTCTGAATCCGGCTTTCTAGAGCCATTTAAGCGAAACATGGACTTCAGACTCGAGACGAGGTCGTCACGGAGAGTGCCATACGTTTTTTGCCGACCACCGATTTTGTATTGTTTTGAGAGACCATCGACCCGGACAGCTATCTGGCTCATATTATTACTTTCCGCTTCTATTCAATTAATACTGACACAAGACCTGAATCGCTCTCATTCAGCGAGCCGAACGTCCTACTCAAATCACATCCGCAAATTGACGCTCCATCTGCCTGAAATACACCAGACTCACAACCAGAAAGACGACAAACACAAGAAAACTCGCTGCCATGACCATCGGATCAGGAGCCGTTTGTCCAAGCAGTGCCCAGCGGAACCCCTCAATCACTCCTGCCATTGGATTGAGACCATAGATAAACCTCCACTGTTCTGGAACGAGACTGACGGGATACACAATCGGGGACACAAACATCCAAATCTGCATCACAAAGGGGATGGCATGACCGACGTCGCGATACTTCACATTAGTGGCCGAGACAACAAGGCTCACTCCCATGGCTGATATCATGGCGAATGAGTATGAAGATCGGCAGGGTCAGCAACTTCCAAGTGAGTGGGATGCCAGCATAGACGAGCATCCCGAATAACAAAATCAGAGACAATACAAAATCTACCAATGGCGCAATGATGGTTGAGAGGGGAAGCAGATATCCGTGGAAAGTAAATCTTACTGACCAGATTCGCATTGCCGACAAGAGCCCCTCCTGCACGGGTGACCGCTTGGCTAAAATAGGTCCATGGCAGAAGCGCAGTTAACGCGAATACCGGATACCACACACCGTCTGAGGGCATTTTGGCAAGCCCCCCAAAAATCACAGTAAAAATCAGCATCGTCACGAGCGGCTGCAGCAACACCCAACTCACGCCGATAGCGGTTTGTTTATAACGTAGTTTGAGCTCTCGCCCGACTAACGCATACAACAATTCCCGATATTCCCAGAGTTCAGACCAACCCACATCGAACAGTCCGATTCTCTTCTCGATGATCAGCTTCCTTTTTGAAGAAGGCATTGCTCGATCGGGAGCTTTCGCCACTTACAGACGGCTTTACTAACGACCCTGCATCCAATTGCATACCCTTTCCCCCTTACTTCCATTCAGCCGTCAGGAATATTGCCACCGCATTGCGCAACAACGTATAGCTCAACGCTGGTGTATTAGTCTGAAAATCATTGTGGTCGTAATTGAGATCTATGCTCATCTGCTTCGTCAATCGATAATTCAGTCCTGTGAAAAGGGACAAATTCTTAAAGGTGGTGTTTGTCTCGAGAGGAACCGTTTGACTATAGCCGTAGTTTACGCCTCCTCTTAAAGTCAATAACTTTGTGTATCGGTGTATGACCTGTAACTGTGCAACATTGCTGATCATCGCTCCAGATGTGATGTAGAACGATGGGGACGCTTGTCGCGATAATGTCATCTGGACGGTCGTCGACACGCTCAGGATTATTCGAGATGGTAATGTTTCCAGTCGGGAATGCCTTGCTCGCAGGTTCAATCAACGTGACGCCTCCGCCCACAGCGAATGTCCAGCTAGGAGTCGTTCTATAATAGTTGGCGGTAACCGATTGTGTATTTGTATTAATCGCCGTCGCTCCGGGCCTGACGCGTCGGTCTGGGTCTGAGCCTGAGACTGATTTATGAGACTCTGTTGGTACAACAGCGCGACGCTATCTAGCTTCGTCATTAGCTAGTCTTGGTCCTACGGACCAGGTGTGGACGTTCGTATTAAAGAACTGAATGGCTCCTGATGCAGTTGTATTGATCGGAGAGCCAACTCTGTACACAGAGAAAGAATACCCTCCCTGTACACCTATATCCCTAAAAACTGGTAAGAACCCATCAGTGTTCAATGTGTTTGAAAATGTATTGGCACGGAAATATTGAATGCCGCGAAGAAATGGATCTTCTGTCCCTGACTTTCCCCCATTTAAGAAACCGGGAGACGTCGGAGTGTAGCGAAAGTAATCGTAAATTCGGAGTTGCGCTCCTCTAGCGAAATGTTCCGCCCAACCATTGAGATTGGCGTAGGCGTCCACACGTGTCGAGATATAATTGAGGCCTTTATTGTACGCATACGCGTTGCCGTCGACTCCTCCAACGAGACTCGCTTCGACATTTTTATCTTTATGCAACGCTCTGACACTTCCCTGCACGGTGGTCACAAAATCCCAGAGCTGAGTGCCCGGCGGCAGGAATTGTGCCGGAGCAAACCATACGTTCGAGTCGTAGCGTTCAGAGACCGATAATGCCGGGATGATGCTTGTCCCGGGAGGGGTGGGACCGGGAATAGTGGTGGTCATCTGTGCACGCGCAATGAGCGGCTGCAGGGAAACTGTCCCCAAAAGCGCTGTCCACGCAATCAGAGCTATGATTGCGAAATTGAACCGTTGACTGCTCCCTCCACATTTACAATGCAGCAACAGCGTCACCAGAATACAGTTGAGACATGGCCGTACTCTGGTGGCGCTCAGAACACCAGTGGTCCGACAGCGAGATCAGCCTGAGGGATTGTAAAAAAAGACGCTCGGTTCTCTGTCCTAGAGGATGGATGATCGATCATGGCTTACGACGCTCATGCTCATTCCGTCAATCAATAAAGTTTGGCTAAGGCACCACAACCGTATCACCAGGATGCAGCACGATGTTGCCAGGCTCGCCTCGTCCGGACACGAGATCGTCATACCGAATGGGAATATGCACTTCTTGCCGCTTGTGGTCTCCATTTTGAGTGGCCCGTACGACCTGTAATTTGTTTTTCTTGGCCCACTCCGTAAAACCTCCGGCCATGGAGATGGCTTGAAGCACTGTGACGTAGGATTTGAGCTGGAACTTTCCGGGTTTTGAGACTTCCCCCAAGACGTATACAGAGTAACTGTTCAGTTCCTTTACGCTGACAGACACCGCAGGGTTCGCAATGTACTGTTTTAGGCGATCGGCAATACGTTGCGCGAGCGCATCTGCCGTGAGACCCGCCGCTTGCACATCTCCGATAATCGGCATTGAAATGAGTCCATCGGGCCGGACAGCAGTGACTCGCGTCAAATCTTTGTTCCCCCATACGGTGATCTCTAATTCATCTTCAGGACCAAGCAAAAAGCCGGTGGGAGCCTCATATGCCTTTGGCGTCAGGTCGGGCCCAAAGCAACCGGCCATAAATAACATTGTCCATATCAAGATGCCGCTGAGAAGTCTCGTTTCATTGCGCATGAGAGTCCCTATATATGTGGGTAGGATTGTTGCCTACCTTCTACCGGCCCGGAAACACCACCATTGCTTCGCTGGGAACGACGACAGTGTCACCTGACTTCAGCTCAAAGTTCTCATTGATTCCGGAACGAAGCACAATTTCATCGTAACTCGCCGTCAGTCTTTTCATGCCAGGCGCATTCTCCGTGAAACGGAAGATGACGATTTGATTTCTGGCAGCGGTCGGGCTGAATCCTCCCGCTACCGTAATACCCTGTAGCAATGTCGTTTTGCTCTTGAGGGGAAATTTGCCAGAGTTCTTGACTTCCCCAAGCACAAAAATATTCGAGCTATTTACCTGATTTAAGCTTACTGCGACGACCGGATTTTGCACGTACTCCTTCAGCTTATTGGTCATTTCTTCAGCTAATTGAGTGGGCGTCTTTCCAACAGCGACGATGTCACGAATGATCGGCATAGATACTCGCCCATCCGGACGAACTTGGACGATCTTAGACAGGTCTGGATTTCTCCAGACCGTGATCTCCAGCATATCTTCTGCTCCGATGATGTACTCGCTGCTGACGGCGTTTGTGAGTTTTTCCATCACTTGCGGAGGAACACTGCCATCCTTGTTTACCTGAGCGGTTTTTTCGTTGGGGGCAGATGATGGCCCATCAGTTTTAGCTGGACCGACTGCGATCATAGGACCAGACTCTGAAAATCCAAGACCCGGCACCCAGACTACCGAGAGCAACACCATTAATGCGAATAATGTGCGTGCCATAACACTTAACCCTCCTATCTTTGTAGCACCCGCATGCTGCGCATCTCACTCGCCCAAGTCGGGTTCACCCGCTCATCGCGCCAGGCAAAGATCCAGATCATTGGACGCTGGAGCGACACTGTCTGCATCGATTTCAATCGCGACGGCGCGCTGAATAAGAGTGATACTTAGAACCAGACGGGCATGTCTTGCCTCGCGCACTAGACGGCCTTTTACACCTTGTAGTGGGCCGTGAATGACTTCAACAAGCATGCCTTCTTTGAGATACGGATGATAAGCGAATTCTGACGAATTATTTATGACGTTCCTCAACGAATCGATTTCTTCATCCGGGATTGGCTCAGCTCGTGCAGCAGATCCGACGAAGCACACCACACCTTGAGATTGAAGCACCATTAATCGATCTTCCCAACGCAATTTTGCAAAGCAATATCCGGGGAAAAGTGGAACCTCCACCTCTTTTTTTCTATCCGTCCATTGGTTGAGTCGCTTTGTCGTAGGGAGAAAGTGCTCAATATTTCGGCTTGCCAATTGGTCACGAACGAGTTTTTCATGCCGAGAGAGAGTCCGAACCGCAAACCAGGATGAACGGTCAGAGTCATTGTTATACGTCGGCACAACTCATAGCTTCGCCCTCTCAGTCCCATCAGGACTTTCCCAAGTTTAGTTAGGGATCATGGAACACCCTGGTCACTTAGAGGATTAGAAACATAAAGAAATTTTCCGATTACTGCATCGGATGATTGTGTTTGGCTACCATTGTATGGTTTCTGCCCCTCAAAGGAGGTACTCACCGCGTCTGTCGGCTGTTTTTCGAACTGACACCGTTTTGACCGTAGCATCATAACAGGGTATTTCATAAGCAAAATGGCATATTCTCTTCGATCGCACCTGCCTAAACCCCCGTCGAATGGCATTCTCCTCAAATCCGGGACCGCTTCAAGATATGGCACATTAGTGCTAAGATGTTTTGCGGGATGAGCTGTCACTATCTTTGTTTTTGACTCCTTATTTCTCGCTAGATGGTATAGGGTATTAGCCGAAATATCTACACGGGTAAACAACTCTATTCGGACCCCTCGTTGATTAGCTCAAATATGCCTATGAAGTCTCTGAGGAGTACACAATTGAGCGGGCGCGTGGGACACGATATGTATAAGGAACCTTCATGGTAAATATCTTCATCGTCGGTGACAGTCATATCACACGGTCTGGCCTGCGAAGAATTCTTGAAACTCAGGCGGCGATTCGTGTTCTCGGTGAAGTCAGCGTAAAGCGAGCCAGTGCAGAGAGCATTCTCCGCCACCGCCCTGATGTCGTTGTTGTCGACCTCGATCCTCACGGTGCCGATGTCCTGGGACTCATCGGCACATTACTCGAGGCGCCAGGTGGCGCAGCCATATTACTCCTGATTGATCTCACCGATCATGAGCTGGCTCGCAAAGCGCTGAGGCTTGGTGCGTCCGGGATTGTGCTCAAGGTGCAACCATCTGCCGTGCTGATTGCAGCAATCCGGGAACTGTGTCCGACGCATCGCGATGATTCAGTCACCAAGGATTGGCGTAACGAAGGATATGCACATTGCAAAAGACAGCAAAATGCTCCAGCTCTCCGACGACACAAAAGACCTGAACAAGATAAATAGCTTGACTGCCCGCGAGCGAGAAATCATCTGGCTGATCGGGCTGGGATTAAAGAATAAGGATATTGCGAATCGGCTTTCTATTAGCGACATCACTGTTCGTCACCATCTCACGAGTATCTTCTGCAAGCTTGAGGTTGAGGATCGTCAGAAATTGCTCATTCTGGCCCACCGTTATGGACTTGCGGATCTTTCAATGAGTTCCGAATCTGCCTGACCTGCTTGTAACGCCTGTTTCAACAGCCTTAGAAGAGCATAGAAGTGCTCGGCTCACTTACTGATTCATGAACCTCTTAGCGATAGTTGTGCGCAGCCTTGCTCCGGAACTGATCGCGAGAGCCGACTCGTCCGCTTATCGGCTAACAAGGAGTTTTCAATATCGCGGCGATCAGTTCGGCCATCAATCGATGAGCTTCAGAATTGAGGTGAGAATCTATCCGAGAGATTGTCAGTGGAGAGGCATTTCGCTCCAACCATCGTTCTATGACACTAGACCGGGATGATACCGGTTGTCTGTGAGGGTAAGGGATCACCCTCCCCGTCAGCTATCCGCACACTCGTTCCGACTAATGAAATCGGTCCGGCAAACCAACGATGACGCATTGAGCGATCAAATCTTCCATCTCAGGCGTGCGCTTTCGAGATGACAAGTCCTTCAAAATTCGAGACGAAATCGACACGCTTTCCGGTTCATACTTTCGACAGTCGCCGTCTTCTTGCTGATACCAACTGGACGGGAACGTGTGGTGGTAGAGGGTGTCTCCGGACCCATTTACGTGATCCATCGAAGGCTTGTACAGCTGGTTGATCTCAAGGAACCCCTCAGCATGTGGCCAGTCCGCAAAGGGGCCTCGATCAACTAGCAGGTCCTCGCGATTCGTTGCGACGATAGAAAACCAAGGTGCGTGGTCAAGGCTCTGTTTTTCGCTTGACCGGGCTAGGGCAGGGCCGTGCTTCTTTATGTATCGGTCCACAATCTCAGTATTGTTGAGTATTCGACAGGGCAAGGGATCAAATAGCTTCCCGTAAGCATGATAGGGCACGGTCATGCTTATCGGATATTTCTCCGGTTCGACCAACCCATTGCGAATGCCTGGGATGACAATGAGTCCTTCCCTGTCGACGACTCGCCGGAGCTCCCTCGTGCAAATCACCTTGTTAGGCACCATAAAAAGCGTGTCAGATGAGTATACTGCTGAGAAGAACCCACTCCTGAACGGCAACGAGGTATTACCGTCACAGCAGACATATAACGCATCTGGTGCCAGAAAATTCTTGGCGATATACACGCGGATGAAATCAAGGTCTACGCCAATTATCGGTTGAGGCCCCACTCTTCGCGACTAAATGGCAGGTGAGGTGACCAAATCCACAGCCGAAATCTAACACCGGTCCTCGAGGAGACTCGATGACGGTCATCAACGATAATGAAACCAATTGGCGAGGCTGACCGAAACGGTGCATCATCGCATTGTAGTCTCTATTCTGGTCCCTCATTCCCAAGCACATCTTTAGATATTCCGAAGCTGTTTTACCCTGTGGTCCTGCCGCAAGGAACTCCCGTCGAGACTTGGTCCAGTGAGGCATTGCGACCTTACCAAAGAGATTCCTGATTCTGCCCACTCCCTTGATCTGCGGAAGATGGTCTAACCATGCCGGCACTAATTCGTCACTGGCTGGCGCAGGAGGCATAGTCATTGCGAGCAGTGCATCCTGATTCTTGCCCGATATGATGAGTTCGCTCACAGCCTGTGTGGTTTCACCGCTGTTGCCGATGATGCCCTTTCGAATAATGGGAATACCCGCGACGACCGGGTATTTACCGCAATAGCAGCTCAACACCGCATATTGCCAATTATCCGACTGGCCATCACCTGAGCTGACTGAAAATTTCCCGGAGCAAAACGGGCAGGACAGTGCGTCTAAAAGAAACTTATTCATCGTGATCGCCTCCGCATAAACATGGATTACTGTTTAGCCTTCACAGAGGAAAGGAGCGTAAGTTCTACCGAGGGATGAGGATTCAAACCACGGACTGCGTCAAGGTATCGACGCTGGATTGTACTGAGGATGGGGGATTTTTCCGACAATGCAAATCCCTCAATCGATGTTGCCAACGTGATCTCATGGAGCGTGCCACAAATAGCCACCTCATCAGCGATCAGTAATTCAGTCCGATCAATCGGCCTTCTGACAAAAGCGATCCCCAAGGAAGTTGCAAGCGATTCCACCGCATCAACCGTAATGCTTTCCAGCGCTCCCTCCGAGGGAGGCGGTGTATAAACCGTGTCGCCTCGAACCATCAGAATACAAGAGGCCGTCGCTTCAGCGACGCGCCCTGACGGATTCAGGAGAACCATATCATCGCAACCATGCGCCCGCCCCTCGATTCTCGCCAAGCGTGACACTTCGTAGTTGCTGCCGGTCTTAACCCTGGGAGGGAGGGAGACATCAGCACTTCGCCTCCAAGTGCTGACTCCCATGCGTATAGGTATGGAGGGAGACTTATCTTGGTGGTACGCCGTCACCACGAGATCGGTCGATGTGTTCTCTCCCCAGTGCCCATCGATCGCAAACAGAGTCGTGCGAGCCCACATATCTCGATCGGGCTTGGCCAACGCACCGATTAGCTGATCGATCGCGGAGACATACTCTTCGTACGTCACCGCACACGGCATGTGCAGTAACCTTGCCGATCGGCACAGCCGTAGATAGTGCTGACGCGCCATAGCAATTTTTAGGGATCTGTCAGGCTGCCAATACGCCTTTACCCCCTCAAAGACGTTCAGTCCTCGTATGACGGCTTCAGATCCGACGTGCAAGACAGCCTGGTCCCACTGCACAAGCCTTCCATTCATGTATGCAATCTCAGGTCGTTGTAATTGGGCCACAGTTCCCTCCCCTCAATGCCTTCCTTTACAGGATTATCGATAAGTTCTTGTCGCACGGACAAGGTCTGCCGGAGTGCCGATGTCGATGTAGCTACCATTGGAGAATGGCACGCATTCGACCGGCATTCCACTGTCTACAGCCGATCGGAACACCGCGCCGACCGGCACATCTCCCTGTGCGTCAATTCGGAGGTCCGCCCCGAAATTGTTTTTATCGGATCTCATGAATTCATGCAGAAAACGGGTAAACTCCGGCGTCCAGACCGCACAAGCCCAGGCAAACTGCAGGTGAGTCGCTTCTGGCTTGAGCACGACTGCCTGAACACGGCCATGAGAGTCATACTCGATCATATCCATGGCACGGCAATCATGCGCAGCGGGGAAGAGACCTAAGACCACTTCCGACCTGCTTTCGCTTAACCGCGCAAGCAATTGCTGAAATAGATCGGCGGGCTCCAATAAAATATCCGGGAACCCGAACGCGACGATGTGTTCCTTTATGAAGGAGTATGCACGGTCGACGCTATCTGGGGGACCGCAGGAGCCTGAAATGACTACATAAGCCAGATCCATTCCGATACGACGGCCATCACCAAAGTAGGTTGGGATATCCCACTTGCCGTCACGAATGATCACATAGGTTTTGGTCACTCCGGCGGATTTCAGTTTATCGAGCAAATACTCGGCGGCAACTTTCGGTCGAGGTTTGGAGGTTTCGGCATCCGTGATGATTCCAATGGGGAACAACTCCTTGCTGCATGGCAACAGGCCGAGCCTTCTCGAACGACCAGCTGCAGGCACGACGCCGACTACTTCTCGATCTCGCACTCTCACCTGACTGCATACGGAATCTTCTAGGTCGCCCATCCCTCGGGCTAAGCTCCTTGATTAGCCTGATAAACCTTGTCGCCCTTGGCCACTGTGTTGTCGTCATAGAGCATCACAATTTCCTCGGGTATACGCGTAGTGAAATCGGTTCCTCGCAGATAGTCTCTCATGGTTGTTCCCGTAGACTCTTCGTCAACTCGAGGCGCTCCACGCCGCTCGGCAGCGTCTTCAATGTTCACGACTCTGAAATCGATACTGAAGCGTGTTTTTCCGGATGTATTCGGCACGCTCGAATGCAACTGGGACCCCGAAAACAAGATTATTCCGCCCGCAGGAACGAGAAGTCGAATCTGGGGATCCATTTCGATAGGCTCCGTCGGTCGCGAAAGAGGGCGCGGGTCCGACTTCAGCAATTGAGAGACATGTGCTCCCCGATGCTGTTTATTCCACTCATAATAGTTATGGCCGCTGGAATCATTCTTGACGGCGCGGTTCCAATATTTGGGGTGGAATGCCATCGCATTGTCGGACTGAATATCATAAATGGGGATCCACCAGTTAATCTGGCAAGGGGGAGCTGAATACCACGTGTCGCGATGTGGATGCCATGCATAGGCAATCCCTGTCGTCAGAAAGTTATCACTGGTCGAACTCCGCATCTTTGGTACGTCGAAGTAGGTCTTACCTAAGTCGGCACCCAGATCAGTCATTATGGCCTGGATATGCTGTTTAGATTCCGGGTGGTGGATAAAGGATGGTTTCAACGTCCCCAATACCTCCGCGAATTGCTCAACCGCGAGATGATATTGGGCTGTTTCAGGATCCAAGGGCGCAAATGCCTCTTCAATCAGCTTGCGCGCATGCTGTATGAATGCCAGCGTGCTAGGCCTCGGTGAAAAGACAAATATTTGTCCTTCAAAAATCTCTTGGCGCCGCTTGTCGTCTGAAAGTTGAGAATCGTAATACACCGTGTTGTTCATACGTACCCTCCGTGCTTCAAGAATGATCCAGCGTTCCCATGTCTTCTAATAGCCCGCAGGCAGCCAAAGATTCGGCCGATTGACGAATCTCCGGAAACGGCATGCCGCTTCGCTCTGCGATATCCAGAAGACTGTGTGCCCCGTCGGACAAATTGAGCACCCACAGCAGGGCAAGCTCACGAATCTGCTTCTCTTGCTGCCCGGCAATTGCCCGATACAACCCTCGCTTCCCAAGCTGCGGCTCACACTTAGGATTGAGATTGAGATACGTGCGGTTGTGTTCAAGCACGCTGAACGCGTTCAAACAATGTTCATAGGACGAGCCCAATGACGAGGGAGACACCAGGTCCAGATTGTCTGCCGAAGTGTGATATTCAGGATATTCTCCGTGCGGGGTCCGCATAAAAGATCCAAATGGCAGATTAAACCCTGGCGAACAAAATTGCCGCTCATCATACCCATAGGGAATGAAATCGATAATGAGATGATCCTGGCCTGAATGTTTCAGAACATGCTTCATGACGCGATCAATGACTGCCTCTCCTTGCCGGCTTTTCTTGTACGTGACTTTTCCACTATCGCCCAGCCCAGTTAGCACCAGCCCATGTTTCACAAACGGCACGATATCTTCATGCGTCGCCAGCCAGGTAATCGAGCCGATGGTCGTAGGGATAAACAGGAACCGATAGCTGTATTGGCGATCCCATGCTGCCACGGTTCTAGCCAGCAGAGTTGCAACTGAAATCCCTGACAGGTTGTCATTACAAAGAGAGGGATGACAGACATGTGTCGAAACAAGCACTTCATCCTTAGTCTTGCCGGGTAAGTAACACTCGCCATAGGTCAATGTGCCAGATTCCGACAGTGTCGAGTCAATGAGGATTTCGTACTCATCTTCCACTAACTCCGAGAATTGCTTATGGGAGAGACAGAATCCCCAATTTTTGTGATAGAAGGTGGTTCTAAAGGGAATCCACTCTGGCCGCTCTGGGATCGTGAACAAGTGAGGCTTCAGTTCACTCAACGTCAGCTTGGCATGAATGGGAACACTATAACCGACCACATGTAAATTACATTCTCGAAAATCTAGGATACGGTCTCCCTGGCGATTCTTGATATAGGCATCTTTAATGTTCCACTCAGGTGGCACGGTCCAATCAAATACTTTAGTCCCGGAGGGAACCTCAACGATCTCCAATGGAATATGCTGCTGAACAGTGCGCAACGTCGTCCTGACTCCCTCACCGGTAATGCTTCTGCTTATAGGGTATAACTTGCGGATCGTTTCATACGCTTCACGTCCGATCTCGGAAATATTGACCATGTTAGATGAAGGTGAATTGAGCATAAACGCTCTCAGGGTTCTAATCCAGTTTGCCTTGGACTGAATTTTTGCGTCCAGGTATCCGATAGCCTCCCATAACGAAACGGCTCAGGCATAGACTTGCACCTTGGGTATGGGCACCACAAATTGACCTCCCCACTCCCTGATGAAGGACATCTGACTCATGATTTCGTCTCGAAGATTCCACGGCATGATCAGCACATAGTCGGGACGGGTCAGACGAATGTGCTCGGGATCGTAAATGGGGATATGAACACCCGGTAAGAAATGACCTTGTTTATGTGGACTTCGATCTACGAGGTAATCGACAAAATCCGTCCTCACCCCACAATAATTTAACAAGGTGCTGGCCTTCGCAGCCGCCCCATATGCCACGACTGATTTTCGACTTCGTTTCGCCTCAATCAGGAAGGACAACAAGGCCCGCTTTGTCTCCGCGACTCCTTCGGAAAAGGAGAGGTACGTCTCAATCCTAAGAAATCCATGCTCCTCTTCTCTCTTTTTGAGGTCGGCTAGACGTGCGCTTGGGGCCTTGGACTGGTCTTCCCTATGGCAAGCGTAGATCCTCAACGAACCTCCATGTGTCGAAATTTCCTCAACATCGAACACAGCAAGTCCGTGCCTCGCAAACACTTTTTCGACTGTGCTGAGCGAAAAATAGGAGAAGTGCTCATGATAGATAGTGTCGAACTGATTATCTGCCATGAGCCGCATAAGATGAGGAAATTCCATTGTGACGACACTTCGAGGACCAAGCAGGACTTTAAGTCCCTGGACGAAATCATTGAGATCAGGCACATGCGCCAATACGTTATTGCCAATTATGAGATCCGGCTGTTTGCCATGCCCCACTAATTCCTGTGCTGTTTGAGAACCGAAAAACCTCACGAGTGTGGCGACGCCATTCTCGATAGCTACCTCCGCCACGTTTTTTGCCGGCTCAATGCCCATCACCGGGATTCCTCGTGCGACAAAATTCTTCAATAGGTATCCATCATTGCTCGCAATCTCGACGACATAACTCTGAGTCCCTAACTTAAATCGGTCGACAACCATGTCCACATATGCTCTTGCGTGTCGCAGGAACATTTCCGAGTAGGAAGAAAAGTATGCGTAGTCTGAAAAGATTTGGTCAGGACTCTCAAATTGGTCGAGTTGAACCAGGAAACATTGGTCGCAAACATGTGCTCGAAGCGGATAGAACGGCTCCATTTGACTAAGCTGGTAAGATTTTAGGTAGGAATTGGCCATTGGCGACATGCCGAGATCGATGAAAACATGCTGCAAGACCTTTCCACAAAATCGGCAGCCCCCACTATCCATATCATTTCTCCCTTAAATAGACTGGCCATTGAGAAACACTGGAGTATACCCGACTCCCCGCCATTCGACACCTGAGGCTGCCATTGTTGCCGGGTCAAAAATGCCTCGACCATCAACGAGGAGAGGGCGACGCATCCGTTTGGCAAATTCGGCAGGATGAATGGACCGATACTCAGGCCATGCGGTGACAATGCAACATGCATCACAGTCCTGAAGTGCCTCCATCCAACTATCCACCAGGGACACACTCGAAAAATCTGGATGCCTCATTGCCAGAGGCATGGCGATAGGATCGTGGGCAACTACCGCAACACCCTTTTGCAGGAGAGCTGCTATTAACGGGAGTGCCGGTGACTCCCGCAGGTCATCGGTGCCGGGCTTAAAAGCCAAACCAAGAACGGCGACGCGCTTCCCTGAGATACTCATTTCTTTCTCGAGAAGCGAGATCATCCGAAGTGGCTGTTCTTCGTTGATTTGCAAGACAGCATCCAACATGCGCGTCGATTCTTTGAGCGAGCGGCCAAACCCACGCAGCGCCGCCACGTCTTTGGGAAAACAACTTCCGCCGAATCCCAACCCATGCCAAAGATACTCGGTGACCCCGGCAGGCCCACCTGACTGACCATCTATCGGTGTTAACCGCCTGTCAAGATGCACCCCTTTCCAGACCTCGCGTGCGTCCACCCCAGGTATTCCCGAACATAAATTACCTATTTCATTGGAAAATGAAATCATGGTGGCAAGCAGGGAATTTGACACGTACTTGATCATCTCCGCGGTTCGTGGGGACGTAACGACTCTCGGGCAGTTAAAACTCGAATATATCTGTAGAAATACGTCTGCGGCTTTCTTGTCCGTCGCACCGATCACAACACGATCTGGAGATCGAAAATCCTCCACAGCTTTCCCTTCTCTCAAAAACTCAGGATTCATACAGAGGCCCCACCCGTCACCCACCTTCTTCCTCGATCTCCGTTCGATCGCTTCCTTCACGGGGCCTTCCGTGGTTCCCGGAAGCACGGTGCTCTTCACCGCAACCACATGGTACCCCCGTTTACTCGCCAATGCGTCCCCAATAGCCTCTGAAGCTGCAATGATTTGTGAAAGATCCATTTGTCCGTTCACGGTAGGTGTGCCCACGCATATCAAGGTCACTTCCGATCCATGAATGGCGCTGTGCGTGTCTGTGGTCGCAATCAGTTTTCCGTTTTGCCGAACAGTCCTCAGCAAATCATCCAGACCACGCTCGTGGATTGGTGGTCGACCTGCATTGATTTCATGGACCACTTCTGGTCGGACGTCTACACAGGTAACGCTGTAGCCTCGTTCGGCCAAGCACGCTCCAGAGACAAGACCGACATATCCTGTTCCGATGACCGAAATTTTCACCATCACCTCATGAAGACTGTTCGACAACTTCTTCCTTAACCAATTCTTCCAAATCTACAAATCTTGTATACCACTCGAGTAAGCGCTTGAGACCGAACTTCAAGTCCACGCACGGTTTGTATCCCAATAACGTCCGAGCCTTTTCAAGATTGGGACAGCGTCGATTCGGATTATCTGTCAGGTAATCCGCTTCATCACTTGGTTTGTGAATGACCTGTCGGTGACTGCCTGCAGTCTTGAGCAACATCCCTGCGAGTTCTCGCATGGACACTTCTGGTGCTTCTGAGCCGATATTAAATGGCTCCGCATGATATGCAGACAATAAGACGAGGAGATATCCGGTTAGGGCGTCGGAGACGTAGCAGAACGTGCGTGTTGGGCTCCCATCCGAACGCAGAACGATGTCTCGGTCGGCGAGTACATCCCGACAAAAGTCGGGTAGTACTCGACCATCGGCGAGCCGAAGCCCGGGGCCGTAGTTGTTAAAAGGCCTGACAATTTTGGCAGGCACCTCGTACTGTCGCGCATAGAGGTAACAAAGCGTTTCACCCAAGCGTTTGGATTCGTCATAGCATGCCCGAGGGCCGATACAAGCCACATTTCCTCTGTAGATTTCGCGAGTAGGGATTTCCTGTGCAGGCGGATCACCGTAAATCTCGCTGGAACTGAAATAGAGAATACTCTCGCTTCCATGTGATTTGGCAAGGTCAAGCATATGGCGCAACCCAGAAACATTAGTCTCCACTGTTTCTAGAGGGTACGTCCGATAGACTTTCGGACTGGCTATCGAGGCGGCGTGGATGATGAAATCGAATGGGCCTTCAGTGTCATACTGCCACGGCTTCGTGATGTCTTGCTTCACTAATTTTACGTGCGGATTGACATTAATGAGTTCGACGAGCCAGCGAGGACACCCGCGGATATAGTTATCAGCTGCGACAACAGACACTCCGCCTTGGCTGGAGAATTTGCGATCGAGATATGAGAAAAAATGGAGGAAACCAAAACCTAAAAATCCAGCCGCACCGGTGACAAGAACACGCTTTCCGCGGAACGCTTCCACACGGTCACCAAGAGACTCGGCTATCCGCCTCCAATCCTCGTCCAACCACGTTTGTGCGTCTGTATATAGTGACAAACCGGAACTCATATATGATCCCTTCTACCTCCCTGATAACCGATCTCTTCCAAACCATCGCACTGCTGGAGCAAAATACTCAGCCGTTCTAGATGTCGATATAAGGATGATCGGATACCCGGACGGGAATTAGTCCGACCACAGGAGGGGCCGCTACCACACCTTCCATGGTGCCTTACCAGACTGCCACAGATCCTCCAAGTATGCTTTCTCTTTCAAGGTATCCATACAGGACCAAAAACGCTCATGTCGGTACCCGATCAACTGACGCTCGTGTGTCAGACGCTCTATTGGTCCCTTTTCCCACGCAATGTCATCATCTTCAACGTAATCAATCGTTTCATTCTGCAGGACATAAAAACCGCCATTGATCCACCCTTCTTCCCCATGCGGCTTTTCCTTGAAATCCACGATGTGCTCGGCATCGAACACCAACCGTCCGAATCTCGCCGGTGGCAAAACCGACGTTACCGTGGCTAACTTCCCGTGCGCCTTATGAAACTTAATGGTGGCTTCGATATCAATGTCCGCTACGCCATCCCCATACGTGAACAAGAACGTTTCATCATGCTCCAGCCATTTCTTCAGTCGCCTCAGTCGGCCCCCCGTTTGCGTATGAAGACCAGTATCCACAAGGTGGACCGTCCAATCCTCATGCTTCTTTCCGTTATGAATCGTCGTTTTTCCGGTGCCGAGATCGACGGAGATGTCCTTGTTGAAGGCATAGAAATTCAGAAAGTACTCTTTGATCATTTCTCCCTTATAACCGAGTGCGATGATGAATTCCTTAATGCCATGGGCGGCATAAATTTTCATAATGTGCCACAAGATCGGCTTCCCGCCAATCTCCACCATCGGTTTCGGACGAAGATGAGTCTCTTCTGAAAGACGAGTCCCCATGCCTCCTGCAAGAATCACGGCCTTCATGGTTGGTTCCTTTTTGATGTTAATCTGAGGTTTGGTACAAAACACTGACCAGCCGATTCTGCTTTCTAAGGTCAAAATAGGAATTTCAACCCAACGAAATACGCGCCATCATTCCTCGAACTTCCGAACGGAAGCTTGCGTGTCCACCGGACCTCCGCAAGCGTCGGCGTGCCGGCCGAGCTTGTCGGCGTCGGCACTAGAACTTTGAGCACCTGCTCAACTTCGGGAGCATGGTCCATGAGCACTAACATCCCCCCACTGCTGATATTGAGAGACAACGCCTTCCCGCTGTTCGCCGAATCCGAGGGATCGTCCACTTGGGTCGTCATCTCGAACGGTACCGGTCTCAATAAAGGCACGCGTTCGCGGTGGTTTTGAAGATGGGTCGAGATCGGCCATTCCCACTCGGTCTGTGTCACAACTTCCCCCCTGTTAGCCCTGTTCAATGCGCTGTCACCCGGTGACCAAACCCTTCTTCTTGATCGGCTCTTCACAACCAAGGTCGTTTGGACTTGAAGGGTGATGTCCTACAAGGGCCAGTATAGGGATGCCTTGAAAGACCCGACAATACCGATGACGTAGGTCTGCATCACAAAAGGAGGGTGTTGACTCCCTCTAAAGTGTTAGGTAGAATCCTCCAGTCTGTCTAAAGATTGAAGCCAGTTTTAGTATTCTCTCCGTAACGGGTTACATTTAAGACTTCCCACCAAGCATGAGCGATCCACTACCTGTTCCTGACCCAGCCGAAACGCTTGCCGACCAACGGGCGGGACCAGGAATCGTCGTTCTTTCGGCTTCCATGCAATTGCTCCACATGAATCGTCAGGCCTCGGAGCTGTCTAAACAAATTAATGTGGCCGAGCATGGGGGCGGCAGCTCCCGAGCGGCCCACGGCGTGCTTCCGACGGCTTTGACCGAGCTTTGCGGCGAGATCGTCAAAGCGCTGCATATCCGTACCGAAGCGAAGGATTGGGAACAATTTGAGATCAAGCGGGTCGCCGGTAATCCCGAACAGCCCGTTCTTCTCAGGGGATTCGGCTTGCCGGACCGAGGAGGCGTGCAATTTGCCAGACTGGTCGTGACCCTCGAAGAACTAGGTCGCCGGCAGCAGCTGAATACCGACCAGGCCAAGGAAAAGTTTTCGCTCACCAACCGTGAACAATCGGTCGTCGAACACCTGGCTAAAGGGTGGACAAACAAGGAAATTGCTAATGCGCTTCAGATCACCGAGCAGACGGTCAAAGAGCACATTAAACACATCATGCGGAAGACCAACGCAACTACCAGGACAGGTATCCTGGTTCAAATCTTTAATTCCTAGCCCCCTTTTCACACCATTTCCCACAGCATAGTCTGAAAAATGCCATAGTGCGGTATTTGCCACACAATGGTCAATCATTGTTACTTTTATTTTTCAATAACTTATGCTGAGAGCTAATGGTCCGCTGATTGCAGTTCGTGGAAGGTCAGAATGAGAACGAACCAACTACTGCTCGCGAGCCTTAGCCTTGCTATCGATCGGCTGCCAGTCCGGACAGCCGGTCAAACAGGCCGCCGCCGACAATGGCAGCTTTATGGGTCTTTGGTCTGTTTATTCCCACTGCCAAAACACCAAAGAGTTTGAGGAATTAAAGCATGATGCCTCCGTCCTCAGCACATCGGCGAAGCGGACGGTCTCGGGTGATGGTTTCGTGCTTCCACTACCTCGGAAAACTCGAGCGGACTGGTCACGACGCCTTCCGCCCGGCTTGCCGTTGATGTGAAGGCCATGTCGGCAGCATGCTCCTTACGTGCCGGACAAGCTGCGGTTGAAGCTCGCCGCTTTGATGTAGCAAGAGAACTCCTGCACGGAATACTTGAGTACAACCCGCAGGCAGATTATGCCTTTTACACCACTCAGGCCAAAGCCCTTTTGTCAGAGATAGAGCCTGAGAGGCTTCAAGTTTCGTCTCTGAACCTTCGCTGATCAGCTCCTTCCCTGCTCCACGTCATTCCATTAGAACAAGGTGTATACGAATGGCGCGACGGCTGAGCCTTGCGTCAAAACGATGAGTGTCCCCAGCATGAGCAGCACGAGTATGATCGGCAACAGCCAAAACTTTTTCCGTTCCTTCATGAAGGCCCACAATTCCATGACAAACTCGCCCATAGTCACCTCCGATGTCAAACGATCTAGAACTGGAATTTCATATGAGAACGCGGCCGAGGCTGGCGATTCACACGATACGTTGAACTGGTATCGGAAAACGTTTGCCGCATCGTGTCTTTACCCAACATCCGGAACACGATGCCGATGGGGGTGATGAGTCCGTAAAAGATCACGCCAAGAATGATTCTGGTATTGATCCAACCGAGCACATGTCCGACCCACATCCAGCCTCGGTGAATCGGAGCCAGCCAGGTTGGAACGAGACTTCCCAATAGGATAAGCAGGCCTCCAGTGATCAGGGCCCAAAGGCGAAGTGGTTCTCCTCGCAGCAACATCGGCCAAAGACCGATGACGCTGAACACTCCCCCCACCAGTAGACCGAAATGCCGCAATTCCTTGGTTTGAGATCTGTGATCCACTGTTTCCTCCCACTATTAGTCAAGAGCGAATTCGCTCTTCCAGTCAGAATCGTTCTCCAGAGGCTTTTGCTCTTCCTTTAATAGAACAAAGTTCTCGAGGACTAACACATCCATTTCCGTCCGCATGAAACAACGATAGGCATCCTCCGGCGTACACACGATCGGCTCACCGCGGACGTTAAACGACGTGTTCACAAGAACCGCGCAGCCCGTCTTCCTCTCAAACGCCGAGAGCAGATTGTGGTATCGGGGATTGGTGTCTTCATGGACCGTTTGTACTCTTGCGGAGTAATCGATATGCGTGATGGCCGGAACATCGGATCGAGGAATGTTGAGCAGGTCAATCCCCCATAACGCTTCATGCTTGGGGTCGAATGGCAGCCGCCGCTTCTCAACCACAGGAGCAACCAGCAGCATATAGGGGCTGTTACAGTTCATTTGAAAGTATTCTGAAACTTTCTCACGGAGCACGGACGGTGCAAATGGGCGAAACGACTCCCGATACTTTATTTTTAGATTCATGACTGACTGCATTTTCGTATTCCGTGCGTCTCCCAAGATGCTGCGGCCCCCAAGCGAGCGGGGGCCAAACTCCATTCTGCCTTGGAGCCATCCAATCACTTTTCCTTCGGCCAAATGCTCGGCGGTGGAATCAATGAGCTTTTCATCATCCAACTGGTGATACACCGCACCGAGTTTTCTCAGTCTGGATTCGACATCCTCGTTCGAATGTCGGGGACCGAGATAGCTGCCATTCATCTTATCGTGGACATTATCCGCCGTCCGTGGCTGGTTTTCATATTGATACCAGGCGCTGAGGGCCGCACCCACGGCTCCGCCGGCATCTCCGGCCGCCGGTTGGATCCAGATGTCTTTGAATGGTCCCTCACGAAGGATTCGTCCGTTCCCCACACAATTGAGCGCCACGCCGCCGGCCAAACATAAATATTCCGCTCCGGTTTCTCGATGCATCGTTCGAGACAACCGCAGCATGACCTCTTCAGTCACTTCCTGAATCGACCGAGCCAAATCCATTTCTCGCTGCCCTAATTTCGATTCCGGCTTGCGGGGAGGGCCCCCGAAAAGGTCGTCGAATCTCGAGTTCGTCATCGTCAAGCCGGTACAGTAGTTGAAGAACTCCATGTTCATCCTGAACGTCCCGTCCGGCTTCAAATCCAAGAGATGATCATAGATGCCCTTGACATATTTCGGCTGTCCATACGGAGCCAAGGCCCATGACCTTGTATTCACCGGAATTGACCTTGAATCCCGTGTAGTACGTGAAGGCCGAGTACAAAAGTCCGATCGAATGAGGAAACGGAATGTCCCAGAGAGGGGTCAGATTATTGCCTTCGCCCAGCCAAGCGGACGTTGTCGCCCATTCTCCAACGCCATCCATACACAAGACTGCGGCCTTCTGGTAGGGAGAAGGGAAAAAGGCAGATGCCGCGTGAGATTCATGGTGTTCGCCGAACAGGAACTGCGGCACGTCCGTTTTGTTCAAAGCAGGATCGCAGGCCAAAATCTCTTTGCGAAGAAGGTTTCGCAGTAGCAGTTTCTCTTTCAACCACACGGGCATGGCTGCAAGAAAGGACTGCAGGCCTCGCGGCGCAAACCCGACATAGGTTTCAAGAAGCCGCTCGAATTTGATCAGCGGCTTGTCATAAAACACAATGTATTGAAGATCTTTGATCCCGATCCGTCCTTCGTTCAGACAATACTCAACCGCCCGATGAGGAAATCCCGGATCGTGCTTCTTTCGTGTGAATCGTTCTTCCTGGGCCGCCGCGATGATCTCCCCGTCGCGCACGAGGCAGGCGGCGCTGTCATGGTAGAAGGCAGAGATGCCGAGAATATGCACGCTGTATCCTCCCCGCTAGATGCTTTGAGACGTTAGCGATTGAAACACTCGATCATAGGCCTTCGCCGACCGCGCCCAAGATACATCGGTGTGCATGGCATTTTCCATGAGCCTCTTCCACGTGTCCATACCCTGAAAGACGGGAAGGGCTCCCTCAACCGTAGAAATCAAGGACTTGGCCGTATGCTGATTAATGTGAAATCCCGTCGCACGGGGGTTAGAGTTCCGGAGTGAAAACGGCACGACCGTGTCCGCCAATCCCCCCGTCTTGCGGACGATGGGAATCGTACCGTATCGCAGGCTATAGAGCTGACTCAGCCCGCATGGCTCGTATTGCGAAGGCATGAGAAACATGTCGGCCCCGCCTTCAATTCGATGGGCAAGGCCTTCATCAAAGCCAATACGAAGTCCGAGCTTCGCCGGGTAACGGTCATGGAGCGCTTTGAAGCGCGCTTCCAGGGCCGGCTCGCCGGTCCCCAGAATGACAAGCTGCAGACCAAGCGTTATCAATTTCGGAATCGCTTCTTCCATCAGGTCGAATCCCTTTTGCGAAGCCATGCGGCCGATGAGCGCTATGACCGGCTCATCCGTGTCCGGAAGGTGGAATTCTCGTCGCAAGGCATCCTTACAGACACGCTTGTTCTGCCAGTTTGTCGCGGTATACGGCGCCGGTAAGTGCGGATCGGTTTCCGGATTCCAGAGATCGACGTCGATCCCGTTTAAGATGCCTTCGAACTCGCCTTGTCGGTTGCGCAGAACCCCGTCCAGACCAAAGCCGCCCTCGGGAGTCAAGATTTCCTTGGCGTACGTCGGACTCACTGTGGTCAGGTAATCGCTGAAAAGGATTCCTCCCTTGAGCAAGTTCACAGAACCGTAGAATTCCAAGCCGAGTGGGTGTAAACCATGAAGGCGCCAATCCGGTTTTGGCGAATTGTGTTCCCGGGAACATTCCCTGATACCCGGCATTGTGAATGGTGAGGACTGTCTTGACACCGCTCACCTCCCCTCGTGCCGCATCGTTTGTCTTCAAATAGACGGCGCACAGCGCAGTCTGCCAGTCGTGCAAATGCAGAAGATCCGTTCGCCACTCCCGTTCACGGTGCAAATAGGCCATGGCTTCGATGATCGCCCGTGAAAAAAAGACAAATCTGTCCAAATTGTCTGGATAATCGAGCCCTGATTCCTGGTACAGACCAGGCCGATCAAAATAGGTCGTCGTTCGCAATGGCCCATACGCGCAGGCCCTCCGGACGGTCATCGACCGGAACGATGTCTTCTTCAATGACCGCAGGAACCACGCCTTGCGGGGTGTGAATCGGCAGCGTGACGAGAGGGCGGAACCTGCGTCCTGATTGGTCCAATTCACGATATCGGGGGAGAAGAAGAATGACCTCGTGTCCGAGCTTCACGAATTCCTGCGGCAACGCCCCGGCCACATCTGCAAGGCCGCCCGTCTTTGCATAAGGGATCGCTTCAGAAGCGGCGACCAGGAGCTTGAGTGGACGGGGCTGCCTCACCACAGGTTTAAGCGGCGGGTCAGGGACGTGGTTCGAGTTCGATTTTCGTACGAAACTTATCTTCATGTGCCCACGCATGGCCCATTTCGTGCAGCTTGTCGGCTGAAAGTTCTTCCCGATAGACGAAGACCTCATCCAAAAATACCACGAGCCAGCCATGCTCGGGATACGCGAGGAATAGGGCGTCTCCCGCATCAACGGACGCTTCCCACCCTGGAGGCGAGGTGCCGACGGCAAGCCGCGAACGAGGCACCATCGACCCATCCTTCATTCCAAAAAACGGCATGAACTCCATGTGTTGATACGTCGGCATCCCCCACGCGCGGACGAACGCGCGTGGTTCAAGGTTTCGAAGCGTGAGCTCATTGTTTCTGATTTTGCGCTCCTGCTCCGCGAGCGGCGGCATCCCGATGCATGCAGACAGCATCGCGAGCCCGGCCACCGCGATCAGCGCGGCCGCCAAGTGGCCATACCGACACCTCACAAGAGCCTCCGGCTTTTAGGTTCAGCCGGTTTCACAGGCTGACAGAGGTCACACTGGCATAGGCCGCGCAGCAATGTGTACGAATAGATGCCGGTGTCGTGACCGTCGCTCCATTTAAACTGCAGTGCATAGCGGCCGACCGATTCGATGTCCTGCAGCATAATCAGGAGCGGTACGTCGTCGCTGTTCACCTCCGCACGCCTGTCCATTCGTCGACGCAGGCCGCGCAGGGACAGTGAAGACGAAGATGGCGAACCGGATAGACACCGTGGTGCCCGTCGCTCCACTCGATACCGAGCACACCCTTGTCCAACCAGGACAAATCTTTAGGTTCAAGTTGAGTGTCCGCCATATGCACTGGTTTCACTCGAGCAGAGATCACACCGATGCTGCCAAAAAATCCACAGGGGGGAGGCGTCTTCCGGCCACCACCGTGACATAGCTCTCAATGGCCTCCTCCACTTCGCCTCGAACCTGGCCGGCGGCCTTCAGCCGCGTGACCATCGCCGGCGCCAGCCGCAAGGCTTGTTGAAGAAACGCCAGGCTGCCGCGTGATAAGGGCAGGCATGGAACCCGTTGTCGGGCCGCGCAGGTCACACACACGAGGCCGCCGGATGCAGGAGAAAACTGCGGCTCCTGAATCTCTTTGGTCTTACCGCAGGCCGCGCAATGGTCGGTCTGAGGGCGAAAACCGGTCAAGCCCAAGAGTCGAATCTGAAAGAGTAACGCGGTGAGCGCCGGATCGTCGCTCGTGACCAATGAGCGCAGCCCGTGCTCCAACGTATCGAAGAGATTCGGGTCGGGATCGCCATCCGGTGTGACAGCGCCCACGACATTGGCCATTCGAGCGGCCGCCGCCATCATCGTCAAATCCTCTCGGAATCTCACAAACGGCTCGATCAGATCGACCTGGGAGACCCGATACAGCGTATCGCCGGATTTTTCGAAAAGGTTCAAGTCACACAGGGTCAACGGTTCGAGCGCAGCACCCATACGACTTTTGGGTCGCCTCGCCCCCCTTGCGACCGCACGAATTTTTCCCAAATGCTTTGCATAGAAGGTGACGATGCGGTCGGCCTCGCCCCACTTGAGGCTTTTCAAGGTAATAGCCTGAGTCTTCACCAGCGGCATACAGTCACACAGCGAACGTGAGCGATGCAAGAAGACGCAATCCGACGCTCGCCACTATCGGAGATATTCCATAAAGATGGTGGCAAGCGTGAGGTAGATGGTGATGCCCGTGATGTCGTTCGCCGTCGTCACGAACGGCCCGGCCGCAACGGCAGGATCGACGCCCACCCGTTTCAAGAGAATCGGCATGAACGTGGCCATGCTGGTGGAGACGAGGAACGCAGTGATGAGCGAGACTCCCACGACCACGCCGAGAAAGCCTTGATGCCAGATCCAACCGACCAGCGACAATATTACCCCGCAGGCCACGCCCATCAACAGTCCGATCTTCACCTCGCGGAAAAAGACGTTCCAGACGTCGGTCACCTCAACCAACCCGGTCGCGAGTCCACGGATGATGAGCGTGGACGACTGAAGTCCGACGTTGCCGCCCATGGCGGCGATCACGGGAATGAAACTCACGATGGCGACGACTTCTTGGATCGTATAGCGAAACTCCCAGAGGATGGCACCGGAAAGCAAGCTGCCGACGAGGTTGGTGAACAGCCAAGGTAGCCGTACTTTGGCCGCCGCAACGCTGGAGGACTTCGAGACCGCCTCCTCTTCCACGGCGCCCGCCATCTTCAACATGTCTTCGGTGGCTTCTTCCCGGATCACGTCCACGACGTCGTCGACCGTAATGATGCCGACCAGCACACCGTCTTTGTCCACAACGGGAATGGCGAGGAGATTGTAACTGGCGACCTGACGCGCCACCTCCTCCTGGTCCATGTCCACCGTGACGCTGATGACCTCGCGGGTGGCAATGTTCTTGAGCGGGGTCGCGGGCGGCACCGTCAAGAGCTGGCGCAGCGACAGGACTCCAACCAGATGATCGTCCTTGTCGGTGACATAGATGTAGAACACCATTTCAGCGTCCGTCGCCTGCTGCAGGCGTCGGATCGCATCTTGCGCCGTCGCGTCTTCAGACAGCGCAAAAAACTCCGTGGTCATGATGCCGCCGGCCGTATCTTTCGGATACTTCAAAATGTCGGCGACTTCTGTCGAGTCCTCGGTGCGCATCAGCGACAGAATTTCCTTCGCGCGCTCTTCCGGCAACACACCGAGGATGTAGGCGACGTCGTCGGGAGCCAGGTCTTTGATCAGCCAGGCGATATCGGACTGGAGCAGATCTGCCAGGACCTGGGTGATGCTGTCCGTATCGAGTTCGGACAGAACCTGCCCGCGCTTGGATTCACCGCGGACCAATTCAAAGACTTCGCGCTTCTCCTTTGGAGAGGAGAGATGGACGATGACCTTGGCAATATCGGCAGGATGCATCCGGCCCAGCATTTTTGCCAGGTTGGTGATCGCACCTCGTCGCAACAGGCGTTGCACGGACAAGAGCACGATGTCGGACTTGGTCTGCCCTCGCTCGCCTTGATCCTTCAATGCGTCGCGTAAAACATCTTTATCCCCGGCGCGGGGTTTCGGCTCGAGGGATCGGACTTCAGGCAGTTTTTCCATTGGCTGCATCACTGACCTGCTAATACCCCAGTTCGATGAGCGCGTGCTCGTCTTCGCGCCACGCTTCCCGCACTTTCACCCATAACTGCAAAAAGACCTTCATGCCGAACAGTCGTTCCATCTCTAGCCGGGCCTCGGTGCCGACTGTCTTCAGCCGCTCCCCGTGTTTCCCAATGACGATGGCTTTGTGTGACTCCCGTTCGATCAGCACGGACGCACTGATGCGCGCCAGTTTGCCTTCTTCGACAAACTCGTCGATCTCCACGGCCAACGAATAGGGTATCTCTTCATAGGTCTGGCGCAACAGTTTTTCTCGAATCATTTCGGCCGCCAGCGTTCGCATCGTTTGGTCGGTCACTGTCTCATCATCGTAGGCTCCTTCGCCTTCGGGAAGATGCGAGACCGTGACGGCCACAAGGCGTTGCACGTTATCTCCCGTCTGGGCGGACACCGGCACGACCTCGGTCCAGGCAAACAGCCTGGCGTACGTGTCGATCACCGGAAGCAGCTTCATCTTGTTCACAAGATCGACCTTGTTCAGGACGAGGATGACCGGGCGTGGCTGTTTCTTCAGGGCCGCCTTCACATGGTCCAAGACAAGGAGATCGCCCGGTCCCGGCAAGCTTGTTGCGTCCATGAGTACGAACAAAAGATCGGCTTCTTCCAGCGTCTCCACCGCCGTGCGGACCATCCGACGATTCAGGAGATGCTGCGGCTTGTGCAGGCCCGGCGTATCCAGCAGGGCGATCTGCGCATCCGGGGCATGCACCACTCCGAGAATCCTCGTTCGAGTCGTCTGCGGCTTTTCCGAGACGATGGCAATTTTCTCGTTCAACAGGCGATTCAGCAATGTGGACTTCCCCACATTCGACCGTCCGATGATCGCTACCGTGCCGAACTTCATGGCCGGACTCGCTCCTCGGAGCCGTCGGGAACCACCTGATACACCGTTTCACCCTTGCGAACATAGCCAAGCCGTTCCCGCGCCAACTGTTCGATCCGGGCAGGATCATGCTCCAGCCGATCGATTTCTCCACGCAAGACGGTCGTGGCCCGTTGCAGATCCTGAATGTCCCGTCCAAGCTGTTGGGCATGGTCGCGCATGAAAAAATAGCGTGGAAGCCCCATTTCGCCAAAGAAGAGGGCCAACAGCAGCAGCAGGCACATGCCGGCGCCGATATACTGTGCACCGGTCACCCAGCGCCGCTGCCAATCCAGCCACTCCCGCCCGCGATTACGTTTAACGATCATACCAATCGGTACCTGATACGAATTGGAGGCTGTTCAAAAAGGCGTTAGTTCCACCCGCCCATCCTCGGCAATCTTTTTCACCTGCCCAACCCACCGCTTACTTCGCAATCGATTCCCCGAGACGCGCCACTCCGCGATCCTCATTAGCCTCGACCAGGCATCGCCTCCCGACCCCGATACACGGCGGCACTTCCCAACTCTTCCTCGATCCGGAGCAACTGATTGTACTTGGCCACACGATCGGTCCTGGACAATGACCCCGTTTTGATGAGGCCGCTATTCGTCGCAACCGCCACGTCGGCAATCGTTGTATCTTCGGTTTCCCCTGAGCGGTGAGAGATAATCGCTGTGTATCCGGACCGTTTGGCCAACTCGATGGCTTCCAGCGTCTCGGTCAACGTGCCGATCTGATTCAGCTTGATCAGAATCGAGTTGCCGATGCCTTCATCGATGCCTTTGGCGAAGATCTCGACGTTGGTCACAAAAATGTCGTCGCCGACAAGCTGCACCCGCTTGCCGAGCTTTTCAGTCAGCATCTTCCAGCCTTTCCAATCGACTTCGCTCAATCCGTCTTCGATCGAGAGAATTGGGTAGCGATCGAGCAACTTCGCATAGTACGCAATCATGTCCTCCGAAGAGCGCTCTCGTTGTTTCTCGGCTTCCAGCACGTACCGATTCTTGTCGTAGAGCTCGCTGGCCGCACAGTCCAAGGCCAGCGCAATGTCCCGCCCCGGCTGGTAGCCGGCCTCTTCGACCGCCTGCATGATCAAGGTCAGCGCTTCCTCATTGGATTGCAGATCAGGGGCGAACCCGCCCTCGTCGCCAACAGCCGTGCTGAGCCCCTTCTTCTTCAACAGCGCTTTCAAGGAATGGAATACTTCCGTCGCCATTCGCACCGCCTCGCTGAAGTGACTGGCGCCGACTGGCACGATCATGAATTCCTGAAGGTCCAGCCGATTGTCCGCATGGGCACCGCCGTTGATGATGTTCATGAGAGGAACTGGCAGGACCCGCGCATTGGTTCCACCCAGGTATCGATACAGCGGCTGGCCAGTCTCACTGGCGGCCGCCTTGGCCACCGCGAGCGAGACCCCGAGGATCGCATTGGCGCCGAGCTTCCCCTTGGTTTTCGTTCCGTCCAACTCGATCATCGCCTGGTCGATGGCAACCTGGTCGAACGCGTCTTTGCCCAGCAGCTCGGGCGCGATGGCCTTGCCGATATTGGCCACCGCTTTCGACACACCCTTGCCCATCCAGCGCTTCTTATCGCCGTCACGCAATTCGATCGCTTCCTTCTCACCGGTTGAGGCCCCGGACGGGACTGCGGCACGGCCTTTGGCGCCGCTTTCCAGCGTGACCTCCGCTTCGACCGTGGGATTTCCCCGTGAATCGATGACCTGCCTGCCCTTGATGTCTCTGATCGCGCTCATGTCTCTTCGCTCCAGTTCATGCCAACCTTTGTTTTAGCAGCTCATTCACTTTGCCGGGGTTCGCCTTCCCCCCGCTTCCTTTCATCACCTGCCCGACCAGAAAGCCCAAGACCTGCTGCTTCCCTTGCTTGAACTGGGCAACTTGAGCAGGATGACCTGCAAGCACCTCGTCAATGATTTGGCTCAGGGCTCCTTCATCGGACATCTGGGTGAGGCCTTTCTCTTGCACGATCTGCTCCGGCGCCTTGCCTGTTCTATACATTTCCGGAAAGATGTCTCGGGCGACTTTCAAACTCACGGTTCCCTGCTCAACCATGCGCAGCAGCGTAGCCAGCCGCTCGGGGGAAACAGGAGAGGCGCCGATGGCCGTTCCGGCATTGTTCAACTCTCTCGTCAGCTCTCCCATCACCCAATTGCTGACCGTTTTGGGCTGTGGGAAGAGTTTGACGGAGGTTTCGAAATAGTCCGCCACATCTCTGGCGGCCGTAAGCACGGCGGCATCATAATCGGGCAAACCGTACTCCTCGAGAAATCGCCGAGTCCGGGAAGCCGGCAGTTCCGGCAAGTCCGCACGAAAGTCATCGACCCACTCTCTCTCCAGTTTCAGCGGTACGAGATCCGGGTCGGGAAAATACCGATAGTCGTGCGCCTCTTCCTTGCTTCGCATCACAGCCGTCTCGCCTCGATCCAGGTTCCAGAGGCGGGTTTCCTGTTTAACGGATCCACCCTCAGTCAACACCTTCGTCTGGCGCTTGATTTCATATTCGATGGCATCCTTGACGAACTTGAACGAATTGATGTTTTTTAGTTCGACCTTGACGCCGAGTTCCTGCTGCCCGGCAGGCCGCAACGAGAGATTGGGCTCGCAGCGAAAACTCCCCTCTTCCATATTGCCGTCACACACTTCGAGATACATGAGGATGTCACGCAGATTCTTTAAATAGGCAACGGCTTCGTCGGCCGACCGCATATCGGGTTCGGTGACGATTTCCAACAACGGCGTGCCGGCACGATTCAAGTCGACAAGACTCTTGCCCGAGCTGGCGCCGTGAAGGTTTTTTCCGGCATCCTCTTCCAAATGGGCGCGGCGGATCCGCACGCGCTTCGTCGTCCCGCCCACGGCAATTTCGATCCAACCATGCTCGCACACGGGGGCTTCGTACTGAGAAATCTGATAGCCCTTTGGCAGATCGGGATAGAAGTAATTTTTACGGGCGAACCGGTTCTCTGGACCGATCGTACAGTTCAAGGCGAGACCAGCGCGAACGGCCATCTCGACTGCGGCTTTATTGATCACCGGCAGGCTGCCGGGAAGCCCCAGGCACACCGGGCACGTTTGGCTGTTGGGCGAGCGCCCGAAGGCCGTGCTGCAGCCGCAGAACATCTTGGATTTCGTTCGCAACTGGGCATGGACTTCGACGCCGATAACGACTTCGTACATCATCGCCTGTCAGTGATCACTCTACGTTCGCTCCCGTTCCTTCTTCATCGCCTCGCGACCGGCATCGAACGCCTCGCGCAGGACCGATTTCCTCGCCTCAACGTATTCTTTACCTTCACTCACCGCCTCTTCGAACCGTTGGCCGGCTTCGCTTGCAGCCTCACGCAACGTATCCTCCGCTTTGCGGGCATAGCCTCGCAGCTGCTCGCGTGTTTTGCGTCCCGACTGCGGCGCAAGCAAGAGCGCAGCAATCGCACCTAACGCCGCTCCACCAAGGAACGCCAATACGGCGGTGGCCCCAAATCCCCGTTCATGCTCCATTGTGTGGTTCTCCTTCCTCCCGATACCGTTCACGCATGACGCGTGTGGCAGCCCTGACGCCGGCCACGAGACTGGCCACATTGGTCAGTAATGTACCGCTGGATCCTCGCACGACATCATGGACCTGCTGAACAGACTCTCCCACTTCCCCGACGGCATGAAGCAAGACCGAGGCATGCTCCACCCCGTCACGCGCCTGGTCGGCCAGGGCATTGAGATTGTGACTCATCGAACCGAGATCCGACACCAGTGCCGGCAAATCGGCATTCATCTTGGCCAACAACTGCCCAGCTTCAGCTGCCGTGTGACGAAGCCGAATCAGCACGGGAACGAGAAAGCCGACGAGGACCGCAAAGGCCACGGCACCGAGACAGGCGGCGAGTTCCACAAGGCTCATAGACACCTCCGGGCTAGAAGCGGTGGCCGGTCGAGCGTGTCATCGCACGATCGGCTTCTTGACGTGCCACTGAGTCGACTGCTCGTAGGCATGGGCGGCCCGAAGCAACGTCTCTTCCTCGAAGGCCCGTCCGATCAATTGCATGCCGATTGGCAGACCGGCCTTACTGAACCCACATGGAACGGAAATGGCCGGCAGCCCGGCCAGATTGATCGAGATGGTGTAGATATCGGAGAGATACATTTGCAGCGGATCTTCACTTTTCTCCCCTAGCCGGAATGCCGGCGTCGGAGTCACGGGCGTCACGATGAGATCCACCTCGTTGAATGCCGCGCGGAAATCTTGACAGATCAGCGTTCTGACCGCCTGCGCCTTCCCGTAGTAGGCGTCGTAATAGCCGGAACTGAGCGCATAGGTGCCGAGCATGATACGACGCTTGACCTCCGGTCCGAATCCTTCTTGTCGCGTCTTCATATAGAGGTCGAGCAGATCCTTGGTTTCCTTGGCGCGCAGCCCGAACTTCACGCCGTCATATCGCGCCAAATTGGAACTGGCCTCGGCCGTGGCGATCACGTAATACACGGCGACCGCCGCGTCGGTTCTGGGCAGATGGATCTCCTTGATCGTGCCTCCGAGATTCTTCAATTCATCGATCGCGGCGCGGACTGCCTGTTCGACTTCAGGATCCAGCCCCTCGGTGA
This sequence comes from uncultured Nitrospiraceae bacterium, assembly GCA_963824855.1. Lineage (GTDB taxonomy): Bacteria > Nitrospirota > Nitrospiria > Nitrospirales > Nitrospiraceae > Nitrospira_C. Next base: position 44,058 of record CAWGQP010000007.1, read on the forward strand.
AGAACTCCTCCGGCACGCCGACGGTCAATTTCTTGAGATCCTTCTTCCTCAGCGCTTTCGTGTAATCCGGTACGGGCAAGTCCGCCGAGGTGGAGTCCATCGGATCATGCCCGGCAATGGCGCCGAGCAACATCGCCGCATCCGGTACGTCTTTAGTGATGGGCCCGACTTGATCCAATGACGAGGCAAATGCGACCAGCCCATACCGCGACACCCTGCCATAGGTCGGCTTGAGGCCTACGACGCCGCAGAAGGCGGCCGGCTGACGAATGGAGCCTCCGGTATCAGACCCGAGCGCCGCCACGCATTCGTCGGCAGCCACGGCAGCGGCCGATCCTCCGCTCGAACCGCCCGGCACACAATGGAGGTTCCAGGGATTGCGGCTCGGGCCGAAGGCGGAGTGTTCGGTTGACGATCCCATGGCGAATTCATCGAGATTCGTCTTGCCCAGCAGAATGTAGTCCTGTTCTCTCAATTTGGCGATGACCGTCGCATCGTACGGGGGGATGAAATGTTGCAGCATGCGTGAGGCGCAGGTGGTCGGCACAGCTCTCGGTGCAAAGGTTGTCCTTGATGGCCAGCGGCATGCCCGTCAATGGCCTGGTTTTGCGCCATCCCTTCAGCCGCGTGTCCAAGTTCAGCGGCGTGCTGAAGGGCTGCATCCTTGATCTGCGTCACGTAGGCCTTGACCTTGGACTCGACCTGGCCGATACGAAGTGCATAGGCGCGCACGATTTCTACGGCGGTCACTTCTCCGGCCGTGAATTTTTTCTGCAAGTCGCACAACGACAGCTTGTGCAGTGCCATGACGGTTTATTTCGACTCGATGATCCGATTCTTGTCGTTGACCCGCACGATCCTCGGCGCGTGTCTTTTGATTTCTTCCTCGCCGTAATACTCGTAGCAAAAAATGATGATCTGATCGCCGACAGCGGCCTTGCGCGCCGTAGGGCCGTTCAACACGATCTCCCCGCTTCCTCGGCGCCCGCCGATCGCATACGTCATAAACCGTTCGCCGTTGTTCAGATTCGAGCAAATAATGGCCTCGTACGGCAGGATCGCCGCCGCCTCCATCAAATCCTCGTCGATTGTCAGACTGCCTTCATATTCCAGATGGGCGCCGGTGACCGTCGCCCGATGAATTTTCGATCGCAGCATTTGTCGAAACATTGTGACTCCACTCTCCGCTGATACCGTGGTCCTACCGTTCCTCAATGATTTTCGGCACTGCAAATCCGTCCGCCTCACGCTCGGGTGCATTCGCCAGCGCCTTCTCGACAGGCAACGACGGCTGGACGATGTCCTCCCGGAACACGTTGACCTGTCCAAGCACCGTCGCGGTCGGCTCGATGCCCGTGGTATCGTACTGTTTGAGCGTTTCCACATGCGTGAGAATCTGGCTGAGCTGCTTGGCGAAGGCTTCCTTTTCAGCCGGCGAGACTTCCAGCCGGGCCAGCTTCGCCACCTGCTCAACGTCCTGCAACGTAATTTTCATGGCTGTCTCTTCTCTCGGCGAATATTCAAAATGGTCTTACTTCTCACCCACCCACCCCGGCATGCTGAGAAGCATGCCGTACCTCGAAAGGCCGCACGGAAAACCTCGAAGCCATTTTCAACATTCGCCTATTCCACCGTCACGCTCTTGGCTAGATTCCTCGGCTGATCGACGTCCGCACCACGAAGCACTGCGATGTGGTAGGCGAGCAACTGGAACGGAATCGTAAACAGAATCGGCGACATCAGCGGATGGGTATCCGGGACGGTAAACACGGCATCCGCGATTTTCCCCAATTCTCGCTCCCCTTCGGCGACGAGCGCAATCACAGGGGCCCGCCGCGCCTTGACCTCCATCAGGTTGCTCACCGTCTTTTCATAGAGGCGGTCCCGCGGCGCCAGCACGACAACGGGCATATCACGGTCGATCAGTGCGATCGGCCCATGTTTCATTTCACCTGCCGCATAGCCCTCCGCATGGATATAGGAAACCTCTTTGAGCTTTAGCGCGCCTTCGAGCGCGATGGGATAGTTGATGCCGCGACCGAGAAACAGGAAGTTGCGTTTCTTGTAATACCGTTTCGCGATGGCCACGATTTCCGCTTCGCGGCCCAACACTCCCTTCACCAGCGTCGGCAGTCTCACGAGACGGTCCAGCCAGGCTTTTCCGTCGGCCACGTTCATCACATTGCGGACGCGGGCCAGATGCAGCGCCAACAGATAGAGGGCGGTCAACTGGGCCGTAAACGCCTTGGTTGACGCGACGCCGATCTCCGGCCCGCAATGCGTGTAGAGCACGCCATCGGATTCTCGTGCCAGCGTGCTGCCAACGACATTCACGATCGACAGGACGCGCGCCCCTTTTTCTTTGGCTTCGCGCGCGGCGGCGAGGGTATCGGCCGTTTCGCCGGACTGTGAAATCGTGATGAAGAGATCGTTCTTTCCGACCAGAGGATCGCGATAGCGGAACTCGCTGCCAATATCCACCTGAACCGGTGTGCGGACCATTTCCTCCAGCAGATATTTTCCGACCAGGCCCGCATGCCAGGAGGTGCCGCAGGCCACGATCCAGATCCGGTCGACAGCCAGCAGGTCGGTCGGCGTGAGGCCGATGTCGGCTAGATCGGCTTCTCCGGTGTCGTAGGAGTAGCGGCCCCGCATGGTATCGAGAATGGTCTGGGGCTGCTCGTTGATCTCCTTCAGCATGAAATGTGGATAGCCGCTTTTTTCCGCAGCTGAGGCGTCCCAAGTGACTCGCGTCGTCTTTCGCGATACTTCCCGTCCGTCCGCATCGGTGACCTGGACGTCGTGTTGTGTCACGACCGCCACATCGCCCTCTTCGAGATACATGACGTCCCTGGTATGCGCGAGCATGGCCATGACGTCCGAGGCGACGTAGGATGCCTGCTTCGTTCGCCCGACAACCAGCGGACACCCCGATCGCGCCGCGATCAGACGCTCCGGTTCTTTTTCACAGATCACCGCGAGGGCGTAGCTGCCGCGGACTTCCCTCGTGGCGGCACGCACGGCTTCGGCGAGGTCCACTCCGCGTTGCAGATGCTTGTCGATGAGATGAGCGACAACCTCCGTATCCGTCTCGGACTGAAAGGCGTAACCCTCTTTTTGCAGTTGTTGTTTGAGCGGCTGGTAGTTCTCGATGATCCCGTTATGGACGAGCACGCATCCGTTGGACCGATGAGGATGCGCATTCTGCTCCGACGGTTTGCCGTGGGTCGCCCAACGGGTATGGCCGATGCCGATCAACGCCGTTGATGGCCTTTTCCGCCAGCGACTTTTGCAGATTCGCGAGCTTACCGACGCTCCGGCGGACTTCGATTTTTTCACCCTGCATCACCGCCACGCCGGCCGAGTCGTAGCCGCGGTATTCGAGTTTGGCCAGACCGGCGATCAGAATTGGGACCGCTTCCTGGTTGCCGACATATCCGACGATACCGCACATCGCTTCAACTCCCGGCTGTCAGTTCTGTCATCGTGATCGTTTATTTGACGGCTTCGCGCTCCGTCGCCGTGAGCCTGTCTTGCCTGTCTTTCCGCTGGAAGGACTGGCTTTCGACGTGGGGGTGCCGCCCTCCGCAACAAGGGCGCGCCGCTTTGCCGCCCATCCAGGCCGTGTGACCTGTGTGACGCGGGAAATGACGAGTGAATCCGGCGGAACGTTCAGGGTCACCGTCGTTCCTGCCGCGATCACAGAGCCGGCGCCGACTGTCACGGGAGCCACCAACTGCGTGTCGCTGCCGATAAACACCCCGTCCTCAATGATGGTCTCTGCTTTCCGCACGCCGTCATAGTTACACGTAATTGTGCCTGCGCCGATGTTCACGCCTTTGCCGATCTTTGCGTCCCCCAGATAGCTCAGATGATTGGCTTTCGAGCCTTCGCCCAGTTCGGTTTTCTTGGCTTCGACAAAATTGCCGATCTTGGCGCCCTTCCGCACGAGCACGTGGGGACGAAGATGGGTGAAGGGGCCCAGGGTGGCATCGTCTTCGACATGCGAATCGCGAAATACGCAATGATCGAGAATCTCAACTCGGTTGCCGATCGTGCAGTCGGTAATCCTGGTCCCGGAACGCACGATGGTGTCTTCTCCGATCACCGTCGTCCCTTCCAGCATCACGTTCGGATAGAGCACCGAATCTTTTCCGATGGTGACCCCGGCATCGATCCATGCGGAGGCAGGATCGATCATCCGTACCCCGGCATCGAGCCAGCGATGACGTATCTGCCGCCGCACAACCTGTTCGGCTTCGGCCAATTGGCGCCGTGTGTTGACGCCGAGGCCTTCGTGCGGATCCTCGAGCCGAACCGCCGCCACTCGGCGTCCCTGCTCGACCGCCATCTGCACGATGTCCGTCAGGTAAAATTCTCCCTGCGCATTGCTCGGCTGCAATCGTTCGAGGGCGGAAAACAAAAAGTCGCCTTCAACGACGTAGGTACCTACATTGATCTCATGGATCACTTTGACCGCGGCGTCGGCGTCACGATCTTCCACGATGCGTGACACGCATTCATCCGATGACGATCTCACGACCCGACCGTAGCCGCTCGCATCGTCCAGCACCGCAGTCAGGATCGTGACGGCGGCTTCCTGCCGTCGGTGCACCTCCAGGAGTTCACGAAGCGTCGCTTCCCGAAGCAGCGGAGTATCGCCATTGAGAATCATGAACTGCCCCGGCATGGAGCGACCCGACTCCACGAACACCGGCCGCGTCTGCAGGACCGCATGCCCGGTCCCCAACAACTCCCGCTGTTCGACGATGGAGATGGGCACATGCCCGTTCCTGTGCCCTGTAGCGTCCTTGATGACCTGGCTGACGCGGTCGGCCTGGTGGCCGACGATGACGGCAATCTGATGGCCGGCAACGCGCAGCGCCAGATCCACCGAGTACAGGACCATCGCCCGTCCGGCGACAGGATGCAGCACCTTCGCATGCTTGGACTGCATCCGTTTTCCCAACCCGGCTGCCATGACGACAACTGCGACTCCTGGCACGGGACGGGCGGCGTTCTCCCGTGCCGCCTGCTTCATCTCTGTCTCCTTCACAGATGACCGGCTCATCCGATCGGCACTCCTGCTTCCGGTTGCTTGACGGTCACCTCCCCACCTGGCCTCCGGGTCAGTCGCTCCGAGGGACGGCGAAGGCGAGTAGAGTCCGCCCGACACGATCAGTTTCATGGCTTCTTCCACACTGATATTGATCGCCGTCACCTCGCGCTCGGGAACGAGAAGAAAATACCCGGAGGTCGGATTCGGCGAGGTCGGCACGTACACATGCACAAGCGGTTCCTGGGCCAAATCCTGCATATCTCCCTTCGTGACGCCCGTCACGAAGGCAAAGCAGTAATGCCCGTTTTTCGGAAATTGGATCAGGACCACGCGGTGGTACGAGCCGCGCTCGGAGAAGGACAGGATGTCCATCATGGATTTCAAGGTTGAGTAGATCCCTCTGACCAATGGCACTCGGTTCAGCCATGCTTCCCATAGCTTCACGATCTGCTTGCCGATGAAATTGGCCGCAAGCAGGCCGGTAATAAAGACCAGGAGAATCAATGTGACGATTCCCAGGCCGGGCACATAATGATCGGGGACCAGCTGCGCCAGGAGATCTCCGAGGATCCCGTCGACCGTGACGAAAAGCGTCTTCAAAATGAGGATCGTGCCCCAAATGGGGGTAATGACGAGCAAGCCTGTCAGAAAGTAGCGTTTTAGCGAGGCTTTCAACATAAATCGCACACGAGAGAGACCGCTCCTCATCATACAGAGGTCGATAGGACGGTCGCAAGGGTTTTATTGCTATTTTCAATAACTTGGACTACTATCCCGCGCGTTTTGCAGGTGTGCGGGAGAACTATGAGACAGCCACGGAAGAGGAGGGATCAGCGGGGACTATTCCTCACGCTGGAAGGCCCCGAAGGCAGCGGAAAAAGTACACAGATGCTTCTCCTCGGTGCCGCGCTTCGGAAAGCCGGACACTCCGTGGTCTCCACCCGGGAGCCAGGGGGGACCAAGATGGCTGAAGCCATCAGAGACACTCTCCTCTCTGCCACATCCAACGAGCCGATCACGCCTCACACCGAGGCCCTTCTTGTGCTTGCAGCCCGCAGCCAGCATGTCGCTCATTTGATTCGGCCGGCGCTCGATCGAGGAGCGATCGTGCTCTGTGACCGCTTTGCTGATTCCACTTTCGCGTACCAAGGGTTCGGCCGTGGTCTTTCACTGTCATGGCTGGAGAACGCCAATCGAGCAGCCACCGGAGGCCTCATGCCGCACCGTACATTGCTGCTCGATGTCCCTGCATCCGTTGGATTGGCCAGGCGTCGGGGCGCGCGCGGCAATCAGAACCGGTTGGACCGGGAATCCGCAGCGTTCCACCAACGGGTCCGCCAAGGATTTCTGACACTCGCGTCACGAGCCCCGCGGCGCATCAAGGTGGTCAATGCCAATCGGCCGGTCGAGGCCGTTCGAGCGGAGATCGAGGCTCTTGTGTTAGGTTGGTTGCGTACGAGAGGGCGCCGGACCCACGCACGATAATATGCCGTTTCACACGATCATTGGCCACCGCTCGACCATCGCCTCGCTCCAGACTGCGGCAGCCCGGCAACGTCTGGCACACGCCTATCTCTTTCACGGCGAAGATGCCATCGGGAAGCGAACGACCGCTCTCTGCTTCGCACAGGCGCTTCTCTGCGAGCACGGTCCATCCGAGGACGGCCTCGACGCTTGCGGAACCTGCCGCTCCTGCCATCACATCGACGCGCGCACGCATCCCGATTACTTTGTGATTGAGCCGGATCGTGAACTCGCGACGCCTCAGATCAAGATCGAACAGATTCGGGAGATCGAACAGCAGATCATCTATCGGCCCTTGGTTGGAGATCGCAAAATCTGCATGATCGACGACGCCGACAGGATGACCATCGGCGCCGCCAACGCGCTCCTCAAAACGCTGGAAGAACCGCCCGATCACAGCCTGTTTCTCCTGATCTCGAGCCGGCCTGCCTCGCTCCCCGCGACCATCAGATCACGATGCCAGTCACTCCGTTTCGCGACACCGGCACGCACCGATGTCGAAGCAGCGGTGATTCTTAAACGAGAGATGCCGCCGACCGATGCCCGGTTTCTTGCGATGCTCAGCGAAGGCCGTCTGGGAGAAGCCTTGTCAACCGACCTCAAGGCAGTTCGAGCGCAGCAACAGGAATTGATCGAACTCGTCAGTCCCAACTTTTTGCGGTCGGTCACGAATGTGCTGACCGCTGCGGAATCACTCGCGAAAGCTGACCGTGCCGCCGAAACGCTTTCGTGGATCGCTCGTTGGGTCAGAGACCTTGTGATCATTCAGGTCGGCGGTGATCGCGATCAATTGCTGAACGTGGATCAGGTGCCGGTCTTGGAACGCGACGCGCGACAAGCACAGAGCGACGCCCTGCTGGACCTCCTGCACGACATTGAGGGCACCCAACAACAGGCGACGAGGCATCTCAACCTTCATATGGCGCTTGAGAACATTCTGCTGCGGCTTCGCGACGCACTCCTCGCCTCCGCGCCTCAGCCGGCCTAGAGATCTTATGCGAGATCAGCAAGACCTTCTATATCACCACCCCGATTTACTACGTGAACGACGTGCCACACATCGGACATGCGTACACCACCATTGCCGCAGACGTGCTCGCGCGCTATTGGCGGCTCCGTGGACGTGATGTCTTTTTTTTGACGGGACTCGACGAGCATGGGCAGAAGGTCCAACAGGCCGCGGCAAAGGCGGGGGTCGACCCGCAAGCCTACTGCGACAAACTGGCTCCCAGATTCAAAAGCTCTGGAAACGATTGAATATCAAGCAATGATGCCTTTATCAGAACGACCGAACCTACAGCACAAAACAATCGTTCAACGATATCTTCAAGAGCTCTACGATAAAGGTTTGATTTACAAGGACTCATATACAGGATGGTACTGCACGTTCGATGAACGATTTTGGACTGAAAAGGATGTGGCCGAATGGCCTCTGTCCGGACTGCAAACGCCCTGTCGAACGGCTGAGCGAGCACAATTACTTCTTTAAGATGGGCCAATATCAGGATCGCCTGATCGACCACATCAAGACCCACGAAAATTTTATCCGCCCGGAATCCCGTCGCAACGAAGTGTTGGGATTTCTGCAGACAAAGAAGCTAGGCGATCTATCGATTTCGCGTCCCAAGTCCAGACTCTCCTGGGGCATCGAGCTTCCGTTCGACAAGGATTACGTGACCTATGTCTGGTTCGATGCACTGGTGAATTATCTGTCGGCTTTGGAATACAAGCTCGATCAACCATCGGTCGACCGATACTGGCCAGCCTCAGTTCACCTTGTCGGGAAAGATATTCTCACGACGCACGCCGTTTATTGGTCAACCATGCTTATGGCCTTGAACCTTCCATTGCCCGACACAATTTTTGCCCACGGCTGGTGGACCGTCGACGGCGAAAAAATGTCCAAGAGCCGCGGCAACGTCGTGGCCCCCTCTGCAATGGCCGATAAATATGGTGTCTATGCCTTTCGATATTTCTTGTTGCGTGAAGTGCCCTTCGGACAGGACGGTGATTTTTCGGAAGCAGCATTAGTGGCACGCATCAATAGCGACCTCGCCAATGGTCTTGGCAATCTATTGAGTAGGACATTGACATTGATCGAGACGATCTTGCTGGACGGAACAATTCCAGAACATTCCTCCTCAGCTTGATACCGAAGATGGAAGAGAAACTTACCGCCGCGGGCCATAGAGGCGTTCACGGCTCGCAGATCCAGAAATTGAGCAGATTTGGCGTTTAGTCGAGCACTCGAACAGATCTGGCAACTGGTACGAGCAGCTGATCAATATCTTGAATCTCACGCTCCCTGGACCCTGGCAAAGGATCCGAGCAAGAGGAAGCTGTTGGATAGAGTTTTTATAGAGCAGCGGATTCTCTCCGACTTCTAGCTATAGCTATTTACCCGTTCATGCCAAGTACGGCCGAAGCGATAAGCCAACAGTTGGGAATCAATCTGGATTTCATAAACTCCGGATCACATTAAGCGAGAGGCAGTGGAACCGTCTTCGTTCCGGCACTAGGATTCAAAAAGCTGCTGCTTTGTTCCCACGGATACAGACCCAACCCGGCACATATTCAGTTACTGGAAGTGAACGCAACACTATCAGTTTCACAAGGAGCCAAACCCGTGAGCGAAACACCGACTGCCATCGCAACCAACCGCGGTACCGACTGCGCCGACCGCTGGTCGAGCGGCCCAAGCGCCCCGACATCAGCTGCCCGCGCAGATTACTATCGAAGAATTTCAGAAAATTCAGCTCAAGACGGCCAAAGTGCTGAGCGCGGAACGAGTGCCGAAGTCCGAAAAGCTCTTGAAACTTCAGGTCTCGCTCGGCGCAGAGCAACGCCAAATCGTGGCGGGAATCGGCAAACGGTACGAGCCTGAATCGCTGATCGGCAAAACCATCGTCATCGTCGCTAACCTGAAGCCCGCCAAACTGATGGGCATCGAGTCACAGGGCATGGTGCTGGCCGCCGGCGACAGCGAGGTGCGAGGGTTAGCGACCTTTCTCGAAGACGTGGAGCCCGGCACGAAAGTCAAATGAAGTGGTTTGCCTCCATAGCCTTTTCATCGCTTCTCGCCCTCGTTCTTACTCTGCCCTGCTCGGCCATCCCGGCTGAGGACGAACCGCCGCCCGATCCACACCTCAATGACCCGAAGCCAACCAGGATCCTCGTCCGTGTGGTGGCTCATGGCGCGATGGTGCTCGGGCGCGAAGTCGGCGGCGCCCGCGTCACGATCACGGACCTCGAGACCAAACAGGTTCTCGCCACCGGCATTCAGCAGGGCGAGGCCGGCGACCAGAATCAGATCATGCGGACGCCGCACCTGATGGAAGAGCCCGTCTACAGCGCCCGACCGGCGGCCGCGTTCACGACGACCTTGGAACTCCGCAAACCGACGCTCGTGGTGATCACGGCGGAAGGGCCTCTCGCGCATCCGGCCTCCATGCAACAGACATCTGAGACCGTGTTGCTCATTCCCGGACATGATCTGACCAACGACGGCATCGTGCTCCATCTCTACGGATACATCGTGCAGATCGAGCATCCCAAACCCGGCCAAGCGCTCATCGCCAAAGACGACGTCACGCTGCGAGCGTCCGTGAGAACCTTGTCCGGCACTTTGGTCCGGCCACACGGCGATTGGGATTCACGAAAGATTCGGATCTATGGAGAGGTACTCATCGGCGGACCGCATTATCGATCGTCTGCAAATGTTTTATTCCAACGAAACAGGCACATTCGATGCGCCATTCTTCGTGCCGAAACCTGATGAAGCTCCGAACGGCATCACGCTGCGCATGGTTGCCACGGATCTCTCCATGGGAAATTCCGGCGTGGGAACCGCCACGTATCCCGTCCTTACCGAACGATTAAAACCCACGTCACGGCACTAGGCCTCCGCACTTCAATTCCTACCGTTCCTCTCTCAGCATCTCCAATCCGACGCATCTCTGGCAAATAGCTGATTTGTTTGACATTGCCCACACGCCACGAGATGCTGACACGAACCACCACCCGCGTGCGGCGTCATGAAGCTATCGATCATCATTCCGGCATTTAATGAAGCGGACACCATTGAAGCCGTGATCCGACGCATTATGGCCGTCGACCTTGGAGAAATTTGTAAAGAAATTATCGTCGTCGATGACGCGTCGCGCGACGACACGCGCCAGGTTCTCCGGCGTCTGTCCGGTGTTCAGGTCATCCGCCATCTGGTTAATTCCGGCAAGGGATCGGCTCTTTCCACGGGAATCAAGGCCGCTACAGGCGACATTGTGATCTTTCAAGACGCTGATCTTGAGTATGCACCGGAGGATTACCCGGCCGTCATTCAGCCTATCCTTACTGGCTCATGCGACGCTGTCATGGGATCACGGTTTCTCCATGAGCGGCCAGTGTTTTGGGGGTCGCGAAAATCGCCTTATCTCAACCACTACATCGGTAATCTTCTCATCATTTGGGTCACAAATGTTCTGTATGGGAAGCGATTTACCGACTATGAAGGGTGCTACAAGGCATTTCGCCGTTCCGTCCTGCTGGACACGCCGGTCGAGTCGACTGGGTTTGAGTTCGACAACGAGTTGATCTGCAAGGTGATGCGGAAAGGTGTCCGGATCGCCGAAGTGCCCATCCAATACCATCCGCGCACCTACTCGCAGGGGAAAAAAATCACCTGGCGTCACGGCCTCGTGATGCTCTGGACCATCTTGAAGTGGCGCCTCCTTCCTCTTCCCGCGTCGCGAGCCGTGATCGACCGCACAATGGCCGTGTGATCGGTCGGAGAACCGATGATTCAGAACATTTGCCTCATCATCCCACCGTCGCTTTTCCTGTTGGACGAACGGGTGTTCATGTCGCTGGGGATTTTGAAAGTGGCGGCGGTGCTAGAGCAGGAAGGGGTTACGGTCGAACTGTTGGATCTGTCCGGCGTCACGAATTACGAAGAGGCACTCGCAGCCCACATCCAACAGAGTCGAGTTGAATGCTTCGGCATTACGGCCACCACCCCGCAAATGCCGGCCGCAACGAACATTCACGCAACAATCCGGCGCCTCCGACCATCGGCACGAATTATTTTAGGCGGCCCGCATGTCACGCTCGTCTATGCCGCTGCGAAACATGAACGGAAACGGAGTGTGCTGGGTCGCGCCTCGAGGGCGGTCAAACAACTCACCGCCATGTTCGATGTCCTCGTGACGGGCGACGGCGAAATCGCCATCTTCGAAGCGTTGCACCCATCCCCTCCGCGCATTGTCGATGGCGACGACTCCAGGTCGCAATACTTCTTGAGCAATGCTTCACTCGAGCAATTGCCGTTTCCCGCGCGCCATCTGGTTGACGTATCCACCTATCACTACAGCATTGACGGAACCAGAGCGCTGTCCATGATCGCTCAGCTGGGTTGCCCCTTCGGTTGCGGGTTTTGCGGAGGGAGAATGAGTCCGTTTCTTCGTCGTGTCCGCACGCGTTCTTCCGAACATATCGTGCGTGAAATGGTGCACCTTTACCATACGTACGGAGTGAAGGGCTTCATGCTTTACGACGATGAACTCAATGTGAACCCCAAGATCACATCGTTGATGAGCCTGATTGCGAACACTCAACAGCAACTCGGTGTCGAGTTTCGACTGCGCGGCTTTATCAAGGCGGAGCTCTTTACTGATGAACAGGCAACGGCCATGTACGAGGCCGGCTTTCGATGGATCCTGGTGGGATTCGAATCTGGAGACCCGCAGATATTGGAAAATATCCAAAAGAAGGCGACCCGAGACGATAACTCGCGCTGCATGGAGATCGCCCGGAAGCACAATTTGAAAGTGAAGGCCTTGATGTCGTTAGGACATCCCGGCGAATCCGAGGACACGATACGGGCGACGCGTGACTGGCTTCTCGAAGTTCGGCCGGACGATTTCGATGCGACGGTTATTACCACCTATCCGGGCACGCCCTATTTCGACGAGGCGGTTGAAACCTCTCCGGGCATCTGGACCTATACATGCCGGAACTCGGAGGACACGCTGCACAGTGTCGAAGTTGACTACCGCCATGTCGCCGAATACTATAAAGGCGCTCCTGGAAACTATACGGCATTCGTCTATACCGATCACCTGACGAGCGAGCAACTTGTCGGCCTGCGCGACCGTCTGGAGGCCGACGTCCGGGCGGCACTTTCCCTTTCGTTTAACCCTGCGGATCCCGGCCTTCGCTACGAGCATTCCATGGGTCAGGGAGCGCTTCCACCGTATATCCTAAAGACCTCGAACCCCTCGACGGCACGGACAGGGACCGACCTGCTCCGAATCCTACCCTCACGATAGACGGCCGATTTTACAAGATTCGCTGTGCGGCGAGTCCGGCATCTGGCCGGTCTCGGAGTGCGATCTCCCCGCCTTCCTCACGCTCGCCGAACCTGCTTTCCACGCGACACAGGTAACCGCCTGCGGCCAGGACGCAGAAGATCGGCATGACCGGCATCCGAAAACGGCTGTATGCTTCCGGTCCGCTGCTGACCAGAATCACATAGGCGGCAGTCAGTACCAGGACAGCGATGTCCCCGTTCCAGATTCCCTTGTGCTTAAACAGGATCCAAACACCGGTATACAGCACGCCGAGAAACAACAGACCAGACGTCCAAGAGGACAGAGCTGTGATCCAATCTCGCAATGAGAAGCGTGCGAAGTCCTGTCGGAGGAAGGCTTCTCGAAGCGCCACGTTATCCGACCCGAACAGATGGGCCAAATTCGATGGTCCCAAGAGATTCGCCGCCGTACCCTGTAACGTCGTCCGGACGAGAAGGACCGGATGCGCGGCGACGACCGCTTGCGCGAATCTGCCCTGGCTCTCCAGTAGCTGGGTCTGTGAGGGTCGAGGCGACTCCGGCGGGAGCAAAGCCGCGTGTTCCTGCGCCAGCCGCTGCTGAGCCTCCTGGAGAGAGATGCCATCTCGCATGGCAATGATGGCCGCGGCCTTTGCAATGAAGAGATACTGGTTCTTGGCCTGGCTGAATTGCGCCGAACCGGTGGAAACGTAATTGCGGAGCTGCCATCCCCCAACCGTCGCTGCAAACAGGAGCAGCATGAGCGCAGCCGACGCGAGCGCCGGCCGCCACCCCTTCGACCGCCGAATCGCCAGGAACATCATCACCGGAAGCAGCATCCCGAGATAGTAGCCCGTCGGACGCGTATAGGTCGCCAGCGCCAGGCATATTCCCGCCCAAGACGGGTGCCGAAGAAAGGGATGTCGTAACGCGTACACGATACCCAGGAGGCACAGCGTAAGGGCAGTGCCGAACAAAGTTTCTGTCAGCATGACCTGAGAGTAATAGAGCGAGACAGGATCGAGCGCCAGGAAGATAGCCGTAAGTAGGCCGGCCCTGGAACCGAAGAGCAGGGAGGCGATACGACACCCAGCGAGCATAGTCACCACACTCAATGCGATTTGGATCGCGACCACGGCGTGGGGACGGATTCCTACGACGTGGTACAACCCAGAGAGAAGGAAAGGATAGGCCGGAGTCCTGATCGTCTCCGGTTCGAGCGGAGGAGTCAATGATTGTGAAAAGCTCCCGTGCTGAAGAATATTCAGTGCGAGCTGGTGGTATTCATGTGAATCGGAGCTCTCAAAGACTCCCTGAGGATTGGAGCTGAAAACCATCATCCCGAGCGCCAGTTTGCTGAGCACACTCAGCAAAGCGACTATCACGAGTGACCGTCGTAGATGATCGCCGTCGGTCGGCAGGAGCGCAACAAGCCACGTCATGTCGCGTGAAGAGATGAGCGTTGATGTGAACGATCTTGTGAGATCGCGTACCTGGCATTCTAACAAGAGCGTTCCGATGGTCCAGGGAAATACGAATCATGACGATCAGCCGGCACTCGGCAGCGCATAGGGAGCCGCTGTCAGGGACGAGCCCAGTCTGCGCTTCACTGGAATGAACGTAACCTTCGAGTCCGGCGACTGTAAGTTCCGTCGCTCCGGCTTGGGACGCCCGGAGGGACTGCCTCTAATGTCCCCCGTTCCGCAAAACTTGCCGCCGCAACCTGCTCATGCGACACTAGACGTATGATAGGAGACACTACATATACCCATCTCCGATCACGCTTACACCTCGCCCTCGGATTGAACGCAATCGTCATCGCCGCCGAATTCATCGGAGGCTTGGTGCTCAATAGCGTCGGATTGATCGGGGACGCCGGGCACAATCTTATCGATCAAGGCGCCCTGTTCGCCGCCCTCTACGCCCATATCTTGACGGCGCGCCCTGCCACTGAAGCGCGGACGTTCGGCTATCATCGAGCCGGCATCATCACCGCGTTGCTCAGCTCGTTCGTGTTGCTGTTCACCGCTTTGGGCATCACAATGATCGGCGTGAAACGCCTGATGTATCCGGTCCCGGTCGATGGTGCTTGGGTCATGGCGATCGCCGCTCTCAGCTTTGCGGGCAATCTAGGCATCGCGCTGCTGTTGCAGCACGGCGCGAAGGATGACCTCAATATCAGGAGCGCCTTTTGGCACATGCTGGCGGACGCCTGGGTCTCGCTGGGCGTGATCTTGAGCGGAGGCGCGATCTTATTGACCGGCTGGACCATTCTCGATCCCCTCGTCAGTTTCCTGCTGGTCGCGGCTATTCTACGCGGCGCCTGGCCGATCTTCCGCGAATCTCTGGAAATCCTGCTTGAATCCACACCGCCTGGCGTCAGTGCCTCGAACATTGCAGGCGCCATCGAAGCGATTCCGGGCGTGGACAACGTTCATGATCTGCATGTGTGGGCCATCGAACCACGGTTGGTGATGCTGACCTGTCACGTTCTGGTCGACGAGAACCATGGCGCTGTTACGAGCGAATTGCTCAAGAACATCCGCGGGCGAATCGCCGAGGATTTCGGGATTACCCACATCACGATCCAGCTCGAGACGCATTGCGCCCATAAGGATGCGGTGCATTGCGACCTGACGACCTTGGTGGGCCAACACCGAACCGATCATCTTCACGCCCATCACTAGCACGTCCATGGCTCACGCTCCCGTTCCCTTCTACATGCTCTGCGGATCGCTTGGGGCGGGAAAAACGACGCTCCTCATGCGGTTGCTGGAACACTGGAAACAGCGCGGACTACGCGCCGGCGTCCTCATGAACGAGGCCGGCGAAATCAGCATTGACGGGCCTCGGGTCGGCACCATTGCCGAGCAAGTCATGAATCTCGCCGGTGGATGCGTCTGCTGCGACACCAAAGAAGATCTGTCCTGGGGAATCGCACAGCTTGTCCGCGATTATGGGTCTGACCTGATCGTCCTCGAGTGCTCAGGGTTGGCGGACCCGGCCGAGGTGATCGACGGCGTGACGGATCTCTACACGGCCAGACTCGCCAGGCTGGAACGGGTCATCGCGCTCCTCCACCCTATCGCCGGGGCAGAGAGCCCTTCGAGCGTCTTTGTCACGGAACAGGCCATCCGCTGCGCCGACGAATTGATCCTGAACAAGCGGGATCTCTATGTGCCCGGCCACTGGGAACAATTCAAAGCCTCAATCCTCGCACGCAACCCGCACGCGCGCCTCTGGGAGACTACCCACGGACGGGTTGACGCCGCCGCACTTCTACAGTCCGAGGCCGGAGAGCGGCACGCGGCGACGACCAACGTCGAGTTCGGTGCGCCGCGTTCCACTGCCCGCGCCCTCTATCATCCTATTGCCACAACCATCCGCTTGGCAGGACCGTTGAACCGCAAGCGCTTCCTTTCGTGGATCCAGACACTGCCCAAGGAAGTGGAACGCGCAAAAGGCTTCGTGCGTTTTGTAAAGGAACCGGAGTTGCACGAATTTCAGTATGCGCCGCCCGCAGAGGCCACGGTCACACCCGTGATGTTACTGGACGAACCCGAGAAGGCCATTGTCCTGATCGGCAGAGGGTACGACGTGGATCGTTACGGGGCAGCGCTGTCGGCTTGCGTCGACGCTATCGGCGACAGCCCCCGCTGACGGAACTGAGGCCATTGCAGCAGGAGCCAGGCGATGCCGGCGCCGCAAAGTCCCCCGATCATCCATCCGCCTAGCACGTCCGTCACGTAATGCGCCCCAATATAGACGCGGGCCCAGCCGACGATCCCGACGATGGGCCAACTGATCCATCCCGATCGGGGATACAACACCTGTAAAAAAGCCGCGGCTGTGGCCGTATTAATGGCATGATTGGAGGGGAAGCTAAACGTCTTGCCGCAGGCCTGCAGCTGATGCAGATCCAACATGCTCATGCAAGGCCGTGGACGGGCCACCAGATGTTTGATTTGCGCCCCCAGAAAATCCAAAAGTCCGATGGAGGCCCCCAAGCTGAGCCCGCCGATAACGGCCTCCCGCGGAGAGAGCCACAGCCAATAGATGCCTAGCAGAATACCCGGAAGCCACAATACGTCGGGATCCGACACATAGAGAAACCACCAATCCATCCAGGACGATTGCCCGGCCAATTCGTTGATCGACCGCGTCAGGAACGCATCCACGCCCATGGCGCTGACCATATCGGGTCATCCACGGTTCGTCAACCGGCGCTTGCAATTCCGGTCCGGTCGGTCCCCTGAATCTACTTCGTATGGAAATGGATGCGGACGGTCAGCTCGCCATCGACAGGCACGTCGCCTTGCATCTGCGGATCGAAGGTCCATTTTTTGAGCGCCGCGATTCCGGAGGCGGTCAGCTCACGATGCCGACAAGGCTCGAGGATCACGACGGTGACTTTGGCATCTTTCGAGACCAGCATGCGCGCCTTCATCCAGTCATCGATCACAGTGCCGTCGAGCGCTGGCGGGATGCCTGGCCAGGGAGTGGATTTTGGAACCGGTCCCCCTTGCTGGTCCTTGTTAAGCGGTAGACCGTGAACATGGACTTCCGGTAGCTCAATGATATCTTCCTGGTGGTCGCTTTCATGGGTCGCCTCGTCCCCGACGATCGCAAACGCGTTCCAAGACTGAACAAGAAGAAGGACAGAAAGCACTCTCATGACAAAGCGCATATCCTAGTCACTCTCACGGATAGAATGGTCAAATGGAACAATCCATAAGGCCTCAAGGAAGGCCCCGAGTCGTACAGCGGTCGTACGTCGAGAGCCTATTTCGGGATCATACTAGAAAAACCATTGAGCCCGAAAGAAGAACGACCGTGGCATCCCCGCATGCGCGACTCCGAGGCCGATACTACCTTCCCCCGTATTGTAGAAGTACTGATGATCGAGCAAGTTGATGACGTCGAATCCTACCAACATCTTTTGCTGATCCCACGGAAGATTGAACACGTGCGTAATTGAGGCGTTGTAGATGGTCCAGGACTCGAAGTGCGAGGAGTTTGTGAACGCATCCTCGCTGTCCGAAGTCCGTAAGCCCGACCCATAGAGCATTTGGCCGGACACCGTTGTGTTGAACGGAAACCGGTACGCCACAACGGCCGAACTCGTCATCGTTTGCGAGTGGTCGCAGAACACGCCTCCCGCAGTATTGATATCCGTAATCTCCTTCGTATCCAGCAGGTAATTCCCCGACTGCAATCCGTTGCCCTTGCACCGGCCCCACGCCACATTGCCGCGCGCGCTGAGGTCGTCAGTAATCTGTACTTTGAGGGCCCCGTCGATGCCCATTTGATAGCCCCACTGGAACGCGAAAAAATTCAGCATCGGCGTCGAGCCGAATTGGCCCGCATCGGACTGGAAATGGGTTCGCTTGTAATAGGCGGCCAACTCCAGGGTCGCCCATTTGTTGAGGGTGTGGTAACTGCCCACCTCAAAATAGTGAGAGCGCTCCGCCCGGGGATTAAATCCGGTCGGATCCTCCGGTTGCGCCGTGGTTCCCTCGAGATTCACTTTGGTGAACGCGATCTGCTCAACATTCGGCGGCGTGAACAGTCGGCCATAGTAGGCATGAAACACGTTCGACCGATTCAACTTATAGGTGAGGCCGATGCGTGGGCTCACCTGCCCTTCATTGTAGAAGCCTTGAATGATGTCCCCCCGCACGCCGAAGTTCACAGTCAATGCATCCGTCGGGCTCCACTGGTCCTGGATCCAGAATTCTTCGCGCGTCTGTAGGTTGGTATTGGCACCGGTTTGCGAGAGCACCGGTCCCACGGGGAGGCCAGTCCCTGGGTCGACAGCGAAGTCAAACAACTGAAATTGATTCTGCGCGTGCGTGTACTCGAACTGAAACCCGGTTTTCACGAGATGTTGTCTGTTGGGAATCCACGTATGATCGAGCCTCGTGCCGAGTGCGTATGCCTTCCGCTCCTGACTTGCTGTCTGCGTGTCATAGGTCAGCGCGTTGAACGGGTCGGTGGTGAAGTTCGCATAGGAATTCCGAAGATAGCCGGACAACTGAAAGAAGTTCTCAGCATTCACGTCATGGCGCCAGACGAGGTGGGTGTATTGAGAATTCTCCTTCTGATTCTGGTTAACGGCCTGAGAAGCCACTGGTGAGAACGTGGGGTCCTGCGCTTGAAGGAGCGGCAGCGTGTCTCCGTTCACTTCTAACCCCGGGCTAGTCGGAATCTGATACTTCGCCACCGCGTTCAAAAACACCCAACTGAAGCTGTTGCGGTTGTCATGCTGGTAGTCACCCCGCAGATAGGTCTGGTTACGCTCGTGCTGATCGTGAAATACCGAATGGCCGAGCGTGGGCGGTTCGATGCCTCGATTCGTCGTGGTATAGCTGTTCAGGACATAAAAGCGAACCTTCTCTCCGATCGTGCCTCCGTACTCGAACGAGGGGTTCACTGTCTCGTTGGAGCCGCCAAAAATTTGGGCCGAGCCGAACCCAGGACGGGTTCCGCTCTTGCTGGTAATATCGACCAGAAGTGCGGTCTTGTTGCCGTACTGTGCCTCCATGCCGCCGAGGATGATATCAGCCCGCTCCCACATACGGGGCGAAATGACATCGGTGAAGGTTGAGCTGACCCCTTGCGGAATCGGCACCCCGTCGATCCGGAACTGCTGGTTCGCATGGTCCTGTCGGATATGGGTCTGTCCCAAGGCACCATAGGCCACACTGGGAACCGTCAGGAGCACGTCGGCCACCGTGTTATTGTTGCCCCGCGGAAGAACCTCAACATCCTTTCGGCTCAATTGATAGGTTTCGCTTGAGGCCTTGTATTGGATCGCCGGAAGCGGCGACACGATCTCTAACGCGATCTCCCGCGTCACCGCAAGGGTGAGCGAGACGGGCGAAAGCGGCATGGCCCCGATCTTTACCACGACGTACTCACTCCGGAAGGTGTCCCGAACGGCACTGATCGAATAGGTGCCAGACTCCGGGACCATGATGCGGAACTCGCCGGCCTGATTCGTGACCCCCTGAGCCACCATGGTGCCTTCTTGATCACGCACCTGCACGATGGCCTGATCCACACGCCGAAGATCCTGATCCTGGACCGTGCCGATAATCGTCTGGGTGAGGTCACTGTCCGCCGCGTAAGTGAACGAGACCGCCCCCTGTGGGACGTAGATGCTTCCCACCAACAAGAAGACACCGAATGAACGCGATAACGCTGCCCGCCGCATTCTCCGCCTCCGAAAACTCACCGGCCGACGTCAGCCGGATGAACAAAGTCATCGTCAGGCCAACACGGGCCCGATCAATGAGTAAGGCGAAACCTGACGCTGTCAGGCATGAGGGGGTGCGCGAGAAGGACCGATTGAGGGGAATTCGATCGAAAAGAGTTGCGCGGGTGCGGGAGCTTCATGGGAACCGACGAGCTCGAACGTGGAACAGGGCGGGCCACCAACATCAAGCGAGCCGGACGTATGGTGTTGCACCCATTGGCAGAGGTCGGTATCGGAGTGTTCGTGTCCGTCCGTATCAGCCGCAGCCAGCTCATGATGGACGTCCTGGGCTACTGCAAAAGGAGCCAGTGCCAGAAGAAGCAGGATGAGGCCTACAGAAAGCCCGCGCGTGACGAAAGAATGACTCATGGTGCGGCCATTGAGTATCACAAGGCTCCAAAGCCTGTCAAAATCAGCGAATACACGTGCATCTTCCCTGATATTCCCATATGTTATGCACGCTCAGGTAGACTTTTCTTGAGGATTTCGTTATGCTCCGCGGCTTCAAGCGTAAAAGGCAGGATATGAATCGACCGATCGACAATCAACACGTCATAGAAATAAAGGCATTGCCGTCCCCGCGCGCAATCAAGACCAAGCTTCCCATTACCGATGAAGCCGCAACGCTTGTCGTGGAAACACGAGAAGCGATCCGCCGAATTCTCCACGGGCAGGACCGAGAACGGCTACTGGTCATTGTCGGTCCCTGTTCGATCCATGATCCCGAAGCCGCATACGAGTATGCGTCAAGACTCAAACCATTGGCCGCTGCGGTCCGTGACCGGTTGCTGCTCGTCATGCGCACCTATTTCGAGAAGCCCAGGACCACGGTGGGATGGAAAGGGCTCATCAACGATCCCCATCTCGACGGGACCTGCGACATTGCCACCGGCATGGAGTTGGCCAGGACTATCCTTTTAAAGATCAATCAACTCGGCATGCCCTGCGCCACCGAGCTGTTGGATCCGATCAGCCCGCAGTACATTGCCGATCTCATCAGCTGGACCGCTATTGGAGCCAGAACCACGGAAAGTCAGACCCACAGGGAGATGGCAAGCGGTGTGTCGATGCCGGTCGGCTTCAAGAACGGCACGGAAGGCAGTTTGCATGTGGCCGTGAACGCCATGACATCCGCCCGAACCCCCCATCATTTCGTCGGCATCAATGCCGATGGGCAAACCTCGATCATCAAAACCATGGGGAATCCGGACCGGCACATCGTGTTGCGAGGAGGCGGGGGCAAGACGAACTACGAGGCGGAGCACGTCGCCAAAGCCGAATCGGCCGTCTCAGGCGAAGGGATCGCGCGACCGATCATGATCGATTGCTCTCACGACAACTCCAACAAGGATCATACGCGCCAAGGCACGGTCGCGCGCGAAGTGCTCCGGCAATTCCACGAAGGCCGCCAATCGATCATGGGCCTGATGCTTGAAAGCAATCTCAATTCCGGCAAACAGACCTGGAAACAGGGCGTGGCACTTGTCCATGGTGTCTCGATCACCGACGGCTGCCTCGGCTGGAATGATACCGCAGCCCTCTTGAACGAATTGGCTGAGAGCATCGTCACCCGACCTGCCTGACCGGTTTCACGGTCTCGTCCGAGGCCGGCCTCAAGCGATCTGCATGCTCATCGATACCCATACCCATCTGGACGACACTCGCTACGATGCCGACCGCGAAGCGACGATCGAGCGTGCACGCCAGGCAGGGGTGGGTGCATTCGTGACGATCGGTTGCGATCTCGCCACCAGCCGGTCCGCCGTCACTCTCGCCGATCGCCATCCTGACATCTACGCCTCAATCGGCGTGCACCCGCATGAGGTGAAACACATCAGCGATGGGTGGTACGACGAACTGCGCCGCCTCGCCCAACATGAGAAGGTGGTGGCATACGGCGAGATCGGACTCGACTATCACTACAATCACTCGGCGCCCAAGGAGCAGCGCGAGCGGTTTCGCGAACAAGTTCAGCTGGCACGCGAACTCCGCCTGCCCGTAATCATTCACACGAGAGAGGCGCAGGAAGATACGATCAACATCCTCAAGGAAGAAAGGGCGTCAGAAGTCGGCGGGGTCTTCCACTGCTTTTCGGGAGATACCTGGCTGGCGAAGGATGCATTGGATTTGGGGTTCTATCTTTCCTTTTCCGGAATTCTGACGTTCAACAACGCGACGATGCTGCGGGAGATCGCCAAACAGATGCCGCTGGATCGCGTGCTCATCGAGACCGACTGCCCTTACCTCACGCCGGTTCCCCACCGTGGCAAACGCAATGAGCCGGCCTTCGTCTCGCTTGTCGCCAAACAGCTCGCCGACATCCATTCTGACCTCTCGTTGGCGCAGATCGAACAAGCCACGACGAACAATGCCCAGCGGCTATTCAGCAAGATGCGTGAGCGCACTGCCTAGTCGGCACGGGCTCGCGCGTGCCTAGAATCGCTTAAGCTGGCGGCTCCGGCGGCGAAGCGCCTTGGGAAGTTTGCGAGGATTGCCTTTTTTCTCCGGCCCGCGCCGGGGTGCCAAATCTTCATCCACGGCCAATTCCTTGTGGGGCATCGGACCTTGCGAGGAGGACTTCACTTCGAGTTTCTGGGCAAACTCCGGCGCCCTCATGATCAACGCTCCCTGCGCCTGCGCCGCGCGGATCACTTCGTGATCGGACGTCACGACCGCGCACGCCGCTCCATATTCCTGCGCCAGCCGCTCGATCACCTGGTCGGCCTTCTCGCCCCGCTTTGAATAGATCACCTGGACACCGGCGCGGTGCTCGCGTCCTTCGAGCGGCTGTCCCCGTTGCCATCCGTCAAAGACAACGGTCAGCGCATGACCCTTCCGATGTCGATACCCCGCGAGCAGTCGCAGCAGGGATTCCCGCGCCATTTCGGAGTGCGGACTTGCACCGGACCAACTCATTAGGGCCAACAGGTTGTAGCCGTCGATAATCACATGCATGACGATGAGAAACCCTACGCGCGGCGGTAGGTGCTGTCAACCGACCCACGGGCACCGTTCAAAACCCCGCTCCCCTTGACAACCCTCGGAACATCTGAGAGATAGATATATCTTCTGCCGTCCCCCTGGAAACCCATGCCCCCTGCTCGCTGGTGTGCAATCTCTCTGGTCGTGCTGCTGGGACTGTTCAGTCTCAATGGGCTGTCGATTCAGCCTGCCGAGGCCGCGTCGCAAGACCAGCGACGGGACGAGTCACCGTCATCCAAACAATCCCGCCGTTCGAAGGTCAGCCTCTTTACCCTTCCACCAGCGATGATCCAGAATCTGAGGACTGCCTTCTCGCCAGAGTCATTTCGGTTGGTCCTTGATCTCGACCGCAAGACACGGGTCAAGAAGCACCTGCCCTCTCGCGAGGACGGCTTGGTCGTCGAAATTCCTCACGCGGCGTTAAGCAAGTCTGCGCAAACGAAGATCGCGCAGGGATCCCTCGACGGCCGGTTCATCGTCAAGCAAACGCCCGACGACTCCGTGACGGTCACCCTACCGAACGGATCGTTCCAGAAGTATGCCTTGTTTTCACTGACCAACCCTCCGCGACTTGTCGTTGACGTGGTCCCTACAGGCGTCCAGCCCTCCGCACCGACGCTGGATATGACTGAGCCTGCGGCAACACCAAATCCTCCGCCGCAACCGCTACCGCCGCGGGCCAAGGCCTTCACAACCATCGTTATCGACCCCGGACACGGCGGGAGAGATCCGGGCGCCCATGGGTACCGCGGCACCGAGGAGAAGGACATTACCCTGAAGGTGGGATTGAAGCTGCGGGAGCTCCTGAAAAAGGATCCTGGCGTGCGCGTCCTGATGACGCGGGAACGGGACGTGTTCGTCGAACTCGAAGACCGTGCACGGTTCGCCAACGGCAATGAAGCCGACCTCTTTGTCTCGATCCACGTCAACTCGCACCCTCAACGGTCCGTGCGAGGGATTGAAATCTACCATTTCGGGGAGGCCAAGGATCAGCGGGCCCTGGAGCTGGCGGCCCGAGAAAACGGCACTCCGCTGAGCAGCACCGGCATGGGATGGGAATATTTGGTTGCCGATCTCTTGACGACCAAGAAGATCGAAGCGTCATTGGAGCTCGCCTGGACCACCAAGGAGGCCATGATTACCCATCTGAACGGGCAGTATGCGCTCGTCGATCATGGCGTCAAGACCGCACCGTTCTACGTCCTCCGCTTTACCAGCATGCCGAGCATCCTGGCGGAAATCGCCTACATTTCGAACGCCGCCGAGGAGGAACTTTTAAGGACCGGTACCTTTATCACACGCGTCGCTGAATCCCTTCATGAGGGAGTAGCCGCCTTTTTGGCCGCTTCAAAACAGTCGGCGCGATAATGCGCCACGCCCTGCTCGCCCCGCCGCTATGCCGACCGTGAGACTGGTCCTCGAATACGATGGTTCCCGTTATGCCGGCTGGCAGCGCCAACCCGATCAGCCCACCATCCAAGAGGCCGTCGAAACCGCGCTGTTTCAGCTGACCCAGGAAACCGTGTCGGTAATCGGCGCGGGACGTACCGACGCGGGCGTGCACGCATGCGGTCAGGTGGCAAGCTTCCGCATTGATCGGAAATGGACGTCCCGCGAGTGGCTGCGAGGGTTGAACGCCAGGCTTCCCGAAGATATTGCCGTGCGATCGGCGGCGATAGCGTCCGATGACTTTCACGCTCGATATGCTGCCCGTGGGAAGCTATACGAGTACCGCATTTTGAATCGCGGGGAACGAACCGCCATCGATCGTACCTATCTGTGGCACATCCATAAGCCCTTGGACGAAACCGCCATGAAGCGAGCCGCGACTCATCTCGTCGGCTCACATGACTTCTCCTCGTTCGAAGGCACCCTCACCGACAACGAAGACCCGATCTGCGATCTGCGGGAACTGTCTCTCGAACGAGACGGGGACATGATCACGATTCACGCCTACGCAGATCGTTTCTTAAAACATATGGTCCGTGCGATCGTCGGGACGCTCGTTGAGGTGGGCCATGGTAAACGGGCGCCGGAGGCCCTCGCGACGATCCTGTCCGCCAGGGATCGCACGGCTGCCGGCAGAACCGCGCCACCGCACGGTCTGTTTCTCCTCCGCGTCGACTACGACGGCGAGGAGGCGCAGAGGAGCAACACATCACTTCTTCAATAGCGTGAGCGGGGCGAGGCGTGAGAAAAGAAAGACGAGGAACGGAAGGGTCAGTGGGAGGAAGGCTCGTCGCGGTTCTCGAGCTTCTTGCGAAGTTCGATGAGTTCTTGCTCGAGGGCTAGCAAGCGGTCGCTGATCGGGTCCGGCAGATTGATGTGGTCCATGGTCGCATCGGGGAGCCGCTCGCCCTGCGTCTTAATGACCCTGGCGGGCACGCCGATGACGGTCGAGTTCGCAGCAACGTTCTTGAGGACGACGGAATTAGCTCCGATCTTCACGTTGTCACCGATCGTAATCCCTCCGAGGATCTTGGCCCCCGCGCCGACCACGACGTGATTGCCCAGCGTCGGATGCCGCTTCCCGCGCTCCTTTCCCGTTCCACCGAGCGTCACCCCTTGGAAGAGCGTCACGTAATCCCCGATTTCAGCGGTTTCCCCAACGACAACCCCCATGCCGTGATCAATGAAGAACCCGGTGCCGATGCGTGCTGAGGGATGGATTTCGATCCCGGTCAGCCAGCGAGCCACTTGGGAAATGGCGCGGGGTACGAGCGGTACGCCGTAGGACTTCAGCCAGTGGGCGACGCGATAGGCCATCAATGCATGAAAGCCGGCATAGGTCAGAATGACCTCCAGCCTGCTGGTGGCCGCAGGATCCCGGTCAAACACGGCTTTGAGGTCTTGTCGAATCGCGTTCAGCATGTCGATGATTGTACGATGCTCAAACCGGTTCAATCAAACAAACGGCGTGGGCGATCATCCCCTCCTCCCTGCCCGCCGCATCAAGCCCCTCTCCGCTCTTCACCTTCACGTTGACCCGGTCGGGGTCGATACCCGCAGCCTCGGCCATTTTTTTCTGCATCGCGGCAAGATGCGGCGCGAGTCGCGGAGCCTGCGCAACAATGACGGTATCGATATTGCCGACGCGATAGCCCTTCGCCTTGAGCTTGCTCATCACGTCCTCCAGCAGCTTGAGGCTTGAGATCCCTTTATATCGCGAATCCGAGCTCGGATAGTGTCGTCCGAGATCGCCCTCTCCCATGGCCCCAAGCAAGGCATCGCAGACCGCGTGAACGAGGACATCGGAGTCTGAGTGTCCGAGCAGACCTTTGCTGTGCGGAATGTCGACACCGCCAAGAATGAGCTTGCGCCCCGGCGCCAGTGGATGCACGTCATAACCATAGCCAATACGCATGAGATCCCCTTGTATTCTGCTGGCCGCGTTACGGCTTGCGGCCCACCCGCGAGGCCAGGATGGCTTCGCCGATGACGAGATCTTCCGGCCTTGTCACTTTGATGTTCTCTCCGCTGCCTTCGACCACCCTGACCGGATGGCCCATCCATTCCATAAGAAACGCATCGTCCGTCGCGGCCAGCCCTTCGGCCTGCGCTTTCCGATGCGCCTCCTCGAGCCAGTCTCGACGGAAGGCTTGCGGCGTCTGGGCGAGCCATAACGGGTTGCGGTCGATCGTTCGTTCAATGATGCGATCCTCGCCGACTTGCTTGACGGTATCCCGCATGGGCAGGGCAATAATGGCCGCGCCGTCGACCGCTGCGGCTTCGACGACCTGTCTCACCATCGTTTCCGTCACACAGGGCCGTACGGCATCATGGATCACGACGAGGTCGACCCCCTCCCCTACAACGGCCAACGCTTGGCGAACTGAATCCTGCCGTTCTTTTCCGCCCGCCACCACCTGTGTGACCTTGGTAAAGCCGTGTGCTTCGACGATTTCCATTCGACAATAGTGCAGATCCGCTTCGGGAACCGCAAGAATCACCGCATCGATGACCGGAGAAGATTGAAAGACACGAAGGGAATGGACGAGGAGTGGCAGCCCTCCCAGCGGGCGAAACTGCTTGCGGACGGCCCCTCCCAGCCGGAGGCCCAAGCCCGCGGCCGGGATGAGTGCAACGGTACGACGAGGCTCCGGTGCCATGGAGGGCCTGCGCGCCATGGCTACCGGCACGGCCGCATGCCTGACACGAAGCGGCAGCTATCCACGCGCGACCTGCATCTCCTCTCGCTCGGTCTCTTCCTTCAGCCGGGTGAAGATCATGCGTCCGGCAGTCGTCTGCAGCACGCTGGTGACGATGACGTCAACATTCTTTCCGATGTAGCGGCGGGCATTGTCGACCACGATCATGGTGCCGTCGTCGAGATAGGCGACACCCTGCCCCGCTTCCTTGCCTTCTTTAAGCACGAACACCCGAATGGCCTCCCCCGGCAGTACGACCGGCCGCAACGCGTTACACAGTTCGTTGATGTTGAGCACGCGGATGCCCTGCAACTCGGCAACCTTGTTGAGGTTCAGATCGTTCGTGACAATCTTCGCGTTCATCTTCTTGGCCAGCACAATCAGTTTGGCATCCACTTCTTTGACGTGTGGAAAATCTTCGTCGATGATCCGGACATCCACGTCACCCATTTTCTGGATCTTGTTTAGGATATCGAGGCCGCGCCGTCCCCGCGCTCGCTTTAACGAGTCCGAGGAGTCGGCAATGTGTTGCAGCTCGTCCAGGATGAAATGGGGCACGAGGAAGGTCCCTTCGAGAAATCTCGTTTCGCAGAGATCGGCAACCCGTCCGTCAATGATGACGCTCGTGTCGAGGACCTTGGGACAGACGGTGTTGCCATCCAGCTCAAAGAGTTTCTGCTCGGGGCTGGGCAGCTTCTCCTTGCCGAACCTAGCGCCCAGCACGAGGCCGAGGTAAGGAAATCCGAGAAGAAAGACGAGGCCGCCGATGTGGAAGAGGAAGGTCTGGACGTCAAAAATCTCGCCGCCCACCCATTCGACGAGCCCCGTCAATACCAGGCCCGCCGCCAATCCTGCTGCGCCTCCGACAATGATGCCGAATGAGAGGTTGTGTAGGGCATATTCTCCGGCGACGATCAATCCGCCGGTCACCGCTCCGATCCCAAACCCGTACATCCAATACGAGGCGCTGGCTCCATCCGCTTTGATAAAGAGCGCCATTCCCGCCAATGCACTGAGAAGGACAAATATGGCTCGCGATACCATACCTTCACCTCCCCTCGTTAAGGACGTAACGTTAAATAAATCGTCTGGCCTTTCCGTTTCAAGAGTAGCAGGACCGCCTGATCTTTGGCCAGACCGGACACCGCCCGCTCATAGGACTTGATCGAATTGACAGGTTTGCGGTTCACCTCCAGCACAATATCGCCTTCTTTGACGCTCATTTCCTCTGCCGTACTCCCGGGCTTGACCCGCACGATGACCACGCCCCGTTCGGTGGGCTTGATGCCGTATCGAGCAGCCAGTTCCTCGTTCAACTCACGGACATCGATATCGGACAGCACCCCGGTCGGGGCGGTGGACTCGCCATTGTCCTCGGGGCCCGCCTGGCCGAGGGACTTCGGCTGCTCCACGATCGTCACCTCGATGGTCTTGATCTTCTTGTCCCTGATCACCTTGATCGGCACCTTGCGTCCGATCGGCGTCTGCGCCACCGCGTTCCGAAGATGCGTCGGCGAATCCATGGGTTTGCCGTCGTATTCCGTGATCACGTCGGCCCGCTCAAACCCCGCCTTTTTGGCGGGACTGTCGTCCATCACGTCGCTCACCAACACTCCCTTTGTATCCGTCAGTCCGAATTGGGAGGCGAGTTCGGGGGTCAGTTCTTGAATCGCGACGCCGAGCCAGCCGCGCACAACTTTTCCGGTCTTGACCAACTGGTCCATGATCGAGCGGGCCAGATTACTGGGCACGGCAAAACCGATTCCCATGTTGCCGCCACTCTGGCTGAAAATCGCCGTATTGATCCCGACAAGTTCGCCGCGCACGTTGACCAACGCGCCCCCGGAATTGCCGGGATTGATCGCGGCATCGGTTTGAATGAAGTCTTCGTATTCCGCGATGCCCATGCTGGCGCGTCCCACGGCACTGACAATGCCCATCGTCACGCTCTGCGTCAGCCCGAAGGGGCTGCCGACTGCGAGAACGAATTCACCCACTTCAAGTTGATCCGAATCGGCAAACGGAATGGTCGACAATCCCGTCGCCTCGATTTTCACAATCGCCACGTCGGTCTTGGTGTCGGTGCCGATCAATTTGCCCTTGAACTCACGCTTGTCCGAGAGAATCACCCGGATGTCATCGGCCTTGTTGACGACATGGTTGTTGGTGATGATCAGGCCGCTCGAGTCGACGATCACGCCTGAGCCCTGCCCCCGCTCTTTTCGCTCACGATGCGGCTGCTCGCGCTTGAAGAATTCATCACCGAAGAATTTGCGAAAAAAGGGGTCATCGAAGGGGGAGCTTTGCGGCCCGTCGCCCGACTTTCCCGATCGACTGGCGGCGATGTTGACCACGGCGGGCTTGACGGTTTTGGCGATCTCAACAAAGCTCTTGGCGGTGCCGCCGGTTACGGGTTGCTGAGGAACCGTCGCCACGGGGCGGACCACTCCTTCCGTCGGCGAATCGTGTCCCGCCGTGCCGCGCGGCATCCAGCCGAGATCAGACGCCGCAACGACGCCGATGACGGCGCCCAATGCGAGGAGCAGATAGGGAAGCGCCCGTGAACGGCCAAGTGTCATCGATGAATCCTTATTGGATTTCACCCGCATAGATCCCCATGACCGTCTGTAAAAACTTCACCGCTTCCGCCTTCGGACGCTGAAACGAGTTTCGCCCGATGATGCTGCCGAATCCGCCGCCCTCCCGGATGGCCCGAGCCTCCTCGAAGACATTCTTGTCCTCGCTCTTCGCCCCGCCGGAGAAAATGACGATGCGTCGGCCGTCGAACGCGCTTTGCACCACATGCTTGACGCGCTCAGCGAGCGTCTTGATGGGAACCTGGGTGGATTCATACACTTTCTTGGCTGCAGCCTGCTCGAGATGGGCCGACGGAAGCTTGACCTTGATGACATGCGCACCCAGTTGGGCCGCGATTTGCGCCGCATAGGCCACCACATCCATCGCGGTCTCCCCTTCCTTACTGATGGCCGATCCACGGGGATAGGACCACACCACAACAGCAAGCCCGCCTTCCTTCGCTTCTTCCGCGATCGCGCGCAACTGCTCATACATCACGTTGCAATGGGCCGATCCGGGATAGATCGTGAAGCCGACGGCCACGCAACCCAGACGGAGCGCGTCCTTGACGCTGCCGGTGACCGAGGGCAGCGGATCCTTGTCGTCATGCAGGACGTCGTGGTTGTTCAGCTTCAAAATCAGGGGAATCTGCCCGGCAAATTGGCTTGCACCGGCTTCCAAAAACCCCAGCGGCGCCGCATAGGCATTGCAACCGGCATCAATGGCCAATTGAAAATGATACAGCGGATTGTAGCCGGGCGGGTTGGGTGCAAAGCTCCTCGCCGGGCCATGCTCGAAGCCTTGATCGACCGGCAGGATGACCAACTTTCCGGTACCGGCCAATTTTCCGCTTCGCAGCAACCGCGCAATGTTCGTTTTTGTTCCTGCGTTGTCGCTCGTATAGTAACTCAAAATTTCTTGTACATGATCACCCATCTCGATCCTCCGGTTCGTCGATCACACTGTTATGAGAGTACCGTTGTCCCCTGTATGTACGATTCGGCGTCCCTCACATCGTCAGCACTGCCGATGATGAGCGGGACCCGTTGATGCAGCTTTTTCGGCTCGATGTCGAGGATGCGGGTCACGCCGGTGCTCGCTCTGCCGCCGGCCTGCTCGACGACCATCGCCATGGGATTGGCCTCGTACAGCAATCGCAATTTTCCTTCCGGTTTGTTGATCTCGCCTGGATACAAATAGATCCCCCCGCCGAGAAGGAGCCGGTGCACGTCGGCCACGAGACAACCCGAATAGCGGCTGGTGTAGGGGCGGCCTGTCGCCTTGTCGGGCTTCTTGAGCGAATCAACGTATCGCTTGGTTCCGTCCGGCCACTTTTCGTAATTGCCTTCATTCACGGCGTATACCTTTCCGCGTGAAGGCATCTTGATGCCGGGATGAGACAATTGATACTCCCCGACGTTGGGATCGAGCGTAAACCCGTAGACGCCCTTGCCGGTCGTAAAGACGAGCATGGTGCTCGGCCCGAACAGAAAATAGCCGGCCGCCAGCTGATGGGTGCCTTTCCTGAGCAAATCGTTGTCTCCCGGCGGCTGATCCTGGTGCTGGTGCTCGACGATGGAAAAGATCGATCCCAGCGGCATATTGACGTCGGTGTTCGACGAGCCGTCCAATGGATCAAAGAGCACCATGTAGGGTGCGGGCCTGCCCGGCGAGTGCGACAAAGACCGGCTTTTCCATTTCTTCCGAGGCCAGGGCGCCGGCCACGCCGTCCCGCTGCAAGACTTCAATAAACGTATCATTAGCAATCTGATCCAGCTTTTTGACGGATTCACCTTGGACGTTCGTCTCGCCGGTCGATCCCCAGCATATTGAGCAGTCCGGCAATCCGCAGGTCGCGGGCGAGGGTCTTTCCCACCAGCCCAATGGCGGAGAGCAGCGCGGTCAGGGATCCGGCCCCGCCGAGCGAAGCGGGGGGATTGGCCATGAGAAATTGTTCGACGGTGAGCGGCCGCTGCGACATGGAGGGGCAGAAACCTGTATAAAGCCAAAGAGCCTCGCCGTCGCGGCTACGCGAGGGGGCGAGTCCCGAACATTAGTTATAATTGTGAGCGATTATAGCCCGTCTCGAGTGGGCGGGCAACGAATCTCCAGCCTCATTAAGAGGGCCCTTTGGCGGGCGGGAAGCCATCGACTAAATCGGCGACGATGGCGCCAATGATGACCTTGGCCTTCATCCGAACAGGGATGCGCCGTTCGTCGGTCGTGAACCAGACCCGTATGTTGCCCTTGTTGATAAACAGGCCTTTAAACGGCATGATCACAACCACTTGCGCTGTTTCCACCCTCCCCCACGCCCCCTCCAACGTCTCAATATTTTCGACCCGCACCTCCACTTGGCGGTTCTTTTTATCGTGATAGACGTTGAGCATGAGCGAGGCCCCAGGGGTCATCGGCAGCTGGTTACGGACATAATAGAGGCAGGAAATCAAATCCTGGGTTCCCGCAGGAATGGGGACGGTTTCTGTCGTGCCCTGCCGTACCGCGGTGACCGTTCCCTCCGCATGGTGAAACGTGTACTCGATGTCTTCCTTATTCTTCCCCTCTCGACGATGAAAGACCATATGCTGCGGCAGCTGGGTCCGGAGATCGAACTCCGACTCCACCCGGTTATCCACCGGAAAAAACTTACTGATCGCAGGCCTGGATTGCGCCGTCGTCACCAGCTTAGCCCGTGACCTGTCGCCGGCAGTGCCGTCGGACCTGGACTTCCATGACGGCCGTTCCCGCGAGGATGTTCAACCAGGAGATGTCGTAGGTCAGCCGCTCTCCGGTTTGGACCGCCTGGACTGATGCGTCAGCCGCGTCTGCTAGGGAGCCAGAGGTCCCTCCCAAGAGCAGACAGATCAACGCATACCAACAGCACAGGCGAATCATGATGACAGGTGTGTGTGTTCGCAGAGAAGGCTAAGAGGTGCATCGCGCGTTTGACCGCCGCCAATTCACCCTCCACAGCGGCCCTGATGGCCGTGAGGCGGTCGGCCGATGCGGCTTCGAATCGCAGGACCAATGCCGGTTGCGTGTTGGAAGCCCGGATCAAACCCCAGCCGTCCTGAAAGATGGCTCGCACCCCGTCGATCGTCACCACCTCACGGACGATGTCCTTGCCTGGGCCGATGGGCTGGCGGGAGCGGGCATAGCCGGCCAAGCGCTCCTGGACCTGCTTGACCAATTCGAATTTGATCGTATCCGGGGTATCCACGCGAATCTCAGGCGTCACCGCCGTGGCAGGCAGATCGGCGACCAACGAAGAGAGCGGCTTTCCGGTCTTGGCAAGAATTTCAACCAGACGGCAAGAGGCATAAATCGCATCGTCATAGCCGAAATACCGGTCGGCAAAAAACATGTGTCCGGACATTTCTCCGGCCAGCACCGCGTGCTCGCTCTTCATCTTGGCTTTGATCAGGGAATGACCGGTTTTCCACATGATCGGCCGACCGCCCTGTTTCGCAATGTCGTCATAGAGACACTGAGAGGCCTTCACCTCGGAAATGATGGTACTGCCCGGCTTGGCTGAGAGAATATCGCGGGAATACACGACCATCAGACGGTCGCCCCACAAGACCTGGCCCTGCTCATCGATGGCGCCGATGCGATCGCCATCGCCGTCATAGCCGATGCCAACGTCCGCCTTGTGATGTGTGACGGCTTTGACGAGATCGTCGAGATTCTCGAGCACCGTTGGATCGGGATGATGGTTCGGAAACCGGCCATCGAGCTCACAATACAAGCCGGTCACGCGGCAGCCCAGGAGTTCTAACGCATCCTTCGCCACCAAGGCTGCGGCGCCGTTGCCGCAATCAATGACGACATGCAGGTGCTTCGCATCCACACGACTGAAGCTCTTTTTGATATAGGCCAGGTAGTCGGGAATAATGGGATGTTCCGATCGTGTCCCCTGACCGGACGTAAACACACCGGACTCCATGACGCGGCGCAACTCCTGAATGGCCTCTCCGTGGATGGCCTCTTTGCCGATGCAGATCTTGAATCCGTTGTATTCCGCCGCGTTGTGACTGCCCGTGATCATGATGCCGCCGTCGACCGGCAACTGAAAGAGGGAGAAATAGACCAGAGGGGACGGACAGATCCCGACATCGATCACGTTCATGCCGCCCGCCAACAGTCCCTTGACCAGGGCATCGAACAAGCCCGGCGAGCTGAGTCTGCCATCTCGCCCGACCGAAATGGTCTTCACACCTCGATCTTTGACATAGGTGCAGTAGGCCCGCCCGACCTGCTCTGCAATCGATTCCGTCAATTCCTTGCCGACGATGCCGCGGAGGTCGTATTCGCGAAAGAGTCCCATGCAGTGCCTCAGTCTTATGTTCCTGCTGTGCGCCCGTAATCATCTTTGAAACGGACGATGTCGTCTTCTCCAAGATACGGGCCATTCTGAACTTCGATGATGTGCAGGGTGTCCTGACCAGGATTTTCCAACCGGTGCTTTGTCTCGACCGGGATGGCCGTGCTTTCCCCGATCTGCAGGTCAAAGACTTCCTCACCTCGGGTCACCCGGGCCGTGCCGGCGATCACGACCCAATGTTCGCTGCGCTTGTGGTGGAGCTGTAACGAGAGCCGGCCGCCGGCGTTGACCGTGACCCGCTTCACTTTGTAGCCCGGTCCCTCTTCGAGAACCGTGTAGGAGCCCCAGGGCCGATGCACGGTCAGATGCTCCAAATGCTCCGGGGCCCGCTGCTGCTTGAGAATGTCGACGATCCGTTTTACGTCCTGCGCACGGGACTTGGGACAGACCAGCGTGGCATCCGGAGTATCTACCACGACCATGTCGGTCAAACCGATCGTTGCCACGACCCGCCGGTCTCCAAAGACCACAGACCGCTGGCTCCCAATATCGACGACCCGGCCGCTGACGACGTTGCCGGCCTTGTCCTTCGCGGCCACTTCGTCCAAGCTGCCCCAACTCCCGACGTCGGACCACTTGAAGCTCACAGGCACCATGGCCGCCTTGTCGGACTTTTCCATGACGCCGTTGTCGATCGAGATGGACGGCAACCCGCGATACTCGTCATCGATGGCGGTTCTTGCGGCCTTCTGCTCCATCAAGCGGCCGATGCGATCAATCCCGCGCCCGAGCGCGGGTTGATGGCGGCGGATCTCTTCAAGAATCGTCGCAGCGCGCCAGACGAACATCCCGCTGTTCCAGTAATAATCGCCCGCCTTGAGATATTGCGCCGCCTTGACGGCATCGGGTTTTTCGACGAAGCGGCCTACGCGGATAGCCCTTGAGCGTTCCTCGTTTACCCAGAACCGTTCTTGCGGTCCGGCTTGATGTAGCCATAGCCGGTTTCTGGCCTGATCGGCTTGATCCCGAACGTGACCAACAGGCCCTGTTCAGCCAGTTCGGCTGCCAAGGCCACCGCGGCGTCAAACTCCTTCTGCCCTTTGACAATATGGTCGGCCGGCACCACCAACATGACCGCGTCGGGGTCCCGCCGCACCAGTTCCAGAGCCACCAACGCAATGGCCGGCGCCGTATTCCGCCCTTCCGGCTCGAGCACAAAATTATCTTTCAACGCATCCTTCCATCCACTCAGCTGCACCCGGATGGATTCGGCCTGAGGCGGATTCGTGGAGATCATGACGCGCTCCGGGGGAGCTACGGTCACGACCCGCCGCATGGTCTGTTGGATCAGCGTTTCGTCGCCGATGATCTTCAACAACTGCTTCGGAAACAGCTGCCGGCTCAGCGGCCAGAACCTCGTCCCGCTGCCGCCGGCCATAATCACCGGATACACGGTTGGCATGTTCATTGGATTTTGCCCCCGATGGCGTTGACCGATTTGTGCTGCGCCTCAAGAATCATTTCGATGATTTCCCGTACGGCCCCCTCGCCGCCCTTCTTTGCACAGACATAGTCGACTACCGCAGCCACTTGAGGCATACCATCCGCAGGCGTGGCGGAGAACCCGACCGCCTTCAAGGTGGCAACATCGTTCACGTCGTCTCCAATGTAGGCCACTTCTTCCATGGAAAGCCGCAGTCGTTCCACCATCTCACGGACCAAGGCCAGCTTGTCCATGACCCCCTGGTGCACCTCCGGAATCATGAGCTTTTCCCCTCTCCGCGCCACCAGCTTCGTGCGCTCCTGTGTCACGATGGCGGTGATAATGCCCGCCCGCTGCAGGAGCTTGATGCCCATACCGTCCCGGGTATTGAATTTCTTCAGTTCCTCCCCGGACTCCGAATAGTACATGCCGGCATCCGTCAACACACCGTCCACATCGGTGGCGAAAAGACGGATCCGTTTCAGAGTCGATGCCAAGGCTGTTTCCCGGGCGCTTTCTCGTAGCCATAGGTCCTTGATCCCTCTGTTGGGTCTGCTCTAGAGCCATCTTACTGGCTCAGGAGCACAGTTCAAAACAAAAAAATAAGAGGGGGCCGGTGGATCAGGCGGGCGAGAGAGGATGGGAGACGCGCTTCATGAATCTGGACAGGGCATCCTGCCAATCGGGCAGCGCGGAATAATGCGTCGCAAACCGGTCGTGAGAGAGCACCGAATAGGCGGGCCGTTTCGCCGGCCTTCCGGCTTGAGCCGTCGTGATCGGCCGAACCGCCGTCTTCACTGCCGTCTGACGGACAATCGCTTGGGCGAATTCATGCCAGGAAGCAGTCGCCGCTGTTGGTGACATGACAGATCCCCCGAAGATCACTCGTGGCGAGTCGCTTGAGCGCATGAGCCAAATCTTCGGCATAGGTCGGACAGCCTCGCTGGTCGGCGACAATCTCGAGCACCGGCCGCTCCTCTCCCAGCCTGCATGATCGTCTTGACAAAATTGTTGCCGTCATGACCAAACAGCCAGGCGGTCCGCACCACCAGACCATCCGGACAGAGCGTCAACACCGCCTGCTCGCCTTCGTATTTTGAAAGGCCATACTGGTTGAGCGGGTGAGGCTGGTCCTGCTCATGGTACGGGCTCTGTCTTCATCCCATCAAAGACATAGTCGGTGGACAAGTAGATGAGACGAGCGTTGAGCGCTTGTGCCGCCTGCGCCACCCGCCTCGTCCCCTGCACATTCACCGCATTGGCACGCTCGGGTTCACGTTCGGCGCCATCCACATTCGTATAGGCCCCGACGTGCAAGATGACAGCAGGATGGGCCTGCTTGACCTGGTCTTCACAGTTAGGATTGGTCAGATCGAAATCCGGCAGGTCTTTGAGAACGAGATCTTCTCCCGCCAGCACCCGCTGTAGCGCGTTCCCTAACTGTCCCTGTGCGCCAGTGATCAAGATCCGCATGACGGCTATGCCGAAGAACCTTCCCTCAGACGTTTCCCATACATCGCTTCGTAATACGCACGGAACTCTCCGGATTTGATCGGCCGCCACCAGGACTCGTTCTTTCGATACCACTCCACGGTGGCCTTGAGCCCGTCATCGAACGGAACCGTGGGCTGCCAGCCTATCTTCGTCAATTTTCGTGAATCTACGGCGTAGCGCCGGTCATGGCCCGGCCGGTCTTCGACAAATCGGATCAGAGACTTGGGTTTTCCCAATAACGACAAGAGCTGTTCGGCCACGGCGAGATTTTCCCGTTCATTGCCTCCGCCGATGTTGTAGATCTGTCCAGGCTCGCCGTCGCTTAGGACTCGCTCAATGGCGGCGCAGTGATCCTGAACCGCCAACCAGTCGCGCCGTTGGCGGCCATCGCCGTACAGGGGCAAGGGTTGATCGTCTATTGCGTTCGTCACGAACAGCGGGATGAATTTTTCCGGATATTGGTTGGGCCCATAGGTGTTGCTTCCTCGCGTCACCATGACGGGAAACCGATAGGTGGTCCAGAAGCTCAAGGTCAGCAGATCACCTCCCGCTTTGCTGGCCGAGTACGGGCTCCTCGGGACGAGTCGGTCCTCTTCGGTGGACGTTCCGGTTTCCACCGATCCATACACCTCATCGGTGCTCACCTGGACAAATCGTTTTACGCCGGCCCTGCGCGCTTCTTCGAGCAAGACCCCGGTTCCTACGACATCGGTGTTGGCAAAACTGCCCGGGTCCAGAATCGAGCGGTCGACGTGCGTCTCAGCGGCCGCATTGATCACGCCTTCGATCCGGTGCTCTTCCAACAATCGTTTGACGAGCGCTTGATCGGCGATGTCGCCATGGACAAATCGGTATCGAGCATGCCCGTTGAGATCCTGCGTATTCGCGGGATTTCCGGAATATTTGAGCGCGTCGAGATTCACGACCTGATGGCTGTCTTGGCTCACCAACCGTCGAACGAGATGCGAGCCGATGAATCCCGCTCCTCCGGTTACCAGAATGTTCATGAATATATCCCCATGGGACTGACCGACCGATTGGTCATTCGTTCATCCAACGGATCATGATGGTGCATCTGGGCTCACTTTAGGCTCATTCCGCATAATGAGAGTCCGGAAAAACAGTGGGCTTCCTCCACGGACATCGACAGAAGGGGGCAATCGGCAAATCATCGATAGGCGGATCCGAATAGACATTCTATGCGAACTGAGCCGCGCCTTCATCAGGACGACGAGAAGGAACTCTAGTCGCACATAAGTTAAAAGAAGGTCCATTAGGATGATCCGTACTCTCAAAACTAATCTTAATATCCGTGAAGCCTATGAATTTCAAATAACTAATAATGGATTCTCTCGTAAGCCAGATGGAGGTCGGTAATGGCCCCCCACAAAAGCCCGTCCAGCCTATCTTCACCCGCCGCAACAGTGATGGAAATAAGCGGGAGCGCAGCCTAACAAGTAAGCGCCCTTCGTTATAATGCTGTTGGGCAGCGTGGTAAGAAAAGTTCTTATATTGCAGGCTTTTAACACGGCTAAACCTTTTAGCTATTTTGCGATTTTTGCTTATGAGGTTTGCATCATAGTAATGAGTCCAGATGACAATTGCATCAGTTGTTTTTCCTAGTAACTCCAGAAGCTCTATCGGATCTTTCATGTGATACAAGATGCCATTGGCGAAAACCACATCGTATTTCTTCTTATTCATCTTGAGATATTCAACGCAGTCACCTAGATGAAACCTCACATTGTCTAAATTAAAAATTTCCTTTACACATAGGCATTTAAGAAAAGCTCGAGAGTTCGCCTCAATGGCTGTCACGGTCTTTGCTCCTGCCTTCTGCAACATATATGAATGGTGTCCTTCCAGCGGGCCGAGTTCGAGAACATTGGTCCCCTTAAAGCCACCAAGAGCTTCCTCGGCCCAGTGAATTCGCTGATCATCGAATAGCTGTGAAGTTCCTGGAGTACTAATGCAGTTCCCTTCCTTGGGCATAGCCGTTGACCAGTCCCCGGCAAAAATATCAACGATGTTCTGATTGGTGGGATATTGTGTCACATAAAATGCGCGGACATTGTTATTCCAACTTCCGGCGCGTTCGATCAGATGTCTAATGATCTTGGTGATCATACTTGCTTATAGTCTGGCTCTATATTGGAAACTACTCTAATAGAGGGCAGAGTTTCGTAGGCTTATAGCGCAGTGAGAATGCACTCTTTATCAGGATTTATCTAACTAGTAGCGGCCGGCAGGTGGACTCGTGGTGGCAACGCCAGGCTGAAGTCCTGACGTTTCAACGTGAGGTTCGGCGTGAAAAAAGTGATCCCATCCTTTTACACGATCTTTTGTTCTTTAGTTCGAGAATTCACGCCTCGTCGTCTTTTATTTTTGGCTGCTAACCCTCGCCACCTTTCGTTCTTCTCGGAAGGCACTCCGGAGGGCCTGCGGTTTAAGAGAACGCCACCATCCTCGCGGATCATGATGGTGCATGAGTTTCATTTCAGCTCCATTTCGCATAAGGAGAAGCCGTGAAAAATAATAAGAGCTTCCTCCAGAGGCCTTGCCGGCGAAGGGGCAATCGATAAATCGTCCATAAGCGGCGCAGGGTACTCTGTCCCAAACAAGAAACAAAACCGTCAAGCAGTTTCAAACTGTCACCTGAGCAAGTTATTTCTTTTCCTCTAATACGTTCACTGAGGACCTTTGCTTGGCCAATTGGTCCCAACATGTAATCCTGGATTTTTGATAGACGCTTTCGAGCAGCAGAGAGATTCACCAGTCTGTCCACCGTCAAAGCTCCAATGTGGTTTCCTGAATGTTGGCGGTATTGAACAAGTGGTTCATCTATGTAACCAATTCGACCACACGCAGCAGCGCAAATTGCCAACCACCAATCGTGCAGAATGACCTCATTAGGAATAGGAGTGACGAATTCCAAAAGATCGCGATTGATGACAACAGCACAACCGGAGACGACGTTCTGAGTCAAGAGAACGTGTATGGGATTGTGTGACTCATGCCTTAGTTTTTCATAACGCATGAACGACGGATGTATTTGATGGAGCTTTTGATCGACTACTTCCAAATCTGAGTAACACAACAAAGGCGTACCAGGCCCATATTGTCTCTCCATTTCTTGTAGAGACTGAAGCTGTCTTGCAATCTTATGAGGTAGCCATATATCATCCTGATCGGAAAAGAAAATTGCATCGGCGCCATCTTCAAGAGCAACACGCATCAGCTCCCCGAAATTCCTCGCAGCTCCCAAACGTCCTTTCGTGTCATAAACACAACGAATTCGTTTGTCTTCGGCGGCAAACTTTTTAAGAACGTCTCTGGTATTATCATCAGAGTCCATCGTCTCTCACGAACAAGGTCCAATTGGATATAGTCTGTCTCTGAATACTCCTGATCTGCTCGGATACCAACTCGGCTCCATTGTAAGCAGCCAGCAGGACGACAATCTTCCTTGACGCCTGTGCAGCCAGGCAAGCTGAGGCATTGTATGTAGGCATAGCGGTGGTGACCACGGCTTAAAAAATGCACCATACTGTAAGCGCTAAGGTACTGGCAAAACCCCTAGGTAAGTTACTGAACCTTTATTGATCCATGCATAAGAGGGGTTAGTACAATCTCATCGGTCTGTTTCGCGCAATACGCATGACATTATTAATTCTTTCAGTTCCTTACGAAGTTGCCCAGCTAGTGAACTCAGTAGACTCTAGTGGATAGATAAACGAATTCGATGCCTGGGCGGTGCTGTGCGACCTCCGGGGGATAACCAACAATCATTACCTGCTAGGAACGACCAGCTCCACTCTGGGCGGCCATGCAAGGCTAAAGTCCTGAAACTCCAATGTCAGGTTCGGACTGTACGCGGGGTCATTCAGTAACAGGTCACCCCAGCGCTGCTTCATGTAAGTGGATTCTTTTGAAAACCGCACTTGTTTTTCTGCAGTATCCTCATCACCACGTGTAGCAGACTCGTGATGATACAACTCGGCATAGGGAGTATAAATATTGCGATAGCCGGCCTCTCTGAC
Source organism: uncultured Nitrospiraceae bacterium (assembly GCA_963824855.1). Classification (GTDB taxonomy): domain Bacteria; phylum Nitrospirota; class Nitrospiria; order Nitrospirales; family Nitrospiraceae; genus Nitrospira_C. Next base: position 85,269 of record CAWGQP010000007.1, read on the forward strand.
GCGCAGGCAAAAATCTACATCGTTAAAAGCCACTTGAAGCACTTCGTTGAATCCGCCGACCTTCTCAAAGGTTTCTTTTCTCACGACAAGACAAGCCGCGGTCAGCGCGCAAAAAGACTGAATGAGGCTTGCCCTCCCGAAATAGCCCTTCTCACCTCGTTTGAGATACCGATGAGCATGCCCGCGACGCCTCGAATCCCTAAAATGACACCTGCATGTTGGAGTGTGTCATTTGGATACCAGAGTCTCGCCCCCACAGCACCAATCTCCGGGCGCACAGCATGGCTCACCATTTCCGAGAGCCAGCCGGGCGTGATCACTTCCAGGTCGTCGTTCAGTAAACCTATCACCGTTCCGGATACGGACGCCACGGCCGAATTGATGAGCTGAGAATAGTTAAATGGACGGTTATCGCGAATGATGCGAACCCTTGAATCATCTTGTATCGACTCCAAGTATCGAAGGGTCTCCAGGTCGTCAGAGCCGTTATCCACGAGGACGATTTCATAATGCTGGTAGGTGGTTTTCTCGAGAATACTTCCAAAGCATCGTCGAAGAAGACGCAAGCCGTTTCGAGTAGGGACAATCAGGCTAACGAATGGGGCAGACTTTGGTAGCCGATAGCGAACACGATACATTCGTAAATCCATGAGAGGTTCGACCACGCCATCGCTTCCTCGGCGCTGGAGATGCTCGTTGATAGCTTTTTCACCAGCGTCCAAGGCGTAAGGCTTATCAGCGCGCCCGCTCGCGGTGCTTGCCGGATGAATGCGCCAGTGATAGAGAACACGAGGAATGTGGACGATTTGCATGGGGTCAATTCGCTCCAGACAACGGAGCGCAAGGTCATAATCCTGCGCACCCTCAAAGCCTTCTCGCAAGCCATCCAGTTCATGAACCAGTTTGGTACGATACACTCCTAGATGGCATATCATGTTGTGCGAATAAAACAGATCCTCGTTCCAGTCGCACTTGAAATAAGGATCTGACCTTCTACCCGCTGTGTCGATTTTGTCCTCGTCTGAATAAATGAGTTGGGCGTCGGGTCGACGGGCAAGCGCGTCGAGTACCCAGAATAGCGCGTGTTCGGCAAGCAGGTCGTCGTGGTCGAGGAACGCGATGAATTCTCCCGAAGCAATTTTCAACGCGCTATTGGTAGCCGCCGAGATGTGACCATGGTCCTTGCGGAATACGAGTTTGATGCGGTGATCTTCCGCTGCATACTGCTCTAAAATAGGACGTACGTGGGCCTCCGATGAGGCATCATCCGCAATACAAATCTCCCAATTGGGATAGAGCTGTTTCTTCACCGATTCAATGGCCTCCACCAACCACTGGGATTTGGTGTTGTAGGTAGGCATCACGACGGAGATCAGCGGCTTATAAGAGAATGTCTCAATACGGGTTTGTATAATGGCGCGTGCGTCGCCGGTGAGTGTGTCGTAGCGTCTGATCCATTCCATGTAATCTATGGATTGACGATGCAGGGAGGTTAATTTACTAGCGACTCCGACAAGTCCTTCTCGGCGATACAGTCGCCAACACTTCAGGAGCGCAGGCTTTATCCCGCCGCTTCGTCGGAGGGCGTCATGAAAGGAAGTGGCTCTCTGTACAAGGCGGTTCATGCAGTCCTTTTGGTCAAAATAGTATTGTCGCTCCTCTTCTGCCCTGTGCGCGGCGTCGAGAGCATAGAATCCTCAGAATACCTGTAAGACCACCGGGTTCTTAAAATCGAGATGCTCGATCCCCAGGTACTTTAGACTGGTTATTATTGACCTAGGCCATTAGCGGACGCCGAATGCTCCATTCTTTGTGTACCGGCGAGCATTGCACAGATCTCCTGCTCGCCTCGGTTTCGTATGTTGCGTAAGTGTTCATACACGACACAATTGTCTTGTACCATCTTGATGCGTTCCATCTCATTAGGAAGATTGCCCACGTAGTAATTGCTCCAGAGTGATGAAGCGCATACCCATTGTCTTGAAGTCTCCAATGTTGTTCGAGTCAACGATAGGAACAACACCCATGGCAAGGTACTCAACCAACTTGGTAGGACAGGCCACCTGATTCACGATGCTGTCTTCGCGCAAGATAAAGCCGTAATGGCACTCGGTATAGATTTCCTTGAGTTCTGCGTGGGTTTTGCGATCGATGATGATTTGAGAACGAATTGCCTGGGGCGGCATTTTCAACAGAGTCAGGATCAGGACAATAGAAGTGGTGCGCGCACATCGACACTGTGCGACTGATGGCATCGATCATTTTGTCCACCTGTTGCCACTTCTGCAACCCACCGGCGTAGATGACCGCCGGTTTGCCATCGTGGTAAGACCGTGAGAGGCATGCGGGGGCAACAGAGCCCACATTTAGAAACATCGGAAATATGACGATCGATGTTCGCAACCGCTCGCGGTACTTCTTATGCAGGTAGTTTTTCATTGCTTCTGAAACAACAATCACCAAATCACTCTTGAGAACCGCAAGGCGCTCGTGCGCTTCAAATAACAATGCGTTGCGAAGATCATTTTGAATGCGGAGTTCCTCTGGCACCACACCATGAACGTCAAAGACTTTGGTGATGCCTGGCATACGCATCAATATTCGGAACCCGTTCCCCTGCATGCAAAAGACGCTGTGGATGTAAATCTTCCGGCAGCGCAGCACCGCAAGCAAAGCCAAGGCTTTCGAGTAACCAACCGTTAATCTCCAGGTCCTCCCAAAATTCGAAAGACAAGAACGTTAGGTTCTGGACGATCAATCCAATGCTTGCTTCGCGGCAATTGTTCACTTTCAATATAAATACGCCACCGATCGGTAAACAAACTGTCCACAAGCTGCACGCGCTGAAAATAACCATCGCTCTGCCGTTGGGAGTATGGATATCCGGCAAAAAATACAATTCCGTCTAGATTCCGTAAGAAGGAAATACCGCGTTTTAAGAGCCACATGAATCGTGCTGATTCACTCATACTTATGAGAGAAGCTAGTCCTTCGTCGCGCGATATAGCACGTTCGATCACAAGCTTTTAATGTGATGAGTACAGGTACGCGTTCGCAACAACACACAAAACGGCGATTTCAGAGACTATTCGTGGCACGGGTCCGAGTGAGCCAAACCTAGAGGTGTGACAAGGAGTCTAGAGTTTATGACGCTGTGCCTGACAGTTCTCTCCCAAGAATCTCAACGATCCGCGAAGAAGCAAGACCATCCCCGTATGGTGAGATACCCCTTGCCATAGCCAGGTAGGCATGACCATCGTCCAAGAGTCTTGACGACTCTTGCACGATGGCATCAAAATCGGGACCGACCAACTTCACGACACCCTCCCTCACGGCCTCCGGTCGTTCCGTTTCACGTCGAAGGACAAGAACAGGCTTTCCCAAAGCCGGCGCCTCTTCCTGAACGCCACCTGAATCAGAAAGAATAAAATGTGCAGTCTTCATAGCAGCCACGAAGGGTACATAGTCGAGAGGATCACAGAGCTGGATGCGTGGATGCTGACCCAGCATTTTCTTGGCTACGTCGCGTACGTTAGGATTGGGGTGGACTGGATAGAGAAACTCAACATCGGAACGCGTATCTGCTAGATATTTAATGGCACGACATACCTCTGCAAATGGGTCCCCGAAGTTCTCTCGTCTGTGGGCTGTCACTAAGATCAGTCGCTTGCCAGGCGAAACCTTGGGCGCATAGTCATCACAGCGTTTCGCAACATCAAGCAGCGCATCAATCACGGTGTTGCCTGTAACAAAAATTCGGTCATCAGCAATGCCCTCGGCAAGTAGATTGGTTCTTCCCGACTCTGTGGGAGCAAAGTGCCAGCGTGCGAGGCGCCCAGCCACCACACGATTCATCTCCTCTGGAAATGGGTAGGCCAAATTCCCGGTCCGAAGACCGGCCTCAACATGACCAAATGGAATGCGCCGATAAAATGAAGCCAGTGCCGCGACCATAACTGTGGAGGTATCTCCCTGTGCGAGCACTGCATCGGGATTCTCGCTCGCAAACGCCTGATCAAGAGCAGTCATCAGACGAGCCGTAAGTTCTGGCAAGGTCTGATTCTCTTGCATGATGTTCAAGTCAATATCAGGTGCAATCTCGAAGAGGTCAAATACTTGGTCGAGCATCTCACGATGTTGAGCAGTCGCCAATACTCGCACACTTGCCCATGGCTGCCTGCGGCAAGCCAAAATCACCGGAGCCATTTTGATGGCTTCCGGACGGGTCCCCACCACACAAAGAATGGTCTTCATTGATCCTTCATTGCCCTAACTCATGAATTTCGACAGAAAAGAAACTGTCTATGTTCATGCACTGGTTCTTTGGCCATCGGCAAATACCCGCTCCATAACGCGCGCTCGTTCATCCCAGTCGTTGGTGTCCGCTAATTGAGCTAGTCTCATCTTGAACTCAAGGCTCGATTTGACCTTTATTGCCTCGTCAATGGCGAGGCTTAATGCCTTTGCTGAATCGCCTCTAAATACTTCCTTGAAGGCCACGCACTCCAACATCTCCGACGTCGCCACCACGGGCTTTTCGAGGGCAAAGTACTCGAACAGTTTGAGCGGCGAAGTTGTGCGTGCAATTTCACCTGGAACAAACGGTATCCAGCAGACATCAAACTGCCGCGCAAAGGATGGCAGAGTCTTGTAATTGACTGTCCCAAGATACAGAGCATTCTCAGACTGTGGGAGTTGATTAATGCAGCCCTCGTAGTATTCAGGGCCAATGAAGCAGAAACCAAGATCCGGACGAGACTGAACCAATTCAGAGATCGCCTTGTACCACAACCACGGGGCAATCGCCCCGAAATAGCCAACGATGTTTGAGTACTTGTTCCTAAATGACATCAAATTGTGTGGCAAGGGAGTTCGTTGATGAATCGAATCGCGGTAATGCCGAGTATCCACACCATTGGGTATTAGAATGACTTTCTCTCTGCCAACCGCTTCAACCGCTTCTTGTTCAAGTTTGCGTGCAGAGACGACGATATAATCGACCCCGCCTCCGAAAGAAAAGTCCTTCATCTCTTGAAGACGCCGGATACTGTCATCGCTTCCGCTTATCAGAGGATCGACATGGTCGATGTATTCGTAAACAAGGATGCCTTTTTTCCTGTTTTTCAGCATCAAATCCGGCCAATTCGCATAAGCCGTAGAATAAAAAGAGCGAACAACGCCTTCGATATCGTTTACTTCTTGCTGGTTTGTAAGCCAGACGTTTTGAGAAATTTCTCTGTATCCATCAACGTCATCACCACACAAGTTATAGGTCTTGTAAATGACTAGGTACCCGCAACGCCCAAGCGCTGCCGACATGTGTTGAGGACGCTGATACAGCGGTGCATTCCACTCTATAGTCGGCTCCTGAACAAAAATTCCTTTGTATTGATGGCGCCGACTTAGCACCTGTTCATAGAATGCTTTCCAATTCAGGTCAGTCGTGCTGAGGGGAGGAAGCCCTTTCATCCAGCGATAGAATTTGCGCCGCTGGCGCCGAACAGCCTCACGGGTATTGGGTGGCAAGCGCAAGAATACCAGTCGAGCTAGACTGTAAGCAGCGGATTTTGGCTTTTGAAAACAGGCGTTCTTCGCCAGCAACGAGCAAGCCAGCGCACAACGCCTTAAAAAACTCACTTCACATCCTCATCAACGCACTTAAATTCAGCTGAAGAGCACCCCGAACACTCGCCTTTGATTGGAAACAGATATCAGGGAAGGGAACTTGCGATACCCTTAATGATGGCTCTAACTCAAAGAGGAGGAATGGCGCAGAAGAAAACACAGATGTCTACCACTTACTCCACGAGCATAAGCAAATCTAGCGACTTCCAAACCTGCAACTCGAATCACCATCTCCACTTCTTCGCGCGTGTACTGCCAGACATGACCGTCAATCCACTCAACCATCTGCCCCGTGTAACGTGGTATCGCATCTAAGGATGGGTAATATGTTGTCACTCGTCCCCATTCCAGTGCATCGGGCGTCGTAAGGATGATCTTCCCATTGGACGACAACATTTGCTTCAACTTTGAAAGTGTCTGAACTGGGTGGAAATTCAAATGCTCAAGCGTTTCGGTAAATATGAGCAAATCGTATGTTCCAATACCTTCAACAGCCGATCGCTCGATGTCCCGATTCAAGTAGGTAATGTTGTATCGCTCGATAAGATGTGGCGACATGATGCCTATAGCGTCGATTGCCAATGAATGCTCAGGACAATGACACTTGATCGCATAGAGCAATAATGTGCCATAAGCAGCTCCAATATCCGCCACGCGCTTTAACGAAGTGAGGCCCCGAATCCAATCGAGAACGGGGAACCAATACAACTGCTCCTCCTTCCCGTAAACTCGTTCGTAGTATCCCATTACGTTCGGCTTATCAGCGCGATAACAAGAAACTATTTCTGTTTGTACAGCATCTAATAATGGATCCTCATATGAAATGGTCTTGGTCCAATGTGGGTTACTGACCATGTTATCTTTGAGCGCATCAGCGATACTTTTTGCCTTTGACCGCCAAGTGTTTTCTTCGGCTTCGCTTCTAAGGATTGAGAGATAGTTCGCATCCTTGCTTTTGTTCACCGCCTCCTCTACCCGAGAAATAAATTCGTCGTGATTCCTTCCGATAAGTACAGAACGATACTTGCGACATTCTGGCATATCGGTTGTCACGATGGGATGGCCCAGGGCCATATACTCGAAGAGTTTAATTGGCGAGGTAGATTCAGTGACCTCATTGACAAGAAACGGGATTGTAGAAACATCGAACCAGCATGCATAACGAGGCAGTACTTTGTAATCGACCGGTCCGATCACGGTAATATTGTGGTAGTCAGAAATCGAGTACTGGTTAAGCGATTGATCATAATTCCACCCAATCAGCATAATTTCATATTCAGGGTGCGATCTGGCCAGGCTGATTACCAACTCATAATCAAACCATTTGGCGAGCGCACCGAAATACCCAACGATGGTCTTGTTCTTTTCTACGATCCCCTTGATCTCCTGTGGAATGTCGGCTCGATCGCGACTTACTGAGAAATGCTCAATTTCCACCCCATTCGTAATCAGTTCCAAATTCTTTGTCCGGAAGCGCGCAACGTCCCTATATAGCTTCTCGGCACTCGTGACACAAATAATGTCCTCCGTTTTCAATACCTTCAAATGCCGATCTAAAACAGTCTCAGCCGCCTCCGAACCCACAATGTCTGCATGGATTTCATCAATGTATTCATACAATACGACATCGCCTGCGCTCTTGTGCTTTTGAATATATTCCCAAGTACATTTGGGATCTGCAGCATAGGCGTGGATGATCTTTCGTGTCGCCAGTTGGTCGACAAGCTCAAATTGATTCGTGACATAGCACCCTTCATGGACTTGCTCAAAACCATCTACCGAATCAAAAGCATTAGTCGTGCAGTAGAAAAACAAGAATCCCATGTCTGCAAGCCCGTTGGCGATATGCTGTGGCCGCTGGAAAAGCGGCGTATTCCAATCGACGACAGGGCAAAACAGGATCAAAGGCTTGCCTTTGTGTTCCTTGAGGATCTTATTCAACTGTTTCTGGTAGTACCGCTGACGTTTCTTTTGGCCACGTTCGTCGGTAATGGCATGATTCCCCTCGGACACTGAGAATGGCATTCGTTACTTTTCTTTTCAGAAATGCGACTGCCTGACGAGCGTCGCGCAAAGGCTTTGTGCTCCGCCATGATAGGCTTTCTTCAAAAAGTTTTACTTTTTGATTGAGTAGCATAATCTGCTCGTCGCGCTCCGTCATAGCCTTGGTCAGATTGCTGATTTGCCCGTCGCGCTCGGCCAGAGACTGAATCAAACAGGTGACTTGCTCGTCACGCTGGCCAAGAGAGTCCTCAAGCTCCAGGATTCGCTTTTGATTCTTGATCTCTTGCTCATCCTGGACTCTTACCTGCGAGAGCATAAATCCGGCTTCACGTAGAAATGCGCTGTGCGCATAAATCAGCAATATCTGATGCCCTCCCCAGTACGTAGGTACTATTACATTTGAGTCAATCACTTGTGCGTGCGCAAGCAGGAAATCGCTACCCAGGACATAAGGTATGTTCTCGGCAACGAAGGTGTGATCATGCTCCGGCTGGCGGTCAAATTCCCGGAAAGGAAGCAACAAGACGACACATTTTTCTGCGCGCCCAAGCAAGCGGTGGAGAACCTCGTAGGGCCGATTGAAGTGTTCCAGCGTGTTCGAGGAGAACACCACATCATAAGGTTTCCCGGCCGGATCTTCCGTAAGCCAGTCCTCAGCTAGAAACTGGATGTCGTGATATAGGCTACGCGCTTTCTCTACCGCCTTTTCAGAAAAATCGATGCCACAGACTCGGTTACGACCGAAATACCCGGCAAGCACGTCAGTGCCGTCACCCTCAGCACAGCCCCAGTCGCAGAAAGTGAATCCGTGCGCCCTGGCGAGCGTAAAGAACCAAGAAGGTAAATGTTCCAAAGCAAGCCGCGCAAAAAATCGAGACTGTTCTCGTCCATGCATGGCTTCCCAATCTGTTTCGAAGCGATGATCCCAATATTCTTTGCTATTTAGGTTATCGTTTTCCATTACAAAGCGGCGACTTCCTGAGTAATTTCTGGATGAAAGATACCGAAGAGGTGTGTATCGGCCACAGAAACAAAATAATGGGCGCCTTCTAAATACTCATAATAATGAATCGCTGCTGAAGATCGGTCTTCGATCGCAGCCACCAAGAGATACCTGCCTGTGACCAAGGGGTTGCGAAAGCGACAGCTGACGCGAAAAGCGGTGGCATGGAAGTCAAACTGAATCTGCTGGCGATCGTATGTGGTAAACACAATGAGATCGGTACCGTTTAAGTCTTTGATAGAAAAAGCCGCACTGAGATTGGCGCGATCCACACCTAGCGGCGGCGTGAAAATGATACGCACCTCGATCTCCTCGTTCCAACGGATAGCATCCTTTCGTCTATCCTCTAAGCCATAAATTCCAGCTTGTTTTATGCAGCCGATGTGCGAGCCCCAGTGGGTGATGGGGTTGTGGTCGAGATCATCCTTTGAGGAAACCGAAGAAGAGTTGGAAACTTCGTTCGCACCTGCCACGTCGGAGGGCCTGCAGTCGTCGAAGAGATATTCCATATAGTGGCCGGTGACCGGAAACACATCACCGGCCATCCGGATGCGGCCACCCTCCAACCAAATCGCGCGTTCACACAAAGTTCGGACCGAGCCGACGTCATGGCTCACGAACAGGATGGAGCATCCGCTTTCCTGTAGGATCTTGATCCGCTTCATGCACTTGGCCTGAAATCGTGCATCACCGACCGCCAACGCTTCATCGATGATTAAGATATCCGCATCCACATTCGCACTCACCGCGAACGCGAGACGCACATACATCCCGCTAGAATAGGTCTTCACCGGCTGATCGATAAATTCTCCAATGTCGGCAAAGGCGGCGATGTCATCAAACTTCATGTCGATGTCTTGCCGGTTTAAACCGAGGATGGTTGCATTCATGTACACGTTCTCTCGTCCCGTGAAGTCCGGGTTAAATCCTGCACCCAGCTCAAGCAACGCAGCGACACGACCATGAGTTTCCACCGCCCCCATTGTAGGCGCTAACGTCCCACACAAGACTTGTAACAATGTTGATTTTCCTGATCCATTGCGCCCAATGATTCCGACGGTTTCTCCTCTTTCTACACTGAAAGAAATATCTCTGAGTGCCCAAAATTCACGGGCATAGCTTCTGGGTTCCCTTCCCAGTATCCGTTGTAGGCGCGGATAGATTGACTGCCTGAGTCGATCCTGCGGCTGGTCATAAAGTTGATAACACTTGCTAACGCCGCTCACATGAATGGCGACATCATCAGCGCTCGGAGGGGCAGTTCCATGTGGAAGCCCCTCATGTGTTACCAGATTCTTCCCTTCAGATGACATCGGCGAATCCTTTTCGCGTTTTCTGAAACCACCAGAATCCGCCCCATGCAATGCCGAGGCTGGCGACGAGATAGCATACCCATCCCAGCCAATCGAAACCTAGTCCGAAAATGAGGACACTACGCCCGGATTCGATCACGAACGTCAGTGGGTTCAATTTCATCCATGCTTGAAACTCCGTTGGCACCGCAGAAAGAGGAAAGAATACGGGAGAGACAAACAACAAAATCGTCGTCACGATGCCGGTTATCTGGGCAATGTCTCGGATGTAGACTCCGAGAGACGAGAGAAACCACGCCGTCCCGATTGTCGCGCATATGAAGGGGAGTAAGACGAGCGGGAAGAGGACTATCGTCCATGGGACGGCTCCATGCGTCAGCAGTAAAACAACGACCAGCACTGCGAGACTAATGGCGGCATGAAAGACAGCAGACCCCATCGCGACCCACGGCAAAATTTCCAATGGAAACACCACCCTCTTGACATAGTTCACGTTCGACAGGATGAGGCTTGGTGCACGATTCACGCACTCGGCAAAGATGCCGTGTAAAATCATCCCGACAAACAGTGCCAGGGCAAAATCGGTCATGCTGCCTTCTGCCATGCCGGGCCATCGTGCTCGAAACACGACAGAAAACACAAACGTGTAGATCGTCAACATCACCAGGGGATGAAACAAGGACCATCCCAATCCCAATAACGATCCACGATACCGTCCCAGGACTTCCCGTTTAGTCATTTGAAAAGTGAGCGAGCGGTTGCGCCAAATACTCATGGCCATTTCGATGGGAGAAGCAGAGAAGCGCTGCATTAGTATAATACGGCAACGGCCAAGCGGTCGAAGATGGCAGGATCTGCTACCGTCGAGATTACGAGTGGTGACGCCTCATCAGAACACACGTTCCTTGAGCACGCGCAGAAGGTACTGCCCATAACCGTTTTTCGTCAAAGGCTGTGCAAGTCGTTCAAGTTGGGCGGCGTCTATCCATTGCTTCCGATAGGCAATCTCCTCTGGACAAGCCACCTTAAGTCCTTGACGATTTTCCAGGGTGGCAATGAATTGGCCCGCCTCGAGCAGCGTTTCGTGGGTGCCGGTATCCAGCCAGGCATACCCACGCCCCATGATTTCAACCTTCAGCATGCCTCGTTCCAAATACAAACGATTGAGGTCGGTGATTTCCAGTTCCCCGCGCGCTGAAGGTTTCAGGGTCCTGACTAAATCCACGACCTGTTGGTCGTAGAAATACAGACCGGTGACCGCATAGTTGGATTTTGGCTGACCAGGCTTTTCTTCTATGGACAGCACTTTCCCGCTCGCATCGAACTCAGCCACCCCATATCGCTCGGGGTCGTGAACGTGGTAGGCGAAGACACTGGCGCCTTGCGTCCGATCCATCGCATTGCGCAGCAGATGATGGAAATCATGACCATAAAAGATGTTGTCGCCCAACACGAGAGCAGACAGATCGTTACCGATAAAGGATGCGCCAATGATGAACGCTTGCGCCAGTCCATCGGGCGATTGCTGAACCGCATATTGCAGGCTCACTCCCCATTGCTCTCCACTTCCAAGAAGCTGCTGAAAACGCGGCGTGTCTTGCGGCGTCGAAATAATCAGGATCTCTCGTATTCCTGCCAGCATCAGTGTGCTGAGAGGATAATAGACCATGGGTTTGTCGAAGACTGGCAATAACTGCTTACTGATCGCCAGCGTTGCCGGATGAAGACGAGTGCCGGAACCGCCAGCGAGGATGATGCCTTTGCGTTTCATCCAAGTGCTCCGTCAAAACAGGAATCGAGAAAACTCTTTCTCATTCGATGAAGTAGTTTCTCACGCGGAGGAGAAATGCCGGATTTGTGGCAGTTAATACGCATGTTTATGAATGAATCCTCTCCACAGAGTGAGACACATGATTTTTATGTCAAACCACACTGACCAATGCTCGATATAATACAAGTCATACTCAACCCGTTTATCGAGCGACGTATCTCCTCTCCACCCATTGACCTGCGCCCATCCGGTAATGCCGGCTTTCATCTTATGCTTCAGCATGTAAAGGGGAATCTGCTTCCTGACTTCCTCCACGACCCACGAACGTTCAGGGCGCGGCCCCACAATACTCATCTCTCCCGTAATGACATTGAAGAATTGTGGCAACTCATCCAAACTCGTCTTGCGGAGAAAGCGGCCAATGCTCGTAACCCGAGGATCATTCTTCGGAGTGAGCAAGACGGTGTCACCGAGTTGGTCGACGTGCATGGTTCGAAATTTGAGCATCATGAAGGGTTTCCCGTCTATGCCCATGCGTTCCTGCCGATAAAAAACAGGCCCTGGCGATGTGAACTTAACAGCCAGCGCAATGACGAGCATTAATGGGGCTGTCAATGTAAGTGCCACCGCCGCACCGACGAAATCCGTTACGGCCTTCACGACGACGTTCCATCCATAGAGAGGCGAGCCCTGTAAGGTGATGACCGGCAGGCCCTCGAACATCTCGGCCTCGGCACGCAAGGTGATGAATTCGTAGATGGATGGAATGACTTTCACTTCTATAGTGGTCGTGGCGAGAAACTGAAACAGCTTCTCCGACCCTTGCTCCTCATCAGGAGGCAAACAAACAAACACAATGTCAAGCGCTGGCGCATATTTCTCTATGTCTGAATAGAGACCACTGACCTTTATTCCTTCATATGTTTGCCCTAACTTATTCGGATGGCGCGTCAGAAAGCCCTGGATATTGATTCCGAATTCGCTATGGATCGCGATTAGCCGTGCCACTCGTTGTCCAAGTTTTCCTGCTCCGATCACGAGAGAGTGGCGCTGGTTAAACCCTTGCTTGCGCATGAACCGCAGGCCTTCTCGGAAAGCCATGCGGGAGAAACCAAGCGCAACGAGATTGAGCAGCCAAAAATAAAGAAACACAAGCCGGGAGTATTCAAATTGGCGGTGAAACGCGGTGAAGGCGACAAGGACAAGAACGGATAGTGTATTGGCTTTAGCAATGTCCAAGAATTCCGCTAGGTGAGACCCCATGCGGCGGGGACGGTACAAGTTGAAGGCTCGAAATGATATTCCCCATACCACGAGAATCGGAATCAGCAGCCAGAGGTAGATCTCAAAAGGCGGAGTGCCCTTATCAATCGGCGCAAGTCCCTCAAGAAAGCGAAGATAGTACGCCAGGAGCCAACACGCGCAGATCACGGAAAGGTCAAACAGGAAGAGAAGGCTTTGCAAAAATTGTGAGTGTCGTTTAAGCATGAGAATAGTTCGCTTACCGGGCGGAAGCTGCGCCTGCACCGACAGGCGCTATTTCGAATGCATGCTCGCCCATCGCACGATCCAGGTTGGCAAATACGGATACAACTGCCCTAACTGGTACCCTCCCCATTTGGCGGCGTTGCGTAGCAGGCTTACGAGAACAAGGCGCGTAAAGCCGTTGTTACGGAGGAAGGCTACCTCCGATCGTACGAATCGCAAACCCTCTGAACTTGCACTCCCATATCTTTCAAGGATCCACTGTTCCTTGTCAAAAAAAGCGCCGAGATCGAAATATCGTTTGAATTCCTGCTGCATCGAATAGTTGTGAGAGTGATAGACGACCGCATCGGCCACGTACGCAATGCGGAATCCGTTTACCAGCATTTTGGCACATGCGTGCATGTCCTCCCCCATCAACAGGCCTGCCTTGAACCACCCGACATTTTCTAGTGCCTTTCGCTTGTATGCGGCAAACGAATTGGAGCAGAAAAATGTTTTCATACCATATTGGTCACAATCCTCAATAGCTCGAGTATGCGAGACAGATGGATAATTGAACGCTCTCAAATGTTGCGCAAAGGGGGTGGCGTCTCGATGAGGAATCTGGCGACCAAAGGCCGCGCCAATCCGTTCGTCTTCAAGCAGTTTCGACACGAGCGCAGACACTGCCACTTCATTCAAGGGAAGCGCGTCCTGAGTCAGATACACCAGGACATCACCTTTCGCCAACTTGCCCATATAGGTACGAGTCCCGCCGTGGTCGAATTCCCGCTTCGGAATGACGAGCGTCCGCGCTCCATGAGACTTCGCAATGGATAATGTATCGTCTGTCGAAGAGGAGTCGACCACAATGACCTCGAAGAGACGGAGCTGTTGGCGGTTCAATATATCGATCAACGTCCCAAACGAAGAGCCAGCATTGTACGTCGGTATGAGTATGCTGACCATCTGGTCAGTGATCAGCACGCAAGCACCTTTTCATAGGTGCCTTCAAGCTCCTTGATATGACGGTCAAGGGTCCTGGGATGCTTCCAATACTGGTCATGGGCTGCACGACCCATGGCCGACGCACCCTGAGGTTCGCGGATGGCCACCATCTTCCTCGCCAGATCTCGGCTGTCGCCAGCTTTGAACCATGATCCAGTGACACCATCTATCACAGAGGCGCGGGCTGCTGAAGCGTCGGAGACGATCGCTGGAATGCCGAGCGCTGCTGCCTCAGAGACAGCGAGCCCTTCCGTTTCATATAAAAGGGAAGGAAATACCAAGGCTCTTGCATGTTTCAGCTGTGTGGTGACCTCCTCCCGCGAAAGCCAACCCAACATCTTGGCCGTAGGACAGCGGCGCAACACATCAGCACGCTGGTCTCCGTCGCCTATGAATACAGCTTCACAGCCTACCTGACTTGCGGCCTCGGCGAACAGCTGAGGACCTTTCTCTTGCGCGATTCTTCCAACCATTACGAACGCGGAATTCGCCTCGACGCCTACAGGATCTTGATAAGATGCCTGAATCGGATTTTGCACATGATAAATTTGTGAGTCCGGAGATAAAAACGGCTTGAGAATGCGTTCGCTAAATGGTGACACGACAATGAAGTGGCGAAGCTCTCTCGGGAGGCCACCGAAGCGGTTTTGCACGAATTGCCGAGCCACCCTCCATAACTTATGACCATAGTGTCGCCGATCACACTGGCTTGCGATGCACGAACCGGAAAGCGGCTGGAGTTCGCAAATGGTATTGGTGGCGTAATTGAAAAAGCTTCCGTTGGGGCAAGCCGAGAAGTAATCGTGAAGTGTGCAAATGACTTTGAACTTCCGCGACAAGGCCGCCCTAATGACACTTGATGAGAGCGCTTTAGTCCACCCGTGGACATGAACCACCGTCTGTTGAGGGTCGAGATTGCCGAGAACGTCCTCCATGGCGCGACGGGCTGTCCTGTTCCAGAGGCCTCGCAGGAGCGCGCGCGTTCGCTGCGGATCGTCGGCAATAGCATGTTGGCCCGTGCACACCACACGAAACACGCTCTTGTGAACCGCCGGATCGACTGGAGGGACTGCCGACAGGAGGGTGACCCGATGTCCGGCATCTGCAAGCCCAATCGCACTTGAGAGCGCGACGGCGCTGTTGCCGCCTTCAACGTGAGCAAAATCGCTGACGACAACGATGTTCAACATCGGTAAAGGATGAAAAGCACGCCAAACGGAACTCGTTTCGCTGAGCGCTCTAAGAGAGACCGACCAGATCGATCATGCGTTGGACGATCCGGCTCCAGTCCTTGCCCGCAGCGTAACTCTGAAGCGTGCTCCGGTCTGGCGGCCGCAAGATGGCCTCTCGAATCGCTGCAAGAAAGTGTTCACGATTGTTGGTTAATGCCGCGGGACTTTTGAGATTCTGCAGCTCTTCCCACTCCACCGCAACGACAGGCAATCCACTGGCCAGATATTCATACAACTTGAGCGGATGAATGCTGCGCACGAGATTCCGATGATTGACGACATCGAAGGGAATTAACCCAACGTTTGCGTGCTGCAGATAGCCTGGGAGTTCGTCATAGGGCCTCGACCCGAGGATGAAAAGATTCTTGGCAGGTTTCAACATCTTCCGTGCTCGGTGGTCCGGACCGACGAGAACAAATGAGACGTCCGGCAGATGCGCCACCGAAAAATTCATCAGCTCCCAATCAAACCAAACATCCATCGCGCCGATGTATATCGCAATCGGTTTCGGAATGGCGTCATATCCGCATGGCTGTTCATCTCGCTTGCGAAAGAAATGATCGAAGTTCACTCCGTTGGGCAGATGCGCCATATTTCTTGGGTGCATCGCCTTCACATGTTCTTCCAACGTTTGAGCGGCATAGACGACAACGTCGACCCACTGTGCCAAATCGAGTTCCGATTCAGCGAGTGCCGGAGAGAATTTGTCGAATGCCGAATAGTGGTCAGCGATCCGATAAATCGCCTTGCGATGCGGGACATCCCGCAGCCAACTGAATGGCACGGCACTGTCGCAGTACAGGAGGTCAGCCTCCGCAAATCCTGCCTCGCGCATCACACGACCAATTGGGGGCCAGGCCAGCTTGGCCCATCGGCGAGATACCCAACGATTCCTTAAGATGGGTTTATTATGAGGCGTCACGAGCGCCCCTGGAACATAGGCCCATAGACGTCCCTCGAGGTCCCGCTCTCCGCCACGAGCATACAGGCGATAGCGCTGCCACAGCTGCTGAAAGTTCCGCGCTCCGAGATGCCAGGGCGAAATCGGATCAGAGACGAAAGCGACATCCCAACCGGCATTCACAAAGCCGCGGGCAAGATGATGGCTTCCTACTTGGAAAGGAGAGTGCCAATGGTTGGCGGCAGCCATAATCACTGTTTTCCGCTTGCTGCTCATACTTCAATAGCCCACTCGACACTGTGTGACGCTGTCTGCAGAGTAATGACAGGTGTTCGAGTAAGTGAGCCATATCCATGAGAATAATACGAATCTGCTATTGACCATTCACCGTCAGCGCTTGATAGCCTATAGGTATGCGAATCGTTGATCAGATCTACACTGGTGCTATTCCGAGCAACAGAGACATTGAGAGATGGCGATACATGGAACAAAACCTTTTTGATACCTTCGACTTCACAGTGGTCGCGCGCTTGAATGCCACTTTGCATGATCCTTACCTCGCGTCTGTGCGGGGAGCCGAATCCGGAGTGTTCTCCTACAAAATGAGTCAACTGACAGGCAATCACTCTGGGATTCGATCTGTCTCGAAGGGAAAATAACCCTTCTCGCCCCTCGCTCCAGTCGTTTTGCTCCCTCCCATCAATCACCAGAGTGTTATGCATTACCGTGGATCTAAATCGATTTCTCATATCGGGCGAGGGAGTGTACACATAGGTTCCGGGGTCTGTGATGAGCGAATTCCCATCGAGCGCCAATTCAAAGGACAAATTGTCATTATGCGCGTGGTTTCCGATTTGGTTGATGTCGCCGCGGCCACACCGTATGGCAAAGTACACTCGTGGTGATTTGTAGATGAATAATCCGAAGCTCGGATACGCTGCTAGGCGCAATCCTTCCCGAAGGTCGCCTGGCGTTGAGGCGACCTCGCCTGACGCGTCTCCCACTGTCGTGGGTTGGGGCTGCGCTGGACTCGTACCAGAGCCATACCGAGACTCTTTTACAAGATGTCGGACAACATACGAGTCCACGTGCTCACACTTGGCACCACTTTGGGCAGTTGGGGCATCTAATAAGGCGCCGATGGCAGATGCGAGATGGCTATGATCCAACTGATCCTCTGGAAGCTGAGGGTCATTTGGTACGTAGGAAGGATGAAGCTTCAAGAAACGGCCGTTGTCGCAATCACCGATCTGCACAATATGTCCGTCTGGTCTTGTCGTATGTCTTGTGAACTGTGCCATGAGACCAACCCGCTCAATGTACCAGTCTGGAAATGGAGAGGATTCATGCTGTCCCAACCCTGCATACAGCGGTATCGGCGCAGGGTGTAATAGAGGTTGTGCGCGATGCATCGTATGGTCGTACGCGATCAGCGCACTGCGTTTCTCCGAATGTGAGACCTAAGACTAACGCGGTCGCGTACACCACCATTTCTGCGCATAATCTATGATAACTGGTCGACGCCTCGAAATTCGTACCATCAGGTAAAAATTGGCGCCCCACCTCTTTCACGAGTTCCTGAACGGAAAAAGCCAGCCAGAGGTCAGTGTCGGCAGACCGAGGCAAGTACGCCGCAACAAAAAGCAGGCCAGCAATGTCGGCCAGGTAGTGATTGCCAACGGACTCATTGTTCCATTCCAGATTGGAAATGATGTGCTCACCATGCTGATATACGCTTCGCATAAGCTCGCGTTCGAAGTCCCCGTCAAACCGTGCGCCGAAGGCATGGAAGAGATCATAGCTGACCAACCAGTTCGCCGCACGAATAGCGACATCCATGGTGCAAGCCCAGTTCACTCCAAATCGCGGTGGATTGCTCGCGATAAAATCTAGAATCTGATTGCGAAACTCGTTCGCATAGACCTCGGGTGTATCAAGACCTTGTGTGGACTTTGACGCCACGGCAAACCCGTAAGCCAGCAGGGGCAGGTGTTGCATGCGAGCGAGTTCCCACGGCACTTTGATGTCGACACCCGGCTTATGTCCGGTGTGAACAAATGGGATCTGCTTGTACCAGTCGCTCTCTGACCACCGGAATCCGGATTTGAAATCCAGTTGCCAGTCAATTGGCTCGTACCCTGAATGGATCATTCGCCAAATACGACGCGACTCTTTCAGGTTCGCTGGATTGATATGGGCATTAAGCCAGTTTCCTTCGGCATCCGGGTCCACCGCTGAACCGACATGGTATCGATGGCCCTCCATTCCTTTGCATTCGATGCCGTGTCGGACAACCATCCAACCGGAACCCAATAAATCAAAACGATGACGGCAATAGTTCTCGAGAAGCGAAGCGAGACGAGAGGTTGGGAAGGACCAGGGAGCGCCTGAGAGCCCGTCGAGGTAGCGAAACATCTGGTGGAGGGGGAAGGGCTCCTCCTTCAAGTAGGTAGGGTATCGGAAATCCCCCTGTCTGCGGGCACGGTCATGGCAATGGCGCCTGACGCGGCCGATGACCTTCTGCACAATCACGCGAGGCGGCAGGGACAAGACTCGATGCGCTTGATTAATTAACCGCCTGACCGGCATAGCTCCGTCAACTTGTCGATGATCCGTCCGGTGTGCGCCTCCCAAGTGAAACGGGAAACGACATCCGTTCTGGCATTTGCTCCCAGGCGTTCTCTCCGCGATTTGTCCTCGATGAGCACGATCAGTCCTTCGCACAGTGACTTGACGTCAGCGGGCTTCACCAATAGGGCCGTCACGTCGTGACGTAGTACTTCTCCGATCTGATCGAGATCCGATGCGACGATGCCCTTCCCCATCGCCATATACTCGAACAGCTTCGTGGGAGATCCAAAAAAGGGAGTCCCGTCCGGATTCGGCACATGCGGCGAGACCAGAATATCGCAGGCGGCGAGGTGTTCCGGTCCCTGCTCCTGCGGAATGAGCCCGGTCAGAATAGACGCGGGCCCTGCGCCAGAGTCGGCCAATCGACGTTTGATTTCCGGCATCATGACTCCATCCCCGATCATCAGAAGGCGAACGGTATCTGCATGATGGGGATGGATTTTCAGCAGAAGACCGAACGCTTCAGCGAGGACTTCCGCACCATGCCAACGTCCAAACGTCCCGATAAACCCAAGGACGGTTTTGCCGACAAGCCTGTAACGGCGGCGCACACTGCCACCGTCAACCGCCGGGGAGTATCGATCCGGATTCACACCATTCGGATTAACGAGGATCTTGTGAGAGTTGAGTGCCGCGACTGACGAGCTCGTCCTGCATCGCTTTACTGACGACCACGATCAAGATCTGCCGCCACCAGATTCAACCACTCGATGCGCGCTGAGAGCGCCTCATACTTTAATGCATTGCCCCAGTGCCTGTTCACCCAAATCTCAGAACCATTATATTCGAGGACAAATGGTACGGCGTAGGCGCGGGCCAGCTTCAGCGCCGTGTAATTATTGAGGCTATATCGCTGGTAGACAAATGCAGGTCGTCGGGAACCCATGACCTCGGTCACCCTGGTATCAAGCCCCTGATTAAACTCGATACTCGGCAGCTCTCTGAAGTCTCTGAACCTGCCGAGGGGCCGAAGTACATGGATTTCGACAGACTCATCGACGGTTGGAATTCGATCTGTGGTGATGAAAATCGGCTTGTCGGTCAATTTGCCAAGATTATTCAATACTCCAGCGATATGGCCGACCGATCCTCCCGATTGCAATCCATACACAAGGTCCGTGCGCAGGTAGAGCGGCGGGCCGGTGCTCACGACAGGTTTTTTGGGTGGAGGCTCACGCGGGATCAGAGACTCGGCCTCGTCACCCACTTCGCGAAGGAGTGACTTTTTTCTCAACGCGTCCCGCACCCATTGAACAAACAGCCCGGCAATCACTTTTGAGTCGACACGTAGTTCCTGACCCGTTTCATCTTGAAATAGGCAGGCTCCATGGCTCAGGAGACGCAACAGAATGGCTGTGGTGAACGGTTTGCTCAGCAGGTCGATACGATGGGTGTAAAGTCTTGCGAGCCGGTAAGCGAACAGGTGCTTCCATGCACTTCCCTTGACGATCTGCTCCCGCAACTCTTGGAACGGCAGGCAGGTCGGATACAGCCCCGCTGGCAGTTTGACCCCGGGATCCCTTAAGACCGTGATTTCGGATTCACTCATATCGAAGATCTATGTGAGTGGAAGGTAATCTGGACCGCTACCATGTGGACGCAAGCGACGAGAAAAGATGATAAAGAAAAGACTTCTGGAGGATCACTTTCTTGAGACTGCAATGATACTCCGGCAATCCCACCAAGTCTCGGAAAGGCCCTCACCCAAAATTCGAAAGACAAAGTTTATGCACGTTACTACCACAGGTCGGACTATCTGCAGTTTAGGGCTTTCTTCGACAGCCTGACCCTTCACAATCTTTACCTCTTTAAACACATTCCGCATAATCTGCGCGAGACTTTCTCTCGTAAAACCTACCTCGTGAGTAAAATCCATATATCTTTCATGCTGGGCCATAAGCCAATCCATGTTTGGAACGTCTATGATTACCATACCGTCCTGCTTAAGAGAGTTTCTGATCCTCTCCAAGAAAGAAATAACCTTCTCTTTACTGATGTGCTCTAAGACGGCTTTGAGGATAATACAATCATAGGCATCTATATGCCGCTCTAGATGGCTTTCGGCATCCACGCATAATACTTCAGCATCTGGCACGAGCCGCCTTGCTACTTCTATGTCATCAGGGGATAAATCAATCCCCTTCAGCGTCCGGAATCCGAGCGATGTCAAAGCGGATATCAAGAATCCTTGATTGCATCCGATCTCGAGGATTTTTGTTTCACTCCGTGGGTAGCTCTCGAGAAATGGCAAATAGTTGGACCGTACGTACTTACGAAACCACTCGAGCTTAGGCCGGCTGTCACCCGAGTCCAAATGGCTAACGTGCGAACGATAGTAATTAGAAAACAGTTTGTCGCGATAACCGTTATTCACGCGTATAAGCCCTCCACTAGGGTGAACCCAACCTTCACTGCTGAGTGGATGCCTGTATCCTATGGATGTACCATAGTGCAATCGCCAACATAATACCGGCGGACACTGTCATGCTCACTGACGCACCTTGGATGCCGAACGAAGGGATCAATTTGAAGTTTAACCCGACGTTCGCTAACGCCGCCGTACCTGAGGAGTACATCACCACTGGGGGCATCCCGACTGACGCCAGGTAGTTCATCAAGAGCGTACTCACGGACAAGAGAACGATCCCTGGCAAGAGCCAGACGAAGGCGGCGGTTGCCGGATCGAATGCCACGCCATAGAGAGTGTTAATAAGCGGTCGCGCGCTGAAAGACGCCACAATCGCTATCCCTCCCATAAGCAAGCCGACAATTCCTGCGACCTTCCTCGTGAACCGCCATCGTTGATGATCATCCGACATTCCGGAGAGTTTGGGAAAAAGGATGGTTCCAACAGTCACCGGCAACATGTACAACGCATCGGCCAGCGCTACGGCAACCGAGTAATAGCCGGCTTGCTCCACTCCTAGCAAATATTGGATCAGCAGCAAATCCAGGCGAAGCGCAACGAACGAGAACAGCGCAGCCGCATATCCACGGAGGCTATAGCCGAAATTCTCCCGCATTAAGGCGAATGACGGTCGTGTAACACGGAACTTGTGCTTGTTCAGAATCGCAAAGGCCCAAATGAGACTCAATCCCAAAGTAATTAATGAAGTAACAAAAATTGCCTCCGCGGTCACAGCCTCGGACAGGATGACGCCAATTATTAGGCATACCGAAAGGATCTTGGCTGCCAATTCAACTTTGTTGTACGCCTTGACCTCGTCAATGCCCAACAGCAAATTCTGCAGAAACAGGTAGCACAAACCAAAGGGAATCCAGCAGAGGCTGAGCCATAGCAGTAGTCCCTCAAGGGGGGCCAAATTCGGCTTTAGGGAAAATAAGAGTCCCGTGACAGCTGCCGAAACTCCGCCAAGTCCGATTCCTACTACGATAGAATTTATGATCAATGTAGAGAGCACCTCGGGTTTCCTAGCAACAGTGTATGTGTTCGAGGCATGCAGGCCGAGATTACCCAGTTGGACACCGATCGCGCCAATCGCTACAGCGACCGCATAAGCGCCTCGCCCCTCAGGCCCGAGAATTCGTGCGACGAGCACGCTCGTGACAAAGCCGATCCCCAGCAGCAAGACCCGGGTCGTAAGCGTGCCGGCGACGTTACGGACAAAATCCGATTCTGCCACGCTCCGAACGTATTCCGAGCAGCTACGCCAGAAGGAAAGCACAATCACTTGTTCCACCGACTCTGCTTTTTCCCTCACGCCACGTACTCCTTCCACCAGAGCGCGAAGTTGAGCAGGTACCAGACCTCAGGCCCGCGCTGCTCGTCGACGAGGCGAATCACCTCGTCACGGTCGAGGAAGTCGGTCTGCGCACAGAACGCTTCGAGCTCGCTGCGGGCGTGTCGCCGAGGCGATCGAAGAACCACTCGTAGACCGGCACGCCGAAGCCCTGCTTCGGCGGTCGATGAGCTCGTCCGGGATGACGCCGCGGACGGCCTTCTTGAGGATGTGCTTCAGCTCGCCGTTCTGCGTCTTCACGTCCTCTGGGATGCTCGAGCGCCAGCTCGACGAACTTGTGGTCGAGGAACGGCACGCGGCCCTCGAGGCTCACGCCCATGCTCATCTTGTCGACGCGCATCAGCAGCAGCTCGGGCAGCCGCAGGTTGAGATCGACGTAGGTCATCCAGTTCAGTGCGACGCTCCCACGCCTTGCTCCTCGAAGCGCTGCCGGATCGGCTCGATCGCGTCCCACGAGTTGAGCCCGTCGAATTGTCGCGCCAGCCGGGTGAGAGCAGGCGCTGCTTCTGCGTCTGCGTGAACGCCTCGGCGCCGCCCCAGAAGACCGGCTGGCCGCGCGCCGCGGCGCAGGCACTCGAACCTCGCGTCCGCTCGACCCTTGCCCAGCTGCGTCGCAGCGGCCAACGCCTGCGCGCTTGAGCACGCGGGGCACCGGCAGGTCGTCGCAGCGCTGGAGTTGCGGTAGCATCGCTTCCACGCCGGGTAGCCCCAGAACAGCTCGTCGGCGCCCTCGCCGACCTGGCACGACGATGACGCCGTTGTCGCGCGCGAGCTTCGAGACGTAGTAGACGGGCACGCAGACCGGATCGGCGATCGGCTCGTCCTGGAGCTGGACCATCCGCGGCAGGAAGTCGAGCAGATCGTCCATGGTGAGCAGGCGCTCGTGGTGCTCGGCGCCGACGCGCTCGGCCATCTGCGGGCGTAGTGGAGCTCGTTCTGGTAGCTCTCGTACTCGCCCTCGTAGCCGATCGAGAACGTCTTGACCGGCCGGCCTCGCCTTCGGAGAACAGCGCGGCGTTCGTGCTCGAGTCGATGCCGCCGGAGAGGAAGACGCCGACCGGCACGTCGCTGACCTTCCGCAGCTGGACCGCCGTGCGCAGCTCGTCGAGCAATGCGCTCGGCGATCTCGTCGTCGCGGCACGCCGGTGAGCGGCGTCGGCGTGATCCCAGACGTCCCAGTAGCGCTGCTCGGTGATCGTGCCGTCGGCGTCGACGCGCAGCCACGTGCCGCCCGGCAGCTTTCGATGCCCTCGAACAGCGTCTGCGGCGCCGGCGTCGTCAGGAACGACAGGTAGTGGAAGAGCGCCTCCTCGTCGACGGCGCGCGGCTGCTCGGGGTCCTCGAGCAGCGCCTTGATCTCGGACGCGAACGTGAGCCGGCCGTGGTGGACGCTGTAGTAGAGCGGCTTGATGCCGATGCGGTCGCGGACGAGCCAGAGCTCGCGGGTCTGCGCGTCCCAGAGCGCGATCGCGAACATGCCGCGGAACTGGTGAGGCAGTCGATGCCCCACTGCTCGAACGCGTGCAGGATGACCTCGGTGTCGGAGTGGTCGGTCTTCCAGCGATGGCCGCCGATGCTCTCCAGCTCGGCGCGGATCTCGGCGTGGTTGTAGATCTCGCCGTTGAAGACACCCAGAGCGTGCCGTCTTCGTTGCCCATCGGCTGGGTGGCCGCGTCGACAGATCGATGATCGACAGGCGGCGATGGCCGAGGCCGACGCGGCCATCGGCGGCGACCCACATGCCGGCGCCGTCGGGGCCGCGATGCGCCATCACATCGCGCATCCTGCTGATGTAGGCCCGGTGACCCGAAAGGAAGCGCTCTCAAATACCAAGGCGCCGACTATGCCGCACATTCATTAAACTCCAGTGGAATCATCAAATAACAGACCATCATTCTGTCTCACATCGCAGCGAGCCATTTTACTGTTGCCTTTCACCTGGGAAGAACTGCTGGAAAGATATTGTCCAATACACGTCTGTGCCTCCTACATATAGATGAACATAATCGAAGAAAAACTCGTCACGTGGTTTAAAAGACTCGCGGCTCCACTCCTCCAAGTCAACAAGCAATAGATCCTGACTTTTGGCTAATCGGCGAAGCCTCTTGTTATATTCCTCACTTATTTTTGCGAGAACATAGGGTTGTCAGTGAAGGTAGGGAGGTGACCGACTTTCAGTGCTTGGGAAGAGGGCTCCTCGTCCATGACAAAGAGAATTGAACGTGAGCAACACAACTTCGCTTCCTGCGACTCGCATCTCTTTCACGATCGTTTCAAGGTCGGTCATGAGGGGCGGCGTAAAGCCGCCCAGTGCCGACACCTCTGGAGAGTCCACGCTGGATACGTTTTGGTTGCTGACGCCTACAACGCCATCTCTGTGCGGCCTAAATCTTCCCCCTGACCTTACCGTAAGCTTTTCGAAAGAGCCGCACGCTCTAGATAGTATTCGGCTCCATAACTCTCCCTCAGCCTACAACGCGTTCCATCCAATATAGATGGTCGTTATCTCTGGACCAAGCGCCTAATTTTTCGATGCGCCCGAGGAAATTGGCCGGGCCATATCCTTCGACTCCGGCGTTAACATCCTCCACCATTTCCCCAATCGGCCGAGCTCCCGCTCGAGCGCTCGAGGATACGAATAGTCGTCAAACATCGTTCCAAATGTGCAGGAGTCCCCGACGGGAAGAATTCTTACGCGTGAATGCGTCTTATCAATGTCGGGACCCTTGAAGCCATCGTCATTGATTCTCATCACGACAGCATTAGGTTCAATTTTGAGCTCGGCAGCCCTCTGCTTGAGTAGCTTCTCGCCGAGAACCTTGCCACTGTGTTTTTTAGCCTGGATGATCTGATCAATTGTGGCCGAGTAGCCAGCTTTAGGCCTCCAATTCCATGAATGCGCCACATCGGTCACCTCAGTAGTTTAAGACGCTCGGATCTATGCTGACTATTTTATTTCGCAGTTGTTCTTTGACCGCAAAAAAAATCGCGCGCCCCCTTCCACAACCAACGCCAGCCAGCAAGGACAATGGCGGCAAACGCAATCTGAACCCGAGTGGGTCGTAGGATTGTCATCGTGGCAGGGGCGCAGCGGTGAGGGCTTTTTTATTCCCAGCCCGGACTGATTTGGTCTTCCACCTGAAAGCTGATTTCAGTCGCTTGCAGTTGTTGCCAAAGAGGGATCGGCCATTCTCCTCCATCTCGGATGGCTCGGCCGAACGATTCTAGTTCATGCTTCTGCCCTTTATCCGCGATTGCCGACTCGACTCCCTTTGCCGTGGCACCGGCAATCGTGAGTCGTTTGTAATCGTCCAAGAACAGCACTTTTCCGTCGACGAATATCTCCAAGCGTTCTTTAGGGTAATCGGAGGTTCCCAGCGCCGTGTAAGTTAACGTCGCGACTGAGCCGTCCTGAAATGTGATGGTCGTGATAAAGTTGTCTTGTCGGCGGTAGTGGCCTGTCGCCGGGCGAATGGTTTCACTGTGGACTTTCTCAACCTGACTATTAGTGAGCGCCGTGAAGAGATCGTAGATGTGACACGCTTCGCCCATGTTGCGCCCGCCGCCCTCTTTTCCATGCACCCAATGATCCATCCCGAGATAACCCGCATTCATGCGGTAATTGAGTATCATTGGATTGCTTCGATTGGCGATGAGCTCACGAATGCGCGAGACCGCAGGGGCGAACCGGCGATTAAACCCGGTCAAGAGCATGGGAAGTCCCATCCCATTCCCCTTCGCGTAAAAATCCTGAATGGAGGCCAATTCAGTCCTGGACAAGGCGAGTGGCTTTTCCACCAACACATGCTTGCCGGCGTGAAGGGCTTGAAGCACCATCCTGCTATGAAGATCGTGACGCGTCGAGATCAGGACGGCCTGAACTTCGGGGTCCTTGAGCACTGCTTCATAGTCTGTGGTGGAGTATTGCGCACCGAACTGCTTCGCGGTGGCGACGGCATTATGGCCAGAACGACTCATAATGGCATGTACGCTGTAGAGGTGTGACAAGGCCTTTAAGTTCGGCAAGTGCATCGCCTTCGCAAATCCGCCTGCACCTATGATAGCCATGCGGATTCGACTACCCGCTGCTGATTGAGCAATCGCGTTCACGACAATCCGGGAATGGGCAGGTTCCTTCATTTCCTGAGGATAGGTGAGGAGAACCATCAGAGGCTTGTTTTGGTCGGTCTTCAACCGCTCATACGCCATGGGAGCCTCGTTGATCGGATAGGTGGCCTCAATCAATGGAGCGACAGTGACCTTCCGTTCGTTCAACATGCGGAGGTACTCGGACATGTTGCGGTTCTCCGTCCAGCGGACAAAGGCAACAGGGTAATCAAGGCCCTCCTCTTCATACCGGCGATCATATCGGCCCGGACCATAGGAACTCGAAATCAAGAAGTCCAGCTCCTTCTGATAGAAATCCGCTCGGTTCAATTGAGCCCGACATCGCCGACGAGTACGACGCGTCCCTTTTTCCGGCACATTTGAAACGCCGTCGAGACAATGGCATCCGAAGGACTTGCTGCCGTGATGATCACGCCGTCCGCGCCAATCCCGTCCGTGAGGCGGATGACCTGCTCAATACTGGCTCCTTCCTCCGGATAGACGCCCACATCCATTCCCAACCGCTTTCCAAGATCGATGCGATCATGGGATAAATCAGTCCCGATAACCCGACACCCGTTTGACCTCAACATCTGGCAAGTTAACTGACCAAGGATTCCTAATCCAAGTACGACAAAAGTCTCGCCAAGAGTCGGAGCGGCTCGGCGGACACCTTGTAATGCAATTGCTCCCAGCGTCACGGTACTGGCCGCCTCCAAGTCGAGTCCATCCGGAATGCGAACCGTCAAATTTCGTGGAACATTGATGACCTCGGCATGGTGGGCACATTGCGCTCCTGCACAGGCCACGTGGTCTCCGATAGCGATGTCATGGACATCAGCTCCAACGCCGATGACAACTCCTGCTGCTGAATAACCGGTAGGCTGCCCGGAGGTGAGCGCCCCCTGTGCATGGCTTATGGTATGGGCGAGGCCTCGCTCCGACACCATCGCGATGGCTTTTTTGACCTTGCCAGGGTAACGGAACGCCTTTCTCCATAATGGCTCCCCGCTGGCCTTGAGGCCACTGAGCTCCGTCCCGATAGAAATGCACGAACTACGCACTCGTACGAGCACGGTACCGGGCTCGACACTTGGAGCGGGCACCTCTTCGATGACCACCTGCCCTTGCTTAATGAGTACTTGCTTCAATTCCTCTCCTCCCCAACGATTGTTCTGCTTTAAAGGACAGTCCAATGGCCACCAAAATCCAAAACAAGGAGGCGAGACTTCCGGCAAACATATAATCGAAAAGGTTTCTGACCACAAAGCCGATGACTGCCAAGGCAATGGCCATACGGAACACCATGGGTCCGCTCGGTCGAAGATCAGATACTCGTACGCCGGCAAGCAGCTCCTGAATGGCGCAAACGATGATCCAGACGAACAAGAGAAAAGCAGGAACCCCGCTTCCCATGAGGACCATCGCAAAGGTGTTGTGTAAGGCTGGCAGTACTTTTTCTACTGGCCCCTTGTCTTTATCCGCTTCGATCTCAGCCGCATAGACTTTCGAAAACGTGTCGTTGCCGAAACCGGCGCCTACGATTGGATGTTCAACTACTTGCTGCAATCCAAGCCGCCATGTTTTCACACGTGCGCTGAATGTCCAAGGATCGGTGGTCTCCTGCTGAAACCCAATTAACGATAGGGTAATCAACAGGCTTCCTGCCAGTACGACGCCAATGAGGATCCATACAATCAATTGCTGCCGGCGAACAATGAACAGCAACCCTAGTGCCTGGGTGAAATGGGCGACCCACCCGGCTCGAGTGTAGGCAGCGACTTGTGCCAGCATCGACGTCGCGAGGCTGAAGAGTCCCACCGCTCGCGTTGCACGAGACGACTCGGTCAATAGCCATCCAATGAGAATCGGAATGACAAGCACGAAATAGGTGGTTAACCAATTGTAATCTGAAGATGGTGCGGCTGCCCGGACCAGACGATCTCTCCAACTCCCTCCACGCAAGACAAAATCCTCGAGAGCGAACATCGACAAGGCTAAGCTGCCCAACACCACCACAAACAAGATTTTACGAGTCGGTTCTTCATCGGCGCGAACGCGCAACACGAACATTGCCCAATAAAAGACGAGTATGGAGGCAACAAACTTTCGCCACTCCGAAAAACTGTATGCGGGATCGATCGCAAAGGGGATCGTCAGCAACACCCAGCTCATGAATGCGATGAGCGGTATGTCCAGACGGGTTCGAACATGCGGCTTGATTTTTTCCACCCAAGCAAAACCTATCGCCACGACGAACAACAGAAAGAAGACACGTTCTTGAAAGCGAAAGAGCCTTGGGAAGAAAGTCAACAGTGTGATTCCGGCGAGCCCGTACACCTGAAGTTGCAATATCAACGGTCTGGCATGAAAACGACGTGGCAATACGTTGCCTGTGTTCGGACGCGCGTTTCCTTCCTCGCTCTCAATCTTCATGATAGCTTCGAGCAATAGAGAAACTACCTTGTGCTAATGGGCACACTGGTCTTTGCGTCAGGTTCATGACGTTTTCTCCAGCACCACGAGCAGTCGGAACGCGAGCAGGCGGCCGAACCGGCGGCACCATTGCTCGAATCGCAGCAATGCGTCGATGGACCATAAGGGCAAAAGCGATGGACGATCGAATCCGCCGCTGAGCGGATAGGCGAAAAACGCCAGACGTTCGTGGGCGATCTTTGCCAGATTCGGGTACAGGTGACGGAAGCGCTCATAGGAACGCTCAAACACGATGCGGGCAACGGCTTGATTGGCATCGAACGGCTGTCGCTGCGAGAACGGGGCGACGATCGCAAGCGGATCGCGCCTGAAATCCATGGGCTCCGGGTGCAGGAACCGATAGATGGGCCAGGAAAGAGCGGACACATACGGGTCCATGATCACAATCCGACCACTTGGCACGAGGACGCGAAGGGCCTCATCAAAAAAGTACCGCACATTTTCCAGGTGGTGCAGTACGTCGAATAGCACGATGTTTGAGACGCTCCTGCTGCGAAACGGCAGATGCTGGGCATCGACAAGCGACATCAAGCCAAGGCATTTTCACGACGTCTGTGCACAGCACATGGGGAGAAAACTCCTTCAAGTTCCCTGTGCCTCCTCCAACTTCGACTGTCAGTCCGGGCGTAAGCCAGCGGCAAATCTCCTGATACCACGAAGCATACAGTCGTCTCAGCACAGGCTTTTGTGTCCAGACGATGTGATGGCGTCGCAACACGTCTTCAGACATCAGACGGCTTTCAGGCGAAAGAACCCATACACGGTCATCTTGAGCAGCAACCAGCCGTGCTGGAACCGATTGATATTCGTCGTTCCATACGTACGCTCCTGATATCGGATCGGCACCTCGAGGATTTTCAGATTGAGTTTCGAGGCGCCGAAGAGCAGGTCAAAGTCACCGAATGGATCAAAATCTCCGAAATACTCTCGATTGGCGGCAATTCGCTCGTAATCTTTACGGAACAGGACCTTCGTTCCGCACAGCGTATCTTTGATCCGCTCACCCAAAAGCCAGCTGAATGCCATGCTGAAAAACTTGTTTCCGAGCAAATTCAATAGCCGCATGGCCTTCTGCTCCATCGGGTAGACCAGGCGACTGCCATTGATGAACTCGCCTTTGCCATGTGCGATCGCATCATAAAACTTGGGAAGGTCTTCTGGCGGCATCGTGAGATCAGCATCAAGAATCATCAGGATGTCTCCAGTGGCCGCGGCAAATCCTTTTCGAACCGCATCCCCTTTTCCTTTGCCATCCTGGACGAACAACTTGATGTCCTTGTCGGGATACGTCTTGATGATGCGTTGTATTTCCTCGACGGTGCCATCGGTGGAGTGACCATCGACAAAGATAATTTCCTGATGAGTTCCGAACGCGGGAATCCGAACAACAGCCGCTTCAATATTTCCCATTTCATTACGGCAAGGGATGACGATGCTGACAGAATACGCCTGGCTGACTTGCAGCCCCCGCACCCTCGCGACCACATACTGTGCCAGAGAGAGCCGGTTGATGCCGGGAAGAATGACGGCAAATCGGTTCAATAACGGGGCGATGAGCGGGATTTTTTTCGGCAACAGAAACCGATTCTCGACCTTCACGAGTTCATAATCGGCGAGACGCAAGAGGTTTCGAATATCGGCCGGTGAAAGCCAGTTTTGTTGTTGTTGCGGCATCTTTAGCCCCAATCGTTCGGCGAGACGCAACAGGGGCTCCCACAGAAAGTTGTAATAGACAACGATCACTCGCGTATGCGGCTCGCAGAAGCGGCGAAGCTTTTTCAATGTGGATTCGACATCGAGCAGATGACCGATCACATCGAGCAGCAAAATGACGTCGAAGGTTTCGCTGCCATCCAGTTCATCCACATCAATGGCTCGAAATTCGATGTCTGGATGGCGCGCCACCGCCTGTTTGATCATTGCGGCGCTGAGATCAATCCCCAAGCCGCGTTTTGGCTTCAACCCGGCGAGCTGGTCCCCCAATCCGCAGCCCACCTCGAGAATGTTCAGCCCTTCCGGCACTAAAAACCGGAGATAGTGCAGCTGATCTTCATAGTAATAGCGCGCTCTTTCCTGCCAGCGTGTCCGCTCAAGCGACAACCGGTCGAATCGTTCTGAAATTTCATGCTTACGAAGCTGGTCTCGTTGCATGTGTTTGGCCCCAGGCCTCGCGCGAGCGAGGTCCTGTCCGGCTACTGAATCGGCACCACGTCTGCCGTATCGATTTCCACCGCGGCCGCCTGCTGGATCAGACGCACACCGAGGATCAAGCGATGCCGCTTCTCTTTACGAAGCAGAATCCCTTGAAGCCCTTGGAGCGGCCCCCTGATGACTTCGACCTTCATGCCCTCCTGAAGATAGGGATGCGGATCATACGGAAGGACGCTCGCGATCAGGGTCTGGATCGCCGTGATTTCCTCATCAGGAATTGGTTCCGGACGCTGCCCACCGCCTACAATATCGACGACGCCGACGGTCTTGAGGACCGGCAGCTTCTGATCCGAAGTGAAGCGGACGAAGCAGTAGCCAGAGAACAGTGGCACCTCGACCTCTTTCTTCCGATCCTTCCATTGACTGAGACGCTTCACGGTCGGCAGGAGCGGTTCGATCCCTTGCTGCGCCAGCTGGTCGCGCACCAACTTTTCATGCCGCGACCGGGTCCGCAGCGCATACCAATGAAGACCGGTGATCTGGCCTGGTCTCGACTCTGTAGACACAGCTTCGCCCTCTCACTTACAGTGCCCTACCGGTTCCCGATCCTTGAGGGAGTTCCGTCACTCCCCGACTCTACTGTCGCAGACCCAGTCTCAGCAGTTTCTCGCGAGGAATGCCGGACTGCACCAGCTGTTCTTCGTAAGCCGCCGCATGGTCAAAATCGGCAATCAGGACTCGATCCAATTGCCACGCCGTGATCTGGTCCGGCGAAGAGACCGGATGCGAAAGAAACGTGTCACGCGTGTTCCCGTCGACGAATCCAATGCAATCGACGTTCATCTCCCGCAGGGCCAAATACGCCAATTCTGCAAGCTCTCCTGTGCCGCAAATCGCGACACGCTGCCCTTTGGTCCATTCGAGCGAGGACAACATGTCTTTGAGCCGCCCCCGCATGTCGCGGTAGTAGGACAGCGAATATTGCATGTACTGATACGTGAGGCGGGATTTCTCAGCAAATCCCTGTGGCGTGAGGAGATAGCGGATCCGATTGCGTTGAATGGTCGTAATCTTAATGTACCCTTTGCGCGCCAGGCGCTTCAGATACAGGTTTGTCAAACCAAGGGCGACCCCGAGCTTGGTCGCGAGCGTGCGTTGCGTAGCCCCGCCGTTGCGATCGAGCTCGCTTAGCAGTAAGAGATCACGTTGGCCCTGTAAATCCATGAAATATGCGGGCAAACTGGCGAAGCGTTCACAATATGAACAAACCAGCTAAAACCTGTCAAGGGGAATTCATCAAAGAGACGGGCGTGATCGCATTAGTGGATGGGATTACCAACCTTAAGAGGAGCAGCGATCAAAGTAGCGAGCGACGGCCATGCAGTCTCTGACACCAACCGATGTCCGGCAGCCTTCATGTGCAGATCTGTCTCATAGAACAACGGCTGCTCAAGCGCGGCCTGCCGGAACCTGGGCAGCAAATCAACTGTCGCCACGCCATTCTTCGCACCCCATTCTTTCAACATCGTGTGAGGTCGCTCGAAGTCAAAGAGATGAGGATCTTGGGCCCGTGCGCTCAAAAACTCTTGCTGAAGCTTCTGGTCAACTTGCATGTGGTCCGGTAAAAGGAGCAGCAGCATCTGAATGCCCTGCCCATGCAAGAGATCTCGAAATTCGGTTAACACCTGAATCGTTTTCTCCCATTGAAGGAGGATTTCCTGAGGCGGTTGAACCAGGTAGATATCAGTACGCCCGTCCAGTTCCTCCAAATATTGCTTTCTTGTGCGGATCGGGACCCAAGGTCCCTCCGCTGCCTGGTTTCCCCAATTTCTTATATACACACCGCCGACTTTAAACAGATAGTTTAGGTGATGATAAAGAAACGACCGATCTGGACTGATGGCGTCGTGGATGGGGTTCCCCGTCGTATGGACATAGTAACCTGGCCAGCCACAAGTATCGGTCTTTCCAAGGTCACTCCTCGACGTGTAATGATGTCGTTTCCGATATAGAAGTTAGAAGCACCATGTCTGGCTTGAACTGAAGTCCATAAATCTTGAGTAAATGAAGTTCCAGAGGCGGTTCCCACCCTGACACCCCCAAATTGATGACTTCGCTGCGAGGCTCTTTCTCCTGCAGTCGCTTTTCCAGCAGCGTGGCAAACGCTTCATCGTACGTCACCCCTGCACCGTAAGTTTGCGAATCCCCCAAGGCCAGGACGCGTATAGCCACGTTCGTCCGATCGAAAGCACGCTCTCGGTCTCGAAACCCCTGGCTGTTCGTTCTTCCGATTGAACCCAGGACCGGTGCATGTGGCGTGAGATGCGCCGGCGTATGTCTTCCTCCGAAAAGCCCTAGACCGGCAAGAAAGGGATCCGCCAGTCGTAACGTCACCTCTGACACGACGATAAAGATCAACAAGTTGATCAGAACGACCTTCGCGGTTGCGACGATACGACTCGTCTTGAGGCCACTTAATATCGTTGGTCGGAGCAAAGCGACAAGCGCCCACACGAGAAGAAGACCGGATGTGAGCAGCGCCTTGTCTGTATGGTGTCCTTCCGGAGGAAGCGGATAATACACGAGCAATATATACGCGCCGCACAAGGCCCAGATGAGATGAGCAGCTGGGTTCGCTTTCGAGAGCAGTTCACGCTGCGGTGAATCAGGTTTGCCTGCGGACAGCGCGACCCTGCCCATCAACAGGGCCGTCCCGACCAGCATCATCTCCATCCAAATGAATTTTTGTACCCGAGGAGGGCTCGCGATATTGGTGGCAGGCTTGGCCTGAGACACAAAAGCGTGAATATGAATGGCGGTGATCACACAATACGAGGCCGCGAGAGCAACCAGCGCGATTCCCGACCAGACTGCCACGCCCGAATTCCTCTCATCAACTCTTTCCATGGAAGGCTCTCAAATAGTCGACATTCCTGCTATTGTCGACGATCGTCCCTTGGCTTGCATCCGAGAGACGTCTGGTCATTGATCTATTTTGGTCGCATACATCGTCATATCGGTACCATAGCCCGCGGCCGGCGACAAAGGATAACGGGCTGGCAATAAACCCATCGATAACTTTCGGAAAGGCAATTTCCTCTCGAAACGGTGCTTCCATACCCGATCCATGCTCGCCATCAAAAACACCGAACTGACCCCCGTGCGAACAGGACATGTCCGAAAACCCAGCTTTAAAAGGCGCGAGAGCGTCCGCTTTCCAAAATGGTAGAAATGTCTCGGAGGATCCAGCTGAAACCACCAGCGGCCGAACAGTTTGAACTCGAGACTGTGGACGTTGGGTACATGGATGACTAGAAGGCCGTCCTCCTTGAGAAACCGGTGGATCCGCCGCAAGGCATCAACGGGGCTGGGAAAATGTTCAAGTGAATGGCTCATGAGCACGAGATCAAATGCGCCGGGAGGAAACGGTGCCGACTCGACGGTGCCAGTGTGGATCTGTCCCTTGGTCAGCCCGCGGGCATGGGCGGAGGCAATCTCGCTGATCTCGATACCGTGAGGCTCCCATCCCTGGTCTTGCAGGGTTTTTAAGTTCCCGCCGGCCCCGCATCCGACATCCAAGACCTTACCCTCCCCTCTCCAGGGCAACGGATGGCGGCCTCTCAACTCGCGGAGGATCTTATTTGGCCATAATAGGATCTGTCTCAGCACTCGCCAACGGCTGTCAGGGCGAGTCAAAGGATATCCATAATAGTCTTCCAACACCCAGCGCTTGAGCCGCGAAGACAATCGCTTCACGTCCTGTTGAAATTTTGGCCTAGACTTGGCTTGCAGCGGAGGGTAATAGTCAGTCGGATAATACGACCCCAGAAGATCTTTCGAGGGACGCGGATTTAAATAGACCAGACCGCAGTTGCGGCATTTCACAATGGTAAACAGGTCTCTACTGACTTCCAGCAGCAGATCGCGCTGTTTCACCATCACGTCAGATTGGTTTGAGTGGCAGAGGTCGCAGAAGACTAACTCCATCTAGGTTCACCTGTTTCCGTTCATGGATTGCCGCATTACCAACTTTATTTTACGAATCTGCGCAGGATCAGTCTATTCCTTATAATCCATAGTCGGGGCGAACCTAGAAAAAGTTACACAGGGGAGAATGACGCGCTTAGCCGTGATGCATGTAGATTCGGATATTAATAGGCGAGCACAAACTCCATACGCGTCTTACGCGGCTTGCCCTCGCACGAAAAAATCTTACGCGGTAAATGAATCACGCGATAAAAATGGTCGAAAAGACACCTTCCTCAGCTAGGCAGGCAAGGGGCATTTATCTGACATGAATCTGCGGCTACGTTTCGGATTAGCAGTCCTCGCATTGGTTGCGACAGGTTCGCTTTACGCCGAAGGGGTCATTAAAACAGGATGGATTGAAGCGGCCCTTGTAATACCGATCGGTCTCTCTTTGGTGGCGCAGGGTTCAGTAGCTCGCTACTTGCCGAACGTCATCATATCTATTACGGCCATCAGCTTATCGCTCACAATTTTTGATCTCATCCTACGCCCGACCCTAGGTCATCGCTTGCATTATACCCCTACGAATTTCTCACCTCACCGATATCCAGAACTGCCCATTGTAGCCCGATGGGATTACGACCAGATTCTCGAGATGGAAAGCTTTGGTGATCTGGCTGCTATGACAGGCGACCCTGCGCTACAAGAACGCCGGCGCATCGTGTTCCGGACGGACGAATTTGGCTTTCGCAACATCCCTCGGTCAGAACCGGCGAACGTGCTGATTCTGGGGGACTCATTCTCCGCAGGTACCGGGACGACCGATGAGGACACATTTCCACGTTTGTTGGAAAGCAATTACGGCTTTCGCACCTATAATCTATCCTATCCCGGTGGACCCTATGATCAGTTCGTTACTTTTGCTATTGAATGGCCGAGATTGAAGGTTACACCTCGACCGCACATGATTTGGACCTTTTTTACGGGCAATGATATGGACGATGCAGGAGGTGAAATTTGGGATGTTTCACATCTGCCATGGCAGCACGGGATTGCTGCCTGGCGAGTCAAGTTCAAAACCTATCGGAATCGCTCCCCGCTCAATCAATGGATGGAAGCCATACGCATAAGATTCAAGGGGAAATCGTCTGATGTGATTGTTCGCCCCTTGCCCGACGGACAATCCGTTTTGTTTTTTAAGCCCCAGGAGCTATGGGGCAACCGGTCACGACCGGAGGTGGAGCAGCACCCAAACTTCGAAAAGCTGAAACGGACCCTTGCCGCTATGCGGGAGCTCACGACAGAACGCCAGGTCGACCTAACCGTCCTTGTTTTTCCAACGAAGGGCGAAGTCTATCGATGGTTATTGGAAGCCAGGAATCCCCTGCCCGAGGATTCTCATGCTTCTGGGTTTGCCCAGGCCGTCCTTGAAGTTTGCCAAACGGCGAGCATCAGGTGTCACGACACAAAGGCCTATCTGGTTTCGGAAGCCAAGCGACTTTACAACACAGAAGGGAAACTCTTGTGGTGGCGAGACGATACGCATATCGGCAAGTATGGTCATCGAGCCATTGCAAACTATATTGCCGATCGTGTACTCCAAGTAGGGAGCCGAAAACATTGATATTGATTGGAATATTGGATTCACCTCGCTTCAATGCCAAATGTTCTGCACTTGCCGAATTTGGCGCGCCGCGGCATTCATGACTTCATCGACGGTGATCAGCTTCATGCAGTTTTGCTCTCCTCGCTGGCACGTGGGGTGGAAGCAAACCCTGCAATCAAGGCCCTTATAGATCACCTCCGCTGGTCCGCCGCGCGGTCCCCATTCCAGTGGATTCGACGGGCCAAACAGCCCGACCACCGGCGTTCCCACGGCCGCCGCGATGTGCATGGCCCCGGTGTCGTTACCGACAAAGAGCGTGGAGCGCTTGAACATCGCCGCCAGCGTTCTCACATCCGAACGGCCGGCGATGTTCAGCAGCCGGCTCTTCGCGTGATCGACCACCGCCTGCGTCAACACCGTTTCCTGAGGGCTTCCAGCCACAAGGATCTGGCAGCCGAAACGGTCGTTCAAGCGGTCGGCGACCTCCGCAAAGCGTTCCGGCGGCCAGGCCTTGAACCAATATCGGGCGCCCGGTTGGATCACGACCCACGAGCGGTCCCTTGCGATGCCCAGCTGGGCGGCCAGTTGGTCAACACGTGCGTCGTCTTCCGGCCCCAACCAGATCCGCGGAATGCGGTCTCGGGCCTCAATGCCCAATGGGGCAAGAGCCGCCAGGTCCCGCTCGATACGATGCGCCCCGGCGCCGCCCGTGACGACGGTGGTGTAACAGCGCCCGGTCCAGCGCTGCTCGGCATTAAAGCCGATGCGAACGCGTGCGCCACTGATCCATGTGAGAAATGCGGCCCGATCGCCGTCGGTCAAATCTATGACGGTGTCAAACCGCCGGCGTCGAATCTCCAAGATGAAGCGGCTCTGCTGCAAGATCGAGCCGCGGTCCAACGGAAGAATCTCGTCCACGTGCGGGTTTCCTCGCAGGATATCTTCCGTGCCTCGGTTTACAAGCACGGTCAGGTGCGCCTCCGGATAAGCCGATTTGAGGGCATGGAGCGTCGGTGTCGCCAGGAGCACATCCCCTAAATAGCGCAACTTGATGGCGAGAATATTCCGAGGGGTCATGCCTGCGGTTTACCGTAAGAGTGAGGCATACAGGTCATAGGTTTGCAAGGCCGAGTGCGCCCAAGTGTACTCTTTGACCCGAGCAAACCCTTTCGCCTTGAGCGAGGCCCGCAAGGACTCGCTCTCGAATACTTCGATCATGCGGTCTGCGAGTTCACGGGCATTGTGCGGGTCGACGAGCAATGCCGCGTCCCCGGCCACTTCTCCCAGCGCGGTCGTCTTCGAGGTGATGACCGGCGCGCCACACGCCATGGCTTCCAGCACCGGCATGCCGAATCCTTCGTAGAGGGACGGGAACAGGAACAGATCGGCGTAGGAGTAGAGCAATTGTAAATCGTTCTGCGACAAACGGCCGGGGCACAGCACCCGGTCGATCAGCCCGTACGACTTCGCCGTCGCCTCGTAGGAGCCAAACGAATGCGTGGGTGACCCTGCCAGGATGAGCGTTCTGCCTTCGAGACGCGGCCGTATGAGAGACGCCGCTTCGAGCACGAGACGGTGGTTTTTTCGGGGATCAGCGCCACCGACAAACAGGAGGAACCGGTCGGACGCGAGGCCGATCCGCTGCTTCAACGCCATGAACGCGCCGGCATCGTCGCGGCGGGAAAAGTCCTCGGACACCCCGTTCGGAATCACCACAATCTGCTCGGCGGACAAGCCGAATAGTTCGATCAGTTCCCGGGCGGAAAACTTCGAGACGGTGACGACCTTTCGTGCGCGCCGGGCGGTCCGCTGCGTCTTGTACGATGACAGTTTCTGCCCCAGCAATTTTGGGGAGTATTCCGGATATCGTTCGAGCCAGAGGTCGTGGATTGTGACGATGCCGCCATACCTTCCGACCGTATGCATGCGGAAATTTGTCCCGTGATACAGGTCCAGCTGATCAGTGCTCCCACGGCTTCTCATGGACCACTTCGAGGCGGTTACCCATCTGAGACGATCGGCTCCCGACCATCGCCGGGTTTCCTCAGGCGGATTCGACCCTGGTCTGATGTAGGCGACAAATTCGACGCTGGGATGAGCCGCTAACATGCCGCGCAATAAATAGTAGGTATGCCAGCCGATTCCGCCGCGATCACCCACCAACGGACTGGCGTCAAGGCCGATCTTCATTCCCGCTCCCGACCGGCATTCAGCACCTGAGCATACAGGTGCTGCACGGCCGAGACCGACGCCGTCACATTGAACCGCTCACGAGCCACTTGAGCACCGCGTTCCCCCATAGCTTTCCTCCGGGCGTCATCGTGCAGCAACAATAGGATTGCAGCGGTCAGCTCGTCGGGATGATCGGAAGGCACGAGCAATCCAGTGTCCCCATGGTCGACCACTTCAGGCAATCCGCCAACCCTGGTCGCGACAACCGCTTTTCCGGCTGCGAGCGCTTCAACGACCGCGATGCCGAACCCTTCCATCCTCGCAGGATGAACATACAGCGACAACGCCGACAGGAACGGCGTGACGTCATCCTGAAAGCCGACGAAATGGACGTGGTCTGCGATCCCAAGCTTCACGGCCAAGATTTTCAGCTGTTGCTCATAGGCATCTTCGCCGGTACCGACGATCACATAGTGCACCGCGGCAACTTCTTGAATGATCCTGGGCAGCGCCCGAAGCATCACGTCGTAACCCTTGCGGGGAAACACATGAGCCACTGTCCCTAACAACACCGCATCGACCGACAGGCCCAGTGCACGACACACCGCCGTCCGGTCGGCCGCCGGCACGTCTTTCGGTAGTTGAAGGCCGCTATAGATGGTCCGGACGGACTCCGGCGCCACGCCTCCGGTGATCAGAGCCTGCTCGACTTGCCTGGAAATGGCGATCACCCCATCGGCTGACTCGAGACAGTATCGCTTCACCTTCTCAGGCTCGATCTCCTGGCGCACGTGCACCACGACCGGCCTTCTCGATCCGGGGGTCGCGTTCACGGCACCGATCGTATGAGGCACCCACCAGATATCGTTGACATGGATGAGCGCCGGCGCCAGCTGCGTGACCAGCGCGCGCACGTTCCGGACGTCCCGCCAGCGGATAAAGGGTGAATACCATTTCCGCCAAGGCCCCAGGGCGAGGGGATGCAGCGCCGTGCCTTGTTTGGCCAGGCTGCCGGACAGCGGCGTTTCAGGAGGGCAGGCGACATGGGGTTCCCACTTATCCCGATCAAGCGCACGGAGCATCGCCAGCAAATCGCGCTCGGCCCCGCCGATTCCGCCGATGCCGTGGATATACAGAATCCGTCTCGCCACTAGCTGGAATCCTGAG
Organism: uncultured Nitrospiraceae bacterium; assembly: GCA_963824855.1. GTDB lineage: Bacteria > Nitrospirota > Nitrospiria > Nitrospirales > Nitrospiraceae > Nitrospira_C. The sequence goes on from CAWGQP010000007.1 coordinate 125,653, forward strand.
CGACGCGGGACGCTGCTGTCATGTCCCACAATTTGGCATACTTGACGAAGGTATACATGCCGGCAAACACCGACACGATGAGTCCCCTGACGCCATCGCGGAATCCCTGCTTCAGCACATAACTCTTCACGAACACGATGAGCGGCCGGACGACAAGGTCACCGGCGTGCACGGCTCGAACCGTCCGTCCTTTGTCTTGTGCCGCCAGTGTCGTGTAGAGGCCGAACTTCTTGAAATGATCTCGAATCCGGGGCTCGGTGAAATGGTCCATCGGATGGGCGAGCTTTCCGATCGCGCCCTGGACGATCAGGTTTTCATGCACTGGCACATCGTTGTATCTGGCGTGGCCGCGCCGGACGAGACGGATTTGGTAGTCGGGGTACACGCCGGCATGACGGACCCAGGCTCCATAGAAATAGTTCCTGCGGGGAATTTCATAGGCCACCGGATCTCCCGTCTTCCATGCGGCGATTCGAGACAGGATTTCGGTCTGAAGAGGTGCAGGGATGCGCTCGTCGGCATCCACAATGAGGACCCATTCGCCTCCAACCTGGTCCATGGCGTAGTTTTTTTGGGCGCCGAAGCCTGGCCAGGGCCGAACGATGACCTTCGCGCCGGCGGCACGTGCCAGGTCGGCGGTCCGATCGCTGCTCTCGGCATCCACGACGATCCGCTCGGGGGCCCAGGCGATCGACGCGAGGCAGTCCTGAATGTTGGCCTCCTCGTTCTTCGTGATCACCACGCAGGCGAGAGAAGTTTCCACCCGTGCGCTCACGACGGGGACCCGCCTGTCTGCCACGTACCCGCTCCGAGCGTCTGGAATTGACGGCGGTGCAGTTCGACAATCTTTTCAGGGCGCACGTACAGCCAACGCCAGGACAGCGCGCGCTCGAATTCCCGCATCAACTTTTCCAGCGGTTTGCCGACGTGACGCTGCATGAACTCCGCAAACGAACGCCTTCCCGATACCGGCCGAAAGTAATTGGACTTGTACCATAACCGTTCTTGCTCTTCTCGCGACCATTTGTCGTGGATCGAGAGCCGGGGGTGTGTACAGGCAAATGGCTCCCGCTTGCCTTTGACGGTCGCTCGAATAAAGTGATGCACAAAGCTGCCTCCGAAAATCTTGCAGCGTGTGACATCCCCGAGTTCGTCCTCACGCTTCCGAAGCGTGTAGTAGAGGTCCCAATCCGCCGCTTGAACACGTTCGTCGAGAAATCCGATTTTCTCCAACGTGGATCGCCTGATCATGACGCAGGAACCGTTGAGCCCGTCGAAGAGGATCTCCGAGAAACTTCGATAGACATGACTACAGAAGGCTTCCCAGTCGCCATACATCGCCCGAATCTTGTCATGAAGTTGTGCAGCGGTTTTGCCCGACGAGAGTCGGCCCTGCCCGATCGTGGCCCAGCGCGCTTGGATCCAATCCGTCAAGGCCGGGGTCGGCATCATTTCCAGCCCCAACGGGGTAATGGCATCCAGACGGAAACGTTCCATTGCCTCGATCAGCCGCCCGTTCCAGTTCGGCCCGACATAAAGATCGTTGTTGATATGACAGACATAGTCTCCCGTCGAATTGCGGGTCCCGAGATTCATGGACTCGGGATAACAGAGGTTCGCGGCATTCCGAATGACACGGCACCCCTGCGATTCGAAAAACTCCGCGGAGCCGTCCGTGGAATGATTATCGATGACCACGACTTCATAGGGACCGGTCGTGTACTTGCGGATGCCCTGCAAAAAGAGCTGATTGTGGCCGATCTGATTGTGCACGGCGACGATCACGCTCAGCATCGCGAGTGCTCCCCCTCTTGCTTGACGGCAAATTTGAATTCGTCCTTCCAATGGAGGACGGTGTAGCTGCATTCCCGGGGCAGTACGCCCTGCAGCTGATTGAGATCCTTCATGGTGCCGTAAATGCGCTTGATGAACTGTCCGTGGCGGCATTCGCAGAAGTCATCGATGGAACGGCCCGTCTTGGGCTCGAACGTCAACGTATCGCCCTCTCCGAGATAGACAAACCAGCGGTGGAACGACCAACCACGCTCCTGGTGGGGGTAGTTGTACCCCTGCTCGTAGAACGGACTGGGCGTCTCGATATATCCGGCCCGTGCGATGCGCATCAGTTCCTTGCAGGCGGATGCCGGATCTTGCGTATGCTCCAGCACATGGGAGGCATACACGTAGTCAAACGATTTGTCCTTGAACGGGAGGGCTTCGACCGTCGCGAGCAGCAACGGAAGCCCGAGCTGTTGGATGGGTTTCCCTCGCTCGGCATCGTCTTCAGGAAGGAGGTCAACCAGGTGCGTTGCGTCGTCATGCGGACGATGGCCGGACCCGACGTCCAAGACGCGTCGTCCCGACGGCTCACTAAACCTCCGCCTCACGCGAAATTTCCAACGGCGGATGGTGCTGGCGAATCCCATCAAGGGGCTCCCTCTGTCGACAGGCGCAGGGCGACGATCATGCGCGGTCGCTACCGGACAAACAACGAGGATTGTCCGTACTTTCGAAAGACATCCCGGGACTTGGGAAACTGCTGAGGAAGACGCCGAACTCTACCCGCGCGCAGCAGATCGTTGCAATTGGCGATGAGCGCGCGCCGCATCCCGAGGAAGCGGCATGGCCTCCCCTCCTTCCGGCAGTCCACTTGGTGATCGCGCGCCTCGACCTGAAACGACGTCTTCCAATAGAACACGGTCGTTTTCGACGACCGTCGAAAGAAATGCTGGGCTTGCCTGAAATCCAGCGATTCGTAGAATTCACGGAGAAACTGGCCGTCCGGACAAGAGCAAAACCGTCTCACCTCTTCCACCGACTTCGGCTCAAATACGAGCAGTCCCGGAGAGGATGAAAACACGAACCACCGATGGAACCAATGCTCCGGAGAGGTCTCATCCCTGAGCGCGAGGCCCTGCTCAAGGAAAGGAGAAGGGGTCTCAATATAGCCGGCCCTCCCGACGCGCATGAGTTCCCGGCAAGCCGCCGCCGGGTTTTCCACATGCTCGAGCACGTGCGACGCGTAGACGAAATCGAACGAGGCTGCGGCGAAGGGAAGGACCGTCGCTTCGCCGACAATCAGTTTGGCAGCCGTCGGCACTAGCAGGGCATTACCGCCTCGTTCACGTCCGTCCGCAATATCCCGCTCCAAGAGGTGCGTCACGCCGGCAAAGGGGTTGTGTCCTGGACCAATCTCCAAGACGCGACGCGCGAAATAGGGCCTTCTCCACCAGGGCAAGCGTTTCATGAGGGTCGAATGGTCGTTACCCGCGAAACCCCCTCCGGGCGATTTCGCGATAAAACCGCCAATTGAGCCAGCGGCTTCGCCTCGTGCCCCACCGCCGGGCCTTGGCAAGGCGCGCGTGCATCACGGCAGGATGGCGCCCCCTAAATGTCCTTCAAGATCGCATAGTCCTCGAATCGAAAGGTGTCACCCGTCAACTCTTTGGCCGCTGCAGGTGGGAGATTCGCACCATGATACACGGACGCCTGCTCCCGTTTTTTCTCGAGCATGGTCTTGGGATCCTTCACCCAGCCGTAATGAAACATCCTTGCCCCGGAATAGGCGAGCCACTCCTTTGGACCGCTTTGCAAATATTGTTGAGTAGCCTTGAAATGAAATCCCACCGCGTCGCCACATGACTCCATTTCTCCGTTGTTTCGAATGATGCGGACCGCCTTGTGATAGAACCAAGGATTCGTCGACCAGTAATCGGCGATGAAGTGCAGATAGCGGAAGAGGAGACCTTTCACTATCGGATTGCCAGCATGCTCGGCCATGGACCGCCTGAGCACCGGCAGATCGTCCTCGTGCACGACTTCATCGGCTTGGATGTAGAACGCCCAATCGCCCCTACAGTGGCTCAGCGCGATATTGGTCTGTTGTGAATAAATCAACCCGTCTTTGCGCAAGCGATTCATCCCATACCGATTCGACAATCTTGATCCTCGGATCCCCAATCGACTGAATGAGCTCGAGTGTCCCGTCTTCGCACCGGCCGACGTTCACGATGAATTCGTCGCACAAGGGCAGCGCGGACTTGATCGACTCCACCAAGGGGTAATCGTATTTCACCGCGTTGCGGCAGAAGGTGAACCCGCTGACGGTCATCCGACTTCACCCCGGTGCATGGTCATGGATCGGTCACTCACTGGGCTCATCATTTCGTCAGTTCCCAGAATTTGGCGTACTTCATGAAGGTGTAATAGCCATAGAGGCCGGAAAGAATCAACCCCGGCATCCCGTCGAGAAACCCGCGCCGCAAGCCGTACATCTTGAGAAACGCCCCCATTGGGTGCGTCACCAATTGATGGGCCCTGAACCGGCGCGCCTCCTCGACCATGCGCTTGGCCATCAGGTCGGTGTATCGGTCCTGTTTGGCAATGTAGTGGTCGATGTCCCTGAAGGGATATTGCAGTGCCGGTTGCGAGAGGTATCCGATCGGCCCGTCACAATCAAAGCTTTCGTGCACGAGTTCCTGACGATAGCGCAACCTCCCCTTTCGAAAGAGCTGCGGCTGGCGGTAATCGGGATACCAGCCGCAATGCTTGATCCAGCGCCCGAGAAAAAAATTCTTGCGCGGGACGAAATAGGCGTCGGCCGCAGTCGGCTGTTCGAGCACGTGGCGGATTTCTTCCTGCAGGGCCGGGGTCATCCGTTCGTCCGAATCGAGGCTAAAGATCCATTCCTGCGAGCAATAGGTCAAGGCCTGGTTACGGAGCGCGCCGAAACCCGCGAAATCCACCTGATACACCTTGGCGGTAAACTCAGCCGCAATGGCCGCTGTCCGGTCGGTGCTGTGCGAGTCCACGACGATCAGTTCCGCGCCCCACCCCGCAATCGAGGCCAGGCAGGCGCGCATGTTCGGCTCGTCGTTATAGGCGATCACGTACACGGATATGGGGAGCGGGCTGCCGGTCACAGCTTGGACCCGAATTCCTTCCACGACCAGATCTTGTTTTGATTAAGCACGGTATTGGAAGCCGCATACAACGAGAGCAGGCGGCGGTATCGATGCGCGATCGCAGGATTCGCCGCATCGAGGATGACGGCCGGTTCGTTCAGATCGAGGTCGGATCGGCGGACGGTCTGGCTCTCAACTCGTGGTTTTCGCCGATGGGAAGGAAAGAGGCTTCTACACATGCACGACTCTCAGCGGGAACGATCGCGATGTCACCTCCCTCACGTGCTGAACGACGGTATCGACGGTGATCCGGTCCAGGCAATCCCAATAGGGACAGGCTTCATAGATACACTTCTCACAAGTCGGCACTTCTGGGCGCAAGACGACACCTGTTCCTAACGGCTGCCATCGCGCCGGAAGGTTGTTGCGACGAGGATCAAAGAGGCTGATATTCGGCACACCACACGCTGCGGCGATGTGTGCGGGTCCTGTGGCGCCGGACACCACCGCATTGCTTTCCGCAATGATCGCCATTGTTTCCCGCAATGTCGCGCCCATGAGGCTGACGATTCCCTCCGGAAGCGGAGACTTGACTGACAGCGAACGAAAGAAATGCTCTTCTTCCGGAGCGCTACCGGTGAACACGATACCGAACCCGCAGCCTCGTAGGGCTTCGGCGAGCTTCCAATACTGCTCGGTTCGCCATCGCCTGGCTGCGAAGCCGCCAGGATGGAGCACCACGCGCGGCACAGGCACCGCCCGCAAGCGCTTCTCAGCGGTCCGTCGTTCCTCTTCGGTGATCACCAGCTTGGGAGGGACGGGCGCAGGTGGATCCAGCCCCAAGGCTTTCAACATCCCGACGTTGTAGGCAGTCTCGTGCTTTGAAAAATCGCTTCGATGCTCGTAGATCCGGCGATTCGCCAGAACACTATACCATCGATAGCCGGTGGCGACCCGGATAGGAACTCGGGCCAGCCATGCAGCCAACATCAGGCGGCGAAACGGCTTGAGAAAAATCGCCGCATCCACTCCTCGCTGAAACAGTCCAACCAAGTCTCGTAGCGACTCACGTCCCGACAAGGTCCAAATTTCATCTATGTCCTGATGATGTTCGAGCACGGGGGCCGCGTACTGGCTGGACAAGAATATGACTCGGGCCTGCGGCTTCACTTGACGCAACGCCGTCGCGACAGGCAGGCACAAAATCTCATCGCCGATGCCGTCTGGCCTGACTAAGAGGACATTCATGGTCTACCAAAATGGACCGACAATGCGCTCCCTGACCAGTTGGTCAGCGTTCGATCGCCGAGACTGACTTGAGCCGTGCTGCTTGTGCCGCGGCATCTGCGAGAATCCAATCGGCTGCCTCTGTCATCGACGGGGCGACCATGTCGGGAATGGCCCCGGCAGCCCGTAACATCGTCAACGCTTGTTGGTCTACCTGACCGCTCGTGACCAGAATCGACTTCACCCCCGCCGCCTTGGCCAGTTGGATATCACGGGCATGATCCCCAACCACATAGGCTTTCCGCAGATCCACCTGCAATTCGGACACGGCACGATCCACCATGCCGGTCGCCGGTTTGCGGCAACGGCAGCCGTCGTCGGGATGGTGTGGGCAAAAATAGATCGCATCGAGCGCCGCATCACTCTGTTCCAACAGGCCCTCCAACCGGGCATGGATGGCTTCCAGATCCTTGAGGGTGAGGAAGCCTCTTCCGACGCCGGATTGGTTCGTGACCACCACCAACCGGGCACCGGCAGACTTGAGGCGCGCCAGGGCCGTGGCCACCCCGGGGAGCAATTTCAAATCCGAGGCGGACCTCAGGTATCCGGGATCTTCGTTGAGGGTCCCGTCACGGTCCAAGAAAATCGTGTGCCCGTCAAGCACGCGCGTGCGGTCTACCGTCTCTCTCTGCGCCGTGTCATGTCTGTTGCCACAGGAGAGACCCGAGCGACGAGACAGAATCGACAGTCCTGCCTGATATACCTGATCGACGGTCACGCCGGTCATGCAACGGTGATCGATCGGACATTCTCTCAGCATGCAGGGCGCACAGTCGACAGGATGCCGGAGGAGCGCATGCTCGGCACCGGACGGTGACGTCGTTCGCCAATCCGTCGGACCGAAAATCCCCACAACCGGTACCCCCAGGGCCGAGGCAATGTGCATCGGCCCCGTGTCATTGGTGATGAGCACGGCACAACGTTTAATCACCGCCATCAACTCGCGGATCGTGGTCGCGCCAGAGAGCACCGCAGAAGGCGCGGTCAGATGCGAGGCGATCTCCCGTCCCAACGGCTCCTCCCCTTTGGCGCCGATCACCACCACCGCCGGCCTCCGCCCCGCGTCACTGAGCGTGTGGCACATCCGTTCGGTTGAGTCGGCGAAGCGGTCGGGCAGCCATCGTTTGGCCCCACCGTAGGTCGAGCCCGGATTGATACCGATCACGACATCGGCTGTCGTGATGCCTGTGTGATTCAACCGTTCCGCCATCGACTGCTCCTCGTCGGGCGAGACGAACAATTCTGGCTGGCCTGGATGTCCCGTGAGTCCCAGCGGCTTGAGCATGTCCCAGTAATACTCGATCTGATGGATTGGCGTACGACGATCGTGCGTCGCCACCGGCTCCGACAATAGAAGACTCCTGCCGTCCGTGGCGTATCCATACCGTCGTCGGATGCCCGCGAGCGCGGTCAGCAACGCGGCTTCGAACGCATTCTGGAACAGCACCGCCAAATCGAAGCCCTGTTGCCGCAGCTCGCCGGCCAATCGCCATTTCCCCGCCAGTCCTGCATGGCGACCCTTGTCGTCATAGAGGAAGATCCGGTCGACGGCCGGGTGTGATTCAAACAATCCCGCGACCGAGGGCTTCACCAGCAACGTGATCGAGGCCTGCGGAAACAGTCGCCGCAGACCTCGCAGCGCCGGCTCGCACATCACCGCGTCACCGAGCCAATTCGGTCCACGTACTAGGATCTGCTGCACTCGTCCCTTAACCACCGACTCACCTACCTGTTGTTGGTCGCGTGTCCAGGATCATCTTGCGCATTGCGGATTCTCCCGTCTGCCACTCCACGCGAAGTCTCGCGGCCCACCAGGTGCCGTCGTCAGGCGCCAGATACGGTCGTATCTTCGCCGCGTCTTTTTCCGTAGTCAGCACGATTTCTGCCTTGCGCTCGATAGCGCGTTCCCTGAGCGTTCCGACGTCGTTCATACTGTAGGTGTAATGGTCCGGATACGCCACCTCGTCGATCACCCTGACGCCCAGCTCTTCCGCCGTGTTCCGAAACGATGCCGCATGTCCCACGCCACTCACCAGGAGCGCTCTCTTTCCCTTACACCACTCGCTGGACCGATGACTACCTGTCGCCACCGAAACCAACTGCTCCGCCCGGAATACCACCTGCGCCGTCATCGGCAACGGATCAACAGCGGACCGCAGCCGTTTCAGGATATCATCGACATGATTCGGCTTTTCCGCTCTCGTGACGATCATGCCCGTCGCACGTTTCGCAGCAGTGATCGGCTCCCGCAATCGCCCGGCCGGCAACAGCCGCTTCAATCCTTGGGCATCCGTGGCATCGACCAGTAAGAGATTCACGTCCCGATGGACACCGAGGTGCTGGAAGCCATCATCGAGGACGATGCAGTCGACGCCACATGTCTCGAGGACGTGCCGACCGAGCCGGTATCGATCCACCCCGACCGCCACGACGGCCCGAGGGCAACGCTGCGCGATCAGGAAGGGCTCGTCCCCGGCTTCCTCCGCTGTCGCGACAATCCTCGCGCCGTCCGACACTAGCAGCAGCGGCTCGCGGCTGGTTCGCCGATAACCGCGGCTGAGTACGGCCACCCGTCTCCCTGCCTCCAGCAACCACTCGGTGATCTGAATCACCAACGGCGTCTTTCCCGTTCCTCCGACGGTGAGATTGCCGATGCTGATCACAGGAACCGGAAGATGTCTTCGCGCGAACCACCCGCGCTCATACCCATAGGCGCGCAGCCGTGTCGCCATCTCATAGGGCGCTGCCGCCCAGGAAAGCCACCACATCGGTCTCTGTCCTGGAGTGAGCACCGTGTCGTTATCGTCCTGCCATGAGCGGAAACGAACCGGGCGAACATGACGCGGAGCGGCTGGAGTCGACGGAGGCCAATTGACGATCGATGGCATCGATCGTCGCCTGAAGCGCTCCCTGGTTCTGCTGCACCATCGACTGAGCCGCTTGCCCCATACGGACGCATTCTTCCCGATGGTCAAACAGCCGTACGAGCTGCGCAGTCAGTTCCTCGGCCGTGCTCACCCGACGTCCGCCGTCTGCCTGCACCAGGAGATTGGCGATCTCCACACAATGGTCGGTATAGGGGCCGAAGAGGACCGGTTTGGCCCAGAAGGCCGGCTCCAATAAATTGTGACCACCGATGGGGACAAGGGTCCCACCGACGAAGGCGACGGTCGCTTCTCGATACACCGATGCCAACTCTCCGCGTGAATCGAGAATGATTACCTGTGGTCTGGACCCTCCAGTCCCATCCGGTTGAGGGATTCGGCTTCGCCGACGCACCGTCAAGCCGCGGCCGCGCACCATCGCTTCCACCGCATCCGCCCGCTCGATGTGGCGTGGAGCAACCAGCAACTGCGCGGACGGGTGCCGCGCCAGCAGTGTGTGATACGCATCCACCAGCATCTCTTCTTCGACCGCATGCGTGCTGCCGGCGACCAGCAGCGGAGCCTCCGGGGCCAGCCCCAGCTCCATCCTCGACACCTTCCGCTCGGAGGCAGCCGGCAGGGGTTGATCGAATTTGATGTTGCCTGTGCGATGCACCGACCGCGGGTCCGCTCCGAGTGCAATGATCCGTTCCGCGTCGCGATCGGACTGCATCAGGCACAAGCGAAGCGAGCGCAGCATGCTCTCATACAGCCACCGGACGGGCGCCCGTCGTTGACGGGCATAGGACTTCGTCGACAGTCTGCCATTGACCATGACGGCCGGAACGCCCCGACGGGCCAATTGCCCAAGAAGATTGGGCCACAGCTCGGTTTCGATGAAGACGTACAGCGCCGGCCGCAGCCGGTCGATGGTGCGCGAGACCGCCCAGGGAAAATCCAGCGGAGCATACAGATGTTCCGCAATGCCCGCCAGCCGTTGCTCGACGGCGTCACGTCCGGTTTCGGTGGCCGTGGAGACCGCAAAGCGATGGTCCGGATGCCGCCGGTGGAGTTCACGGACCAACGGCGTAATGGCCACCACTTCCCCCAGCGAGACGGCATGCATCCAGATGAGCGGTCTATGATCCGGCGAGATGCGCGGCGTGGTGAATCCGAACCGTTGCGGTAATCCTCGCCGGCAACGCGGTTTGGCCAAGAGCAAGACAAGGATCACCGGCGACGCGATCAGCAGCAGCCCATTGTAGAAGACGTTCCACATCGACGTGACGATCGAACAGAAGAATAATCGACGATCAACCGAGCGACGGACTACGGGACACGGCCTCGTCAGCCTGGACAGTGCTTCAACCAGCGTTCACGGTTTCAAGAACTGGTTAGCCATCCGGCATATCCTGGAACTGGAGGGCATGGAGCCGCTTGTATTGACCGCCCCGCAGCAAGAGCTCGTCATGGGTTCCCGTTTCGACAATCGTGCCGCGATCTAATACGACGATCCGGTCGGCCCGTTGAACGGTCGACAAGCGATGCGCAATCACCAGCGTCGTCCGGTGGGCCATGAGATTGCTCAACGCCAGCTGCACGACGCGTTCGGACTCGGTATCAAGCGCCGAGGTCGCTTCATCCAGAATGAGCAAGGGAGGATCGCGCAGAATCGCCCGTGCGATCGCCAGCCGTTGCCGCTCTCCGCCTGACAACTTGATGCCCTTTTCGCCGACCATGCGTGGCATAGCCCTGAGGCAGTCGCTCGATGAACTCGTGCGCATAGGCCAGTTTGGCCGCTTGCACGACGTCCGCCTCCGTCGCATGCTGCCGTCCGAAGGCGATGTTGTTGAACACGGTGTCGTCGAACAGGACCACCTCCTGAGACACGATGCCGATTTGAGCCCGCAACGAGGCCAGCGTGACGGATTGAATATCGACTCCGTCGATCAGCACGGATCCCGCCGTCGGCGTATAGAATCGCGGGAGCAAGATTCGCCAGCGTCGTCTTTCCGCTTCCGCTGCTTCCGACGACCGCCACCATTTCGCCGGCTTGAATCACGAGATCGACGTCGGACAAGGCGGGGACCGTCTGACCTTCGTACAGAAACGTCACGTCTTGATAGACGACTGACCGCGCAATCGGCGGCATCACCACCTGCCCGCGATCAGTCTCCTGCTCGGTTTCGAGATCGATCACGCTGAAGACCCGCTCGGCCGCCGCCAACGCCTGTTGAATGGTATTGTTCGAGCCGGAGAGCCGGCGGAGCGGCGTAAACACCATGAACATCGCCGCGAGGAACGAAAAAAACGCTCCCGGCGTCATGTCTCCGTTGATCACAAGGGAGCCGCCGTACCAGATGATCGCCGCCACACCGACGACCCCGATCACTTCGATGTGCGAGGAACCCAAGCGAGGACACCTGGATCGCCTTCATCGTGGTGCTGAGGAAGGCCTTGTTGCTCTCCTTGAATCGCTCGGCTTCGGCCTCTTCCCGACCATACGCCTTCACCATGCGGATGCCGGAGAGGGTTTCCTGTAGCGTCGAGGCCATGTCTCCCATCTGCTCCTGACCGCTTTTCCCGAGGGCGCGCAGCCGTTTGCCCATCCGCATCATGGTCACGACGGCAAGCGGAATCACGATGATCGACATGCCGCCCAGCTTCCAGTTCTGATAGAAAATTACGCCCAACATCGCCAGGAACGTCAGACCCTGTTGAAAGACGTCCTTCAGCACGCCGGCAATCGCGTTGGCCATTAAGGTGACATCGTTGATCACGCGGGACACCAATCGGCCGGACGTATTGGCATCATGATACTGCACCGGCAACCGCACCAATTTCCCGAACAGTTCCTGCCGGATGTCGGTGATCACCTGGTTGCCCACATAATTCATCAAGTAGTTTTGGCCGTAGCTGAACGCGCTCTTCAGCACGGACACCGCAAAGAGCGCCAGCGGGAGGACGAGCAGCAACGTTTCATTTTTGTTGATAAAAATTTCATCGAGGACCGGTTTCACCAGCCAGGCGTAGGCTCCGGACAGCGCGGCAACCAGCGCCGAACACACAAAGGCCGCACCCAATCGAACCCGGTAGGGCTTGAGATATCGAACCAGTCGTATGAACCGGTCTAGGCTCGACATTCTTCGAGTATCACCTGAGCGGCACGATGTGAGGCGCCCGGTTCACCGAGCGATTCCCGAACCTGGCGCAATCCGTCTTTCATGTCCTGATAGGCCTTCCGATCGGTCAAGAGACGCCGCGCTTCCTGCCACAGCCGTTCGGCGGTCGCCTCGTCCTGAATCAACTCGGGGACAATGGCCCGGCCCGCCACAAGGTTCACCAACCCGATCCACTTCACTCGAATCAACCAACGCGCGACCCAATATGTGGGCAGCGTCGTTTTGTAGACCAGGACCATCGGCGTACCGACGACGGCGGCCTGGAGCGTCGCGGTTCCTGATGCGACCAGGAGCACATCTGAGGCCGCCATGACTTCACTCGCCTGATCCTTCGCCACGGTGACCGGCACCGGGCTGTGCCGCAGCAGAGTGTGGAGCAGATTATCGTCAATTGACGAGGCCTGCGCCAGGACAAATTGCGTTTTCGGGTCGCTCGCCACCAGGCGCCGCGCCGTCTCCAGAAGCATCGGCAGCAGCATGGTGACCTCCGCCACGCGGCTGCCCGGCAGCAACCCTACCACCGGCGCCGAGGCGTCGAGATTATACCTCGCCCGCAGCGCCGTCCGGTCATACTGCGGCGCCACCGAATCCAGCAGCGGATGGCCGACGAACGTACACCGGACGCCCGCCCGCCGGTAGAGCTCCGCCTCGAAGGGCAGAATGACGACCACATGATCCACGTTTCGCTGAATCCACTTCATCCGGCCCGGTCGCCAGGCCCATACTTGAGGCGCAATGTAATACAGCACGCGGAGACCGGCGGCCTTGGCGATGCGGGCGAAATGAAAATTGAGCCCGGGATTATCGATCAACACGACGAGATCCCACGGTTCAGCCTTCAAGCACCCGCCGGATCGCGAGCACACGCTGGACCAGGAATCGGACGGCGGACAGCCCGATGAGTCCCATCAGGTCGAGCTGCGGAATCCCGGGGATCATGGTCACCCCGGCCGCTCTCATCCCGGCGCCGCCGATGCCGACCAGCTGGACGCTCGGGTCGCGGGCAGCGATCGCTTTGGCCAAATGAGCTCCGTGGAGATCTCCCGAGGCTTCACCGGCGATCATTAGGATTCGCGGCATGGACGACCACGGCTCAGGGTGACGTTGAGGCGGACTGGGAAGATGCTTCTTGATTCCGCCTGACAAACTGCTCGATGGCCTCCAACACCCGATGCGCGAGATTCAATGCCGCCGCGCCGTCCTCACCGGAGACGACCGGCCTGTGTCCTGTGGCGACGGCGGTGAGAAACGACTCGAGCTGAAGCTTCAACGGCTCCTCTTCGCTGCCTCGCAGCTGCTCAATGACGATCGACGGCCGCACACCGGTGCCCGCCTCGCGACGGCAGATCATGCCTTGCCTGGTCTGGAAGTCGATCGACAGATAGTTGTCCCGCTGAAACAACCGGAGGCGCCGCATCTTGTTCGTGGAGACACGGCTTGCCGTGAGATTGGCCACGCATCCGCTCGTGAATTGAATCCGTGCATTGGCGATATCGATGGTCGATGACAGGACCGGCACGCCGGCGGCCTGGACGTCTTCAACTTCGCCTGGATTGAAGGACAGCACCATATCGAGATCATGGATCATGAGATCGAGAATCACGTCCACATCGGTGCCCCGCTCGCTGAAACTGCTCAGGCGGTGGCATTCGATAAAGACCGGGCGACCGATGTGCGGACGCATGACCTGCATGATCGGATTGAAGCGTTCACTGTGTCCGACTTGAAGCCGGCATCGGCGCTGCGCTGCAAGCTGGACCAACTCGCTCGCCTCGCCGGAAGTCACAGCGATGGGCTTTTCGACGAGAACGTGTTTGCCGGCCTGCAAACAGGCTTTTGCGACCGGGTAATGTGCGGACGTCGGCACCGCGACGCTGACGACATCGACCTGCGGCAACAGCTCTTCCAGTGAGCGAAAGACTTTGGCCCCATGCCGCTCGGCAATCATCCGTGCGCGTTCCGCCGATTGATCGACGACGCCGACCAGGCTGGAACCAGGAAGCGATGCGTAGAGCCGGGTGTGATGCTGCCCAAGATGGCCGACCCCGATCACACCCGCCCGCAAGGGTGTCACGGGCTATGATCCTCCGCTCTGAGGAGGTGGTTTCACGATGCCGACCACGGCAATGCGGGCCGACTTCGCCTGTTTCAATGTCAGATCGCGGTCAAGGATGATCGTGCGGCCCGCCTCGACGGCCAGAACCGACGCGTTCACGGACGCCATGATCTCGATGGTCCGCGGGCCGACGGCCGGCAGATCGAATCGCAAATCCTGTTGCGGCTTGCATCGCTTGACCACGACAGCGCCGTCTTTCGCCAGCTGGCCGCCCCGCTTGATCGCTTCGTCCGTGCCTTCGACCGCTTCCACTGCCACGACCACGCGGTCCTTGACGACGACGCATTGTCCGATGTCGAGCCGTCCGATGTCGTGGGCCACTTCCCAGCCGTACCGGATGTCTTCCCATTCCTTCTCGCTGGGCACACGAGCCGTCAATGGACCTTCGTCGGCCAGAATTCCCTCGAGGCCGAAGGTCGATTCACAAATCGTGATCCCTTCCTTCTCCAGCTCCTTGGCAAGTTCGCGCAGAATGTCATCGTCTTTCCAGAGCGCGAGCCTGGCCGCCAATGCCAACGTACGAAAATCGGGACGGACGGTGGTAAAGACATGCGTCTTCTTGATGCCGCCCAGCATGACCGCCTGATGCACCTGGTCGTCCTTGAACGCCTTGATCAGCTTATTGAGCTGGCCGATCTTGATCCAATGGATGCGGTCCACATGATTTGCCAACTCCGGATCGGTTTCCCCCTCATGGGCGACGGCGGACACGTGATAGCCGAGCTTTCTGGCGTTATCCGCGAAGATGATCGGAAACCGGCCGTTGCCCGGCAATCAGCCCCAGCCGTTCGCCGCTTTCCACATGAGGCGCTTGCGTCATGAACGCCTATTCCTCGTCTTCTTCGTCCTTGCCCATCGACCGGCAGATGCCCCGTTTGGTCCCTTCAAGAAACGCGAGGACGGTCATCACGTCCGGCTGATCGCCGAACTCCGCTTTCGCCAAGCGTGCGGCTTCGGCCATGCGATGGCCCGATCGAAACAGAATGTCGTAGGCCCGCTTGAGAACCGCCACCCGGTCAGGAGAGAAGCCGTGGCGGCGCAGACCGACGGAATTGAGTCCGTACATCCGTGCTCGATAGCCCCCGGCCGCCCGCATGAAAGGCGGGAGGTCCTGTCCCAGCGCGCAGCAGCCGCCGACCATCGCATAGGCGCCGATGCGGACATATTGATGGATGCCGGACAAGCCGCCGATGATCGCGTGGTCGCCGATCGTGATATGGCCCGCCAGGCTCGCCGCGTTCGCCATGATCAGTGAGTTGCCCAGCCGGCAATCGTGCGCCACGTGGGTATAGGCCATGAGAAAATTCTTGTGGCCGATGGAGGTCACCCCGCCGCCCTGCACTGTCGCCCGATTGACGGTCACATACTCGCGGAAGACGTTGTCATCTCCGACCACGACTTTCGTGGGCTCGCCTTTGTACCCCAGATGCTGCGGCGGTCCGCCGATCGAGACGAAGGGATGGAGCTCGCACCGCTCACCGATCTCGGTCCATCCCTCCACGGTCACGTGCGACAGCAGGCGCGTCCCTTTGCCGAGCGTCACATGCTCTCCCACCACGCAGAACGGTCCGACGACGACGTCGTCGGCTAACTTCGCCTTCGGGTGGACAATGGCATTGGGATGAATCTGCACGTAGACCTCCGGTGATGATCGGTGCTCAGTGAGGCGTGATCTCTGTCACGCTTTCTCCTCGGTCACCATGGCGGTGACCTCCGCTTCGCACACCAGTTCTGCTTCGACATACGCCTTGCCGGCCATCTTCCAGAAGGGCGACCGTTTTTTCAGCACGTCGATTTCAAAACGGAGCCGATCCCCAGGCACGACAGGCTTCCGGAACTTGGCCCCGTCCACCCCGGTCAGATACACCACCGGCTTGTTGGCCGGCCCCAAGGACTTGAAGGCGAGCAGCCCGCCGACCTGCGCCATCGCCTCCAAGATCAGGACTCCCGGCATGACAGGCCGTCCAGGGAAATGGCCTTGGAAAAACGGTTCATTCACCGTCACGTTCTTGATGCCGACGATTCGCCGGTCCGGCTCAAGTTCCAGCACGCGATCAACGAGCAAGAACGGATAGCGATGCGGCAGGAGCGCCTGGATCTCGGCTTGTTCCATCACGGCCATCAGGAAACCTCCTGGAACTCTGACCTCTCTTCTCCCCCTCCTTCGATGGGAGAAGTGGCGGGTCTGCCTGCGACTTGCGAGGGATCGCATGGCGTGGAAGCGCGGTCGCAATAGCGACGGCGAGCACTGTTCGCAGGTTCGTTCGGACGCAGTCCGGAATGGATCAAGTTGCGCAGTCGAGCGCTGACAAGGCATGCAGTTTGAGCACTCGCCGGAGCAGAGCAGGGCCTGCCATATCTAGACCACATTTTCATCGCTACTTATTCAGTTTATCGAATTCCTTCACCACCTGATCCGTCACATCCAACCCATGCTGGTAATAGATCACGATCCGGATCAGGGCTTCGTTGCCGCGATCGATGACCGCAATGTACCCTTCCCTTTGCGCAACGACCTGAGCCGCCTCCTGGACTTTTTTCGTGTATTCGGCCACCATTTCGCGCTGCTTCTGCTGGATCTCCCGATTGAAGTCCGCTAGACGGCGCTGATACGCTTCCAGTTTCGCCTGGAACTGAGTCTGCTTTTCCTGTTTGGCTGCCTCGCTGAGTTTGGCATCCTGAACCGTCTGCTCCAGTTCCTTCAGCTCCTGATCATCTGAGCTAATGATTTTCTGTCTGGTCGCTTGATAGGCCTTCAAGTCCTCCAGCGCCCGTTTTCCCGCCTTGGACCGCTCAATGACGAGCTGCTGGTCCATGACGGCGACTTTCACCGGTTCCGCCCCCAGCGTCATCGATGACATGGCCCACCAGAGCGGGCCGACCATCGCCAGCGCGATTAATGTGTGCCTCCCCATCGATTCCTCCTCTGCCACCGGTCAATCCGGTGCTCACGGATACTCTTTGTTGAATTCTTCGATGACCTGACTCGTGATATCGAGCTCTTCGTCACCGTAAATCGCGGGGCCGCCCTTACCTTTGTCGATGACCACTTGCAATCCATTTCGCTTGGCGACCTTGGCGACGACGGCCTCCACTTTATCACGGAACGCTTCGAGGACATCCTTTTGTTTTTCCTGCACCTCTCGATTCAGCTCTCCCGCCTTCTGTTGGTATTCCGCCATACGGCGCCTGAACACCTGTTCGCGTTCGCTTTTCGCCGCCGGGCTGAGGACGCTGGCCTGCTTGATGAAATCTTCCTCCATGCGGCGCAGCTCCTTCTCTTCCATCTCGATCAACGCCTGACGATTCTTGGAGAAGGCGGCCAGCGAGTCCTTCGCCTTTTTCCCGGCATTGGAGTCGTTGAGCACACGGGCCGGATCCATGAGGCCGATCTTGCCTTCGATCTTGGTCCCCGTGGCGCATCCCGCCATGGTGGCCATCCACGCCGCCAATGCCACCACCCACAGACCTCGACCCGATACAACCGTGTACATGGTCACCGTCCTAGAACAACGACCCGATTGTAAACTCGAACACGCCCTTCCGTTCTCCCGGGCGTGGATCGAGATTGATCCCATAGGCCGCGCGAAGCGGACCGAAGGGGGAGATCCAGCGTCCTTCAAGTCCCGCCGACTTCCGCAAGGCGTTGAACGCCACCGGCTCGTCGTCGTTAAACCCATTTCCCCAATCGAAAAAGATCACGCCGTTCAATTTCGCCTCGGACGAGATCGTAAAGATGAAATCGTTGTTGAAGATCAATTCCTTGGCGGCACCGAGCAAGGAGCCGCTCGGCGTGACGGGTCCCGCCCGACCGAAGACGAATCCGCGCATCGTATTGATGCCGCCGACGAAGAACCGCTCCGTCAATGGAATGGGTTTCCCGTGAAGTCCTTCTGCCGAGCCGTAGCGCGCATGGATCGAGAATCTCGTATCAAACGGAAGGGGGGTGTATTTGATCGCATCGAGATAGTACTTGTAGAAATTGTTCGTACCCCCCAGATACGGCGTCCCGAAGTCGAACCCCACGCTCGTCCGCAGGCCGGTTCGCGGGTCGAGGAAGTAGTCCCGCGTATCGCGGGCCAGCGACGTCCGAAAGCCCGTCGTGGATTGGGTGCCCAATTGCGCAAGCACGAGTTCCGGCGCATCGGGGGTCGGATCGCTGAAATCCAATTGCTCCGCCACGAAGCTGACGCTCCCGGTCACGTATTCGGACAGCCATCGGCCGAACGTCAAACTGGCGCCCGCCTTCTTTTCGAAGTAGGTGATGTAGTTCGTCATGCTGCGGTAAACGTCTATTTGCATCGAGGTCAACGAGTCGTTCAGATAGGGATTCCGAAACGTGATCAGGCCGAGGGTCCGCTGTTGGCCCAACTGCCCACGAATGCGGCCCATCCATCCGTTGCCGCCGAGATTGCCCTCGGTGATGTCGGCAATGGCCACCAATTTATCGAGCGTGCTGAATCCGCCGCCGATGCTGAACTGCCCTGTCGGCTTTTCCTTGACCCGGACGTTGAGGTCGACCTTGTCGGCGTCGACCTGCTGCGGGAGAATCTCGACGGTCTCGAAGAAATTCAGGTTATTGAGGCGCTGAAAGCTCCGCTTGAGCGAGGGGGTATCGATGACGTCCTGCTCATCGACACGCAACTCGCGGCGGATGACGTTGTCTTTCGTCTTATCGTTGCCGTTGATGTTGATCTGCCGGATGCGCATCATCTCGCCTTCCTTGATGTTGAGAATGATGGTGGCCGTGCGCTCCTCGGCGTTCGGATTCACATTCGGCACGACGTCCGCAAACGCATATCCTTTGCTGCCGTACAGATCGGTCAACCGGCTAATCTCGTCCCGGATCTTCTGGCGCTGAAAGATTTCTCCGGGCTTGATCTTCATCTTGTCGCGCAGCTCAGGCTCTTCGAAGACCGTGTTGCCGCGGAACCCAACCTCGGCGACGGTGAACGGCTCCCCTTCGTTCACGGCATACGTGACGTTGAACCACTTCTTATCTTCGCTGAGCTCGACGGTCGGCAGACCGACCTGAGCGTTCAGATACCCTTTGTTGAGCAGCACTTCCCTGATCCGCTCGACGTCGTTGTTCATCTCCTCGCGTTTGAGGACGCCGGCGTCGGAGAGAAACGACGGCAGCTTCAATTGCGTAAACAGTCCGTACCACGGCATCCACTCACGGGTGGCCGTGACCTTGAACATCTCGCTCTTGGAGGCCGACCGCATGCCCTCGAAATTGACGGTTTTGATCTTGGCCTTTTCCCCTTCCTTGATGAAAAACGTCAGCCGCTTCCGGTCTTCGTCGAGCGTCTGCACGATGGGGATGACCTGGGCGCTGAAGTAGCCGTCTTCTTGATAGGCCAGGCGGATTTTTTCCGCGCTTTCCTTGGCCTGCTGCTGGTCCAGAAACGCCTGGCTTTTGATCGTGATTTTTTCCTTGAGCTTGTCGTCGCTTAACTCCTCGTTGCCGTCGAATACGATTTCGGTGATGAACGGTTTCTCTTGGACGACGAACGTCAGGGCGATCCCTTCTGGCGTCGGCTCTGTTTCCAGCTGCACGTCCTCAAATAGCCGGTTTCATAGAGAATCTTGATCTGCCCCCGAACGTTTTCAGGGGTATACGGGTCGCCCGGCTTCAGGGTCAATCGTCCTTGAATGGCGGGAAGCTCGATTTTCTTGTTGCCGCGAATCTCGATGGAGGCCACCTTGGCCGTCGGGGTCTGAGCCAGCGCCTCACGCACAGGGCCGGCCGCGACGAAGACCAGGATCAGCATCACCAGCAACCAGTGCAGGCGTTGTACGGAAAACACCTCCGTCACTAGCACCGGGCTCCCGAACGGTCCACCGAGTATAACAACCCCATCCAAAGGCCTCGATTAGGGGAGGTAGAACGCCGTTCACCTGAGCCCCGCAGTTGAGCCGGACCGGGAGCCATGGATGACAGCGGCAATGAAGGTCAACTGACGTGAGATGCCTACGCATGCAGCGTTGCAGCATCAGCCACGAACCTGAGTAAAAAACTCCCGGATTATATGGGGCAAGTGCTTCAATGTAAAGCCGAACTGGGCCGGATCGGCGCCGGCAACTGAACGCGTCGGAGACATGGGCGATTCCTTGACATCACCTACCCCATCACATACTATCGCCGTATGCCGCGCACTGAGGTTCGCAAAGCCATTATTCCCGCCGCCGGCCTCGGGACGCGATTTCTTCCCGCGACCAAAGCCTCTCCCAAGGAAATGCTTCCCCTGGTGGACAAGCCGCTCATTCAATATGCGGTGGAAGAGGCGGTCGCCTCCGGCATCGAAGACATTATCGTCATCACCGGCCGCGGCAAGCGCGCCATCGAAGACCATTTCGATCGCTCCGTTGAGTTGGAAGAAAATCTCAAGGGCAACGGGAAGGGCCAGCTGCTCAGTCAGATCCGGCATATTTCGAACCTGGCCAATTTCTGTTACGTGCGGCAGTCCGAAGCCTTGGGCCTCGGGCATGCCGTGCTCTGCGCGCAACATTTGATCGGCGATGAGCCGTTTGCCGTCATGCTGGGCGATGAAATCATCGACGCCCCCGTGCCAGCTCTTGCACAACTGATGCAGACCTATAAGAAGCGTCACGGCGCGGTTCTGGGCATTCAAGAAGTGCCCCATCAGGAAGTCAACCGCTACGGCATCATCTCGCCGGAGCGGCTGTCGGACGGTCTCTATAGGGTGGTGGATCTCGTCGAGAAGCCGGCGCCCCGGACGCGCCCTCGAATTTGGCCGTCATCGGCCGGTACGTGCTGCCTCCGGAAATTTTTCCGATTTTGCGCAAGACGAAGCCGGGAAAGAACGGAGAGATTCAGCTGACCGACGCACTGAGGGAATTGGCCAAGCATTCCCCGATGTTTGCGCTCGAAGTCAAAGGCAACCGCTACGATGCCGGCGACAAGTTGGGTTTCCTCATTGCCACCGTCGAATTTGCGTTGAAAAATCCGTCGTTGGGCGCAGACTTCGCAGACTACCTTCGAGAGCCGCACCGAGTCGGCGCGGAGAGCATCGCCGCACCGGCAGAGCCTAGCCATCGTATCCGTTCCGTGTCGACAGAACGCATTCAACCGAGATCGTGAGCTGCACGCCGATGAGCGAATCGATCGAACAAGACCTGACGCCGCCTCAAAACGTGGAGATCCCCGGACCAGCTGCCGCTGCTGCCGGTGCGCGACATCGTCGTGTTTCCCTACATGGTGCTGCCGCTGTTCGTCGGCCGCGAGATGTCGATCAAGGCCATCGAGGCCGCGCTGGCGGGCAACCGGATGATCTTCCTGGCGACGCAAAAGGCCCTCGACGTCGAGAACCCCACCCCGGACGACATCCACGCGATCGGCACGGTCGGCATCATCATGCGGATGCTGAAGCTGCCCGACGAGCGGATCAAGATTCTCGTGCAGGGCCTCTCGAAGGCCAAGATTTCCGGCTATATCCAGACCGATCCGTATTATTCCGTGCGCATCGAAAAAATCAACGAAACCAAGCCCGCGAGCTCCACCCTCGAGAGCGAAGCGGTCATGCGAACCGTCAAGGAACAGATCGAACGGATCGTCAGCCTCGGCAAGGTGCTGATTCCGGACGTGATGGTCGTCATCGAAAATCTGGAGGATCCGGGCCGCTTGGCCGACATGGTCGCCTCCAATCTTGGCCTCAAAGTCGAAGTGACCCAGTCGGTGCTGGAGATCACGGATCCGCTCAAGCGTCTGCGGCAGATCAGCGAGATTCTCGCGAAGGAAATCGAAGTCCTCTCGATGCAGCAGAAAATTCAGGCCCAGGCCAAGGGCGAGATGGACAAGACTCAGCGCGAATATTTTCTGCGCGAGCAGCTCAAGGCGATTCAAAAGGAACTCGGCGAGCTGGACGAACGGGCCGAGGAGGTCGCGGAATTCCGCAAGCGCATCAAAGACGCCAAGATGCCCGAGAAGGTGCTGAAGGAAACGGAAAAGCAGCTCAAGCGTCTGGAGAAGATGCACCCGGACACGGCGGAATCGGCCACGGTCCGCACCTATCTCGAGTGGATGGTCGAACTGCCCTGGTCCAAAAAATCGAAAGACAACCTGGACTCTACGGGCCGCGAACAAGGTCCTCAACGAAGACCACTACGACCTGGAAAAGGTCAAGGAACGCATCCTCGAGTATCTCGCCGTCCGAAAGCTGAAAGAAAAGATGAAAGGCCCGATTCTCTGTTTCGTGGGCCCGCCCGGCGTCGGCAAAACCTCGCTGGGCAAGTCGATCGCCCGCGCACTCGGCCGCGAGTTCGTGCGCATCAGTCTGGGCGGCGTGCGCGATGAAGCCGAGATCCGCGGCCATCGACGGACCTATGTCGGCGCCCTGCCCGGCCGCATGATTCAAGGCATGAAACAGGCCGGCACCAGCAACCCGGTCTTCATGCTGGACGAAATCGACAAGGTCGGCATGGATTTTCGTGGCGATCCCTCGGCCGCCCTGCTCGAGGTGCTCGATCCCGAGCAAAACAACACCTTTACCGACCATTATCTGGGCGTGCCGTTCGATCTCTCGGAGGTGATGTTCATCACCACGGCGAATCTCATCGATCCGATTCTTCCCGCCCTTCGCGACCGCATGGAGATCATCGAGATCCCCGGCTACACCGAAGAGGAGAAGCTCGGCATCGCGCAGCGCTACCTCATTCCGCGACAGCTCAATGAGCACGGCATCACGGAGAAGCACGTCAAGATCGTCGAAGCGGCGATCCGCCAGATCATCATCCATTACACGCGCGAAGCCGGGGTCCGAAATCTCGAACGGGAAATCGCCAATGTCATGCGCAAGGTGGCCAAAAAGGTCGCCGAGGGCAAAGGACTGGGATTCCCGGTGAACGCCGGCAATCTGCACAAATATCTCGGCGTTCCGAAGTTCGTGCCTGAATCGGAGCTCGAGAAAGACGAAATCGGCGTGGCGACCGGTCTGGCCTGGACCGAGGCCGGCGGCGACGTGCTCTATATTGAAGCGACGGTCATGAAGGGCAAAGGCGCACTGACCTTGACCGGTCATCTCGGCGACGTCATGAAGGAATCGGCGCAAGCCGCCTTGAGCTACGTCCGCTCGCGCGAAAAAACTCTCGGCATCAACCCAGACATGTTCACCAAGCAGGATCTGCACATCCATGTGCCGGCCGGCGCCATTCCCAAAGACGGTCCATCCGCCGGCATCACCATGGCCACCGCCATCGCATCGGCCATGGCGCAGGTGCCGACGCGCCGGGATCTCGCGATGACCGGTGAAATCACATTGCGGGGCCGCGTGCTGCCGATCGGGGGCTTGAAGGAAAAAATCCTTGCGGCCAAACGCGCGAGATTGACCTGCTGTGATTCTGCCGAAGCGCAACAAGAAGGATCTCGACGAGATCCCGAAACACATTCTCAAAGGCATCCAGCTCGTGTTTGCCGATACGATGGACGATGTGATGAGAGTGGCCTTGCGGCGAAGACCCCCATGAAGAAGAAGGCGGGCCGGCCGCAGTCCCCGCAGGAATCGCCGAAGCCGGTGCCCCGCATCGAGAAATCGAGGCGAGCCGAGCAAACCGCACACGCACGATCAGCCGCACCCCCGCAGGCCTCCCACCGGCCGCATTAGCATGACCTTGTCGGTCCGCTCTCAGGCCAGTTCAACGATCCGTGAATTCGACCTGATCCGGGCACTCAAGAAACGGTACGGAACGACGAGTGCCCGAATTGTCCGCGGCATCGGCGACGACGCCGCAGTGATCGCCTCCGGCCGCAACCGGTACTTGTTGACGACCGATCTCCTTGCAGAGGGCATCCATTTCGACCGCCGCACCGCCGCCTTTACCGACATCGGGTTTCGGGCCGCAACCGCCAATCTCAGCGACATCGCCGCCATGGGGGGAACTCCCGAGTATCTCCTGGTTGCCCTGGCCATTCCTCGTGACGGCGACAGGCCGGCAGGTCGCATCAGTTGTATGACGGCATGATGGCCGCCTGCCGCCCTCATCGGGTCAGACTGATCGGAGGCGATACGTCCGCGTCGAGGGGCGGCTGGTTCGTCAATATTACGCTCGTCGGATCGGCATTAGGGGGCCGACTTCTGTTCAGAAGCGGAGCGAAGGCGGGCGACGACCTCTATGTCACAGGCACACTTGGCGATTCCCGAGCGGGACTTCAGCTGCTGCAGCGGCCGCGAGGCATGGCCCCCGCGCGATCCCTGCCGACCGCACATCGGCGGTTCTTGATCCAGCGGCACTTGCGGCCAACCGCGCGCATTCGCGAAGGACGGTGGCTCTCGAAAGCCCGATGGGCGACTTCGGCCATCGATCTGTCGGACGGACTCTCCGGCGACCTCCGCCATCTCTGTGCGGAAAGCGGAGTCGGGGCCCTGATAGAGCTGGCCGCGCCTGCCGGTATCCTCTGCGTGCCGTCGATACGCCTTATCCGTGAAGCAGGATCCTACAGCCCTCGCCTTGGCCGGAGGAGAGGACTATGAACTCCTGTTCACGGTGTCTGCCCGGCACCGGGCTCGGTTCGAACGGGCGTCTGCGCAGCAGCATCTCCGGATGACCAGGGTGGGAAGGATGACGGCTGCGAAGGAGGGACTTCGCATGACGCTGCCGGACGGACGCCAGCGCCCGCTGCCCTGCTCCAGTTACGAACATTTCCGCTCAAGCCCGTCAACGATAGCTGCAACCCATGGCCTCATTCCAATCCCTGCTCAAGCAGGTGCTCCATCTCCAGGAATCGCCGCACCGCACGGCGCTCGCGTTTGCGGTCGGCTGCGGGATAGCCTTCTGCCCTCTCTACGGCTTTCACATGGTCCTGGTAGGACTCTGCACGTGGGCGTTCAGGCTCAATTTTGTGGCGTTGCTCGCCGGCGCCCTCATCAACAACCCCTGGACCCTCGTGCCGATCCTGGGCGCCACCTACTGGACTGGCGCCTTCCTGCTCGGGCGATCGGAGAGCTCCTGCGTTCGACTGGGGTGAACTCGGTTTCAGCGCGATCTACGAACAGGTCATCCCGTATGCCGTGCCTTTTGCACTCGGTGGGGTCGTGCTCAGCCTGATCGCGGGGATCCTGTCCTATCCGCTGGCGCTCTATGTCATCACGAAGCATCGGCAGACGGCCGCCCGGCATACGGAGCCATTGCCGCCTCCCAAGCCGCTACGTTAAGATGTTTTTGCCCCATGGCACGGCAGCCATCCACTCACCGACCCGACGCTCCCTATGAGGGCTCGGCACTCATCGCTGATCCCATTCACAAATATGTGTCCTTCACCGTGCCTTCGAGCCAGGCGTGATCCGCACGAGCGGACGGAAAAGGATCTGATCGACTCTCCCTGGGTACAGCGCCTCCGGCAGATCTATCAGCTTCAAAGCGCCCGTTGGGTCTACCCCTCCGCCGAACACACGCGCTTCGTCCATTCAATCGGCACCATGCACGTCGCTGGTCGCTTCGCGCGACACCTGTACCCGTTCCTGGCCAACGCGGTTCCGGACGTTCCCTCGGCCAATTATGTCGAAGAATTCCTGCGGGTGACCGCCCTGGTGCATGACATCGGCCATGGACCGTTTTGCCATTTCTTCGATGACAACTACCTGCATGCGCTGCAGGCAAGCCACGAGAAGCTCGGCCAGATCATCATCCGCGACCATCTCGGTCCCATCATTAGAAAAATCCGCCGCAGTCCATCAGGGGCGTTTGCAAAAGGCGAAGAGCTCAATCCTGACCAGATCGCCCATGTGATCCTGAAGGAAAAGGGCAAGGACAACTCACGGCTGCCGCGCTGGCTCAACATGCTGCAGCCGGTGATCTCGGGCAGCTATACGGCCGACAACCTGGACTATGTGCTGCGCGATTCCTACATGTGCGGCGTCGCCGTAGGGCCCGTCGATTTGACGCGGCTGATCCATTACACGATTATCACGGACAAGGGCTTTACCATTCATAAGACCGGCCTTCCAGCGCTTCAGATGTTCCTCAATACGAGAATGTATCTCTATTCGAATGTCTACTTCCACCGGACGACTCGTGCGATCGATATTCATCTGCGCGACATTTTCGGCGACACGATGAAGTTATTGTTTCCCCACGATCCGCGAAAACGGATGGACGAGTATCTGACGTTCACCGATTGGTCGCTGCTCGAGGCGGTGCGCGGCTGGAAGACGTCTCGTCACGCCGCCGAACGGCGCCTGGGAGAGGAATGGGGAAGGATTCTAGGCCGGGATGTGAAGTGGAAGATGGCCTACAGCACGGTGCTCAAGGAGAAGGGCCAGGAGCGCGGGATGGACTTCCCGAGCCACCACCATTTCGAAAAGCAGATTCGAAAAGAAATGCCGCGAACTCTGCAGCAGGTCGAGTTCCGTGTGGACATGGCACCACTGGATCCCCGTCCGGATCCCAAGGATCAGCGGGGCATCCCGCTCTATGTGTATGACCCGGGGACGAGGACGGTGTCCACTGAACCGTTGGAAGAATTTCTTGACCTGCTGCCGACCCGACTGGTCCAATTCCGCATCTACTCGCTGGATCACCGGCACGATGCGGTGCTGTCCCGCGCCGCGGCCACGGTGCTCAACAAGACGCCGTCGAGCATCGAATCGAATTACTAGGTCGACACCTTCAACGAGCGCGTCTCCCACAAGAGCGACTTCAAGTCTTGAAGCTTCTTCCGTTGGGTTAAAGACGGCCCGTCGATGTCATGACGTTCGAGCGGAAAGCGTCGTTCGAATTGCTCGATAGCCAGGCGTGCCTCATCGTCGCGTCCCGCTTGCAGGAGCAAATCCATCAACCGGAGAGAGGCCGGAACAATGTGGGAAACATGCCGCGCCTCCTTCGCACGCTCCACAACATACCGCAGTCCCTCGACCGCCGCGGCCCGATCGGTTTTCCCAAAGCACCATCCTTCGAGCAGACGCATGCTGATGCGGTCTGTATCGGCACTGACGCTCTTGCTCCAGGCTCCCTTGACCAACGCGTGAAGCTCTTCGGTCGACAGCCGGACAGGATGTTTTTTCGACGCCTGCTGCACCCGGCTCACGAGTTGCCTGGCTTCCGCCCATCCGCCGTAGAGCCCGACCAACAGGCCCTGGCATGGGACAGCGCCGCTGCAGGAGCCGTCAAGTGGAGAGAACCCGACCTTCGCCACCACCGTGGGCAGGAAGACCCGTCCGTGCGCCTCGGCGCAGACAGGGCAAGACGTCCGATCATCCGGCAGGACATAGAGACACACCCGCACAACCGAACGATCAAACAGATCGATGGCTTGAATCCGTCCAGACCGGACCTGGAGTTGGTGGAAGAGCCACAGGCCCAGCAGCGCCAGGATGCCAAACAGGTAAAGCGTGCTTTCTGCCATAAGTCCCACGATGGACCCTCGATCGACAATACCGCAGTGAGCAGCATAGCACCGAGTCCCGTAAACCCAAGCGAAATGCCAAATTCATGTGGCGTCGTCATAGGGAAAGGAGGCTAGGCTGATGTTACTGCTTGATGTGGAGCGCTTCTGGAGTGGGCTGGGAGTCGGCACCTGAGACGGCGGGCACCGACCCTGACCCGTTGTTGATCGGCAGGTCGAGCAACGCGTAGGGATTCACGCGGGCGCCGTTGAGTTTCACGCCCCAGTGCAGATGCGGGCCAGTCGCACGACCGGTGGCCCCCACCTTCCCAAGGATTTGCCCGGCTTTCACAAGATCGCCGTCCTTGACGAGGACTTCGGACAGGTGGAAGTACATGCTGTAGAAACCCAACCCGTGATCCACGAACACGCCCTTGCCGGAAAAGACATGATCGACGGTGAGCCGCACGACGCCGTCGTTGGTGGCAGCGACATCCGTGCCCAACGGTGCGCCGATATCTTCACCGTTGTGCGGATTGCGCGCCTGACCGTTCATGATGCGAACGCTGCCGAAGATGCCGGTGCGCTTGCCGCTCACCGGCTCGATGAAGCCGCTGTGCCATAACCGAAGCGCGGAATTATCCGACAGCGCCTGGCGTACCTGCTCCTGTTCCATCTTCCAACGGGCCAGGGTCTTGTCGTCCAGATCGACTTTGTCCTTGGGCAGCTTCAGATGCTCGACGGCGAATTTTTCCTTCGCGACCAGTACGTGATAGCTGAGCCGCCTGATCTGTTGCTCACCGTTCTTGATGGTCACTGCGAGTTCATAGGTGCCGGGCGCATCCTGCATGTCGATGCCGACCAAGCCCAGATATCCGGACGGTTCTCCTGCCCGGATCTCTCGGAAAAATGGAATCGTCCGGTCCAGAAAGGTGCCTTTGACTTCGGTCGCCTCTTCGGCGAGCGGAACCTTGACCAGCACTACTTGTCCTTGCCGGCCGCTGTATTGCCCGTCGATGCCCTTGGGCGCAGGAGGGGTATTCGGGAACAGCTCGACGGGAAAGACACTGGTCAGGAGCACGACCAGCATGATCAGCGTGCGGTCCAACCGGGACACCCGTTGACCGACCTGTTTCAACGCAGAACTGAGCATCGGACGTGCCTCGGACTTCGTTGAACGTGCGGCTGACAGCCATGAGCTTGCAACAGCTTCCTCATCGGTAAAACCGCAGTCCAGATACTTGCGAGACCAGTTCATCCACGCGTCGATTGACGGCACTGAACGGATCCATGCAGAGGATCGTTTCTTCCCAATAGCCGTTCAGCTTCAAATAGGTCCAATCGACGGTGTAGGAGCGGTTCTTCGCTCGGGCAAATCTGATGAAGTCGCCGCGAACTTTCGCGCGGGTCGTCTGCGGCGGCGTCGACATCGCCCGCTGCACCGCGTCCTCTTCCACCACCCGCTCGACCAGCCCGCGGGATTCCATGAGGTAGTACAGCCCCCTGGTGCGTTTGACATCATGGAATTGAAGATCCAGCAGGAACACGCGGGGATCGTCCCAGCTGCAGCCCTTCCTGTCCACATAGGATTGGATAAGATGCCGCTTGGTGATCCAGTCGATTTCACGCACCAGCTGCATCGGGTCATCTTCGAGCTTGTCCAGGATCGCCGCCCAACGCTTCCAGACGTCATCCAGGATGGGATCATGGTCCTGCTGGGCCAGGTACTCCTGAGCTCGCTCGAGATACACCCGTTGAATTTCGACCGCCGTCATCTGCCGCCCGTCGTCGAGTTTGATTTTTCGTTTCACCGTCGGATCGCGGGAAATCTCGCGGATTGCCTTGACGGGGTCTTCCAATTCCATCCCGTGCACGGAAAATCCTTCTTCGATCATCGAGAGGACGAGCGTCGCGGTCCCGACCTTGAGGTACGTGACCAGCTCCGACATGTTGGAATCCCCGACGATGATGTGCAACCGCCGATAGCGTTCGGCATCGGCGTGCGGCTCGTCGCGGGTATTGATGATGCTGCGGGACGACGTGGTCGAGGAGGAAGTTTTTTCATGGATGTGCTGGGCCCGCTGGGAGATGAAAAACTGGGGCTTCCCCGAGACCTTGAGCACCTTGCCCGCGCCACTGTAGACCTGCCGGGTGACGAAGAAGGGAATGAGCTGCTCGGTCACCTTCCAGAAATCCACGTCACGGCGCATGAGAAAGTTTTCGTGACACCCATAGGTGTTGCCCAGCGAATCGGTGTTGTTCTTGAAAATGTAGATTTCCCCCGACAGCCCTTCTTCGCGCAGTCGTTCTTCCGCCGCCGGCAGACAGGCCTCCAGCAGGCGCTCGCCGGCCTTGTCATGGACGACGAGGTCCAGAATGTTGTCGCACTCAGGCGTCGAATATTCGGGATGGCAGCCGGTGTCCTGATAAAACCGCGCGCCATTGACCAAGAACGCATTGGACGGCCAGCTGTTGGGAATCAGTCCTTCAAAGATGTACCCAAGCACCTTTTCCATCGGCAGGTAAATCCGGCCGTTCGGAGAGAAAATGAGACCGTACTCGTTCTCGAGACCGAAAATCCGCTGTTTCATGGGACCGGGTGATGGCATAGGAGCAGAATACACGGCCTCCCGCTCATGTTCAACAGAAGTGGAAGGATTCGTCAGCTCAACGGCTTATGCGAGGAACTGCTTGGTATCGGCGGGGCTGTATCGGCGGAATTTCCGATTGTCTCTGGTACGGTCCAGCACCGCCACTTCAAGACTTTCGAGCGAGAGCTTTTGGTTGCCCGTCTGCTCGAGCGCGACGATACAGAGATTCAGCGCAGTCTTGAGATCCGGCGGGCGGGCCGGCACCTTCTCCTTGAGGGCTGCCTGAACGGCTTCGGACTTGCCGCCGATCACGGCGAACTGCTTCTCATCGATGATGCTCCCGTCGAAGGAGATGCGGTACATTTCGTTCGTGTGCCCATTGTGGCCGATCTGGACGACAAGGATCTCCACTTCGAGCGGCTTCATCTCCTGACTGAAGATCGTCCCCAGGCTTTGGGAATACCCGTTGGCAAGCGACCGGGCGGTCACATCCTCACGGCTGTACATGAAGCCCTTGAGATCCGCATGCCGGATGCCCGCTTTGCGCAAATTTTCGAACTCGCTGTATTTCCCCGCGCCGGCGAACGCGATGTTGTCATAAATCTCAGAAATTTTGTGAAGACTGGCGCTCGGATTCTCCGCGGCCAACAGGATGCCGTTCACATATTCCATCGCAATGATCGACCGGCCCTTGGCGATGCCTTTTTTGGCATACTCCGCCTTGTCCTGCATCATCTGCTCGGGCGAGACGTAGTAGGGCATCGGCATGGTTAGCGCTCCTTCGCACCGCGAGCTGGCGAGCATCTCGTCGTAAATAGCGCGGATCCGTGATTCCGTCACGTCGATAATGCCGGTTCCATTGACGATCTTCGCCGTGGGATAGATCCCGCGCACCAGATCGGGGCCTCCGGTGCCGACATCATCGTCGGCGGCGTTGTAAAGCGCCAGGAGGGCAAGTTTCAGGGCGTCGGGCTCTGCCATGGCCTTCTTGAAATGTTCGCGCATCGTATTGCGGGCATCCTTGCCGCCGGAGCCGATCGCATGATAATCGGACTCCTCATAGCGCCCGCCGGCCAAATCGTATTTGAAAATCCGCCCTTCACTTCGTTTGAGATCATAGCCGACGTAGAGCGGCATCACGACCAGCCCCTGGAACACCATCGGCAGGTTGGCCTTGACCATTTGTCCGAGCTTGTTTGCCTTTCCTTCACAAGACAGTTGCACACCTTCCAGTTTCTCGTAGTGCTCCAGCTCGGTTTGGAACAGCCTCGCCATTTCAATGCAGGGCCCGGCCGCGCCGGCGATCGCCATAGCCGAGTAGTCGTCGATCTTGAAGACTTTTTCGATCCGACGCTCGGCGATCTGAAATCCCTCTGTCGCGCGGCGGTCGCCGGCAATGACGACGCCTTCCTGATACTTGACGGCCAACACCGTGGTTGCATGCGGAACGGTCACGGGTTGCACCGGCCGCGCGGGCTCGTGTTGCACGGACGGCACGTCAGGTAACCGTCGCCCACCCGGCGTCAACTCGGGATGCTGCCTGGTCAGGAAACTGAAGAAACTCGCGTCGTCGTGATTGGGGAGGAAGGGAAGCTTCATTTAGGCTTTCAGCTTTGACGAGCAAGGCCTCCGCGGTCTCCGATTGGTCGAGCAATTCCGCCGTCAGCGATTCGGTGCCGCGCAGCGGGTCCATCAACGGCACTTTTTTGATGGTGGTGTTGCCGACGTCAAAGAGCACCGAGGTCCAGCTGGCTCCGTAGATGGATTTGGAGAACTTTCCGATGCACCGTCCGCGGAAGTAGGCGCGCGTGCCGGACGGCGGCGTGAACTCCGCCCTGGCCACCTCCACATCCTGCACGATGCGCTCGATGAGATGGCTGCGCTCGAGTGTATAGTACAGTCCCTTGTCAGGCCGGATGTCGTGATACTGCAGGTCCATCAGCCGCACGCGGGGATCATTCCATCCGCAGCCCTTGCGATCCATGTACGACTCGATCATGTGGCGCTTGGCCGCCCAGTCCAGTTCCTGCGCCAACGAGCGGGGATCCCGCTCCAGCTTGTCGAGGACGTCTTCCCAGCGCACGAGAATATCTTTCGTGACCTGGTCCAGTTCATGACAGGCGTAGAAATCCATGGCGGCTTTGAGATACGTTCGTTGGATCTCCACGGCGGTCGTCGCTCGTGCCGTCCGCCAGCTTCAACGTGCCCTTCATGGTCAAGTCGCGGGACACCTGCTTGATGCCGAGGACGGGATCGTCGAGCTCGATCTGCGGCACATCGATGCCGGCCTCGAGGAGGTCCAACACGATTCCGAGAGTCCCCACCTTCAGGTAGGTCGAGAGTTCCGCCATGTTCGCATCACCGACGATGACGTGAAGTCGGCGGTACTTGCCGTAATCGGCGTGCGGCTCGTCGCGCGAGTTTATGATCGGACGCTTCACCATCGTGTTGAGATCGACCAGACACTCGAAGAAGTCCGCCCGCTGGGAGATCTGGAATTCCGTGAGACTGGTTTGATTTTCTGCGCCGACTTTCCCTGCCCCGGCATAGATCAGTCTGGTGACGAAGAACGGCGCCAGCGTTTTCACGATCCGTTCAAACGGCACCGACCGGGACAGCATGTAGTTTTCGTGGTAGCCGTAGCTGTTGCCCTTGCCGTCGGAGTTGTTCTTGTAGAGAACGAACTGGTCGCGGCCCCGCAACCGCGTCATGTTGTCGAGGCATTGGGCGAGGATCCGCTCGCTGATGCGCTCATAGGCCACGACTTCGCGAGGATTCGTGCATTCGGGCGTGGAATACTCCGGATGGGCGCCGTCCACATAGAGACGGCCGCCGTTGGCCAGGACTTTGTTCAGCTGGCGGTTGTAGTCGGGGTTCGGCCGTTCCCGCTCTCCCTCGACCTCGAACCCCCGGGCATCGAGCAGAGGATTTTCGTTCTCATAGTCCCAGACGGCATGAGGCACGGAGATGCCGGGATAATGCCCGATGACCGCGAGCGAATTCGAAATAGGATCGGTAGCCGACGCATCTCTTGATGCGATGCCGAATTCCGTTTCCGTTCCGAGTACGCGAGGAGCCGTCGGGGGTGTAGGAGTCCCGCATGGGGGTCTAGAGGTAGTGGCCGGTGGTGATGGTTTCGATCTGGCGCGACTCGCCCGGGCCCCCGCTGATCGTCCGGATATGCACGATTTTCTCGCCCTTCTTGCCCGCGACCTTGGCCCAGTCGTCGGGGTTGGTCGTGTTGGGCAGATCCTCGTGTTCCTTGAACTCCTCCCGGATCGCGCGGACCAGGTCCTCGGACCTGAGGCCCCGGCCTTCCTGGGCAATGGCGCGCTTGACGGCGTACTTCTTGGCGCGCGAGACGATGCCTTCGATCAAGGCCCCGCTGGCGAAATCCTTGAAGTAGAGAATTTCTTTCTCGCCGTTCGCGTAGGTCACTTCGATGAACCGGTTCTCCTCGGAGGTCGCGTACATGGTGCCGACCGTCAGGTCGGTCAGATGTTCGACGAAGGTCTTGACGTCTCCGCCGTGGCGCTTCAACTCTTCCTCGTCGAACGGCAGAGTGGTTCCCACGTACTTCGAGAAAATGTCCTTCGCGGCCACTGCATCGGGACGGCCCACCTTCACCTTGACGTCCAACCGGCCGGCCCGCAGCACGGCGGGGTCGATGAGATCCTGCCGGTTGCTCGCGCCGATGACGATCACGTTCCGCAACCGTTCGACGCCGTCGATCTCGGAGAGGAACTGCGGCACGATCGTGGATTCGATGTCCGACGAGATACCGGTGCCGCGGGTACGGAAGAGGGCGTCCATTTCGTCGAAGAAGACGATGACCGGATTGCCGTCCGCCGCCCGTTCCTTGGCCTTCTTGAAGACTTCCCGCACCTGGCGCTCCGATTCTCCCACATACTTGTTGAGCAGCTCCGGGCCCTTTGACATGCAGGAAGTAGCTCCGCACTTCCTTGCCGGTCAGGTGTCCCAACTTCTTCGCGATGGAGTTCGCCACGGCTTTGGCAATGAGCGTTTTCCCGCAGCCCGGCGGGCCATACAGCAGCACCCCTTTCGGAGCGCTGAGCTGGTATTCCGAGAACAAGTGGGGGTGGAGGAACGGC
Source organism: uncultured Nitrospiraceae bacterium (assembly GCA_963824855.1). Lineage (GTDB taxonomy): Bacteria > Nitrospirota > Nitrospiria > Nitrospirales > Nitrospiraceae > Nitrospira_C. The sequence goes on from CAWGQP010000007.1 coordinate 160,048, forward strand.
AGCTCGACCGCATCCCGCACCTGCTCCAACTCATGCTGAAGCCCGCCGATATGGGCATAGTCCACATCCGGCACTTCCTCCAGCACCAATTCCTCGGCTTCCGATTTGGGCAGTTTCTCAATGACGCAGCCGGAGCGCGGATCGAACAATAGGTGGTCGCCCACGCTGAGACGCTCGGCCAGCAGTGGCTCGCCGAGTTCGGCGACTTTCTCTTCGTCGAAGTGGAGCGTGACAAGCGCGCGGTTCCCCTCCAACAGATCCTTTAAGCGGACGACTTCACCCTGGACGTCGAATCCACGGGCTTCGATCACGTTCAAGGCTTCGTTCAGGATCACTTCCTGTCCCTTCCGCAAGCCTTTGCTCGCGACCGTCGGGTGCAAGCTCACCTTCATCTTGCGTCCGGACACATACACGTTGCCGGTGCCGTCCTGATTGAGGCTCGAGAAGATGGCGTAGGTGGAAGGAGGCGCGGTCAGTTTTTCGACTTCGGCGCGCAGCGCTTCGATTTGCGCTTTGGCTTCCTGGAGGGTCGTGACGAGCTTTTCGTTCTGCTTGTTGGCCTGGTCGAGCTGGTAGCGGGATTGGTACAGCCGACGGATTTCTTCTTCCATCGACTGAATCTGGACGCGAAGCTTTTCGACCTCCCGATTTTGTTCGTCGTTCCGATGAATCACGTTTTGGTCTCCCTCGGACAACCGCTTCGTAATGTGCTTAACGGAATCTCGGAGGGACCGGAGCCGGCTTGGACTTCCTTTCGAATCGGCCATCGAACCACCTGGGACAAGCGACAAACTCCTGGTGAATCGCAAAGTCCAACTCTTGAGCGGATTCTAACACTCGTTATTTTCACGGTCAACTAGACGGCAGATTCTCGCGCGTGGAATCAGGCATTTTGAGTCGATCATGATGTTGACGTGAGGGCGTCGAGCAACGCTCGCGTCGCCGCTTCCGCATCCTCCGCGCCGAGGATGGCGGTGATGACGGCGACTCCGAACGCGCCCGCAGAGCGCATGTCGCGTGCGCGCGCGGCGGTTACGCCGCCGATGCCGACAATCGGCACACGAACGGCTCGTGCCGCTTCTTCCAACTTTGAGAGACCGAGTGGAGGGCCGTACATGTGCTTCGACGGCGTCTCATAAATCGGACCGAAGACAACGTAATCGGCTCCTTCGGCTTCGGCCTGCACCGCCTCGCTGACGGAATGGACCGAGACCCCGAGCAGCCGATGGGCGCCGATCAACCGGCGCGCCACCGGCAGAGGCAGGCTGTCGCTGCGCAGATGCACGCCGGCTCCTTCGACCGACAGCGCCACGTCGAGGCGGTCATTGATCACGAGTTGGCTGCCACGAGGCCCTGCGAGCTGCCGAATCTCATCCGCAAGCGCAAGCAATCCTTCGCACAGAGGTCGCGTTCACGTAGTTGAATGGCAGGACTCCCGGCCTTCAACGCCTGCGCCAGAACGGATAGCAACGGCCTGCCCTTCGTCTGTTGACGATCCGTAACGAGGAGAAGACGGGACTCAAGCGACGGCATGAAGGACCGGAAGAGAACGCAGGATCACTGGTAGGTTCTTCCAGGATGCTCAGAACCTGACGGGCGTTTTCAGCATACTCTTACAGCATGCCTTCGATGGGGCTGCTTGCCGTCGCATACAGCTTGCGCGGGATTCGACCCGCCTTGTAGGCGAGCCGGCCGGCATGGACCGCATATTTCATGGCCTCCGCCATCGCGATGGGATCCTTGGCGCCCGCAATGGCCGTGTTCATGAGCACGGCATCGGCGCCATATTCCATGGCGAGCGCCGCATCCGAGGCCGTCCCAACGCCCGCATCCACAATGATCGGCACCTTGACGGTCTCCATGATGATTTTCAAGTTATAGGGATTGCGGATGCCCAGACCCGAGCCGATCGGCGCAGCCAGCGGCATGACGGCGGGACAACCGATATCGACGAGCTTCTTTGCGACGATAGGATCATCGTTCGTATAGGGAAGGACAATGAACCCTTCCTTAATCAAAATCTTGGCCGCCTCGATCAGGCCCGCCGTATCGGGGAACAGCGTTTTCTCGTCCCCCAGCACTTCCAGTTTCACGAGGTCTGAGATACCGGCCGCTCGAGCCAGCCGTGCATACCGCACCGCATCCTCCACCGTGTAGCAGCCGGCCGTATTCGGCAGAATCGTATATTTCTTAGGATCGATGTAGTCGAGCAGGTTTTCCTTCGACCGGTCCGTGATGTTCACCCGGCGCACGGCGACCGTGACGACGTCGGCCCCGGACACTTCGATCGCTTTTCGGGTTTCGGCAAAATCCTTGTACTTGCCGGTTCCCACCCAGAGGCGGGACTTGAATTCCCGGCCGGCAATCACCAAGCGATCGTCATACATCGGTCCGTCCCCTTTCCAGTCCGCTCGCCGAAGGCGAGCCCCCCGCCGCCGATGAAGCTCAAAATTTCCACCCGATCGCCCGCCTTGAGACTGCGGACCTCGAAATCCTTCCGATCGAGGATTTCCAGGTTCAATTCCACGGCGACACGCTCCGTCTTGATGTCCAGTTCCCGCAGCAGATCGCCGACGGTCGAGCCTGACTGGCAATCGCGCAGCAGGCCGTTGACCTGGATTTGCATGGCTTCAGCCATGGTCCATCATCCTAGGGAACCGCAATTCCGCTTGTCAATCAACTGTCGGGCGCCTTGCCTGTGTCGATGAGAACCCGGCAGAATACCGCAGGACACCCCGATGGCCGTTCCAGAGCGCAATCAGCAGCTTGCCGCACTGTTCCGATCGATCGCGGAGCTTCTCGCCGCTCAGCGGGCGAATCCCTATCGGGTTCGCGCCTACCGCCGGGGAGCCGATGCCCTCTTGGCCTTGGATGAAGATGTGGCGGACGTGGCGCAACGAAATGCGCTCGAAGAAATCGATGGCATCGGCAGCGATTTGTCCCAGAAGATCGAAGAGTTTCTCAGAACCGGCAAGATCCTGACGCTGGAGACGCTCCGGATGCCCTTGCCCGAGGAGGTGAAGGGCTGGGCGCGATTACCGGGCCTTTCGGAATCGCTGGTCGCCTATCTGTACAGCCGCCTGAACATCGCCAGCTTGGCGGACCTCGAGAAACTCGTGCGTTCTCACATGCTCCGGACGATGCCGGGCTTCTCGGGATCCGAGGAGACCTTGCTTCAGGCTATTGAAGAGCTGCGTCGACGCTCAGCCTGATCAGGACGGCCGAAGCTCCTTGAATATCTTCCAGGTCTTGAGCAGTTCGACGGCCTTTTGCAGCTGCACATCCTGCTCCAACGAGGGCTCACCCGAAAGATCGAGCGGAGGAGCGGCCGGAGCGGCGCCGTTCCTTTGCACGCCGTCTTCGGCGCCTTTGGGCGTCGCAGCGGACTGTTCTTTTCCGGGGCCGGCGACGGGCGGTTTGGACGCCTTGCCATCGGCCTCTTTGTCCCCCGGCTTGGTCTCGGCCTTGGCCACCGTGGTCGCCGGCTGCGGCTTGATCACGATATCTGGCGTGATTCCGGTCGATTGAATCGAACGGCCTTTCGGGGTGTAGTATTTAGCGGTCGTGAGCCGGAGTCCCGATCCATCGCCCAGCGGAAGAATCGTCTGTACCGATCCCTTTCCAAATGACGTCGTTCCCACGATCACGGCCCGTCCGTAATCCTGCAAGGCGCCGGCCACAATTTCCGATGCGCTGGCCGATCCTTCATTGACGAGGATGATCATCGGCGAATCGTCCATCTGATCCCTACCCTTGGCGAACCACTCATCTTTCTTGCTCTCACGGCCCTTGGTATACACCACCAACTTGCCGTTCGGCAGGAATTGCTCGGACACCTCCACGGCCGCCGTCAACAAACCTCCGGGATTATTGCGCAGATCGAGGATCGTGGATTGGACCTTCTGTTCCTTGAATTGCTTCAAGACCCTGCCTAAATCCCGGCCGGTGGCCTCTTGAAACTGCGTGAGTTTGACATAGCCGATGTTATCCAAGACCTTCGACTTCACGCTCTCAATCTTAATGGTATCCCGCACCAGAGTGAATTGAAGCGGATCGGCGGTGCCGTCCCGTTGGATGGTGAGATTGACCTTGGTGCCCTTCGGCCCACGCATCTTTTGGACGGCATCCATGAGCGACAGATCTTTCGTGGACTCGTCGTTGACCTTCGTAATGTAGTCGCCGGCCTTGATACCCGCCCGCTGTGCCGGCGTCCCATCGATCGGCGCAATCACGGCCAAGCGATTTTCTTTGACGCCGATCTGAATCCCGACGCCTCCGAACTCTCCCTTGGTCTCGACCTGCATTTCTTTGTACATCTCGGGCGTCATGTAGGCCGAGTGCGGATCGAGCGTAGAGAGCATGCCGCGAATGGCGCCTTGGACGAGATCCTTGACCTTCGTGTCGTCGACATAGTTTTTCTGGACCTGCGTCAAGACCTCCGAAAACGTTCTCAATTCCTCGTATGTCTCGGTGGCATGGCCGGTCCGTTCCCATCCCTTGCCGATCAATACGCCGGACAGCAAGGCCACCACGACCATTGGCCCCAGCATCCAGAATCGCCGCCGTTGGTTCTGTTCCATCATATGCGTCCTTTCGCCCGCACAGTCTTGTGTTGCTCTGTTGTCTTCTCTAGCGTCTCGCCAGCCACTGGAGAGGATCGACCGGTTCGGTCCCTTCGCGCAATTCAAAGTATAAAGTATTTTCACCCGTCATGCCCGTGTCACCCGTCTCACCGATCGCCTGCCCGGATGCGACGACCGCCCCGACCGACGTGAGGATTTTCGAGGCATGGGCATAGAGCGAAAAGAAGCCGTTGGCATGATCGAGGATTATAACGAGTCCGTAGCCTTTCAACCAGTCCGCATAGACGACGGTCCCGGCCATGACCGCATGGATGGCACTTCCTTCCAATGTCCGGATTTCAATCCCCTTCCGTTGGACGTAGGTGTTGAAGGTCGGATGCTTCTGCCGGCCGAAGTAGGTCAGCACGCTGCCCTCGGCCGGCCATGGCAGACCGCCCTTCACCCCCTTCGGCAGAGGAGCCGGACGGCGGCTTGGCCGCTGCCGCCCGACGGCGTTGCTCCAACTCCCGCAGCAAACTGTCGATGCGCGCGGCCGATCGCTCTAATTCCTGCAGTGCCCGCTCATACGATTCTTTCTCCTGAGTGAGTTTGGCCAAATACAATCTTCTTCTCTTTCTTGACCGCCTTGATCTCATCGAGATGCTTCTCGGTGGTGCGTTTGTACGCCAGCATTCCCACCCGCGCGGCTTCCCGCTGCCGCTCCGCTTCCTGCATATTGGCCATGTCGGTTTTGAAGGTCTCGATGAGGCCGTAGTCGCGCGCGGAAACCGCCGACAGATAGCGGAGGCGGCGCTGGAAATCTCCATACGAATCCGACGCGAGTAGCGGTTTCCAATGCCCGAACCGCCCTTCCATATACTGAACACGCAGTCGCGCGAGAATCGCCTCCTGCCGGACCTGCACGCCGTCCCGCAACCGCGCGATCTGCGCATTGATCGCCTCGATTTCCTGGTCTTTTTTGCGCAGTTTTCGGCTGATCTCCTGTTGGGACTGCCGGTAGCGCACATGCCGCTCGTCCAGTGTTTGGATGCCTTGCAGGATGGACTCGCGCTTTTTTCCCGCTTCGTCCGCCTGCCGCCGCTTTTCTTCGATCTGGTCTTTGAGCTGTTCTAGCGTCTTGCGTTCCTTGTCGATCTTGTCATTGATGGAATCGGCGGAGACACCGGCCGGTGTGCAAAGCGCGATCACCAGCACCGTTCCAATCGAGTACGACCGGCACCATCTCATACCTTGGCCTCATCGAACCGCCGCAAGGAGACGAAGCTGCCGGCGAAGCCGAGGACGATACCGACGCCGACGAGCAACAGGCAGATGGAAAGCGGAAAAAAGATGGTGAGCTGTTCGAGGCCGCGCAACCGTCCCGTCGTCCGCATTTGATGCCGAAACAGTTCGTACAGCGCGTTGAGCATGAACAACGAGCAGGCGCTCCCCAGGCCTCCGAGCACCGCCCCTTCCAATAAATAGGGAACGCGAATGAAGGTCTTCGTGGCGCCGATCAACCGCAGAATGGCGATTTCGTCCCGGCGGGCAAACAACGTCAGCCTGATCGTGTTGGCGATGATCGTCACGGCGGCTGCCGAGAGGATAAGGCCGATCCCGATGGCGACCAGCTCAATGGACCGGATGATCGTGGACAGAGCATCGATCCAATCCTGATTATAATCGACCTTCTCGACCCCCGCGAGCACACCGATGCGTTCGGCCCAGCGTTTGACGGCTTCCGGTGACCGGAAGGGCGGACTCAATGTGACGACGAAGGAGGCCGGCAAGGGATTCTGACCAAGCCCTTCCAGAAGATGCGAATCGGAGGGGAACTGGGCTCTGAATTCTCCGAGCGCTTGCTCCTTGGAAATAAAATGCAACGCTGCGACGGCACGATCGGCCCGCAGCTGCAGGTCGAGCTCGGAAACCGTGGAGGCCACGGCCCGATCATCCAGATAGACCATGATTTTGATGTCTTCCTGGAGCCAGCCGGCAGCGGCACGCAGGTTCACGTACAACAGCAGGAAGATGCCGACGCAAGCGAGGGTAAACGCCGTCGTAAAAATCGCCACCACGGTGGTCGTGCGATTGGTCCAGATATTGGCCCAGGCCTCGCGGAGCAGATAGAACAACGTTCTCATAATAGAGTCACCCGTTGCTCCGGCATCAGCGATCCCTGCACGAGCGTGACGACGCGTCGATTGACCTGCGCCATCACCGAGGGGTCATGCGTGGCCACCATCACAGTTGTGCCGCGGGCGTTGATCAGCTTGAAAAGCTCGATGATCTCTCCGGTCAGGGCCGGATCCAGATTGCCCGTCGGTTCATCCGCCAAGAGCACGACAGGTCCGTTCACGATGGCCCGCGCAATACAGACCCGCTGCTGCTCGCCGGTCGACAGACTCATCGGCAATTGGTCCCGCTTGTGTTCTACGCCGACCGCCCGTAACGCTTCGGTCACTTTTCGCTTGATGTCCGTCTGGGACACGCCTTGGACGAGCAATGGCAGGGCCACGTTGTCAAAGACGGATTTTTTGACGAGCAGCTGGAAATCCTGAAAGACCGTCCCGACCTTGCGCCGGAGATAGGGAATTTCAGACGCCTTCAGTGTGCCGACATTCTTGCCGTTCACGACGACCTGCCCGTGGTCAGGCCGTTCGGCACCGATCAACATTCGCAGGAGCGTCGATTTTCCCGCGCCGCTGGGCCCCATCAACAAGACGAATTCACCCTTCTGGACCTCCAGACTGACGTCCGACAGCGCTAGACGTCGGTCGTATTGTTTGGTGACATGGACGAGCTGAATCATGGTCTATCAGTGCCAGTCGTCGCTGGAGACGTCGAAGGCATTCTGGATGTGCTCGACCCGAAGTGCCGCTGTCGCCGTGGGCTCGAGCAGGACGACGTCGAATCGGCAGGACCGGTCCATCCAATGTCGCTGGGCAAGAAATTGGGCGGCCAGCCTGATGAGTTTTTGCTGCTTCTGCCGATCCACCGCATGGATCGCGCCTCCGAACTGTGCGGTCCGTCGCGCCTTGACCTCAATGAAGACCAACACGCGGCCGTCCTCCGCCACGAGATCCAACTCGCCGAGCGACGAACGGAGGTTTTTGGCGACGATGCGGTAGCCTTTCCGACGCAAATAGCGCTCGGCCTCCGCTTCTCCTTCTTGCCCAAAGAGCCGCCTGGGGTCAAGAATTGTCACGCTCTTGTCCGTTGACATGCCCGCCGCGCAGCGCGTGGCGGTCGCGGTCGACGCGTCTGAGCAATCACTTCAGCCACAGGCGCGTAGGTCCGTCGATGGATGAGACAGGGGCCATGCCTCGCCAGTTGCTGGAGGTGCTCTTCGGTGCCGTACCCTTTATGGGAAAGGAAATTGTAGTGGGGATACTGCCGATGAAACTCGGCCATCAGCCGATCCCTCGTCACTTTCGCCACGATCGAGGCCGCCGCGACGGACAGGCAGAGCGCATCACCCTTGATGATGGAGCGGAGCGGGATGGGGCAATCGGACAGTGCAATCGCGTCAATGAGCAGACAATCCGGCTGAGGTCTGAGACCGGCCAGCGCACGATGCATCGCCAGGCGGGTCGCTTCAAGAATGTTGAGCTGGTCGATTTCTTCGTGGCTCGCCGAGCCAATCCCGATGCCGATGGCGCGTTCGGTAATCGTGACGTAGAGCTGTTCCCGCTCGGATTCGGTCAGAAGCTTGGAATCGTCGCATCCGATCAGCCGGCACCGTCTTGGCAGGACGACGGCCGACGCGACCACCGGACCCGCCAGCGGACCTCGACCTGCTTCATCCAAGCCGGCGATCTTGCGATACCCGCGCCGGCGCGCTTCCAGTTCAAATTCGTCTGTGGGACCCACGAAGTGGACTCTGCGTGCGGTCACCCGCTCCCTCGTGGACGGTAGAATGCGCGATGGTCGCTAGGATTTTGCCGCGCCTGCCTCGACCGGCTCTTCGGCCGTTTCGGCTGCACGCGGAGCACCGGCTTGTGCCTTGCTCTCTCCCACGAACTCACGGTCTTCGACCCGCGAGAACTTGCCCTTCTTCTCCCGCAGGTAATAGAGCTTGGCGCGCCGCACTTTTCCTTGGCGCACCACGTCGATCTTCGTCACGATCGGTGAATGGACAGGGAAAATGCGCTCGACGCCGACGCCGTAGGAGACTTTGCGCACGGTAAACATCTCGGTGTTGAGGCTGCCCTTCCGGGCGATGACGGCCCCTTCATACACCTGGATGCGCTCCTTTTCTCCCTCAACGACCTTGACGTGAACCCGCACGGTGTCCCCGATTTCAAAGTGCGGGACGGATTTTTTCTGCAACGACCGCTGGACCCGCTCTAGCTGATTCATGACTTCACCCCTCCTCCCCGCATGGCACCGGCGCACCGGGCACGCCTTCGCGAATTATGTCATCCAACAATTGTCGATCTTCCACGGTCAACTCCCGATCGTTCAGGAGATCGGGTCGCTTTTCATACGTCGCCCGCAGCGCTTCCTTTCTGCGCCACCGACGGATCGCTTCGTGATGTCCGGAGAGCAACACCTCCGGAACCGTCAACCCCCGAACCTCAGCCGGCCGCGTATAGTGGGGGTACTCCAACAAGGGCTCGGCAAACGATTCTTCGATGATTGAGGACGGATCGCCGAGTACGCCGGGGACCAGCCGGGACGCCGCATCAATCAAGATCAGCGCCGGCAGTTCGCCGCCCGTCAGCACATAATCACCGACGGAGATTTCTTCCGGCCTGAGCGACAGCCGCACGCGCTCGTCGATGCCTTCATAATGCCCGCACAGAATGACAAGCCGGCGCGAATCTGCCGCCAACTCATGCGCGTAGGCCTGCGTGAACGGACGGCCCGTGCGGCGAAGGAAACAGCATCCGAACGCCTTCCCCGCGCTGTTCATATGGTCGACGGATTTCTTCCACCGCACGCAGAATCGGCTCGGCCTTCATGACCATGCCGGCTCCGCCTCCATAAGGGACGTCGTCCGCAACCTTGTGCTTGTCCATCGTATAGTCGCGCAGGTTGTGCACGTTGACTTCCAGCAGGCCCTTTTCCCGCGCGCGCTTGAGCATACTGCTGTCCAAGACGGGCGTCACCATCTCCGGAAAGAGCGTGATTACGTCACAGCGCAGCATGTCAGGCCTCGACTAATCCTTCAATTGTACGCACGGTCATCCGCCCCTGAGCGACGTCTACGGACCGGACAAACTCCTTGACCGCCGGAATCAGCACTTCACGGTCGCCCTGTTTAACCACAAATACCGGATGGGCGGGCAGATCCCAAATCGTGTCGAGACACCCGAGTTCATGACCCGTCTCGTCCGTCACGGTCATGCCGATCAGGTCGCATTCGTACCAGGCGTTGACTTCCGGCGCCGACGCGACCACGCGAGGCACCTGCAGAAAGGCTCCGCGCAACATCCCCGCTTCCTCGGGCGTGGTCACCCCCTCGAACTCGACGATGTAGGAAGGGCCGGCACGGCGCACGTGTCTGACCGTTCGATCAACCGTCTGCCCCCCCTGACCGGCAACGCGAACTGCTCCCAACTGCTCGAATCGCCCCGGTCGATCGCTCAGCGATCGCACCTTGACCGCTCCGTGCACACCGAACGGCCGGTCGATCTTGCCGATGGTCACCATTTCGGGCGAGGTCGTCATTGCCTCAGGCCTTCTTTTTGGCCGCCTTTTCCGTCTCGAACTGCTTCCACAGTCCCGAGCGTCGAAGCAGCGTCTTGACCGTCACCGTCGGCTGTGCGCCTTGACGCAGCCAGGTCAGCACTCGTTCCTGCTTGAGCTCAGGGAGTCCTGCTTCTTTCAACGGATCAAAAATCCCCAAAATTTCCAGAAAGCGCCCATCGCGCGGCATCCGCGAATCCGCCGCGACCACGCGATATATCGGCCGCTTATGTCGTCCGGTTCTCGTCAATCTCAAATGAACGGCCACTGTCTTTCCTCCTTCATGATCCGCCTCCAGCAGTCTGCTGTCGGCAGTGTGAATTCACTGTTTCGTTCGGCCTCGCTGAGAGCCACGCTGTCGGCGGGATGCCCGACCTCACATCGAACGGAGCAGTTGCGCCAGCTGGTGGCGTCCGGCCGTTCCGCGTCATGACCTTCGCAATTTTCCGAGCGGAAAGAAACTGCTTGATGAGCCGGTTGACCTCCATCACGTTCGTTCCGCTTCCGCGCGCGATGCGTTTCTTGCGGCTGCCGTTGATGACGGTATGGTCGCGACGCTCACGCATGGTCATCGAATCGATCATCGCCATGACCCGCTTAAGTTCGCGCTCCGGCACCTGCCCTTCCATAGCGCCTTTCAGCTTCTGGCCGCCGGGCAGCATGCCCAAGATCTGATCCAGCGACCCCAGCTTGTTGACTTGTCCGAGCTGAGCACGGAAATCTTCGAGCGTAAACGTGTTCGTGCTGAGCCGCTTCTGTGCCTCCTCTGCCTGTTCGCGCGTGAACGTCTCCTGAGCCTTTTCGATCAGCGACAGCACATCTCCCATCCCGAGAATGCGTGAAGCCATCCGGTCGGGATGAAACAGCTCCAACGCGTCGAGTTTTTCACCGATGCCGAGAAACTTGACTGGTTTTCCCGTGACAGCCCTGATCGAGAGCAGCGCCCCGCCGCGTGCATCGCCTTCCACTTTCGTCAGAATGATGCCCGTGAGGCCGACACGCTGATCGAACTGGCCGGCCATCGTGACAGCGTCCTGGCCGGTCATGGCATCGGCAACGAGCAAGACCTCGTTCGGCATCACCGCCGACTTAACCGCAGCCAGTTCGTTCATGAGTTCGTCATCGACGTGCAGACGCCCGCCCGTATCGAGCACGACGAGATCAAAGCCCTGCGACTCGGCCGCGCTCAACCCCGTCCCGACAGACGCGGACCACATCCTGCGCCGTCGTCCCCGGCTGCTCCTGACCGGTGCACATCGACATCCAAACTGCGTCCGATACTGGAAAGCTGGTCTGCGGCGGCGGGACGGCGGGGGTCGGCGGCGACGAGCAATACGCGCTTACCTTGCTGCTTGAAGTACTTGGCGAGCTTCCCGCACGACGTCGTCTTCCCCGATCCTTGGAGCCCGACCATCATGACGACGGTGGGAGGCATCGACGCCAGCGAGAGCCCCGCCCGCTCCTGGCCCATCATTGCCCGCAGCTCGTCCCAGACGACCTTGACGACCTGATGGCCAGGCGTCAGGCTCTGCAGAACCTCTTGCCCGATTGCCTTTTCACGGACCCGCTCTACGAAGTCTTTGACGATCTTGAAGTTCACGTCGGCTTCTAGGAGCGCAAGACGAACTTCCTTCAACGCTTCCGCGATGTTCTCTTCGGTGAGGACACCGGTCCCGCGAAGTTTTTTCAGGATTTTTTCGAATTTCTCGCTGAGCTGATCCAGCATTCGGCACCAAAGAAAAAGGCAATCGAAGCTTCATCAATAGATCTTCGATCGCCTCGAAAAATCTAGCAAAAGAGCATCGGGCAGTCTAATGGAGCCCCCCTAATAAGTCAAGGCGCAGAGTGTGCCATTCTGGTTGACAGGTGGGACCCCTTTCGATATCGTCGTCCTCGAAGAATCAGTCAGCCCGATCAACAGTTTAAGAGGCCGTTGACGTGAGAAAATCGCCCTGGTTGCTGCTGATATTCCTGCTGATCGGCGGGTTACTCGGCGGTATCCTGGGAGAGATCCTCCGGGTCATGGCCCCTCAGGGCACCATTCAAAATGTGTTTGCCACAAACTTTACACCCGGCATCAGCCCTCCTCTAACGATCGACCTCATACTTCTCAAGCTCACGCTGGGATTCAGCTTCAAGATCAGCTTGTTGAGCATCCTCGGCATGCTCTTGGGCATCTACCTCTACAAGAACGTCTAACTGCGATAGCCGCTATCGAAAAGGGATTTCCCTAGCCACCGGATTTCAGTTCAAGCTCGCGCAGCCTCAATGCGCGGATCCGGTTGCGGATCGCCGCCGCCCGCTCGAACTCCAGTTCTTTCGCCGCGGCTTTCATCTCCAACTCGAGCCGCTGGATCTGTTGTTCCACGGCCTCATCGGCTTCCGGATACTCGCCGGCCGACTCCGCGGCGAGCGTCAGCTGTTCGGGCTCTGCATAAGCCTCTGCATAGTCAAGCTTCAACACGGCTTTGTGAATGCTCGTAGGTACGATGCCGTGCGCCTCATTGAAGGCCGCCTGTATCCCCCGTCGGCGTGCCGTCTCGTTGATGGCCTGTTGCATGGAGTCGGTGACCGCGTCTCCATAGAACAGCACGCGACCACGGACGTTCCTGGCGGCGCGTCCAGCCGTTTGAATCAACGAGCGATGCGAGCGCAGATAGCCCTCCTTGTCTGCATCCAGAATGGCGACCAGAGTGACTTCCGGTAAATCGAGGCCTTCGCGTAGAAGATTGATGCCGATCAGTACGTCGAATCGGCCGAGCCGAAGATCGCGGATGATTTCCGCCCGTTCCAGCGTCTTAATGTCGGCGTGGAGATAGCGTACCTTCACGCCCAGCTCATGATAGTACTCGCTCAAATCCTCGGCCATGCGTTTGGTGAGCGTCGTCACCAACACACGCCCGCCCTGAGCGATTTCTTCCCGGACCTCCGCCGAGCAGATGATCGACCTGTCCTTTGGCAGGCCTCACCTCGATGATCGGATCCAGCAGACCGGTCGGACGGATAATCTGTTCCACCACGACTCCGCCGGTATGCTCCAATTCATAGGGACCCGGCGTGGCGGACACATAGACCACTTGGTTCAAGCAGCGCTCGAACTCGTGAAACTTGAGGGGGCGGTTATCGACCGCCGAGGGAAGGCGGAACCCGTAATCCACCAACGTCCGTTTGCGGGAGTAGTCGCCTTCGTACATTCCGCCCACCTGCGGAATCGTCGCATGCGATTCGTCGACGATCAGGAGGTAAGTCCTTGGGAAAGTAATCGATGAGCGTCGGCGGGGGTTCGCCCGGTGCGCGTCCACTAAGGTGGCGTGAGTAGTTTTCGATGCCATGGCAATACCCCATCGCCCGAATCATCTCCAAATCGAACTTCGTCCGCTGGGCGATGCGTTGGGCCTCCAGCAGCTGATTGTGCTTCTTGAAATATGCGATGCGCTCGTCCAATTCCTCCTCGATGCCGGTGATCGCCCGTTCATAGCGATCGGGCGCGATCAGATAGTGGGTGTTCGGGTAAACGGCGATTTTCGGGAGTTTTCGGATCGGTTTTCCCGTCAAGCGGATCGATTTCATGGATGGCGTCGACCATATCGCCGAACAGCTCGATGCGCACGGAGAGGGCCTCGTTCGAGGCGGGAAAAATTTCGATGACATCGCCGCGGGCACGGAACGTTCCGCGATGGAAATCGACATCATTGCGCGCATACTGGATGTCGACGAGTTTGGCGAGAATCTGCTCGCGCCGGATCTCCATCCCCTCTTCGAGATACACCACCATGCCGTGATAGACCTCAGGCGAGCCGAGGCCATAGATGCAGGACACGGAGGAGACGATCAGGACGTCATTGCGCTGGAGCAACGACGTCGTCGCCGCATGGCGCATCTGATCGATCGCATCGTTGATCGACGAATCCTTCGCAATATAGGTGTCGGTCTGGGGAAGGTACGCTTCCGGCTGGTAGTAGTCGTAGTAGCTGATGAAATACTCCACCGCGTTGTGCGGGAAAAACTGCTTGAACTCCTGGTAGAGCTGACCGGCGAGTGTCTTGTTGTGCACCAAGACCAGCGTGGGCTTCTGCACCCGCGCGATCACATTGGCCATCGTAAAGGTCTTACCGGACCCCGTCACGCCGAGGAGGGCCTGATGTTTGCGACCTTCCTCGAGGCCGGCCTCCAAGGCATCAATGGCCGGGCCTTGGTCCCCGGTGGGCTTGTATGGAGCTTCGAGTTGAAAAGGTGGCATGAGGCATCCTACAGGCTGCTACTGTACCATGAGGGGAACCAATCTTGGAGAGTGCATCACGATCGACGGCTTGTCGATCGTGATGCCGGATGACGCGTGGTCTGAAGACTTCAGCGCCCAAATCGTCGCGGCTGATCCGAACGAAATGAGGGTCGGGAATCTCTCCCGATCCCGCTGCGAGTCTCGTGAAGCGCGGGCGACGCGTGATGGCTGTGACGACGCTGAGCAGGACGACGTGGCGGCCGCTCTTCCGTGACCACGGCTGCAGGAGGCAGCGTCACCAAGGCCGGAAGCGACAGTTTCGTCGTTTGGATTCTCAGCTGCCGAACCATCCGAAGATATTCCCGTTCTTCCGCCTGAGATAAAATCAGAAAGGTGGCCCCTTCCTTCTCTGCTCGACCTGTCCGGCCGGCGCGATGTACGTATGAGTTCGGATTGACCGGCAACTCATAGTGAATGACCTGCGCGACATCCGGAATATCGAGTCCCCGGGCCGCCACATCGGTGGCGACCAGGGACCTCAGTCGTCCCGCCCGAAAGGCGCCGAGCGTCCGTTCCCGCTGGGCTTGGCTGTGATTGCCGGTGATCGCACCCACTGAGGCGGATTCTCCGCCCAGCTTGGAGGCCAATCGTCGGACTTTGTATTTTTGATCGCAGAATATCATCGACCGCTCGCCGGCCTTCACGGTCTGCAACAGCGTGTGCACGAGCTGCGTACGCGAGTGCTCAGCCGGCACCACATAGTAGGCATGGGTGATGGTCGTCGGACTGCTGATCCCCGGATCGACGGAAATCTTGGCCGGATTCCGTTGCATGGTCTCAGCGAGCTGCTGGATCTCAGCGGAAAAGGTGGCGGAGAACAGCAAAGTCTGCCGCTCGGGCGGCAATAGGCCAAGGATGCGCTGAATATCACGGAGAAAGCCGCGATCCAACATCTGATCCGCCTCGTCCATTACAAGCCACGTCACGGCGCCAAGGTACAAGTGGCCGGAGCCTGCAAGGTCCAGCAGCCTGCCCGGCGTCCCGACGACGACCTTAGGCGCATGCCGAAGCGCGCGGTAATGCCGCTCGATCGGCGTCCCGCCGTAGACGGCCAGTGATGTGACCGCCGGCGGCGCATATTTTCGTAGTTCCGTATCGATCTGAAGGGCCAGTTCTCTCGTCGGAGCGAGAATCAAAAACTGGGGCCCTCGCTTTCCTGAACCGCCTGATGTGAGAGGCGGCGTGCCTTCGCTTGAGACCGGCCGCAAAGCCCGCTCGATCATCGGCAGCAGAAAGGCCAGGGTTTTTCCGCTCCCCGTTTTGGCCTGCGCCATGACGTCCCGCCCTGCAAGAGCAGGCGGAATAGCCGCCTGCTGAATCGGCGAAGGGGACGTGATCCCAGCTTGTAGCAATCGCTGGGCAAGAAACGGGGGCAAACTCATCTCAGCAAACATAGACATTAACACTCCTTGTGTGGATCAACTTCCTGGGACTGCAAGATCGGCCGTTCAGCCGGCCGGAAAACGCATCGGATAGATGGGCAATTCTAGGAAGGAATTAGCGGGGCTGCCGGCATGGCAGCCCCGACATGAAAAACTACGGCTCGCGCTTAATGCCGGCCGCCACCGAACCCGCCGCGGCCTCCGCCGCCGCCGCGCGTGGTTCCTGCGGACGCGCTTCGTTGACAGTCAACGTGCGGCCGCCCAGTTGGGTACCGTTCAACGCGGCAATCGCCGCCTGAGCCTCCGAATCCCCGGACATCTCCACGAAGCCAAAGCCTCGGGACTGACCGGTGAATTTATCAGTGATGATTCGGGCTGACGCCACCGCTCCATGCGCAGCAAACAGATCGCTCAGTTGCTGCTCGGTTGTGGAATACGGCAAACCCCCAACGTAAATCTTCGAACCCATCGGGTTCCTCCTTTGAGAAATTGGTGTTGTCTTGGACTCGAGAAGAGGTGAGGAAGGAATGGGCCGAAGACGCAAAACACGATGGCGACTCAGGTCTGGCTTCCGATCAGATCCCCGGGCAGAACCAAAACAACACAGTATCAAGCCTTGTCACTCTCTACTGCATCACCACCAGGCCTTTCGCGGTGATACACGGGTGCACAATAGCGCATGACCGGAACAAATGCAAGCCAACCACGTATTTAATACGCGGCGGGGTTTGACACAGGACGTTGCGAGAAGAGCGGGACGGCATGCAAGCTGTCGAAATGCAAGGGAGATTTTCCACGCACAATGAGGCCTACTTGGCCCAATCCAAGCGTTTGATCCTGCACGGACAACAGAAGGCGTCCGTCAAAAAATACCTCGATGACATCCTTGCTGATGATGGTGTCACGATTCATTCGCAACGAATGCCAATCGACCGGCTTGGGAGTAATGGCCGTCTCGCCCAGCACCGTGACTTGGTCCCCAAGCACACGCACGACCTCCAGTTTCTTGGCCACCAGATCGACGATCGCAGCATAAAAATGCTGTTCGTCCTTCAGGCCGATGACGATCCCTCCCTGCCCCACGCCTCCCTCCTCGGGAAAACGCAGCCGGACGGTCACGTCCGGGTATTCGTACTGGAGTTTATCCGCGACCAGCAGTTGATAGCAGGAACCCGTTTGGCACGAGGACTGCGCCTTGAGGATATTGGGAGGAGAAGGCGCTTCTTTTTCTGGCGCGATGGTCCAGATAGGGGCAGCGTCTCCGCCGACCACGAACTGGGAAAACCCGGAAAGAGCGTCCTCAGGAGTCTGTTGATCGAAGGTCCAGCGGTGAAACAACTCACCCAAGGCTTGCTGCTTGAAGTTCGCTTGTTTCTCCGCAGAGGTTTCCATCTGGACCGCGGACACAGGCACCGGCGACAGCGGGCTCCGGGTGAGCACGAGTGTGAGCACGGCGAACAGTCGCAGTGGTGTGATTCGGCTCATGCCTTCTTCATGTCGACGATCTCGCGCTGGAGCCGATCCCGCTCGGTCAAGATCTTTTTCCGACGTCGCCAGCGATCCAATGACCACCAGCGGAGCTTGTCCTGAAACGTCACGGCCGGCAATTGAGCGCTCCCGCTTGGGGCATGCTGGAAATCATAGCCCTCATGCCGGTCACGGTTCGCGAAGAACCGCCGGTAGAGATGATCATAAATGCCGCGGGAACTGTCGCCTATCGCCATCGTGCTTCCTTAAAGCATCCCCTCGAGTTGTTGCGCGTCTATCACGGGAGGGGAACAGGTACGGTGCTGGCACACGTATGCGGTGGGACGACCATCGAGGCGCACTTTGCCTTTCATCAGCGACAGATCGCTTGTGCCGCTGGCTGCCGCCTCCTCAACTGTCAGCACGACCCGATTGGGGATGTAGCGTTGTTGCACCGTCGTCAGCATCGCTTGCGTCACGGAATGCTCGCGCGGACCGAGAATGACGATTTCCTTCGGTCCCGCCAGCCACCAATCCAACGTACAGAGCAGTGCCGACGCACTGTACGGGTTCTGCGCCATCACGGTCTGAAAGACCTTGAGGATCTGGCCGGCCCGCTCATAATACCGCTCCTCGCCCGTGAAAGAGAAGAGCCTTAACAGGACCGACGCCGCAACCGCATTGCCGGACGGAATCGCCCCGTCGGTCCCGGTCTTCATTCGCTGGATCAGCCGCTCGTGATCGTGACTGGTAAAAAAGCACCCGCCTTCGGCTTCGTCCCAAAAGTGTGACAACAGACTTTCCACAACCGCATGGGCCTGATCGAGGTACCAGCGATGCGCGGTGGCTTCGAACGCATCAAGCAGCGCCGTCGCCAGCCATGCCGCATCATCAAGGTATCCGTTGAGGCGCCCCTGTCCCCCCGCCACGGTGCGAGAGACCCGCCCATGCGCAAACGCATAATCCAAGAGAAATGTGAGTGCCTTTTCCGCCGCCGCGCGATAGGCTGGGACACCGAAGGTCGCCGCCGCATCGAAGAGTGCGGAGATCATCATGGCGTTCCAACTGGTCAGAATATTTTCGTCACGCTGTGGCTTGGCGCGCTTGTCGCGAGTCGCCAGCAGCTTCATTCGGGCGGGTTTGAAGACTGATTCCTCCGTATCCAGGCCTTCGGCCCGCTGCCCGCCGCCGAGACGGTGCAGCACGGTCCTCCCTTCAAAATTTCCTTCCTGCGTTGCCCCATAGAGTCGGCAGAACTCGCCGCCGAGGTCCCGTCCCAGCACCGCCTCGATTTCCTCGGGCGTCCACACAAAAAACGCGCCCTCCTGTCCTTCGCTATCGGCGTCCTGCGCAGCATAGAACGCTCCGTCCGGATGCGTCATTTCCCGCCGCACATACTCAAGGGTCTCTTCCACCACCTCGCGAAAGCGTTCTTCCTTGGTGAGACGCCATCCGTCGAGATACAGGCGCACAAGTTGGGCATTGTCATAAAGCATTTTTTCGAAATGTGGGACCTTCCATCCGACGTCGACGGCATACCGGTGAAATCCCCCTCCGACGTGATCGTAGATACCGCCCGCCGCCATGGTCCGCAGCTGTTGCAATACCTTCTCGCGAAAGGAGGGATCGGCCTTCCTGACCGACTGCCGCAACATGACGTTCAATGGCGGGACCGTCGGAAATTTCTGACTTTCGCCGAATCCCCCATGCACCGGATCGAACCACCGCGCCAGCTCGGTGCCGGCCTGATCCAGGAGCCGGTCGGTGAGGGGCTCTGCCGAGCTCTTCGGCGTCGAGACCCTCTGCAAGCCGGTTTTGACCTGCTCGATGTTCTTGCGCACCTCGTCTGGGTGGTTGCGATACGCTTCGATGACGCCTCGCAGGACATCGGGAAAGGCCGGCAGGGAAAGGCGCGGTACGGGCGGGAAATAGGTTCCTCCATAGAATGGTTCCTGATTGGGCGTCAAAAACATCGTCAGCGGCCACCCCC
The DNA here is from genome assembly GCA_963824855.1 of uncultured Nitrospiraceae bacterium. GTDB lineage: Bacteria > Nitrospirota > Nitrospiria > Nitrospirales > Nitrospiraceae > Nitrospira_C. The sequence goes on from CAWGQP010000007.1 coordinate 179,425, forward strand.
CGCTGCGTCCGGTAAACACCCCCGCGGATTTCTGATAGATGTCGTCGAGATCGGGACGCTCTTCCCGATCAACCTTCACATTGATGAAATGCTGGTTCATCAGCGCTGCGATCTCGGGGTTATCAAACGACTCGTGCGCCATCACGTGACACCAATGGCAGGCGGAGTAGCCAATGGACAGCAAGATGGGCTTGTCTTCCGATTGGGCGCGTGACAACGCTTCCGGGCCCCATGGATACCACTCCACGGGATTGTCGGCATGCTGCTTGAGATAGGGGCTGGATTCCGTGCTCAGACGGTTGGGAACGCGGTCAGTCGATGAAAGATCCACAGATCATCCTTCCGTTCGGCGCTGGTCATCGTACCCTGCGGCCGGCGACCCTGCAATGAATCTCACAGTCCATGCTATAGTGCGCAATCGAATCGTATGAAACGCTGTTTGACGACCTGTTTCGCTGCTTCATCTGCCTGGCATCTCCTCTGTTCGCCGGCTCCTCGCTTGAATCAACCCTTTCCAGCGCAGGCTGGCTTTCGTCAGCGCTGGAACAGATCTCGATCGAGCGTATGTTGGCCGATATCCGAACCTTGAGCGGACCGGCGTACGGAGGCCGGCTCACCGGCAGCGCCCAAGACGAAGCCTCAGCAACGTTCATCGCCAACCGGTTCAGCGAACTGCGGCTCCACCGTTCCCCCGCCCTTCCACCGGACAACCGAACGAATCCATTGCCACAGCGAGAATGGAAACAAACCGCGTCCGTGCCCACGCGAACGATCACCGAGCCGTCTCTCGTGGAATTCGTCACGCCGCGACAACGCCACACGCTCCAGAGCGGCTCTCAGTTCCTGCCGGTCCTCGATTCGCCTTCTGCCGACATCCGTGGCCCCGTGGTCTTCGTCGGCTATGGCATCGTCGATCCGTCGTCCGGTATCGACGACTATGCAGATCTGGATGTTCGCAACACGATCGTCCTCTTTCTCCGCGGGAAACCTGAGACCTATGCCAAACCCGTCAGCCACGCCGAAAAAGAACGCCTCGCCAAGCAGCGTGGCGCCGTCGGCTATCTCACAGCCACAGGACCGATCTTGAGTGCCTACGAACAGCGCCGAGGTGTCACAGGAGTGCCGAGCGCGTATTACTCCTCCACCGTGACCGACGACCAGCTGCCCGGAGCCTGGATCAGCACCGAAGCCGCAGAATGGATTGTGGCCCAGGCCACGACCGAAGCTCCGACGCTCCGCAGCATTCAAGAGACACTGAACCGTCCCGGCGGCTCACGGTCGATGCGGACAGAGGCCACTGTGCAGATGAAATGGGCCAGCCAGGTTGAGACAGGTACGCTGTTCAACGTCATCTCCGTGATCCGTGGCTATGCGCCGAGCAATGACGAGGCGGTGCTCCTCGGAGCGCACCGAGACCACTTCGGGCAACAGGCCGGCCACTTGTTTGCCGGGGCCGACGACAACGCGTCTGGCACCGCGGTCCTGCTGGAAGTCGCACGAGTGCTTGCGCTCGCCCCGGCGGCGCCGAAACGTTCGGTGCTCTTCCTCTCGTTCAGCGGAGAGGAGCAGGGACTGCTTGGGTTCGAGACTCTATGTGTCACAACCGATCGTGCCTCTGGCGAAAACGATCGGCATGATCAACGTCGATCACGCAGGAATCGGAAATGGACGACTCACGGTCGGTGTGACAGGAATGGAGAAGAGCAAGGCGGAAAATATCGGACAGCTGGCCGGTCTCTCGGACAAGGTTGATCTGTTCGGATACTTTCCGGGCGGCGACCACGTGCCGTTCAAAGAGGCTGGCGTACCGACGATTACGGTCGTCAGCGGCGGCGCGCATCCACATTTTCATCAACCGAGCGATACGGCGGACACGGTCAATCCGGAGATTCTACAGTCCGTCGCCCGCTATGTGCTCGCGCTCACATGGCAGCTGGCCAATCAGCCCAATAGCCATACGTCACGAAGCGCCGTTCTCGCAGGTGCAAGAGAGGCAGATATGTGGACCGACTCCGGCTATGGAATGTCGTCGAGGATCGTGGACTGAATATCCACTAACGGAGGGGTCGCTCGCGGAGGACCGGGCAACACAATTGCATTTCCCGGTTGATTGGCTCCCTGGATGAGTCCGATTGAAAGTTGTGGACCGAGCGTCATAACGGCGCCGCTCCAGGCCTGACCGGTGGTGGGATTACGGAAGTTGTAGGATTCGAAATTGAGTCCGGGCGTGTAGATAAATCCCTGCGTCCCCTGCCTGTCCACATATAAACTAGCCGGCCCGGTCAGATTGAAAAGCGGAGCCACACCTCCGTCGAATGAGCGGACGCTTGAAATGGTCTGCGCACTCGCTGATGCGTCGGACCAGATCCACAAGGAGCAGAGAACCATCGCGCCGATCAGGTGGCACCCGAGTCTCATCCCAGGAAGTTCATGACAGACTTGCATGAAGTCATTATAGTATGGGGGCATTCTCATGTCGACCAGAAAGGGGGGATTATGGACCGAATCGCTGGACCGATCGCGCGCGCCCTACTTCTCGCTTTCGGCATCAATCTGATCTGCTCGGCAGGCTTCACCCGAGCGGCTGAGGACACGAAGAACCAGCAGGGGGAACGCCGTGAAACCATTGCTCTGGGTGATGCAGCGATCCGGGCGCTAAAGAGCAATCTTGACATCACCATCAGCCGTCAGACCAAGGAAAGCCGCCTGAGCGATATCATAGTCGAGCAGGCCAAGTTCGATCCGACCCTGAGCGTCAACGGACAATATCTCCGGACCGTCAACCCGTTAAACCGGCCGGTCTTCGGTGGCACCCAGAACAACTTGACCGAGATTACGATCTTCGACCAGCGCAACTCATCAGTCACCGTGGATGCACAAACGAACCTTGTGACCGGCGGTAATCTGGACTTGAACTACAGTCCGGCCTATACGAATGTGAATCCGAGCGTCGCTCAAGGTTTCTTGTTCAACCCTGCCTGGACCGGAGGTCTGGCGATGACCTTGACTCAGCCGCTCCTACGCAATGCCGGCCTTGATGTGAACAAGACCTTCATCCGAATCGCACAGAATAATGCTGCGGTCGAGGAGCACGTCTTCCGCGACAGAGTGCTGACGGTACTGGCCACGGTGGAACAAACGTACTGGGAACTCGTGTTCGCCAATGAAAATTTAAAGGTCGCCGAAGCCGCCTTAAAGGCCGCTCAGAACCTTCTGGCCGAAAACAGGGCCAAAGCCAAGGCTGGTGTCATGTCGATCGTGGACGTCCTGCAGGCTGAAGCGGCGGTCGCCTCACGCGTGGAGCAAATCCTGATAGCCGAGAAAGCCATTCGCGATCAGGAGGACCAGTTACGTCGGCTGCTGAATCCCGGTGAAAATGAGTTGCGGGAAGACGTGCGGTTGACGCCTCAAGATCCGCCGGCCGTGGCCTTACAGCCGATCAGCTTGCAAGAGGCGATCGATATTGCCATCGAGCGCCGCCCCGAGATTGTTCAGGCCAAGAAGAATGTGGATAGCAGCGAACTTAATACCAATTTCGCCAAGAACCAATTGCTGCCGACCCTTTCGTTCCAAGGCACCCTGGGATTGGCAGGCCTTGGCGGTAACTTTGGGAATTCCGTCAATAGCAACTTTAGCGGTGATTTCTATAACTACGGTGCCGGTCTCGTGTTGAGTTATCCGCTCGGCAATCGCTCAGCCTGGAGTACCTATAATAAGCGTCAGATGGAAGGGAGGAATGCCCAGGTTTCGCTGGTCAGCGTCCGACAGCAGATTATCGTCGGCGTGCGTGAAGCAGTGCGCCGTGTTCAGACCGACTTCAAGCGAATCGAGACGACCAGGTCGGCGCGCATCATGGCGGAGAAGCAATTACAGGCGGAACAGGAACGCCTGAAGGTCGGCTTGAGTACCACCCGCTTCGTGCTGGAATTCCAACGCGATCTGGCGACTGCACAGGGGAACGAGCTGCGTGCAATCGTTGATTACAACAAGTCGCTCTCGAATTTAGAGCGGCACAAGGCCACGACACTCGATCGATACAGCCTAGAGATTCACTGATCCGATGCCGGAGCCTGAGCCGAACCCCCATCCGATTCCGGCTCAGGCAGAAGAACGGGGAGCGGCGCTGGCGCTGCTTGCCGATCGCCGCAACCCTCGACTACTACGCTCTACCTGATTGGCTGCAGAGCCAGCCGCTCGTTCAATTCGCTCCTCAACTCATCGGCTACCTTGGGTTTGCCTTGTGGGCCGCTCACAACCGCTCGATCGGGGCCCGCATCGGGCTGCAGATGTCGCAATGGAGCCGGGGAGCGAAGCTGGGCGTCCTCACCGGAGTCCTACTCGGCTGCGTGAATACCTTGGTCATTCTGCGTCTGATTCCCTCGTGGGGATGGGATATCACCTTCCTGAAAGAAACGCCGCATGCACAGGTGCCGGTGCTGATCATGGTCCCGTGGTTCATTTCCGTGATCGCCCTGTTGGTCGAACTCAATTTTCGCGGGTTCTTGTTGGGAAGGCTCGCCGCGCTGGAATCGAGCATGTGGCGCCGACCCATGCTCCGGCGGCTGTCTCCGCTGGCCCTGTTGACCAGCGCCCTGGTCTTCGCCTTCGATCCGTTCATGGTCACCACCTTCCAACACCTGCATGGGATTGCGCTGTGGGACGGTCTTGTCTGGGGACTTCTCTGGCTGTTCACGAGGAATCTTTATGCGACGATTGTCGCCCATGCGGTGGAAGTCATCCTCGTGTATAGTGCGGTGCGGGCGGCGTTGATGTAAGACGATGACCCCCTCCTTCTCCAGCTACCTGGTGAACGACTGCTTCGGCGATCCGGGCGTCTATGTGGAAGTGCGCTGGTCGAAGCGCGCATTGCTTTTCGACCTGGGCAGAACGACTCGCTGGGCTCCACGCGTCTGCTTGCGGGCCAACGACATCTTCATCTCCCATACGCACATGGACCACTTCATCGGCTTCGACGCCGTCGTGCGAGTGGCTTTGGGGCGCGGAAAAACGCTTCGCCTCTATGGTCCGCCTGGACTGATCGACAATGTGAACGGTAAGCTTCGGGGGTACACCTGGAATCTGGTTGACGGCTATCCCTTGACTATTGAGGTCCGTGAATTCGACCGTCAGGAAGTCCGGCACGCGACATTCCAAGCCTCCAACGGTTTTCTGCAATCGGATCTCACCGTTCATCCGCTCCGAATAGATCCGCGGACCGGGCTCTTTACCGTCCTGGAAGATCCGATGTTTACCGTACAAGCGGTGGCCTTGAACCATCGCATTCCCTCCTTCGCCTATGCGTTGGAGGAACGGTTCCACATCAACGTCAACAAGCAGAAGCTGCACGATGCCGGACTTCCGGTCGGCGGCTGGTTGAAAGATGTGAAGCAGTATCTCTGGGAAGGAAAGCCGGAGGAGTTTCATTTCACCGCCGTCCTGTTCGATGAACATCGTCGCATGGAACGAGAGTTTGTGCTGGGTGACTTTGCACGTCAGTTCTTGACGATCACCCGAGGGCAAAAGCTGGCGTATGTCGTCGATACCCGCTACGACCAGGATAACGAAGCCAGAATCGTGGCGCTCGCCAAGCACGCAGACCTCTTCTACTGCGAATCGCCCTATCTCGACATCGATGCGGAAAAGGCGCGCGATCGCTATCACCTGACGGCCAGACAGGCCGGCATCATGGCGCGCAAAGCCGGGGTGCGCGATCTCGTGGTATTTCACTTTTCGCCGCGCTACACGGGACAGGGCGAAGCGATCGAGCAGGAAGCCCTAGAGGCCTTCCGAGGATGCTGAACCAAGGAGCCATGACGTGAACGATTGGGGCAAGTACGTCGTCTATTTTCTTTTAGGAGGCACCATCGTCAGCCTTTCTACGTATCTAGGCGCGCAGGGACGCCCGTACCTTGCCGCCTTCGCCAGCACGTTCCCCGCCATCACAGGCGCCACATTCGTCCTGCTGTATCTCAACGGCGGCAGCGACGCGATTGTCGCCTACGCGGAGAAGCTATTCTGGTTCGTGCCCCCCTGGATCGTCTACGTCATGGCCATGATCTTTATTGTGCCCCGGTTGGGCTTCTGGCCCGCCATGGCGCTTTCTCTGGCGCTTTACATGGGCTGCGTCTGGCTGGTCAAACTGGCGTTGCGCTGAACAATGCCCCTCCTGTAGGGGACTCTGCCGGCAGGGTGTTGATCGCGGAAGTGCGCTTTTTCTGGCGGTGCTTTTACCGTCTCCCCTTCTTAGGAACTACCTTGTTTGAATACCTACCGGACGAGCCAGGTGAGCGCTACAGTCAAGGCATGCACCCGTAAGAACACCGCAGCGGGAGGCAGCCATGATCAGCTTGATGGAGTTCGTGTCAATCTGCGGCGTGGCCAGTCTGACCGCTGCCGGAGCCTCGCAAGGGCTTCAGCTCTTATGGCGGTCGAGGGGACAGCGCGCAGACGAGCGACTGAGCCTTCCCATCGAAGAGACCTCCGGACGGCCGTCCCCAGGGGCATGGCACGAACCCCGTCACGGGAAACGGCATACGGTGGGCTGTCCGATCGAATATATCCTGGACAAGATCCGGTATGAAGGCATGCTCGTCGACATGTCACAACGGGGATGGCGCGCCCAAGGGAGGCATCCGGTCGCCAAGGGCACGGCGATGACGGTGGAGATCCTGTGCTCCAATCCCCCTCAGCGGATTACGATAGCGGAAGCCGTGGTTCGGTGGACAGACGGTTTGGAATTCGGCGTGGAAGTGACGAACATCAGCCCGGACTCGGCCGCCAGGCTCAGCGAGTATCTGACCAAGCACTTTCCGCACGAAGAACCCGCGCCCGTGTACGCCCTCTCGCCCTTTTCCTATAACTAGGCGCAGAATCCGGCCGCGGCGTCATCAGGCAGCCCGGCCGAAATGGAGCCGGCTCATTTCGGTCATCGCCGACACCAGATGATCGACGGTCTCGGTGACGCAGGTGCTGGCCTTGTGCGACGGTCCCTTGCCGCCGGCCCAGATATCCGGCGGGCGTTCGATCTCACGCACGTTTTGGCAAAACTGCGTGATGGATCGCTTCCAAAACACGCCGTCGCTGCCTTCGTCCAGGAAATGCTCGCGGTCCTCGGTAAAGGGCCGGTCGAACTGCTTGGCCCGCATCTGCCACATCTGTTCCATCGCATCCTGCCGCTCCTGGCTGAACTCAAGCCCGGTGGCCCGTTCATTCAACGCGGCAAACAGACCGCCGATCACGCGCTCTACCTCCTGGCCGGGAAACATGCCAACGCAAGTTTGCACGATCAGATACTTGTGGAAAAGAAAGACTTCCGCGCTGATGCGCGCCTCGTTGGCAGAGGGATCATAGGCGCGCGCCAACTCTTTGAGCGCCTCTCCCGAGGGTCCTTCCAGACTGGAGCCCAGCAGCCTGGCTAATTGACGTCCGATTCCCAGATAATCCGTCGGCACAGCCGGCTGCGTCATAGAACCGTGGTTCCTCTGTCTGATGGCGGATTGACGTCGCGGTATCGCGACCTGAGCCTTCCCATCCTCTCACTCCCCCTCAGATTCCCCAAGACAAACCACGATTCCCGCCGCGAACGCAAATGCCAGTGCTAGCAGTGGCCCGCACAGCCTGCTAGGATGACAGGTCATCTTCCGAAGGGACGAGTCGACGTGCCCCACCCTACTGTAACGCCACCGCCCTCAGACACCCTCCTCGTGGAGGGGGCTAGGCAAAACAATCTGAAAAATATCTCCCTCGGCATCCCGCATAACAAGGTTACGGCGGTCACCGGCCTGTCGGGATCGGGGAAATCCTCCCTCGCCTTCGATACGCTCTTTGCCGAGGGTCAATGGCGCTACGTCGAGTCCCTCTCGACCTACGCCCGCATGTTTCTCGACAAGGTCGCGCGGCCGGACGTAGATCGGATTCTCAACGTCCGGCCGGCCATTGCCATCGAACAAAAGAACCAGGTCAGGACAGCGCGTTCGACCGTGGGCACCGCGACAGAAATCGCTGACTTGCTGCGGCTGCTATTTGCCAAACTTGGCAGACCGATCTGCCCCGACTGTCATGAGGAGGCCCGGGCATTTCACCCCGATACCGTCGCCTCCGACCTACTCGGACGCTTTTCCGACGCCAGAGCCATGCTCCTGTTTCCCCTGCCCTCTCCACCGGCTAAAGGCGAACCCGCCCTTGTTCAGTCGCTCCTGACCAGAGGGTTCACCAAAGTCAGACTCGGGGAGGAGACCGTCGATCTCCACGAGGCCAAAGTTCCTGCACTCCATCGTCAGCCTTCCTTCTATGTTGTCCTCGACCGGCTGGTCATTCGGGAAGACAATCGGTCGCGTCTCTGCGAGGCGATCGAGACGGCGTTCCGCGAAGGCGACGGCCGCTGCGCGGTGGACGTGATCGGTCAGGGATTGCAGACCTACCATTCAGGTTTTCGCTGCCAACGCTGCGGGCGCACATTTGAACCGCTTCGTCCCGTACTGTTTTCGTTCAACCATCCGCTGGGCGCCTGCCCGGAATGCAAAGGCTTCGGCAACGTTCTGCGCTATGACCCGGCGCTCGTGATTCCCGACCAGAATAAGTCGCTCGTTCAAGGCGCCATCGAGCCATGGAGCAAACCGGGCACGGACTGGTGGCAGAAACAGATGCTTCTCGCCATGAAGCGGAAAGGCGTGGACCTGACCGTTCCCTACAGACTTCTCGAGAAGAGCACGCAGCAACTCCTGTGGGAGGGCGACAAGTCGTTCGACGGGATCAATGATTTTTTTGAATACCTCGAAGGTAAGCGCTACAAACTCCATGTCCGCGTCCTCCTCAGCCGCTACCGTACGCCGTTCGAGTGCCCAAGCTGCCGGGGCAGCCGGCTGAAGCCCGATGCCGGTTTTGTGAAGGTTGCCGGCGCCGATATCCAGCAGGTGACGGCGATGACGATCGAAGGCGCGATGGCGTGGCTCACGTCTCTGGCCTTGAGCCCCTACGAATACGCGGTTGGGGCGGACCTGTTGGGACAGCTCAAGGCCAAGCTTGGATTTCTTCTACGGGTTGGCCTCGGCTATCTCACGCTCGGTCGTCAGACCAAGACGCTGTCTGGCGGGGAAGCGCAGCGCGTGTCCTTGGCGAATCAGTTGGGGGCTCGACTCGTCGGAACGCTGTATGTGCTGGACGAGCCGACGATAGGCCTTCATCCCAGGGACACCGAACTCTTGGCCGGGATCTTGAAAGACCTGGCGGCCGCAGGAAACACCGTCGTCGTGGTCGAACACGATCGCCAAATGATTGAGTCAGCCGACTATATCGTCGAACTCGGACCGCAATCCGGAGAAAAAGGCGGAGAGGTCGTGTGCGCTGCGCCAGCTGCAGACTTCGTGCAAGACCGCCGTGCGATTACCGCACGCTACTTGAGAGAAGAGGAGCAGATTCCGGTGCCTCGCTCCCGGCGCTCGGGCTCGGGAAAATTCCTCGTGATCGCCGGCGCCACGGAGCACAACCTGAAGGACTTAGTCGTGCGATTTCCTCTGGGCATGCTGATTTGCGTCACGGGGGTGTCCGGATCCGGCAAGAGCACGCTTGTGGAAGACACGCTGTACGCCGCGCTTGCCCGGGCGTTTCGCGTCGAGACCCTGCCCATGGGCCGCTTTGCCGCCATCAAGGGGATCGAGCATGTGAAGGGTGTCCGCTTGATTGATCAGCAGCCCATCGGGCGGACACCCCGGTCCAATCCGGTCACCTACCTCAAAGCCTTTGACGAAATCAGACAGCTGTTTGCCGCAGAGCGGGAAGCCTTGCGGCAAGGATTCACGCCGAGCTATTTTTCGTTCAACGCCGAAGGCGGCCGATGTGAGCGTTGTCAAGGGGCCGGCGTCGAAAAACTGGAAATGTACTTTTTTGAAGACATGTATGCGCCCTGCGAGCGCTGCGAAGGCCAACGGTTTAAGCCGGAGATCCTCGCGATTCACCACCGCGGCAAGACGATCGCTGAGGTGCTGAACATGACGGTCGATGACGCACGTGCTTTTTTTTCTGGGACGCCGAGGCTCCAAGAGCGACTGCATCTGCTGTCCTCTATCGGTCTTGGCTATCTGCGCCTCGGACAATCCGCAACGACATTGTCCGGCGGTGAAGCCCAACGGCTCAAGATCGCGGCAGAACTCAAGGACTCGAGCGCGAAGGATCTTCTATACATCATGGATGAGCCGACGACCGGGTTGCACATGGATGACGTGAACAAATTGCTGGCCGTGCTGCACAAACTGGTGAACGCGGGCAACACCCTCGTTGTGGTGGAGCACAATCTCGACGTGATCAAGTCGGCCGACTGGGTGATCGATTTAGGACCGGAAGGAGGAGATGCCGGAGGCCAGCTCCTCGCCGAGGGCCGTCCGGAACAAGTGATGAAGAACCCTGCGTCCGTGACAGGCCGGTGTTTGGCGCGCCTCCTGACCGAGACAGGCGTCCACTAGCTAGCTCTCAGTTGGCCCAGACTGGCTGGACGGACGTTCTCCCGACAGTTTCTTGTGCAGGTATTTCTTGCTGAAGGTGGTGATGGCAAAGGCAAGACCGATGGCAATCGGCACAAACATCGCCGACACGATGTTGGCGTTACTCAGCCACCCCATTTCCTGAAAGCCCTTGAAGAGATAGCCGCCTAAACCTGCCACGTAGTAGGCGATCACGATCACCGACAGTCCTTCGACGGTATGTTGCAGGAGCACCTGGCTCTTGGTGGTCTTGTCGACGCTCTGCAGAAGCGCAAGATTTTGTCCCTCCAAGATCAAATCGACCCTCGCACGAATGATCGAAATGATGCCCTCGAAGCCGGCCCGAAGAGTATCGATGCGCCTTAACAGTTGTTGATAGCCCTCCGCGACACCCGTAATCCCGCTGAGCACGTAATCGGAGACCGGCCGGTAGGCGTCGAGCGGCTTCTCGGTCAAGGAGGCCAGGGTCGTGTGCACGATCTTGTCATACGGGACGGAGGCCGACAGTTCAAAATGCAGTTTCCCCGCGATCCGGTTGGTTTTCAACAGATCCTGCGTGAGACTGTTGAGCCAGCGCTGCAGCGTCTGCGAATCGGCATGGGCGATGTGCCCGCTGATGATCTCGCGCTGCTTGAGGTGCACCTGCTCGAATTTATAGACCTGATCGATCGCCGTCGAGAACAACGGTTTCTGCATCAGGAGGAGATGATAGTAGGTCTCGATCCGCACGATGGCATCGACGATTTCCTTCAAACGCGACGCCTGCACGTGTGTGGGACCAAGGGCTACCCAGTATCGCTCGCGGTCGAACTCGTCTGGGGTAAAGCTGGTCACCAGGCTCGTCTGCTCATCGAGAATGCGGCTGCCGTAGAGCACTGGGCCCGGCAGCATGGACTGCATCTGCTCGCGTGTCGGCAGTGGTTCGGACGAAAGCAGGATATCCAGCCGGCACACTTCCGTCCCGAGCGGCTGAAGAGGGAACTTGTAGTTCGGAAACGTCAACGGGCCGAACGCGACCGCGGAATTGGGCAAATACCAGATCTGGTAATTATAGTATTCTGTATGTGCTTGCCAGATGAGGAGCAGTCGCTCGCCGTCGTCGGTTTCCTTAACCCCGTAGCCGAAAGTTTCGCGCAGCATGGTGCTGTCCTGCGGTACGCCAAGCGCCGTCAGGCAGGATTGAAACTCTTCCCGGCTCAACTTGCGCTGCGCCGGCGGGTCCGCCATACGGAAGGCTTTGTAATGCACGTGTGCGGGCGCCCGAAGCCAATCGGCGAGCGGCACGTGCGGACGATCATGCAGTTTCTTGATCAGGGCATCGGCTCCCGACTGCCGTGGATTCTGACTCATGCGCTCTATCCTTCCGTCGTTGACTACAAGCCCGGCCGCCGCTCCGCTGTCACGAACAACTCCATCGGGCTGTTGGCGCGCCGGACTTGAAGCTGCAGCGTTTCTCCCGCTTCCACGCGGCAAAGCCGCTTGGCATCTCGATCCGTCCTTGCCGCGTCCAACGAGACGCCGTTGCAGGCGAGAATGCGGTCGCCGACTTTGAGCCCGGCCTTCTCGGCGGGAAGCCCGCTGCGAAGCTCGCGGACCATGTAGAACCGTGTCCCCTGCTCTTCCAGCAAATCCCAGTTGACGCCGATACGTCCGGACCCGAGCAGACCGGTCTGCGACCCGAAGCGGGCAAGGATGCGATGCACGATCAGGTGCGCCGAGCCCTCGGGATCATCGGTGGTGAAGTCGGCCAGGTGGCCCTCGCCGTTGAAGAGCAGTTGTCCGGTTTCGACATCGATCATCCGCAAGGACAGAGACACCTTGTTGCTGCGGCTCTGCTCTTGACGCTCCCATTGCTGCACACCGCCGACAATGATGGCCTGTGCGCCGACGAGTTTTCCCACTTTGAGCACGTTCGCGTCGTCTGCATGCGTCAATTGAATGACCTGTTCTTTGAGAACTTCGTCGAGCTTGGCACGCTCCACCATATTGATGTCGAGGTCCAGTAACAGCGTGGTCACGATCCCGGCCACACGTGAGCCGGAACCGGGCGCGCCGGGCGCATCTTCCAATAACATCACCGCCATCGTCTTGTAGCGATCGATGCTGTCCCGGTTGATCGGTCCCAGCCCGGTCACCAGCGGTTCGGGGCGTCCCGTGGTCCCCGACATGCGGCTGAACTGAGAGCCGACCGTTTCGCAGGCTCTGCGCCGTTGCAGAATCGCGGCCGGAGTACCCCACGCACACAGCTCGTCGTTGATGAGCACCACATGATGCGGATACTCGCGCTGATGCTCCATGGCCACGTTGGTGAAGGGATAGATGATGCACCCGCCGACCCAGACAGAGATCGGACAGAGTCCTAGTTCATAGAGCCATTGTCTGCGCGCCGTCAGGGAATATTCCCACACCAACATACGGCCGTCGTCCCGGAGGACTCGATCTGGCCCGCCGATCTCCTCAACGACCTCTGCCTTGGTCATCGGCACGGCAAGCTTGTCGAACTTCGACTCCGATTTGATGATCGTATAGGCAACACCGCAGCCGGAGAGCAGCGCAGGAATGAGAATGAGAAGAGCAATAGTGAGGCGGGAGAACGCACAACCGAAACGAGAAATCATCGGATGGCTCGGTCATCGCGTGGAGGGTAACACCCAAGCGCCGGAGGCCGCAAGCAATGCACGAGGGATCGAGGAGCTAGTTGAGGGAGGGATCGAATGGCATATCCGCGTACAAGCGGAATTCTTCGCCCAACGCACTGACAATCTCGGACCACACGCGTGTCGGGTCCTTTTCAAACACCATCGCCGGATCGGCAGGGACGGTGATCCACGATCCGATCCTCATTTCCGATTCCAATTGACCTGGCCCCCAGCCCGAGTAGCCGACATAGGCGCGAAAGGCCTCTTTTCCTTGGCTGGTCGTCAGAATTTTATCGACCAGTTCCATGTCTCCACCTAAGCACACGCCATCGAAGACGTGGTGGGAATTGTCGGGCAGCTGATCCAATCGATAGAGCAGCATCACTTGATTCGGCTGTACCGGCCCACCCGAGAACAACACATGGCGCTGCCCCTCCAAGACCGGCACCTGCGGAAGCGCTTCGGACACAGACATCGCCGTCGGGCGATTGACCACCACGCCGAGCGCGCCTTCCGCGCCATGTTCACAGAGTAACACGACAGTCTGTCTGAAATTGGGATCGCGCAGATTGGGGGCGGCGACGAGGAAGATGCCTTTCCCGAGCTGAGCCTTCAAGGGAATCTGCATGGAATTATCCTATCCTGCCGGTGCCTCACACGCAAGACAGGAAAACAACCGCGACGCGGCGACTGGTCACGTATACAAGGATTCGCGGCGATCTCTCAGCAGATCGTTATAGGGAGTGACAGACTTGTTGCGTGCCTCGGCGGGATCGATTTCCACGACACACAGCACTTCCTGATCGCGCGGCGCCCGGTGAAGGATGGCGCCACGGGGGCTGACGATTTCGCTGCTGCCGATATACGTAAGCCGGTCCTTCCCGTGGCGCGCCTCGCTGCCCGTCCGGTTACAGGTCACAGCAAAAACCCGATTTTCGAGACAGCGCACCGGCATGGAATCGGGACAGTTCGGCAGCACAAGATTCGAGGGATGACAAATGATGTCGGCGCCTTTCAGCGCCAGGGTTCTGGCCGCCTCGGGATAATACCAGTCGAAACAGATCATGACGCCGATCTTGGCAGGTCCGATGTCCCAGACGTGAAAGCCGGTGTCGCCGGGAGTGAAAAACAGCGTTTCCTCGAAAAAGAGATGCGTCTTCCGATAACACCCGATGAATCCTTGCGGACCGACAGCCACGGCGGAGTTGTAGCAGACGGTCCCCGCCTGCTCCGGCAGACCGGCGACGATCACCATCTGTCTGTGCTTGGCGAGATCGAGCAACCGCTTCGTCGTGAGCCCAGAGGGAACCGGCTCGGCCAAGTCGCGTACTTCGTCGGTCGACACGAATTGATACCCCGATGCGCAGAGTTCAGGCAGAACCAGAAGATCGGCTTCGGCCGTTTCGAGCGCGGCCGCAATGCGGTCGAGATTCTCGGCCACCTTCCCAAACTCCGGATTGTTTTGGTAGTACCCGACTCGCATAAAGACCAGGGTCGCAGTGTGAGGTAAGAGGCTCTCGCGCCAAACACAAAGGGCAAGAGGCACGGGCTCACAACAGCCCCTCACCTCTTGCCCTTCGCCGTGAAACCTTACTTGACTTCGGAAAGGTGCATGACGGCGGCTTCCGCATGTTGCGTGGCCACGTCGGCATGACCGGCCTTGCCGTGGGCGACGGCTTCCTTCAATTCCTTGATGCCCTCATCCAGATGAGGATTCTTCACGCCGGCGGCCTGCGCATGTTTCAGCGCCTCTTCCGCATGCTGCGCCACAGCATCGGCATGGCCCTGCTTGCCGTGAGTCACCGCGCCCTTGGCATGTTCAACGGCTTCACTCACGTGTTTGTTGTCAGCCTGGGCGACTACCGGCAAGCGCCAGCAGTGCGACCGCCGCCAATGCCGCCGCTCCACGTCGGATGGTCATCGTCATGGGATCCTCCTCATGGTTTGAGTGCATGTCGTACAAACAGAATAGAAATCGTAACTAGACGAATCACCTTACACAGCCGTTTTTTGAGTGTCAAGAAGGCCGAGCCGGCGCCTCGATGCCCAACACCTTTTGTAGGCCTTGAAAATCTTTTTCAACAGGGCAGGCAAAATCGCGGCTCCATTCCCACCAGGAGCCCGGATAGTTTCGGACCTTCTGATATCCGGCAAGCTTCAACACAAAATACAGCCATGACGACCGGACGCCGCCCGTACAGTAGCATACGATATCGTGATCCGGCTCCAATCCTTTTTCTTCCAGGGCGGCCCTGATCGCGGCAAGATCCTTAACGGTCGCGTCCGTGTTCAAAAATCCGTTCCACGATACATGAATCGCGGAGGGAATATGTCCCGGCCGCGGAATGCCCGAAACTTCCTTTCCCAGGTACTCTTCAAGACTTCTGGCGTCGAGAATCTTCGTGCCGGCCTGAGCATGCTTGAGCAGCGCACGCAGCTCGTCCTTCGCGATGATGGTGTGGCCGGCCGGCCTGATCGTAAAATTTCCTGGTTTTGGCGTGACACGTCCATGCTCAAACGGCCGCTGCTCCGCGATCCATTTGACCCAGCCGCCGTCAAGAATGCGCATCTTCGTGTGGCCGAAATATTCGAGCATCCAGTACATCCGCCCTTCGTCTCCCCAATTATCGAAGGGATTGGAGTAGATGACGACCTCGCTGTCCTGATTGAGGCCCAGCGCCCGCATTTTCTGCTCCATGCGGTTCATGTCAGGGTCCAACAACCCCTTGGCCACGGCCTTGGGATCGCTATATTGATGCCAGGTCGTGTGCACGGCGCCGGGAATGTGGCCGCCGTATTCGTAGGCGGCATCTCCGCGCACGTCGATTACGACGAGCCCAGGCTTCCCCAATTGCTTCTGCAACGTGTCGGTGTCAATGAGTGACGGATGGTTCATGAATCTCCTTCAACCAGGCCTAACTTTCTGACTCTGCGATTCCACCGGACAGCTCTCCCCTCTTGGGGCGACGCCGCAGCAGGAAACTGATCGCTGTCCGCCAATGCCGTTTTCAACTGCTCCGACAGCGGGAACTCCCGCTCGTATACGAGGAACCGGTACGGATCATTGCCCATCAGGCCGTACTTGTGTTGCAGCATCTCGTGCTGCTTATCGGTCACAATGTGGTACTGCACGCGCGTCTTAACTTTCAAGCCCTCAGCCTTCTCAGGCAACCGATAGGTGAACTCGTGTTCCCGGCTGGCCAAGGGCAGAAGGCGATTATCATACAACTCCAGAATGGCCGGCTGCCACATGATCCAACGTCCCATGGTCGACTTCTGCTCCGCCAGAACCCGCCCCTGTGAATCCTCCACCACAAACTCGACGGTGAAGAAACGGTCCGGGTCGCCGGTCGGAATCTTGTGTCCGGCGCCGGCATTGACCAGGGTCAGCGTGAATGACACACGATCCCCCGGCTTCGGCGACGTCGTATCAGCCTTGACCTGTATGGCCACCGCCCGCTTGACCATCTCCGGATCGTGACCGCCCCGCCAAAGGTGCTGACGACCCCGCCGGATCGGACTGTTCGTGGCGACGGGCCGGTCGATTTCCGGCATATGGCAGCTCTGACAAATGAAGCCCCGCTGCTGCATGAAAAACTTCCCTTCATACTCGGCATACGTGCCGCAGGGACCTACGCGATAGAACTGCGCCGGCCCGGAGACGACATTGTGGCAACGGTAGCAAACCTGCGTCGTCCGGAAATTTGGGTCGAATTTCGTGGGATGCGGCGCGGCGGAATCTTCGAATGGGCCGTAGATGATCCCGTCTCGGACGTGGCACGCGGCGCAGGTAACCGATTCCTTTTGATACTCGGGATCGTAGTTCGGATTCGGCGCCTGCACAGCTTTCTCGACGCGGCCGCGGGGGATGTCCTTGATGACCGTCGGTTGTTGGTTTTCCAGCGGCGTATGGCAGTTCAAACAGACCCAGATATGCTTGTCTTTGTTCCAATATGCTTGGAAATACGGATCTTCATACGCGCTGGCATGAATACTGGACTTCCATTCTTCATAGATTTCCCGGTGGCATTGACCGCAAGACTCGGCCTTGAGGCTCGTCAGACCCTCAGGAATCTTCTGGAATGGAATGGCATGCGCATAATCCGAGCGTAGGCCGAAGATCACGACCGGCTTGATTTCGGTGTAATAGAGGTAGACCGCGCCCACCAGCGCCAAGAAAGCCACCGCAATGGTGCGCCAGCGCGTCATGCGGCGAGTAGTACTTTCAGATGCGCGTCCACCGACGCGCCTAGAGCGGTCAGGTTGTAGCCCCCTTCCAGAGCGGACAGCAGACGCCCCTGCGCGTGACGCTTCGCAATCCCTACCACGAGGCCGGTCAAGTCGCTGTATCCGGCTTCCGTCAATCCCATGCTGGCCAATGGGTCGTCGCGGTGGGCGTCAAAACCGGCTGAGATGATCACGAATTCGGGCTTGAACGCCTCGGCGGCGGGCAGCAGCACGTTCAAGAAAATCGCATGGTACTCGTCGTCGCCGTCCCCGGCCTCCATGGGCACATTGATCGTAAATCCTTCCCCGGCACCGGTGCCCCGCTCCGTCGCCCGACCCGTGCCGGGATAATGCGGATACTGGTGGGTGCTGAAGAAGAGAATGGAAGGATCCTGTTCGAAGCTATGCTGCGTCCCGTTTCCGTGATGCACATCCCAGTCGACGATGAGCACCCGGTTCAGACCGTATTTCTTTTGAACGTAGCGAGCCGCAATAGCCACGTTGTTGAAAAGGCAGAAGCCCATCGCCTTGGCAGTTTCCGCATGATGACCGGGTGGCCGCACCGCGCAAAACGCATGCTCGACGTCGCCCCGCATGATCGCATCAACGGCCGCCAACGCCCCGCCCGCGGCCAGATACGCGGCGGGCAGCGAACCCGGAGACATCGAGGTATCGGCGTCGAGAGCGATCCTCCCGCTCGCAGGCTGGTGTGTGTTCAAGGCGGCCACGTAGGAGGGGCTGTGGATCTGGGTGATCCATTCGTCTTCGGCTTTACGCGGTTCAATTTTTCTGACCCGCCCGGCTGTGCCGCTCCGTTCCAGCTGCTGCAGGATGGCCCTGAGTCGATTGGGAGACTCCGGATGCCCGGCTCCCATGTCGTGGTCGAGATACGCGGGATGATAGACGAGGCCTGTCGTGCCCATTCGTGGGATCGTAGCACGCAGGAATCGGCGTAGACAACGCGCGTTCGGCGCTGCTATCGTCTAGCGCCGGAGGAATTCCTATGCCGAACCCGAGAATCGAACCGCTCAAAAAAGTCCTGGCGATCGATCCGAACGACGAAGTGGCATGGTTCGGATTAGGCAAAGCCTACATGGAAGACGCAAACTTTGAGGAAGCCGCCACTGCGCTGCGCCAATGCATTACGGTGAAACCCGCGTACTCAGCCGCCTACTACGCGTTGGCGCAATCGCTCAAAACCTTGAACCGCCTCGACGAATGTCGGGTCATCTGTGCCGCGGGAATTGACGTCTCAACCAAGAACGGCGATGCCATGGTGACGAAGAATCTCGAAGCGCTGAAAGGCACTCTCTAGAGCAGGTGACAGAACGCGTCGTGCTGGCGTTCACTCAGATGAGCACTGGCGGCTGGATTCTTGATTAGCATCCGCACACGCGGATGCCCCCGCTGGTGGGTGCTTCGTTCGACCATATCCACATTGGCTAATCTTGTACCGGCCTTCGCAGGCATCGGCACCACATCCCAGAACGAAATCAGGACGGCACTTACCGCGCGCAGTTTCGTGAGCAGGACTGTCACGGCTCCCGCCAGGGACTTGAGGTCGAGCCAAATGCCTTCCGATCGTGAGGTGTGTTCACCCCGCAGGTCGGCCCGCGGGATCGAGATACACAGGACCACGGGAGAGGAATAATCGGCCAGTTGTTTGGCCTTTTGCTGAATGCGAGCGAGGATGCGATGGATCAAAATCACCCCGCGGTCTGTTTCATCGACGCCTTCCGCATCGGCCAGCAGGCCGCGCAACGGAAGCCGCTGACGTTCGGCGGACCCGACCATGGCGGTGATCTCGACGAAGAAACGTTCGCGGCCCAGGCGGCACTCGAGATCTGCCGTCCGTGCCTGAGATTCAGGCAGGAAGGTGACTCTGGCGCCGACTCGAATCAGCTGCACGCCCAGCTCAAGTTCGGCGAGTGCGGACTCGCGGACACCACAGTCATAGTGAGTAATGCGCCGCACGAGACGGGCAAGCCGCAGATGACTCGATTGATCGGCGCAGTGCTGGCGGAGCGTCGTCCACCGATCCTCTAGATCCGTCGAAAGGCCGAGCTCCTCCCGCTTCCACGCTGGGATGGGCTCGCGATGCTCGTCATGCAGATGAGTGACGAGCCGGAAGGTCTTTCGGGGACGAAACCGCGGCATTGCTACACTCGTGGGGCTGGTAGTGGGACGATTTACACTGGCTCGGCGCCTTCCTCATCATCAGGGGGAGGCAGACCCAGCGATTCCGGATGCCGTTTGGACACTTCCTCATACACTTCGTCGAGCCAGCGGCCGGCACACCCCAGCACTTCGCGAACAAGCGGTTCCGGCTGTCCCGTCCGTTTGATCGTCCATTGAGACACGTACTCCATTAAGGCGTCACGTTCGAGTTGGCGTGTGGACTGCACCGCCAGGTCGCTCAGCTCTCCGAGTCCGGTCTTGAGGATATCGGCCACCGTTTCGCGGCCATAGGAGGTGCTGGCCGTGACATACTGGACTGCACGATTGATTTCCTGATCGTTCATCACACGACTCTTCATCAGATTTTCACATCCCCTCACAGAGCTGTCAAACGGATCCGCCGCTGGGTGTCCTCCAATGGCGCAGATTTTTTTGCGCGCCGGCATATGACGGATGGTAAGATCGATTTGACATTCATCTTTGCCCATAAGGAGCCACGCATGGCCGCCACCCACAGTGATCGAAAATCCCGACGCACGCTGATCCCCGATCGATGGGATTTGACCGACCTGGTTAAAGACCCGCTTCGCCAACTCGAGGCGCATCTCTCGGCCATCGAGGTGCAGGTCACTCAGATCGAATCGGCACGCGCGACCCTCAGCCCTGCCTTGTCGGACAATGACTTTGCCTCGATTCTAACCCTCAGTGAATCCGTGGCCCAGAGCGCTTCCCGGCTCGGAGCCTATGCGTACCTTTGGTTTTCCGAAAACACCGGAGACAGCAAGGCGCGCTCCTTCAAAACCAACGTGGAAGAGCGCCTCACCGTCTTGCAAAACCGTTTGCTGTTCTTCGAGTTGTGGTGGCAGGACATCGACGAGAAGAACGCGGCCCGCTTGTTGGACGGCTCGGGTGATGTACGATATCACCTGGAGACCATCCGCCGTTATACACCGCATACGCTGACCGAGCCTGAGGAAAAGATCATCAATGTCAAGAATGTCACTGGCCGAAGCGCCGTCAACACGCTCTACGACGTGGTGACGAACGGGTTGACGTTCACGATGAAGGTCGGGGGGAAAAAGAAGGTCCTCAACCGCGAGGGGTTGATGACGCATGTGCGCAGTCCGAAGGCTTCGGTGCGTCAAGCCGCATACCAGGAGCTCTATCGAGTCTTCTCGGCCCAGCGCGATGTGCTCGGCGAAATGTACAAGACGCTGGTCAACGACTGGAAATCAGAGAACCTGGGCCTGCGACACTTCATATCCCCGATTGCCGCTCGGAATCTAGGCAACGATGTGCCCGATACAGCCGTTGACGTGCTGTTATCCGTCTGCGCAGAGAACGCCGACCTGTTCCAACAATATTTCAAACTCAAGGCCCGCATCTGCGGCATCAAGTCGATGAGCCGCTACCATCTCTATGCCCCGCACCGAACCGACCCGAAAAAATACCGGTACCCGGACGCGGTCCACATGGTGTTGGAGGCCTATCGGGGCTTTTCTCCCCGACTGGCCGACCTTGCCCAGCAGGTCTTCAGCGATCGCCACATCGACGCCCCCACCAGACCAGGAAAACTCGGGGGCGCCTTTTGCTACAGCGTCATCCCGGGACTTACGCCCTACGTCCTGTTGAACTATACGGGCGATGCCCGCGACATCGCCACGATGGCGCACGAGCTCGGCCACGCGGTGCACGGCATGCTGGCGGCGCACCATTCGGTCTTTACATTCCATTCAACCTTGCCGCTGGCTGAGACGGCTTCGGTCTTCGGCGAGCGCATCTTGTCGGATGCACTCATGCAGCAGGAATCAAACAAGAAAATCCGGCAGGGCTTGTTGCTCAGCCAGCTCGACGACATCTATGCGACCGTCCTGCGGCAGGCTTACTTTGTGCGATTCGAGCGTATCGCCCACCAGATGATCGGCGAGGGAGCGACGGGAGACCAACTCGCGCAGACCTACTTGAGCGAGTTACGCCAGCAGTTCGGGAAGGCGGTGAAAGTGCCGGAAGAGTTCCAGTGGGAATGGTTGACGATCCCGCATATCTATGCGAGTCCCTTTTATTGCTATGCATACAGTTTCGGTAATCTGCTTGTGTTGGCCCTGTATCGTACCTATCAACAGGAAGGACCCACCTTCGTTCCGAAGTATCTCGATCTGCTCGCCACCGGCGGCTCAATGTCGCCTGAGCGCATTCTCGCTGCCGTGAACGTCGATATGACCTCGAAGAGCTTTTGGCAATCGGGATTCACGACCATCAAGGACATGATCGGCCAGCTCGAAGCCACCCTCTAAGTTGGCGGGCAACAAAGGGGAAACGGGCTCTTCCGCTAAAAGGTTGCGCCCTGTTGACAGATCCATCCAGTCGTGGCATACTGATAATGCTTCTCATAATCGTTCTTGCCGAGGGAGGCATTATGTATCTGTGCTTGTGCAAGGGAATCACCGACTCGGATGTCCGCGACGCGGCACGTGCGGGCATCGTGATGCCATGCCAGATCAAAGCCAAGTTCGGTTTGAAAGACTCCGGCTGTTGCGGCCGATGCTCCAAAAACATTCAACACTTCGTGGAACTTGCTAAGAACGAACATCGTCTACTAAACCCCGTCAGCACCTGAAGTACTCGCCCTTCCCGACGCAACGCAGCAAGCGCTCATCATCTTCCACGGCTCAAGGCCATCGGTGTGATCTTCTCCACAGGATTCTAGTTTGAACCAGAACGGACTAGTTGAAGGGGGTGGGTCTCAGCATGGCAGCAACTTCGGCCACTCGTCGTCCGAGCGCCTGAGCGTCGGCCAATTCTTTTTTGTCGATACCGGGGCTGTCGCCCTCCGTCGTGGCGGAAGCGCCGAATGCACCGCCTCCGCTGACGACGATCATCTGATTGCCGAGCATGGCCGCAAGAATCGTCAGCATCGTCACTTCCTTGCCGCTGGAGATCTGTCCTCCGGTAGCAAAGGCGGCCCCAATCTTGTTCTTCATTTTAAATTCCGGAAATACGCCGAACTTGAACTGCCAGTTATCAAAGAAGGTTTTAACCTCGCCGGACATGTTGGACCAATACACCGGTGAGCCGATGACAATCGCGTCGGAGGAAAACAAGTCGTCCGCCGTCACCTGCCCCACCCGCTTGAGCACGACGATCGTGCCGGCCAGGCTCTTAGCGCCTTCGACGACGGCCTCCGCCATGCGTTCCGTATTGCCAGACTGCGAATGGTATGCAACCAGGACCTTCACGGCGGTCGGAGCCGGCTCAGCCGCAGACACGAGATTGGAGTCGAGTGCGATGTGGGATACAATCAGGCAGAAAACGAGGCGGGAGAAGAACTGGTACCAGTTGCCACGGATCACCGACGAAACGTTTCCTCTTCCATGCGCTCCTCGACGGAGACATCGGTCAAGGCGCCGCGATAGTCACACCGATGGCACCGGACGCGCCAGGATTCGATCCACTTTTCCTGAACATAGGACTGGCGGCATTTGGGGCAGACAAACACCCCTTTCACATAGTGCACTTTCCTGACTTCCTTCATACGGCCTCCACTGTTGCCGTTGAGAATCGCACAGGTCGCGGCGGGATTGCAAGGCAAGTGGGGCAGTCAAGGCTGTTCAAGACGACCGTCGGCAAGGTCATAGCAAGCGAGAGAGCCCGAGCAGGTACATACCAAGTTTCGCGTGAACCGCTCGCTTCGATCAAAGAAGGCCCACGGTTCTTTTCGACAGCCGCCCGTTTGCCTTGACTCGTGAAGTGTCCGCCGATAGGATCGCCACGTGTACTTCCGATTGGTCATCGTTTCTGCAGTAGCGCTGCTGACGGCGCTGCCTTCCTGCATCCAAGCCGATGACGGTCTTATTCCTATTCAGCTTCCCGGGGGCGTGATCATCCAAGCCGAGATCGCTAACACGATGAAGAAGCGTGCCGAAGGTTTGATGTACCGAGAATACCTGGCCAAGGACCGCGGGATGCTGTTCACGTTCGATCAGGCGCAGCCCTGGACCTTTTGGATGAAGAACACGAAGATCCCGCTCGATATCATCTGGATGAACGATAAAAAGCAGATCATCCACATCTCACGGAACGTTCCGATCTGCACGAGGAACGACGACGGCTGTCCACAGTATCAACCGAATGATCCGGCAGTGTATGTCTTGGAGCTTGGCGGAGGCGAGGCGGAGCGACTCAAGCTCGAGAAGGGTTCGAAGTTGCAGTTCCGACTACCATAACCAGAACGAACCTACGTGCTGTTCAGCAGACTCGGTTCTATTTTTCCTGCCAGGCCCTGACGCGCCGTGCCGTAATGACGCCATCCACCCGTTCAATCGCCTTCAACACTTGATCCAGGTGCTCGGTCCCGGAAATTTCGACAATGAAATCGAGCACGGCTTTACGGTCTTCTCTGGTGCCGATTTCAGCCCGGCTGATGTTGGCATGGCATTCGGCAATGGCAGAAGAAACATTGGCCAGTACGCCCGTCTTGTCCACCGCCATCACGGAAACTTTTACGGCATGCGTGCTCGGCGTCGCACTGTCCCACTCCACCTCGACCAGGCGCTCCCTGTCATAATCGAGCGCTTCCAGGTTTGGACAATCGACCGCATGGATCGTCAATCCCCGTCCCCGGGTAATGTAGCCAAGGATCCTGTCGCCTGGAACCGGATTGCAGCACCGGGACAACTGCATCAAGACGTCTCGCGCCCCCTTTACCTTCACACCTTTATCATCGGATTTGCCGGCGACCGCCTTGCGCGGGGCCGGTCGCGTCTCCAGAGGCGCATTCGCGGAGGACGTCAGTTTTTCCAGCACGTTCGCCGCGGGTAGGTGCCCAAAGCCGACTGAGGCGATCAGTTCGTCGGTGCTGTCGTAGCCAGATTGTCTCGCCGCCGCAGCCAGTTCTGGCGACTTGAGCATCTGTGCCGGCGCCATGCCGTGACGGCGGAATTCAGATTCCAGGAGGCGGCGGCCGATTTCTATGCTGCGCTTCTGTTCTTCGACCTTGATCCAATGCTTGATCTTGGTTTTGGCCCGCGACGTGCGGACGAATTTCAGCCAGTCTTTGTGCGGCGTTTGAGTGGGGGACGTGAGAATTTCGACCGTGTCGCCGCTTTCGACCTGATGCTTCAACGGAACGATCTTGCCATTCACCTTCGCCCCGACACAGTGGTCGCCGACCTCGGTATGGATCGCGAAGGCAAAATCGACCGGCGTCGAGCCGCGTCGGAAGTTCCTTCACAATGCCCTTGGGGGTGAACACGTAGACCACGTCGTGGAAGAGGTCCAGTTTTACCGAATCCATGAATTGGCGGTTGTCCGGCAGATCGCGATGCCACTCAACGAACTGATGCAGCCAGCCGAAGGTTTTGCTGTCGCGGTCCGTCACGCGACCCTGCTCCTTGTATTTCCAATGTGCCGCGATGCCGCATTCCGCCACCCGATGCATCTCGTCCGTGCGGATCTGAAATTCGACGTGCTCGCCCTTGGGACCGACCACAGTCGTATGGATCGATTGATAGAGATTGGATTTCGGGATGGCGATGTAGTCTTTGAATCGGCCGGGCACCGGGCGCCACAACGAATGAATCACGCCTACGAGCGCGTAGCAGTTCATCTTCGTATCGGTCACGATGCGCAGGGCGGTCAGATCGTACACCTCCTCGAACGAGATCGACTGCTTGTTCATCTTCTGATAAATGCCGTAGAGATGCTTGGGGCGGCCGTAGACCTGCCCGGGCAAACCGTAATCTTGTAGCGCCTTCGTGACCAGCTCGATGACTTCCTGAATGTACTGCTGCCGGTCCTCGTCACGTTTGGCCACGCGGGTGCGCATCAGTTCATACACGTCAGGCTTGAGGTGCTTGAGACAGAGGTCTTCCAGCTCGTTCTTGATCCAGCCGATGCCCAGCCGGTTGGCCAACGGCGCGTAAATTTCCAGCGTTTCCTCCGCGATGGCCTGGCGTTTGGCAGGGCTCAAATGTTCGAGGGTGCGCATGTTGTGCAGGCGGTCGGCCAGCTTGATGAGCACGACGCGAATGTCGTCCGCCATCGAGAGCAGCATCTTGCGGAAATTTTCCGCCTGCTTTTCCTCATGGCTCTTGAACGTGATTTTGCCGATCTTCGTGACGCCGTCGACGAGATGCACCACGTCCTTCCCGAACTCGCTCTCGAGTTCTTCGGGCGTGGCCATCGTGTCCTCAAGCGTGTCATGGAGCAATGCGGCAACGATGGCGGTCACGTCCGTCTTCAAGGACGTCAGCACACCGGCGACCGCGATGGGATGTTGCAAATAGGGCTCGCCCGAACGGCGCCGTTGCCCTTCGTGCACCTTGGCTGAAAACTCGTAGGCTTTTCGCACGACGCCGAGGTCCGCCTCCGCGTTATAGCTCTTTACGCGGTCGAGCAGCTGATCGATGTCCATGACCGTTTGGTTCGGCATTACGCGGTTCCTTGATCGCTGATGCGGAGATCGCGAATGCGTAGCTGAATCCGGTCATAGCCGTTCCAATGGTTCAATTCCGGCAGGAAGGCCAGGTCGACCGGCGTGCGCGCAGGGATGCCCGCGATCGAGCAGGGACTTCATGCCGAAGCCGATGCTGTCGAACGGCATCGATCGTCCCTGCCGCACCGTCATTTTCAGGTGCTTCTCTCCCACCGTACGCGAATCCATGACTTCGAGTCCCTTGACGGCGAACGTCGGCTCGGGATTGCCGGCGCCGAACGGATGGAAGGCGCCGATTTCCTTAATGAGCGTTGCCGTCACCTCGGATAATTGTACCTCCGCATCCACATGCAATGTCGGTACGGCGGGGGCTCCGCGGGTCCACTCTGCCACAGACGGCCGCAAACCGGTCACGAAATTCGTCGAGACGCGATTCCTGCACCGTGACTCCGGCCGCAGCGGGATGTCCCCCGAAGGCGTTCAGGAGGTCCTGGCAGGCCACAAGCCCTTGGTACAGATCGAATCCTCCGATGGTCCGCGCCGAGCCTTTGCCGACCCCTGCCTTCATCGATAGCAATGACAATCGTCGGCCGATGGAACCGTTCCACGAGACGGGCTGCGGCAATCCCCACCACGCCCACATGCCAACGCCGGGACGCCAGGACCAGCGCGGCCGGCAATTCCTGCTCGTTCACCGCCTCGACGGCCTCCGACACGACGTCGGCTTCGATTTTCTGCCGCTCGCGATTGAGCCGCCTCCAACCGCTCGGCTAACCGCTGCGCTTCGGTCGGCGACTCGGTCGTCAGCAGCTGCACACCCAACATCGCATGGTCCAGCCGTCCGGCGGCATTGAGTCTTGGAGCGAGTTTGAACGCAATCGTTTCAGGCGAGCAATCCCGCACGACGCCGGCCACTTGCTTCAAGGCTCTGATCCCGCAGCGCGCTCCGCGGGAGATCTGCGCGAGCCCCTGCTGCACAAACCCACGATTCTCATCCTGTAACGGCACCACATCGGCGATCGTCGCCAGCGCCACCAGATCCAGCAGCGACTCCAACGGCACGCCCGCCTCGCCGTAGCGCAGTTGATAGGCCTGCACGACTTTGTAGGCCAGTCCCGCGGAACAGAGCCCCCGAAAAGGATACTGTGCGCCGGCCCGATGAGGATTCATCACGGCGACTGCCGGAGGCATGGCCTCACCGGTCTGGTGATGGTCCGTCACAATCACGTCCATGCCGAGCTGGTTGGCCAATCCGATTTCATGATGCGAAGTCGTCCCGCAATCGGAGGTGACCAGCAGCGAGATGCCTTCATCATGCAGCCGCTGCACCGCGCGCGGCATTCAGTCCATACCCTTCCCGTTTGCGATGCGGCACATAGCCACGCACGTTGGCGCCCGAGCGATCCAAAAAAGGACAGGTACAGCGCTGGTCGCCGACATCCCGTCGACATCGTAATCGCCGTAAAAACAGACCGGCTCCTGGTCGGACACGGCACGATGCAAGCGCTCAACCGCCTGCTCCATGTCGGGAATCAAAAAAGGATCGTGCGGGACCTGATGCGACATCCACTCGTCGCTTCATGACGGCGTGGTCACGCCCCGGGCCAGGAGCAAGGAGGCGGTCGCAGAAGAAATCGAGAGGGCCTGCGCCAGAGCGGCCCGATGGAAGGGATCGAACTCACGGAAGACCCAGAGCTTGGACTTCATGCCTACCTCCGAACGAGCCTGAGCCTGATGATGGCCGTAAGATGCTGAGATTTCAGCGGATACGACCGTCGAGGCGGATACTATAAGCTCGTTCCGGCTTTGTCAAACCAGTCTGATAGAGTCCGTGCGAGTGGGAAGATGCGAGTGTAGAGCGGTGCGAGCGGAGGGAAATGCAGTGTCGAGGGAGAGTGCGTTACTCTCCCCCTTTTTGCACGTAATTCTTGACGAATTCTTCGGCGTTTTTTTCGAGAACGTCGTCGATTTCATCGACCAGCTTGTCGATGTCTTCTTTGAGTTTCTTGCCGGTCTCGACGACTTTAGGGTTGGCTTTGACTTCTTCTTTACCCTGCGGTTCTCGTCTGGACTTCTTGCTTGCGTTCCTGTTTTTCCATCGCAGCACCTCCCAGATGGAATCGTGGATCAGCCCTGATCCTAAGATCACGATACTCTAGGAGGTCTCTCACCGTCAAGCTTCGGAGCCGAACCGGCACCATTACCTAGTGCTTTGCCGAGTTGCTTCCCCGACGTCCTCTACTACACGATCAGCGAGACGATCAGTAGCGCCACAATGTTGATGACCTTAATCATCGGGTTCACCGCCGGACCTGCTGTATCTTTATAAGGATCGCCGACGGTGTCGCCGGTGACCGCCGCCTTGTGCGTTTCACTGCCCTTCTTGCCCTGCTCTTCGATAAATTTCTTCGCATTATCCCACGCACCGCCGCCGCTCGTCATCGAGATCGCGACGAACAGACCCGTCACAATGCTGCCGACCAGCACGCCGCCGAGCGCTTGCGGTCCGAGCACCACGCCGACGAGCACGGGCGACAGGACCGGGATCAATCCCGGGATCATCATTTTTTGAATCGCGGCTTGGGTGACGATATCGACGCACGTAGCGTAATCCGGTTTGCCGGTGCCTTCCATGATGCCTTTGATCGTCCGGAACTGCCGCCGCACTTCTTCCACGATCAGACCGCCCGCTTCACCGACCGCTTTCATGCAGAGGGCGCCGAAGATAAACGGCAACATGCCGCCCAGAAAGAGTCCGACCAGCACCTTCGGATTGGAGAGATCGAAGTGCTGCCAACGCCGGATTGTGCGCCGCGACTTCGCGTGAATATTCGGCAAACAGGACGACGGCCGCAAGACCGGCCGAGCCGATCGCATAGCCCTTCGTCACCGCCTTCGTCGTATTGCCGACCGCATCGAGCGGATCGGTGATATCTCTGACCGCTTTGCCCAGATGCGCCATCTCTGCGATGCCGCCGGCATTGTCCGTGATTGGACCGAACGCATCGATCGCCACGACGATTCCGGCCATCGACAACATCGACACCGCCGCCACGGCCACGCCATAGAGACCCCCGGATTCCGCGCCGCCGCAGATCCAAAAGCTGCCGAGGATCGCCGCGGCGATGACCACGACAGGGGCCGCCGTCGCCTGCATCCCGACCGCGAGCCCGGCGATGATGTTGGTCGCATGACCCGTCTCACTCGCTTTGGCAATGTATTGCACCGGCGCATAGCTCTTTGACGTGTAGTAGTCGGTGATAAACACCAGTGCCAAGGTCACGGCCAGGCCAACCAAAGCCGCAAGGTAATAGTCGAGCCCGCTTACGCCACCCACGCCATCCATGATCCGCGTCGTCACGGGATAGAACGCAACAGCCGCGATGCCGCCCGCGACGAACAGTCCTTTATAGAGCGCCGGCATGATTCCGCCGCCCGGACTCACCTTCACAAACAGGATGCCGATGATCGTCGCAAAGATGGTCACGCCGCCCAGCGCCAGCGGATAGAGGATCGGCGCGCTCGCGCCTTTGAACATGCGTGAAGGCCAGCACCATGGCGGCCACGGTGGTCACGGCATAGGTTTCGAATAAGTCCGCGGCCATCCCTGCGCAATCGCCGACGTTGTCGCCGACGTTGTCGGCAATGACAGCCGGGTTGCGGGGGTCGTCTTCCGGAATGCCGGCTTCGACTTTGCCCACGAGATCGGCGCCCACATCCGCCGCTTTCGTATAGATGCCGCCGCCGACGCGCGCAAAGACCGAAATCAGGCTGCCGCCGAATCCCAGACTCAGCAACGCGTGAATCGGCTTTCTCCTGCCCCGAGATCGATTGCGCGATCATATAGAATCCCGTAATGGCGAGGAGTCCCAATCCGATCAATAACAGCCCCGTGACAGCGCCGCCGCGGAAGGCCACCGTCAAGGCGGCATTCATGCCCTCATGCGCCGCCTGTGCCGTGCGGACGTTGGCGCGTACCGCGATGATCATGCCGACGTATCCGGCGAGCGCCGACGCGCTGGCACCCACGAGAAAACCCACGGCGGTCAGCATGCCGAACTTATCGGAAAAGGCTCCGGCACCGGCCAGCAGCACGAACAGCACTGCCGCCACGACCCCGACCGTCCTGTACTGCCGATTCATATAGGCGCCGGCGCCTTCTTGAATGGCCTTCGCAATTTCCTGCATTTTCGCGTTGCCGGCGTCCAATTTGAACACCCACATCGCAAGGTACAGACCGTAGGCGATGCCGGCCACGGCCGCAATCAACGCAAAGGTAACAATCGCTGAATCGCTCACGGGATGCCCTCCTCACAGGTTAAGCTACCGTCTGTTGTCACAACCGTTCCCTTTGAGTTCACTGCACCGACAGAATTCATGGATCAAAGGGGGAACCGAAGGTAGTGCAGAAGTCAACTGAGGCAACTCTCTGAAAAATCGTGCCATTCTATACGCATGCTGAACAGGGATCAAGGCATAAGAAACAACGGCGCGCTCAGCAACTCGGGCCAGACCTCTAGGGAGAACGCCCAGCTTGTCAAACATTTCGAAATCGTTATAATAGCGCCGCAGATGACAGGCAAAACCCTGGTTAACACCTCCAGACGACCCTTGCTTCACCCCTCGTTTTTGATGGCTCTCGGACTCGTCTCTCTGCTTCTCGTGTCGGCACCCGCTGGCGCAGAACTGCTAGAGGTGGCCGACGTGATTGCCCATCCCCAGCATTATGATCGCAAAGAGGTCGTGGTCATGGGCCAGGTGAACGGGGTCCAGCCCGTGACCGACAAGCAAGGACAACCGGCCTTTCAATTCTTCCTGAAGGACAATGCGGGAACGCTGAAAGTTATTAGCCGCACTCCCGTCCAAGAAGGCGATCAAGTGATCGTCGAGGGCACGTTTACCCGCCGCCGCCAGGGGGGACGCATTGCGGTGTACAACGAAGTGACTGCGATTTTCATCCGTCCACTCAATCAGTTTGAAGCAGACCTCATAGGCTAGCCGTTTCCTTCTTCTAGGCGCTTTCCTAGTATCCAGTCCTCCCCTCCCATACGAGAGTGAATAGAGGGAGTTGTTGTGCGCCTAGTTGGGCGCGCCCCTATGACACTCACAACAAGGAGGACTCCATGAAATCAGTCTCGATGTCATTTCTCGCCGCTGGACTTCTGTGCTTCGGATTCGGCGCTGCACAGGCCGCCAATCCGATGTCGGAGAAGGAAGCCTCGCCCACCATCAATGAGCGCATCACGAAGGACACCGTCAAAGGCACCTTGATGAAAACTGAAGGTGAGTACTATTGGATCAAGGACAATGACGGGAAAGAAGTGAAGATCCATGTCGACAAGAGCACCAAGATGGACAAGGTGGTTGTTGGAGACATGGTCAAGGCCTACATCACAGACAAGGGCCACACCACCACGCTACAGCGCGCGGACTAGTGCTCAGCGACCATTGCAGAGCAGACGCCGGCGTCACCGCCGGCGTCTGCTGGTTGTCTACCAGACAGCTGTTTGTCCGGGAAGGAGGGTGTGTGTATGGCACGCTACGGCAAGGGTGCCCAGAAATCCGTCAAACGGGCGATGCATAAGCGGAAGAAGGGCACGCTGACCAGCGGCAAGAGCGGCAAACGAGTCAAGAATCGCAAGCAGGCAATCGCGATCGGCTTGTCGGAGGCCCGGCGCAAAGGCGCCAAGGTCCCGAGAAAGAAAGCCGCCTAGCCGTCCGGCTTGGCCCCGGTTCTTCAGTGGCCATCCTCTGGTCTCCAAATAAAGGTGTGGCCACTGCTCCTGTCAAACATCCTCATACCTCTCGCACCAACGGCCTGAAATGGTCATTGCACAGGCAGGAGGACCTATGCGGAAGCCGCAAACGACGTTGACCGATGCCTTCCACAACTTTGCGAAGCAGCTGGCTGCTGGCGTCGGCTCGCCGTGGGCATTTATCGCAGCGCTAGGGATTGTCGTGGTCTGGTCTGTGACCGGTCCTTTCTTCCAGTACTCCGACACGTGGCAGCTGGTCATCAACACCGGCACGACAATTGTGACCTTTCTCATGGTGTTTCTGATCCAGAACACCCAGAACCGCGACGCCAAGGCCATCCATCTCAAACTCGACGAATTGATCCGCAGCGTCAAAGGCGCGCGGAACACACTGATCGATCTCGAGGAGCTGTCGGAAGAAGAACTCGACGACCTGCAGCGTCAATTCGTGAAACTTCGACGCCGCCGTTGAGAGAAGCTGAGGGGTCAGGGTCCTCCCCAGTTCAGGGTTTCACTGGAGTGTTGTACAAGCGGAATATCGATCGGAAGGAGCGCTTCATGCCGAACACCAATGCCTCATTTTCACCAAAGATGCGCAGTGATGAATTGAAGCAGCAGATCGGCAAGCTCGAACAGCTGAATCATCGGACGCCGGTCCTGCCGACCCTCGAAGGATTCGATGCCGAAACCGAAGAGTTGCTCGGGCGGCTGTATGGCACGAGTCATAAATATGTCGAAGCGTACAAATACGCCACGGTCGCTGAAGCCGAAGCGCTGGTCAATCTGCCGGAATCGGCCCAGGAGCCCCTGGCCAAGGACCTCCCGAAGACCGCCGTCCAGCAGCGTCGGCAGGTGCTGCTCGGTATCCTCACGGAAATGCAGGACATGGAAGGCCGGGAAGTGTCCATGCTGACCGGGGAAGACCACGAAGATCCCCCTCAGGTCTAGTCCCACCTAAGCTTCTGTTCCCTCTCTCTAGTCGCCTCTTGACGGGGTACGCGTGGTGATTATTTCTAACAAGGCGTTCATGAAGATTTTGTACCACGCTCAGGGAGTTCAACATGAACAACGTACGAAAAGAAATCCGCGATCTCATTAGCATCAACGAAAAAATCCAAAGCGCGTTGCTGCACGGTGATCGCATCACCGACGACGAGGCCGTGCTCATCCGCCAATGCGCGAGCGAGATGCTGGAGAAAATCCCGGCGCCGTCTTAAGATGTGGACACCAGTGGCCCCGACGATCGATGCGCCCGACCGTCCCGATGGGCATGAGAGATACCGGAACAGGATGAAAGGCTCGCTGCACCGACCACAAGGTCCCAGCGAGCCGTCCCAGCTCTCACAGGACTTCGAGCGACAAAAAACGCGACTCCTGTACAAACACCGCACGCCGAGCGCCGAGTGAGCCCAGCCGTTTGAGGGCCATCGCTACAGGGTGTTCTTCCAAAAACCTGCACGATTCTCCCAAGATCTTCGCGGCCAATCTCGGCGTGAGTGCACACCCGGCCATACATGACACAATGGCACCTCACTTGCTTATCAAAGAGTTGAATAACTCCCTGTGTGGCAAGGAGGCAGCATGAACAAGCCTGCGGAACTCATACTTTTGGGCGCTCTGGGTCTGGGATGCTTGCTGCCGCAAGGCTGCGCCACCCAATCCGGCTCGGTCGGCGGAGACGAGTACGCCGAGGAGCAGATTGACGAACCCCCGATCAAGCACATTCCTCCTCTGGAATACAGCATCAACGCTTCTCGACCGCGTCCCTCGAGGGCGGAACTATCGGCCCTGAATGCGACCGGACTTCCTGCAGGCGCCCTCTCGGACGTGCTGTTTGATTTTGACGAAGCCGTGCTACGGCGGGACGCGCTGCCCCTGTTGGAAGCCAACGCAAAGCGGCTCATTGATGACGGCGTCTCTCGCCTCACGCTCGAAGGCCGAGGCGATGAAATCGGGACCTCCGCCTATAACCTTGTTCTGGGAGAGCGCCGTGCAAAGAGCGTGAAGTCGTATCTGCAGGAACTCGGCCTATCGGTTCAACTCAGAACCACGAGTTACGGCAAGGATCGGCCCCTCTGCTTCAAGCACAGTGAGACCTGCATGCAGAAAAACCGCAGTGTGCACTTCGTCGTGAAGGAATAGCTCTCAATCCCCACGTCCAGGCGGTTGTCTAGCCAATAAACGCCCGCTTCCTTTCGGAGGCGGGCTTCTACATTTGGATCGGGCAGTTCCTCCTAATGAGACCACTGGGGAGATGCCCCAGATTTCCGTCGTCGGTCGCCGTTTCTCTAATCCAGGAACATCTTGAGCGGTTCCGCTCAGAAATACACGTAATATCAGCTCCAAATGATAGCACTTGTGACGATTGGATAGTCGGAATCCCACCGGACACATCTAGGGGAGTTCCTAGTACGCCGATCCAATGAGCCAGCCTATGATCCCGCATCAATAGCATACCTGTGATCGCTTCGTACCGGGAGGGTGCCATGACTCGTCAATGTGCGTGGTGTGCAACATACCTCGACTTCGTCCAATCCGAAACGTGCGTGACCCATGGGATCTGTGAGAGCTGCGTGGAACGAATCCGCCGCTCCACACTTGAAGAGCTTGCACCACCACCTGAAAAAATTCTCGTCGGCGACGGCCACCTGGCGCCTTCGCTGATGAGGACCTGATATCGCGACCGGTCCGAGAGCCTCACTGACGTTCCCTGCCGAGCAGTTCGCGTTGAAACTGTTCCAACTGTTTGGTCAATCGGTCCAATTCGTTGCGCGTCTCCTCCAGCCTGTGTTCTGCTGAAAGCACCTTCCCCTCCTCGAACTGACCGAATTGTTCCTGCAAACGCCGACTTTCCACGACGAGAACGTTGGTCAGATGACGGCCCAGTTCCTGATCCGTCAGTGGCAAGACGTCCCGACTCTTGATGGCCATTTCGGCTCTAAGAACTCTGACGGCGCGGCCGAGATCCTGCGTCCGCTCGAACAGTTCCTGCCTCAACTGATCCGTTAGAAGCGACAGTCGGCGTGCAAGCAGCTTGTACGCCACGATGAGCCCGGCGATCGCCAGGAAGGTCACTGTTCCAAATAGCCGATTGGTCAAGGCAATGGGTGGAGGCACCAACGGCGGAGATAGTGCAAAGCCGACGAACATCAGGGCAATGCACACCGTGGCAACCATCAGTGGGGAATAGACAGAGGCGATCCAGTAGGTGAGCCCAAGGGGGATGACATAGAGCAACCAAGGTGTGAACCCCAGGCCGGTACGGACGTCGATCAGGAAGACCGCAGCAAGCAGCACCGCGATGGCGACCGAAATACCCAGTTCTTGAGCTTTCATTTACGGGGACTCGAGCGACAAACAGAGATCAAGCGCCTCCTGTAAGAGTGCCTGGCGTGTGATCGCCAGATTGCACGTGGGACAGGTCAAAAATCCTCCATTCGGAACCAGCGCTGAATCCTTGCAGTGAGGACAGGCCGGCGTTCCGAGCACGCATGATGGACGTGTGGTAATCGGCAAAATAGCCATACAAGCCGCCTTTCAGCTAGGTGAACTGCTGGGATATCGTCCGAAGAAACGAAAAACGATGCAGGAAGAATGAGGAATGAGAACGGAGGAAAAATTTTCGGCTATTCTACAGACTTGGAAAAATTTGTAAAGGGCGGGATGAGCAGAATGACACGCATATCGCTCCTGTGCTCCCGGAGGGCGCACACGGGACTAATCGGACCTGAAATTAAGGGAGGTGCTCCCTCCACGGGCGCAGATGGAGCGATATGCGTACCATTCTAGGGAGGACGACGAGGAAGGCGGTGCTCGTCCACGCGCGCAATGAGAGATCTACTAGCCCCCGACCGACTTCAGAAGATCATCTATAGAGCCATGCGACCCGTCGTAAGTCGCAGACAGTTCCACCATACTTTCTAGTCAAGAAAATTGAGTACAAGGAAATGAGGAATTTCGGGGAATCCTTTCCAAAAAGCAAAAGAGCCCGCCTCCCTTTCGGAAAGCGGGCTCCTCTCTTGAATTTGGCAATGTTTCCATTGCCGTTTTCTAAGATGACCTCATCGTATCAAACCGCTCAAAAATGAGGCCTAGGAAAATGACCAGAACGTCCTGGAAAAACCTCCAACTGCCCTTACTCTTGGCCGATCTCGTAGACCAGGGTCACCGTCGCCTCGACCTTAATTTCGCCGGAGAAGACCGGCACCTCGCCGCCGCCTTCCATAGCCATCATCGACCGGGTCACCTTGGGCACAGGGTGCACAACCTGGCTTTCCTCGGTCGCGTTGAGCAGACGAATCAGCCTCACCTTCAAGGCCTCACTGAGTGCCGACGCCTTCTCGCGGGCCTTTGCCGCCGCCTGTTTGAGAGCCCCGAGCTTCGCCTGCTGCTCGTCACGAAGCGCCCAATGCAGGCCATGGAACTGATTCGCTCCCGCGGCGAGCGATTCCTCGATCGCCGGACCGACCTTGTCCAGATTGCGTACTTCGACCGTTATGGTATTGCTGATGATGTAGCCGATGATCTCCGGCGGCCCGGCCGGGCCTTCGGAGCGTTTGGGCGGCGGCCTGTATTGTGGCGAAACCGAAAATGAGGCGGTCTGAATGCGTTCATTCTCGATCTGCAAGGCACGTAGGCGCTCCACGACCTTGTTCATCACCAGTCGGTTTTGCCGGTGAGCTTCCCCGACGGTCTTGCCCGTCGTCTCCATCCCCAGAGTCACGAACGCAGTATCCGGCGCGAGGGAGATCTGAGCGTGTCCCGTGACCGTGATCGCCGGTCTTTCTGGAACGTCGTCGTGCGCCAGCGCCGCCCACGG
Source organism: uncultured Nitrospiraceae bacterium (assembly GCA_963824855.1). Lineage (GTDB taxonomy): Bacteria > Nitrospirota > Nitrospiria > Nitrospirales > Nitrospiraceae > Nitrospira_C. The sequence continues at coordinate 215,952 of CAWGQP010000007.1, forward strand.
CACGACCAGCCACGTCATGAGCAACAAGACCATCATGATGGAGGACCTCCCCTTCTGCGCTGCCATGAGACCTCATTTAACACTTCATGCGCCTCCATCGCCGGCTCAAAACCAGCATGCTCACGCCTGTGATGCCGCCGAAGAGCCAGGTTAAGAGCCGGATAGGAAACCAGAAGAAGGCGATCGCGGCCTCGATGGTTGGAAATCGCAGGGCGTCAACCATGTGTTGAAGGCCATCGCTTTGAAAGATGGGATATAGCACCATGGCAATCAGTCCGGCAACGTACCCGGCAACAACCGAGTACATGATGGTCAAGAGGATGGGAAGCGGCCCGTGATGGCGGCGGCTCGTCCACCAGAGCAGCAAGAGCGCCAGCGTTGTGACAAAAACGAAGAGATACGGCTGGAAGTACGCGCCCCGCATCCAGAAGTGGATCCAGCGAACTATGAAAGTCACAAGGGCGATGCCATAGGCCAGGAGGAGACTCGCCGCCACCAGTAAAAGGCGTTTCCCCGGTCCCAGCCGAAAGGCAATGGTCTCAGAAGCGTGACGTCTCTGTGACTCATGGCTCATCAGCAACTTATTGTATAAGGAGGATGCAGAGAGGTTTCAATATCTCTGAGCATGTTCCTGACGCCGGCCATCAGAGTACAATGCCGCATGGCATTGTGTTCCTTGGTGCGGTTTGGCACCTCCACCTGGACGTACGAAGGTTGGAAGGGGGAGGTCTATAAACAGACCTATCCAAAAGGCCGGTTCAAACAGGACTGCCTCGCGGAATACGCTCGCTACGAGCACCAAGGGGCACCGCTCTTTCGCACGGTCGGCTTCGACTTCAGCTTCTACGGTCCTCCAAGTACGAAACAGCTCGAGCATTATGCGTCATTGCTTCCGGCAGGATTTGAAGCCTGCGCCAAGGTGTGGGAAGAAATCACGATTCCCGTGTTTCCTCCCGGGCTTCGTTATCGCAGCAAGGCGGGACCAAATCCGCGTTTTTTGGATGCGGACTACTTTCTCGAACAGGTGCTGCCGCCGTTCGAGCACGCATTTGAGGCGCATACCGGACCATTCATCTTCGAATTTCAGCGGACGGGTCTCGAGCCGGCGACATTTCTGCCTAAGCTCGACGCGTTCCTTGCCCGCCTGCCGACGAAATTCAAATATGCCATCGAGGTCAGAAATCCCGCTGTCCTCGGCTCCGAGTACCGCCGTGTGCTCGAAGCGCACGGCGTGAGTCACGTCTACAACCATCTCTACGGTATGCCAACGCTCGCCCAGCAGCACGAAAAGCTTGAGCGACAGTTCACGGCTTCCTTTATCCTCCTGCGCCTGCTCACGCCCCGCGACAAGAAGTATCACGAGGCCGTGAAGGCCTATGAGCCGTATGACAAACTCGTCCGGCCGCTTCCCGAGATGCGTGAGGCTGCGGTCCGGCTCGTGACCCAAGCGGTGGAGGAACGCCGGCGCGCATATGCGCTCGTGAACAATCGCAGTGAAGGCCATGCGCCCGGCACGGTGAAAGCCATTCACGACATATTAGTGCACCACGAGACCGTCCCTGACGCCATGTGAGCAGATTGCGCTGGGGAATTCCCGGGCGCCAGACATTTTGTTCCCGGTCGAGGGACAATCATTTCTTCTGCCCGCACTACTCACCATTCATCGCGTACTTAGAATAGGCATTTCGTTTGCACGATCTCCTGTTTGAGGTTGCCGCCACCTTTGTCATCCGGCCAAGAGCCGCACCATGGCGGGTACCTCACTCCTCGTTGAGGTCCACGCCTCGATTGCCGAGGCAAACAGCCATAAAAGGAGGTAGCACGATGGAAGAGTTCATCGAAACAGTTTTTGACAATCGATTTTTCCAACTGCCTTTCTTGGAAGCTTTGTCATATGTCACCGCGGTCTTGTTAGTCGGCGCCATCATCGTGGGCCTTACTCGACGCGCGCTGGGCATCGCCTCGCCGCCGCCAGTCGCGACGATGGACGAAGAGCGGCCAGCGTATGAAGAAGAGTGGAGGGAATGGAAAAAAGCGGCGTGAGCGTGAAGAGCGGAAGTTGGGATGGCCCACCGCTGCTTCAGCGAGGGCGAGACCGCATGGCCCAGTTGCTGCTTGGCTCCGCAACTCGATCCGTTCTGGACTCCGTCCGAACGGACCTTCGAACAATGCTCGCCATCGCCTGTAGCGACCGCAGCGACTGGGCCATGCACCCCTCGCAAGTCGCAGCGAGTCCGCCATCCCTCCTCCCACCGGGCAAGAAAAACGAGCGAGCTTGGAAGGATCATCGCGAGTCACAAATAGGCAGCGTCTCCGCCATCGTTGAAGAACGCAAACCCCGCAAGAAGGACACCGTCGCCCCGCTAATTTAGAAACTGAGTGGTCCAGAAAAAATGGCGGAGACTCAGAACGCGAAGAAGGGGCCGGTGCCGAGGCTGCTTGACTGCCCTTCGATGCCGATGAACACCGTGCGGCCGAGAAAGAATGGCAGGCCCCAATCGAATGTCGAGAAATCACCACCCAGGTTGTTGAAGGCGGAGTTTCGCGTGTTCACGAGGCTCTGCGTATTGGCCACCTGAAAAGGCACAACCGCCTCGCCGCCGCTCGCGCCGGAGAGGGTTGCCGAAAGGTTGACAGGGTTGGGTGGACAATAAAAAGGGTCCAAGGGCATCGCACAGTCGGCGAAGCTTGTATCGGGGAAAAATAACGCATTGGAGCCGGAATCGATAATGCTTTGCGCAAAGGTTCTTCCCTTGTAGACAGTTGTGACAAACCCATTCGCATTGGTTCGAAGGACGGCAGACGGCGGCGTACTGCTCGCCGCCGGATCGATGCCGAGGATCAGCGAGCCTGTGACCGATGCAGCGCCGGAGGCAGGAACGTTCGGCAATGTAATCACCACGCCGTTGTTCCCGGAGGGCAGCAGCCAGACTGGATTTTGCACCTGATCGACCACCGAGACGACGGCACCAGCGCAGGAGCCGGCCTGGCAAGAAAAATATAGGGTATTATTGCTGTTCACCTCACATACCGGTCCGCAATCCTGCCGAAAAAGGCCGATGCCGAGAATTCCGTTCAGGTTGGCGTCGACCGGATCGCTGTCCACCGTATCATTGCAGGGATTGCTCGAGACCGACTGTCCTCCGAAGGTCGGGGTAATCACTTGGATGGGGACACGAACAGCAGGTGCCCCGCCAAGCACCACGTCGGCGATTTGCACCGGGCCCCAGCTCGTACTACCGTCCGCAAAGAAGGTACACTCTCCAAGCGCGCGACCTTGGGCATCCTCCGTTTGCGTGAGTGGCATCGACAACCGGGAGCCAAACACGCGCAGACCGACGGATCCGACATCCACAAGCACGTCTGATATCGTTTGACAGTTGCTCGTACCGGGTTGGCAGATCGTGACGGAGGCGCAGAGCTCGTTGATCGTCACGCACACGTCGGACGTACCGACCGAGATTGGTATCGAGCCAGCGCTCGAGGTGGAACCTCCCCCGTTATCGCCGGTGCCGCATCCGGCAAGTAGGCACAGGAAGACCACGGACATGCCGTTCCGTTTCATTGAATGTCCTCTGGCCTGATTCCGGGTGGTAATTGAGATGGGAGGTACGCGCGTCCCCAGAGCGAGCGGGAATGGCCGGCCCGTTCGACGACCAAGCGGTCGCTCTTCATCTTGAAGGGCTCTCGAACGCGCGGCGTGCGGCTGCGAGCAGCGGCAACCTCTTCCCGATACTCTTCGAAATACTCCCCCAAAAGAAGCTTCAAATCGGGGACGCCGGTTCCTTTCCAGACGACCGCAAAGACCAGGCCGGTT
>CAWGQP010000008.1:0-136776 GCA_963824855.1 uncultured Nitrospiraceae bacterium
CAGCGGTCAATCCGTGTGGGGTAGGCGTGGTTCAAGAGTCTGGATTCTCAGTTTCAGAGGACGGCATCACTAACAAGCCACTAAAAGACAGTTACCACATATGAGGACCCTGCTGATATGATTGGAATGGGACCATCATGATGTTTATTTGCTTTGTTTCGTTTGGGTGTCCTTTTTCTTCTCCACTCTTTGTCAACAATATCTCTGAAACACACTTTTAGCTGTAATAGAAACACAGTCACGGCGATGCAATACAGACCAGAAATAGACGGACTGAGGGCCTTGGCAGTCTTGCCAGTTATTCTTTTTCACGCTGGCTTTCAAACATTTAGTGGCGGCTTCGTTGGCGTAGATGTTTTCTTCGTCATCAGCGGCTATCTCATCACATCTATAATTCTTACTGAGAAACAAGCGGGAACATTTTCGCTCATAAGTTTTTATGAGCGAAGAGCAAGACGCATACTGCCAGCCTTGTTCGTAGTGATGTTTGCTTGCTTGCCGTTTGCTTGGTTGTTGCTGTTGCCTGGTGAGGCAGAGGACTTTTTTAGAAGCCTAATCGCTGTCTCTACTTTTGCGTCAAATGTCTTATTTTGGAGAGAAAGCGGATATTTTGATACGTCAGCCGAATGGAAGCCGCTTTTACATACGTGGAGCTTGGGTGTTGAAGAGCAATACTACCTATTATTTCCGATATTTCTGCTCTTAGCTTGGCGATTAGGAAAGCGTTGTATAGTTGCCATTCTTGTCTTTATGGCAATGGTTAGCTTCGGAGTAGCGCATTGGGGTTCGTTTTATCATCCAGAAGCAGCCTTTTTTCTTTTGCCAAGCCGTGGTTGGGAGTTATTGATCGGCGTCTTTACAGCTTTTTACCTCTTTCCTGGAAAAGATAATGGGGATAAAAGAGAGAAACCTACAAAATTGGTCAGTCAGGCAGTCAGTCTGCTTGGCGTCTTGCTAATTGTATATGCAATCTTTGCGTTTGATAAAAATACGCCGTTCCCAGGTGCATCTGCTCTTATCCCAACAATTGGTACTGCACTGATCATTTTGTTCGCGACTCCACAAACATTTGTGGGTAAGCTGCTAGGAGTCAAGCTACTGGTCGGTATTGGTTTGATTAGCTACAGCGCATATCTGTGGCATCAGCCGTTATTTGCTTTTGCAAGACATGTAAGCAAGCCAAGCCCAAGTTTGTTGTTGGGCCTGGCAGCCCTCGCCATCACTTTCGCTTATGTAACCTGGAAATACGTTGAACAACCCTTTAGGAATAAGCATTTTCTAAAACGACCTTTTCTTTTTTCCTTGGTTGGTGCGTCGACAGCCATATGTATCGGAGTCGGTCTAATCGGGTACTCCACTAGCGGTTTCCTAGATCGATACCCCCCTGAAGATCGTGAGCTGGCTGGATTAAACTTTCGAGAGGCAGGCCTATACGTCCAGCGTAGATTCAACGATAGGTTGTTAGTAGACTTTTATGACACTCGCCGAAAAAAGGTTTTGATTATCGGGGATAGCTACGCAGAAGACTTAGTGAATGCAGTATACGAGAGTGAATTGTCAGCGTATGTGCAAATTGTCACATATTGGATAGAAGACGGGTGTGGGAATCTTTTCGTTGAGATGGACCTAACGGCTAACATTCGTGAGGTAGATCGCCCTAGGTGCCTGAAGGCACGATGGTATGAAGACAAAAATCTTCAAAGATTGATGCGCGAGGCTGATGCTATCTGGCTCGCGTCATCTTGGAGGTATTGGGTGGCTGAATTACTACCAGAAAGCATTCAAAATATAAAAAAGAATTCGAAGGGAAATATCGTAGTTTTTGGAGGAAAACAATTTTGGGAGATTCACGATGGAGGAATTACTTAGTATACCTCCACCCCATCGACGAGAAATCAGAAAGATCATGCCTGATGTGCATTTAAAGACAAATCGGTTCATGAGGAATAGTCTTCCAAGAGATATCTTTGTTGATGTTTCGAATTTGTTGTGCGATGGAGAACCTTTTTGTCCGATTTTCACCGAGCAAGGAGAGCTAGTTTCATACGACGGTGTCCATTTAACGAAGAATGGAGCAAGATATTTAGGTCAAAAGCTCTTTGAACATCCCATAATTCGTCAATTTCTCTTGGGTCGAAAGCAAGCTATCGCTCGTGCTGTTTCATAGGCTATCCATCACCAAGAGACGGACATGCAAATTTTGACTCGGGCTGCCTAATAATCTTGGGTGGCCTGTTACTTGAGGATACTGGAGACAAGGACCGTGCCTTGTCCTATGCCAAAAAGGGACGGAAGGCCGCTCCATCAGGTCCCAACTTCACAGACAGATGAGGTTGGTTGTATTTTAAGAAACAGATGTACCCGAAGGCGCTTGGCTTGTTGAAGGAGGCATGCGGTCGAGCGCGTGAAGTGCTCGCCGCGTTAGAGTAACCATTATTAGTAAATGGCTTACAGAATGCTACCATTTCCGTTCAGGAGATTCACCAGACATTGACCGCTGGTTTCGCAGCCTCTTTTCCTATTTCTGTTTGGTCTGGACGCAAGGAACTTACCTGACGATGGGCATAATATAAGAAATAGATGAGCCTCGAGCCCGTTTGCATGTTGGGAGAGGTCGTCGATCAGTTGCTTGTCAAATCTAAAAAATCGTTGGAAATGCCCTACGTTACACAAGCTAGCTGGGCGAGAAGGTTCTATCAGTCTTTCCTTTGTCCCAGCCGCTGTAGATGAAATTTCAGTTTCTGCTCCCTTGAGTTCTCCGTTTGACGATCTGACCATCGTCATTTGCGCTTCCGCCAACACCCCTGTGTCTGTTCAGGTCTGACCTCTCAAAGCACTCGTCTTACCTCGCCTTTCGCCCAATTCCCCGCCAGACTTCGCTTTTCTAACAATTCCTAGCCAAAAGATCCAACTCCTCGGGTTCATTCTAGTCGGCCTTTGTGGGGGGCTCGGCCCCCCCCAAAGGTGGGTTGTGCTTTGTGCGATTTTGACGGATTCTAATGCATTCAAAACACACGTCTATCAACAGTTACGGGCATTTTGATGGATCAAAAAATGCTTCCCTTCCACGTACCTGACATAGGGGACGAAGAGATCACCGAAGTCCTTGATGTTCTGCGGTCTGGGTGGTTGACGACCGGACCCAAGGCGAGGGATTTCGAACGGGAATTTGCCGCTGTGGTGGGGGCTAAACATGCAGTCGCCGTGAATTCTTGCACGGCTGCCCTCCATCTTGCGCTTGAAGCTGCAGGGATACGTGAAGGAGATGAGGTCCTTGTTCCGACCATGACCTTTGCGGCAACCGCAGAGGTCGTGACCTACTTTAAGGCCAAGCCAGTGCTCGTTGATTGCGTCGATGACACACTGAATCTGGACACCAGCCGGTTAGAGCAGGGTATCACCGATAAAACCAAGGCGATCATTCCCGTCCATTTTGCGGGGCATCCTTGCGATATGGATCAAATTTTATCAATCGCCCATGCTCATGATTTGCGGGTCATAGAAGATGCCGCCCACGCGCTGCCAGCTCGATATAACGGAAAGACCGTCGGAAGCATCGGCGAGAGCACGTGCTTCTCATTCTATGCAACGAAAAACATTACCACAGGCGAAGGCGGCATGATTACGACTGATAACCCAGAGTATGCGGCTCGAGTGCGTATGATGAGCCTGCATGGCCTGAGTCGCGATGCCTGGAACCGCTATTCTGCAGAAGGATCTTGGTACTATGAGATTCTCTCTCCGGGGTTCAAATACAACCTCACCGATATCGCTGCCGCGCTTGGGCTTGCACAACTGAAAAAGTGTGACCGCTTCTGGAAGACGCGAGAACGGTATGCCGCCCTCTATCATGAGGGATTTCGTGATATGCCCGAAATTGTTTGCCCGCAAGCCTCCTCTCACGTGCAACATGCGTGGCATCTATACGTGATTCAGTTGGAGTTGGATCGTTTGCGCATTACCCGCAATGAGTTCATACGTCGACTTCAGCAGGCTGGTATCGGGTGCAGTGTCCATTTCATTCCTCTTCACCTTCATCCTTACTATCGTGACACGTGTGGTTATCGGCCAGATGACTTTCCTGTGGCGAGCAGATTGTTTCAACGCGTACTTTCATTGCCGTTGTACTCCAAGATGGCGGAAGCGGATGTGGCACGGGTGATTGAGATCGTGAGAAACCTTGTCAAGGAGAGCAGAAGATGATGAAGCGGGCATTTGATGTCAGCGTGGCTTGCCTTGGATTACTGATCACTTCGCCACTCCTTGTATTCATCTCACTCCTGATCAAGCTGGATTCACATGGACCTGTGATCTTTAGGCAAGTGCGTGTGGGCAGGGGCCTGAGTCCGTTCAAAATGTACAAGTTTCGAACCATGCTGCACAAAGCTTCTACCCAAGGTTCGCTGCTTACGATTGGACATGACGCCCGCGTGACGAGGGTTGGAAAAATCTTGCGCAAGCTCAAGCTTGACGAACTCCCCCAGCTGGTGAACGTCCTGATCGGCGATATGAGTCTCGTGGGCCCAAGACCAGAAGTGCCGCGGTATGTGGAGCCCTTGCGCTCAGAGTTTGCCGACGTTCTGGTGGTTCGGCCAGGGCTTACTGATTTGGCATCCGTGAAGTACATCAACGAGTCGGCCGTCCTTGCATGTTTTTCGAACCCGGAAGAGGCCTATCAAACGAAGATTCTTCCGGAAAAGCTCCGGCTGGCAAAACTCTACGTTCGGCACATGTCCTTCCGACTGGATTTCGCCATTCTCGTTCAAACACTGCTTCGCATGGTGAACTCGTCGTATGTCGCTTGTGAGATGCCGGAGCTGGAGGTTGCACCGAAGTCGCCATCGAAGTCGCCATCGGCCTTTCCCTGGGCCCGCATCTCGTCATTCATCCTCAAGTGGCGAAGGCCGATGATCGTATTGCTTGATGTGGCCCTCATTGGCGCGGCCAATTACCTGGCCTTTGTATTGAGATTCGATGGGAAATTATCGTCGCAGGAAATCGAACAGTTCCAAGCAACGATCCTCCCACTGATTGGGATCCGTGCGGTCGCATTCAGTATTTTCGGTCTGCATGCCGGGCTTTGGAGATATACCAGTATTTGGGACCTGCAGAACATCGTAAGCGGGGTCTTAACTAGCACAGTGGTATTCTATGGCTGGGTCAACTGGGGAATGGAGATCGGGAGTTACCCGCGCTCTATTTTCGTGATTGACAGCCTTTTGTTGATCGGATTTCTTACGGGAGTGAGATTGCCTTCCCGGATCTTCCGTGAACAAATGATCTATCGCAAGAGAAAAAAGGTGCTCGTGGTGGGCGCCGGCGATACTGGTGAACGCGTCGTGCGAGAGATGAAGACTCGCCCAGAATACAATTGCCAGCCTATCGGATTTGTGGATGACCAGGTTTCCCTCGTGAACAAGCGTATTCATGGTGTGAGGGTATTGGGAACCCTGGGCGACCTTCCCAGACTCGTAGAGGAACACAAGCCCGAGGAAGTGGTGGTTGCTGTTTCCAAAGCGACACCTGCTTTCTTGAGAGATCTTATCAGCCAACTGGAGCCCTATGAGGTCTCGATAAAGACGTTGCCCGGAGTGAAGGACTTACTGGTAGACCAGAGTACGCTGAGCCAGATTCGAAACATCTCTATTCCCGATCTGCTTCCGCGCGCACCTGTGAATCTCGCATATCGATGCCACAAGGGCAATGGTTCGCGGTAAATGTGTATTGATTACGGGAGCCGGTGGTTCGATCGGTTCTGAGCTGGCACGTCAAATCAGTTCGTTGGAGCCTCGTGCCCTTTTGCTGTACGAGCGTCACGAAAACAGTTTGTACACCATTCACAAGGAACTGGAAGATAAGGGGTTTCGTTTCCCGCTTATTCCCATCATTGGTGATGTCACGGATGTGCTCCGGCTCTCGATGGTGATGGATGAGCATCGTCCACAGATCCTGTTCCACGCCGCGGCGCATAAACACGTGCCGCTTGTCGAGCAGAATCCAGCGGAAGCATTGAAGAACAACTGCATCGGTACACGCATTACTGCGGAGACTGCCAACAAATATGGGGTTGAACAGTTTGTCCAAATCTCCACTGACAAGGCGGTCAATCCTTCAAGCGTGATGGGCGCAACCAAGCGGGTCGCCGAACTCATTGTCCAAGATATCGCGAGACACAGTCGAACCCGTTTTCTCACCGTGCGCTTCGGCAATGTACTGGGCAGCAGTGGAAGCGTGCTCTTACGTTTCCAAGAGCAAATCAAGGCGGGAGGTCCGGTCACTGTCACCCATCCCGAGATTCAAAGATATTTCATGTTGATTCCTGAGGCAGTTCAGTTGGTTCTCCAAGCCGCGACGATCGGCGAACAAGGCGGAATCTATATTTTGGACATGGGCGAGCAGATCAAGGTTCTCGACCTGGCCAGAAACCTGATCAGATTGTCTGGGTTCGTGGCCGGAAAGGATATTCCTATTCGGTTTGTCGGATTACGTGCAGGGGAGAAACTTCAAGAAGAGCTCGTCGGGGAAGGAGAGCTTGCCGTGCCCTCGTCTCTGGAAAAAATCTTGCAGATTCGCTCTACATGTCTGCCCGGATTCGAATGGTTCAAGAAACAGTTGATTGCGTTGGAAGCGGCAGCTTACCTTGACAAGCCTGGTGCGGTCGTTGCGCGGCTCAAGGACATTGTGCCGAGTTTCAGCCCAATGGCGCATTCCGAGACTGCGATGTTGCCGAGCGGGCTAGACGCAATTGATGAAGGAGTCGTGCGTTAGGTCAATATCCGTAGCTATAGGAAGCCTGGTTCATGATAATGTCGACCGGCAATAGGTATCAGTACTGCAACACATTCGGAGGAAATGAATGAATCCCATCATGCCGGCCCCGCGAGCGGAACAGTCGGGCACAGCCATTATGCACGAGTACCTTGGAATCGCACAGCGAAGCAAATGGCTCATTTTGGGCTGCATTGCGGTCTGCGTGGTGCTGGCATGGAGTTATTGTCTTATCGCTACCAAGTATTACCGGTCGGAAGCATTGCTCGTGGTCGACGAGCCGAAGCTACTTGAGAGCGTGGTTCAAAAATCGGTAGACGATAAGTTTGAGCAGCAATTGTTTTTGGTTCAGCGGCAGATTATGAGCCTGAACTTCTTGAGTTCGATCGCAAAGGAATTCAATCTATACCCCGAGCTACGAGAAGAAGGAGATGAGAATGCCGCCTGTTCTCATGCTGGCTGGGTCGACTCTCGTCGAGCGGGTCAAGATGGACCCTTCGAGCTGGCCTCACCGGCGTTGAGGCCTTTACCGTGTCTTTCATACATCCCGATCCCATGACAGCGATGCAAGTGACTGCTCGCATCGCCGACAAATTCATCCAGGAAAACAGCAGGGAACGTGAAAAGGATGTCGAGGGTACGGTGGAGTTCCTCGATGATGAGTTGCGGAGATTGAAGCTCGAATTGGAGAAGAAAGAAGAGCAAATTAGCCAGTTCAAAACCGCCCACATCGGAGAACTTCCACAGCAAACGGATGCGAACCTTCGTGCGCTGGACCGTTTGGACATCGAAATCAATACCGTCAATGAGAATATTCAGCGGCAAACTGACAAATTGGCGATGCTTGATAACGCCGTGCACGATTACCGAGTATACGGCCGACAAATTCCTTCGCTGAAAACCACCTCGATCGAGGCTGACCCACTTTTTCGCCGGCACAAAGAGCTCAGAGAAAAGTTGGTCAAGCTCAAGGCAGAGTTCTATGACGAGTATCCTGAGGTACTGGTGACGAAGGAGGAATTACGCCAAGTCGAAGCCGAATTGATCGAATTGAGCGGTCCCGATGCCATCAGGCCGGATAAGTCGGTCAACGATCCCTATATCCAGGATCTGACAAAGCTTCAGACTGAGAGCAAGAACGAGTTGAATCTCCTGAAGCGTCGGCAGCAGATGCTTTACGCCGAAAAGAAATCTCATGAAAGACGTATTGAGAGATCTCCTGGAGTGGAACAGGAATTGCTGACGTTGGAGCGCGACTACGCGAACATGAAGGGCAATTACGCCATGCTGCTGGACAAGCGGTTGCATGCGCGTGTGACGGGGAATTTGGGAAAACAGCAAAAGAGCGGAAAATACCGCATCCTAGACCGCGCGGATCTTTCGCGTAACCCTGTCAAACCGAATAAACCGAGGGTGTTGGTGTTGGGCTTGTTGTTCGGATGTGTGCTCGGCGTAGGAGTGTCGGTTTTGCGAGAACGGCTTACCCCTCAGTTCCGCCGGGCAGAGGATGTGGAAGTCGTCATTGGGCCACAGTTACTCGCAGCCATTCCGGATTTTTCGTTTCTCTGGAATCCGACCAAGGCCCGACGGAATTTCTCCAGTGCATACCTGACGAGGCGACTGGGAAGTTTCGCGGATGAGACCGATGATTCAACCGAGGATAGCGCCATCGGTAATCGCCTTCAGAACTATGCGGCTCATCCTTATGGAAGTGATCGACGGTTTGTCGCGAAGTTGTTCCCTCGTTCCATGGCTGCTGAGCAGTATCGCGTTGCCGCCGCGCGTTTACAGTTGAGCAGTGGCGGTGCCGGTGTGGCGGTGGTGACCAGTGCGATTAAAGGTGAGGGAAAAACAACAACAGTCATCAATCTAGGTTACACGCTCGCTCGCGATTTCGGTAAGCGGGTGCTTATTGTCGATTGCGATTTCGTCTATCCAGAGCTGAAGTGCTTTCTTGAAAGGCCAACACAATATGGATTGATCGATTATTTGCGGGGGGATTGCAAACTCGAGGATGCGACGGCATCTTTCGCAGAAATTCCATGTTGGATTATGCCGGCTGGAGTGTCCGAGGCCGACCCAACCGAGCTGCTGAAGAAGACCGATCGGCTTGAATGGGTGTTTTCGCAAATGCGCGGAAAATTCGACTACGTCCTTTTGAATGCTCCACCCATCCTTCCTGTCGCCACAATGAATGTGCTGGAAAGACATGTGGACTTGTTACTTCTGGTGGTCAGAGCGAATCAAACGTCTCAACAGGTTGTGAGACGCGCTTTGGGTTCACTCAGAGGATCGAAGCCGATTCAAGTGATTCTTAATGCAGTGGCGAACCAGTCTTTACCCTATTATATGAACGATTACACGATGATAGAGAGTCGCAGCCGTCTGAGCGCGTCTGATTGTAGGAGTGCTTTTCGGCTGCATTCTTCTGGTGTGCTAAGAGCTGAAGCACCTCGAAGCTATACACTCTGATGCATGAGAGAAGACTTTTTCATAGGTTCAACTGGCCGTTGCCTATCAGCCTGACGCTGCGTAATGGGCTGTTGGTTGTTCTCCTGCTGAGTTCAATTGCGGTATTCTGGCAGCCCCTTTCCGCGCTGTATGTTCTGACCCAAGAGCAATCGCATTACTCACATCTGCTGCTCGTTCCTTTAGTGAGCGCATATGTTTTTTACCATCAATCGAAAGGTGATTCTCACTTCCGGCGAATGGAGCCCAGTATCCGGCTTGATGATGGTTGGTCTCGGGGCACTTGGCTACTGGGAGGCTGGCCGAGCGACCAACGGAGTCGATTATGTGTCTCTAAGTACGCTGGCGTTGGTGATAGTGACCTGGGGGATTTTTCTCTTCTGCTACGGTCCTGGGATTTGTCGCACATTTTCTTTTGGTCTTTTCTTCCTTCTTTGTATGGTTCCCTTTCCTGCCGGCCTGCTTCATACGATTATTGTGTTTTTACAGCGCAGTGCGGTCGAGGGTACCGACCTCGGCTTTTCGCTGCTGAATGTTCCCGTGATTCGGGATGACACTGTGTTCGTCTTGCCAAACATGACCATTCGCGTGGATGAAGGGTGCAGCGGTATTCGATCGACTATTTCGCTGATCATTACGAGTATCGTGGCAGGACATTTTTTTCTTCGCTCCGGGCTGGCAAAGTTGAGCCTTGTGGCCGTCGTCGTGCCACTTGCAATCATGGACAACATCTTTCGCATCATCGGACTTTCGCTTCTTGCGAATTATGTGAATACTCGTTTCCTTCTGGACGGCAGTTTACACGACCTTGGGGGGCACATCCTTTTCGTTGTTTCGATCACTATTCTCATTGTTCTTCTTTCATTCCTGCGAAGGGTTGAACAACGGCCGAGGCTCTATACAGTAGTGCGTGCTGAGGTGTGACGGACGTCGCAACTGCATTCGGCCTCCTGACAATGCTTTCGAACGGTTTTCCCCCGGGCAGTGGTTGACTGAAGCGCGGTGGTTGTCTACACGCACCTTCCTGGCTGGGCTGAGTTCTCGCGGCGATGATGGATATCGCTGTGACGACCTCACCGTAGGGCTATCATGAGTTTTCCGATGGGTGGTTCTCTAGCGGCCCTTCTCGTCGCAGCAGTCGCTGCGGGGATGACTTGTATCCTGCTGCTAAGAAAAGAGTCCAATTCACTCCATCGAACACTGGCGGGGCTATTAGGAGCCACGGCTCTCGCAAACTTTGCAAATGGCGTCGGCTTGCTCGATGAGGCACATGCGCTGTTCTGGCGAAAAATGGCCATGCTCGGAGAGCTCGCTCAGCCGGCTGCGTTGCTGTATATCGGCCTGGCCTTCCTGAAACCGTCTGACGGGCGGGGGAATGCGCCCATGCTATGGCCCGCTCGGATTACAGGAGGTGCGGGAGTCGTCTTGATGGTTCTGACGATGACTGGTCATGTCTACCAAGTACACGAGTGGCAAGATGGCCAGGCCGCTATTGGATTAGGCGCCTGGGCGGGCCGCCTTTCCTACATATTTATTGTTCTTGGAATGGCTTTGGGTTTGGCTCAACTGGAGTTGGTGTTATCTGCAAGTCGAGAGCCTATCCGATATCAATTAAAATTTATCCTGATCGGGTTAGGAGGCTTAGCTGCTTACCATATCTATCAGGCCAGCCAGATACTGTTATTCTCTCTGTGGCGGTCTGAGTATGTATTGGTAGCCGCTCTTGTCACTGCGATCGCTCTCGCTCTCGTTTCATTCGGCTTGGTACGGACCAGGCTTCGCGAGGTTGTCGTCAACGCGTACATCTCTCAACAGGCTCTCTTCGGTTCGATCGCCTTCATGGTGATAGGTCTCGTACTTGCTGGCTGTCGGTGCAGCCGGAGAATGGCTTCGCCGGACGGGTCAACCGCTGTGGATAGACCTCAGTATTGTCTTAGCGTTTGGATCTCTGATCGGCCTCGTCATCCTGATATTTTCGAAAAAGGCGGGTTCGGAATTTCGCCGTTTCATCGCACGCAATTTTTATCGTTCCAAGTACGACTATAGGGCAAGATGGCTCGAAGTGACTCAGACATTTCAGCAGGCGACAACCAAGGAGGCGATCATCGATTGTCTTTTCGACCTCTTGATCAAGGTTTTTCCGACCACGACCATTTCAATCTGGTCATTCCGCGAGGCAGATCGCCGCTTTTTTAAGATACGACCGATAGCCGCTGAGAGCAGTGAATCGACTCTGATAGAACTTTCACATCCCATTGTCATGCAGTTAATGAACAATAATGATCCGGTGTCGGTAAAGACGACTTCGCATGTCATTCATGACGCAGTGGATGCATCAAGCGACCCCTTGGCGGATTCCGGAACCGTCCTCTGCTTTCCTATCCGTGCGCAAGGAAAGCTTTCCGCCTTTGTCGCGTTCGGCAAACAAGCTCACGGCGACGCCTATGAAACCGATGATTGCGATCTCCTCAGTGGTATCGCCCATCACGTTGGTGCTCTTCTCTCTCACGCGACGTTTATCGGAGGAACGTCAAGCCTCGGCTGAGTTGGAAGCCTTGCATCGATTTTCCGTATTCTGTCTCCATGACTTGAAAAATTTGGCGGCAAGGCTCTCGCTTATCGCTCAGAACGTTGGGAATCATGGCAGAGATCCGGCCTTTCAGGAGTCCGCGATGAGAACCGTAGCCGATACCGCAAAACAAATCACTGCGCTCATCAGCAAGCTCTCTCTCAAGTCTCCTCAGCCGTGATTGCAAAACCGCAGGAATTAGTGGACATTCCACGCCCTCGTCGAAGAAGTCGTAGCTCCGATGAGAGACGCTGCGATTGTACCAATCCGTGTGAGCGGCGGGCCAGTTGGACTCGTCTTGGGAATGCGTGAGCAAATCCACCAAGTTCTTCTGAATGTGGTACTCAATGCTCAGCAAGCGATCGGCCAGAATGGCTAGATCTCTATCACCATTAAAGAAGTGGGCGAGTTCAGTTTGTGTCATAGTTGAAGACACCGGGAATGGGATTCCCTCACACATGCTGGAGACGTTGTTTCGGCCATCGCAGTCCTGGCGAGCTAGCGGACTCGGCATAGGTCTCTACCAAAGTAAACAGATAATCGAAGCGCACCGTGGAACGGTACAAGTTCGGAGCGAAGAAGGAAAGGGAACACAAGTGCGAATCGAGTTTCCCTTGCATGGTGCTTCCGAAACCAAAACAGACAAACTAATGGCCGGGTCCGCCGCCATGAAAACTCTTCCCACCCTCCTCCTTGTCGATGACGACCCCGAGATTCGGGACCAAATGAAATGGGCTCTTGCGTCGGATTATGAGCTCTTGGAGGCCTCGGATCGTCCTTCGGCGCTCAGTGTCGTTCGACAGGCGATGGCGCAAATCATTCTACTGGATTTGGGGCTGCCTCCTGATACCGACGGGGCCTCCGAGGGTTTGGCTGTTCTGAGCGAAACGCTTCAACTAGATCCGCTGGCCAAAGTCATCGTGCTTACGGGCAATAGCGATCGATCGAAAGCCATCGCTGCCATCGAAAGCGGTGCATACGATTTTATTGAAAAGCCGGTTCAACTCGACGTCCTAAGGGTCGTGTTGCAACGCGCCAATTATCTGTCCAACCTCGAACGGGAAAAGTTGGCGTTGCAGAAACAGAGCGGTGAGAACCAACTTGAAGGCTTGGTCGGTGACAGTCCCCAACTCGAGAATGTGGTTCGCATGGTACGCCGGGTTGGACCATTGGATGTTCCGGTGCTGATTACTGGAGAGAGCGGCACTGGAAAGGAGTTGGTCGCTCGAGCGATTCATGGCCAAAGCGCTCGAAGTAGTGGAGCCTTCGTTGCGATCAATTGTGGGGCAATTCCAGAGACTCTCCTCGAGAGCGAGCTGTTCGGCTATGAAAAGGGTGCTTTTACAGGAGCGGTGCAGCAACGAAAAGGGCGCATCGAAAGCGCGCAAGGCGGCACGCTGTTCCTCGACGAAATCGGGGACATCCCACTGGGGTTGCAAGTCAAGCTGCTCCGATTCTTGCAGGATCACAAGATACAACGACTGGGTGGCAAGGAATCGATCACCGTTGATGCTAGGATCCTTGCAGCCACCAACATCGATCTACAAAAGGCTATCAATGAAGGCCGGTTTCGAGACGATCTCTACTTCCGGCTCTGCGTGGTCAGTATTGCCATCCCTCCACTTCGAGAACGAGGCTCCGATATCATCTTGTTGGCGCGGACGTTCTTGCTGAGATTCAGTGGTGAACTAAAAAAGCCGATCAAAGGCTTTACGCCGCAAGCGGTTGAGGCGTTAACGTCTCATAGCTGGCCAGGCAACGTTCGGGAGCTGGAAAATCGAGTCAAGCGAGCGGTTGTCATGGCGGAGGGAGGGTATGTGACTCCCGAGAACCTCGAGTTGCAGGACACCGTTTCATCAGTTGATGGTTCAACGCTCAAGGCTTCGAGGGATCACCGTGAGAAAGAGCTTGTGCGCCTGGCCATGGAAAAGGCTGAAGGCAATGTGACGCGAGCAGCCTCATCCCTCGGCGTGAGCAGGCCGACCCTCTACCAAATGTTGGCTCGTTACGGTTTGAAAAAACCCCACTATCAAGCAGCAACAAGTGACAAGGCGAATGCGCGAGTCACTGCCTGGAGACAATTTGTCTTGTGTGAATAATGTTTACAAGTGACTGTAAGACATAATTACAGGTCATGGATCTCTACCACACTGGACACTAATATAGTCATTTTATTTCAATAAGATGAGTAAGATCTCACTTTGGTACATCTTGTGCTTAGTCTGTTAACAGTGGCGAAGGTCCTGAAACACAAAAGAAATTTTTAAGGAGAGAAACATGAGTAAATTTCTGATGATGTTTGTGGGTGTCCTCCTATCCCTAAGTATCGGTATCGGGAGCGCTTCCGCAGATCCCGCACTGCATGGGTACTGCGCGAATGGTTGCATCGATAATGGTATCAATAGCCCCAGCATCGGCCAGCCGAGCAATTTCGGCTTTACGATCTCAGGGGGACCTACATCGGGATCGCTATTTTTTGTTGACCTGCTAATTCCGAATAGACGAATAGCGCTCGCCCGGCTTCGATATACGGACCTCGGGAGCAGGGACCTTTTCGGGCACTTCTTCCTCGAAAGGGCTGTGGAACACTGGAGATCTGGGCACTTTTCTTACGCTCAGCTGGGTGGTTCTTCGCCCGCCAATCCGATTGGCGCATTTCTAATGCCTCTGCAAGTCGGACATTCAATCCGACCGCGACAGGGCTTGATGTGTTCCAAGTCAACCTGGGAGCGGCTACGCTTCAGGGCGCAAACAATCCGAATTCCTCGCCCCTTTTGAACCTTGGTCAAAACCTTCCGTTTGGATCCTATATCGTAGGGTTCCTCAACACACCTGTAAACGGCGTAGCAAACTGGCACGCCACGGCCCGCAGCGGGGCGATCCTCGTTCCTGAGCCAACCAGCCTGCTTTTGTTAGGGTCTGGATTGGCGGGTATCGGTCTCTGGAGACGACGAAACGAGAAGTAAGAGTCGGGTCACATCCCAGCCGCGATCACTAATAACCCGGCTCGCGGAATACGGGAGTCGTCTCTTTTCATTATCAAAAGACGCTCTTGCCGACCTCGTTTGACGGCAAGCTCTCATTGCCTGAGGAATCAACCGCCGTGATTCGGAAATAATAGGTAGATCCCATAGTTAGGCCTGTCACCGTGTAGGTGGAAGCTCCAGCCGGTACGGTGGCGATCGCCGTTCCATATACGCCTGGGGTCGTGGACTGATAGACCCTGTACGAAGCCAGATCCGGATCGGTATTTGGGTCCCACGTAAGGGTAGCCGACGAGGTCGATGTCGGCATTGAGGGTCAATGTGACGTCGACCGTCCTTGTCGTGCCTCCACCTGTAAGGGTAATGGTCGCGCTGTTTGCCCCTACCGAGGCCGTTGCCGTGTTCACGCTCACCGTAAGGGTGCTGTTGTTTGAGGCCGAGAGAGGATTGACCGTCAGCCAACTGGCGTTTTCACTGACGCTCCAACTGGTATTCGAGGTGACAGCGAGCGTTTGGGTGGCTGGATTGGCGGCGCCTTGAGTTGCGGTGAAGGTCAGGCTGCTCGGGCTGACGTTGAGCGTCGTAGGCGCCGCGGCCAGCGTGAACGTGACGTTGACTGTGCGGGTCAGCCCGCCACCGGTCACAGTGATCGCGCCGGTGTTGGTGCCGACAGCGGCCGTGGCCGTGTCCACGGCGACGGTGAGTGTGCCGTTATTTGAGCCGCTGGCGGGGCTCACTGTAAGCCAGCTGACCGCTTCCGTCACGCTCCACGACGCATTCGACGTGATCGACAGCGATTGGGCGGCTGGGTTAGTTGCGCCCTGCGTACCGGTGAAGGTCAGACTCGAAGAGCCGATCGTCAACGTCGGTGCGGGGGCATTGAGCGTGAGCGTGACGTTGACTGTGCGGGTCAGCCCGCCACCGGTCACAGTGATAGCGCCGGTGTTGGTGCCGACTGCGGCCGTGGCCGTGTCCACGGCGACGGTGAGTGTGCCGTTATTTGAGCCGCTGGCGGGGCTCACTGTAAGCCAGCTGACCGCTTCCGTCACGCTCCACGACGCATTCGACGTGATCGACAGCGATTGGGCGGCTGGGTTAGTTGCACCCTGCGTACCGGTGAAGGTCAGACTCGAAGAGCCGACCGTCAACGTCGGTGCGGGGGCTGTCACGGTCAATGAGACAGGGATCGACTGTGGTGAATTGGTTGCACCGGTTCCTGTGACCGTGATTGAAGCTGTGTATGTTCCGGCTGAAAGTCCCGTCACGTTGGCGGTTGCAGCGAGCGAACCCGGACCGGTGCCAGAGGCTGGAGAGACTGAGAGCCAAGAGGCTGTGCTCGTGGCGTTCCAACTTAAGGTTCCGGTGCCTGAGTTGGTGATGCTCACAGTTTGGGCCGAGGGGTTGGTGCCGCCCTGAGTTGTTGAAAAGCTCAGGCTGGTTGGTGCAAGACCGATGGTCGGAATCAATGGCGCGGTGAGTGTGAGAGTCACCGTGACGGTTTGTGGCGTGTTTGTCGCGCCCGTCGCCGCAACCGTCAAGGGCGTCGTATAGGTTCCTGCCGACATTCCCGCTGTATTGACATTCAACGTCACAGAACCAGCGCCGGTTCCGCTCAGCACGCTGGGTGTCAACCAAGCCGCATTTTCTATGACCGACCAGTTCAGCGTGCCAGCGCCTGTATTGCTGATCGTGAGCGTTTGAGCGCTTGGATTACTGCCGCCTTGCATGGCGGTGAAGGAAAGGTTCGTCGCGTTCAGACCAATCGTAGGGGTGGGGGCTGCTGTGACGGAAAGTGTGACGGCGATGGCTTGAGGGGTATTGGTTGCCCCTGTGGCTGCAATCGTCACTGTGCCGGCATAGTTCCCGACGGAAAGCCCGCGTGATATTGACGCCGACGGCAAATGATCCACTATCGGTTCCTGACGCAGCAGCGCCCCCGTTTATCGTCAGCCAGGGCACTGACGAGGCCGCCGTCCAGTTCATCGTTCCGGAACCGCTGTTGGTAACGGTGACCGTTTGGCTCGATGGATTGGCCCCGTTCTGAATGGCCGAGAACGAGATGGATGCCGGATTCCGTGCGATCACCGGCGTCACTGGTGCAGAAGGCGACACGGTCGACGTTGTCGGAGTCAGCAGCTGGGTCAAGCCCGGCATCGAAGCGGATAACTTTTTCATCCCTCGTCCGTTGGTGGAGTTTCCCCCTCCGTTGGATGATCCTGGCACAGCTACACCTGACAGAGACGACGGGCCGGACAACGTCGAGGAGGCCGGACTGGACAGAGCACCGGCGAGTGAAAGGGATGTCGTGGGTGTCGTTGTAGTGATAGATGATTTTGCTGGGGCGACGGTGCTTGATGTCGCTGAACTCAGGGCTGTCGCATCCTTGCTCTGAATCTGAGTTGCTGTCGTTTCGCTAGGAGCAGCCGTCGGCGCCTTAAGAGACGTGGAGTTAGTTTGGGGCGTTGTTATGTCATTGAGCTGCACAGAAGCAACGGGCGCTGATTTTCTAATGAGCTTGTGCGACTTACGAATCGGCGCCGGTTCCTTCGGCGTTGAGACAGTTTTCGTGGTCGTTCGATCAGAGACCTGAGCCCTTTCCTGACCCAAGGCCACCAATTGCTCGGCGAAGGCGGACGCCGTTGGAGACACGCACAAGAGCATTGTCACTGCGCCGAGTGTGGCTAGCGAAAACATATGATCTGCCGATCGTCCTCGCGATAGCATATGCTGCATGGATCCTCCTCGCGTGACAGCTGCTTCAGGCAAACTCGTGGTGGAGCAAGACCAGTGCCGTTTTGCCGCCGTTCAGCCCAAGGGAATCGAAACCATGGATTCTCAATGAAGAATCCGGACACGGCGACAATTTTTGGCGCGAGGACCGGCCGACTGCAGCGAGAGACAGTTGATAGTGTTCATGAACAGATAAAGTATTTCTTTAGATTTATTCTGTTAAGGAAATGGTATCGCTGAGATGCTGTAGATTCCTCCGCTGGCCCATAGCATGGGGCGTTGAACAATCCTGCGCCTTTATTGACGTGAGCGGCACCTTCTGCCATCCTGTGAAAACTTCAGGAACTATTAGCAGGGAGAGAGGAAGATGAAAGAACGAACGGTGGCAGTCGTCGGGCTCGGCTATGTTGGCCTTCCTATCGCGGTCGCCTTCGGCAAGCATCGCCGCACAATCGGCTTTGACATTAACAAAGCCAAAATCGAGGAACTGCAGAAAGGGTTCGATCGAACGGGTGAAGTATCAGCCGCTGATTTGAATGCGTCCCAAGTCCAATACACCGCACAGCCCGACGATCTCAAAGCTGCTGATTTCATCATTGTCGCTGTTCCCACGCCAATTGATGAAGCCCTTCAGCCGGATCTGAAAGCGCTTCGAGTCTCCTCGGAGCTCATTGGCAAACATCTATCGCCTGGCACGATCGTGGTGTACGAATCGACGGTCTATCCGGGAGTGACAGAAGAGGTGTGTCTTCCGATACTCGAAAAAACGTCGGGTCTCAAGGCAGGGACCGATTTCAAGGTGGGATACTCGCCGGAGCGCATCAATCCAGGCGATAAAGAGCATACGCTCGAAAAAATCGTCAAAGTCGTGTCAGCCCAAGATGAAGAGTCTCTGGAGATCGTCGCTGCCACATACGGGAAGGTGGTCAAGGCCGGCGTGCATCGAGCATCCAGCATCAAGGTCGCAGAGGCAGCCAAGGTTATCGAGAATACACAGCGCGACCTTAATATTGCCTTGATGAATGAATTGGCGCTGATCTTCCATCGACTCGGCATTGATACGAAAGGCGTTTTGGAAGCGGCCGGCACAAAGTGGAACTTCTTGAAGTTTTCACCTGGATTGGTAGGGGGCCACTGCATCGGCGTGGATCCCTATTATCTGACTCATAAAGCGGAATCTGTCGGATACCATCCGCAGGTCATTCTCGCCGGTCGCCGCATCAACAACGGCATGGGAAAGTTTGTGGCGGAACAGACGATGAAACGGTTAGGACAGCTCGGCCGGCCGGTCAATCAACTGAAAGTGATCGTCCTGGGATTGACGTTCAAAGAGAACGTGCCGGACCTGCGCAACAGCAAGGTTCCCGACATTATCAAAGAACTGCAGGAATACGGGGTACAGGTTTTGGTCCATGATCCACTTGCCGAGTCGGAGGAAGCCGTTGCCGAATACGGCCTTCATCTCAGTGATTGGTCCAGTCTCAAAGATGCTGACGGCATTGTGTTGGCCGTGGCCCACCGCGCCTATGTCGAGATGGGCCAGCAGAAAATCGTTGGTCTTCTCCGAAGTGGACAGCAGGGGGTGGTGATTGACGTGAAAAGCATTATGGACCAAGCCACTCTGCCCAAGACTATTGCCTATTGGCGGCTGTAGGCCGCCGATAGGCTCTCCGCTTCACAGAATCCAATCCGCTCCCTCTCTCCCTCCAGGCACGCGCGCTTCATTCATCTGCAATACAGACCGGGCTTCCTAGCCATTTGTGCCAGTGTTGGATTTCGCTTTTTTTTATTTGAATGCATTGCCTCTGGTGTAGACTCGCTTTGGCACTGGATGCCTTTTTTGCGCCGATGGTACTTGCGCAATTCACGTTAGGAGCATGCACGTGATGCGACTGGGAGATCTTTTTGGAAGCGGAACTTCCGTCTTTCTGTTCGTCTGCCTGAGTTGTCTCCCGGGCTGCGCATACTTCGAATCCAACGACATCAGGCGCGGAGATCAGCATTTAGCCGCCGGCAAATGGGAAGAAGCCACCATAGCGTATCGTCAAGCCCTCAAGGAGACGCCATTTGACGCGGCCTTGCAGGAGAAATTCAACCTGGCACGGGAACGGGCTGCCGCACAGTACCAGGAACGCGGCCGCAATGCCCTGAAAGAGCATCACATCGACCTCGCGGTCGAACACTTTAAGCGTGCCTTGTCCATTGAGCCATCCAATCCGGAGCACCAAGCAGCGCTTGCGCAAGCCGTCCGTTTGAAGGAAGCACGCGAGCATTTTCGTGAAGCCGATCGTTTGGCGCAACTGGGTCGTGTCGATGAGGCGATGGAAGGGTATGCCAGGTCGGCAGAACTCGATCCCTCTTTCTCCGAACCGCTTGAAGGCATTTCCAAGTTGACGGAGGATCAGCAGGCTCGAAACCGGGAAGACCAGCGAAAGCAGCCGGTGACGCTGCGGTTCCGGAACGCGGGCCTGAAGGAAGTGCTCGAAGGGATTGGGAAAGCGGGCGGGATGAATCTGATCTTTGATCGGGATGTCCGCAATGATCCGGTGACGATCGCGATCGAGGACACGCCGTTCGATGATGCGCTCAATCTCATCTTGAACAGCAACAATTTGTTTTCCAGGGTGGTCTCTCCCGGGGTCATGATCGTCAGCCCGAACACTCATCAGAAGCAAGAACAGTATCAAGACTTAATGATTCGAACTTTTTATCTGTCCAACGCCAAGGCGAAGGACATGCTCGTCCTGCTGAAGGGCATGCTCGACTCAAAGCGCATGCACGCCAACGAGCAACTCAACACGATCGTCATCCGGGATCAGCCGGAGAAGCTTGAAATGGCCGAGAAAATCATCCTGGCCAATGATCGTCTTGACTCGGAGGTCCTTTTCGAGGTCGAAGTCTTGGAAGTCGATCGAACCGTCGATCAAACCTACGGCCTCACGTATCCGAAACAAGTGGCCGCGGCCCTGGTGCCGCCAGGTTTTGCGGGAACCATCGCCGGCGACGTGGCCCAGCAATTTACCCTCCAACAATTGTCGAGCCTCGGAAAAGGCAATTATCTGTTCAAGCTTCCGACCAATGTGCAGCTGGATTTCTTCAAGCAGATCACCGATGCGAAGACCTTGGCGGCTCCCAAAGTGCGGGTCGTCAATAACAAGAAAGCAGAAATCAACATCGGCGACAAGCAGCCAATTCTGTTGTCCACGACCAATGTGCTCCCCGGCCAGGCGGCGACGGGCGCCGTCCCGACGACTTCGACGGTCACCTCCATCGAATTCCGGGACACCGGCGTCAAACTGACGGTCGAGCCGGCCATTCACTTGGGCAATGAACTGACGCTCAAAATGAAGATTGAAGTGATCCGTCTTGGTGAGCAGGTGACGCTTCAGGCCAATCCACCGATTACCCAATTCAAGTTCGGCAACCGCTCGGCCGAAACGATGTTGAACGTGAAGGACGGTGAGACAATCGTGCTCGGGGGACTGATTCAGGAAGAAGACCGTCGGACCCGTGTGACGATCCCCTGGCTAGGGGATCTTCCGTTCATCGGGAACCTGATCAGCTCCTTCAAGACCCAGCGCGTGACGACGGAAGTCATCTTGACCCTGACGCCGCATATCGTACAGGCGATGACACCACCCAGCTTGAGCCGGCAGGCGTTCTGGTCTGGGACTGACTCGACCTATTCCAATTCGACCATGTTCACACCTCATCCCAAGACCTCTTTGACCAGTGTAAATGGCATCAATGGGTCATCGACACAATTCTCAGCGCAGGCCCAGCGAGGAGTTGCCGGGAAGACGCCTTCCGCCTCACTAGCCAGGATGTTGACCGTTGGTCCAGCGGCTTCGGTGTCGCCGAACGATTCGGTGGTCGAAGTCGGAAAGGTATTCAAGATCGCCATTCAGGACGAACGGCTACGGCCTGACAAAGCGGCATTGTTTCATTTGCAATATGATCCCAATGTGCTGGATCTGAAGGACTTGATCGATGCAGAAATCATTCAAATGGATCCAGCGGAGCTGCCGGCGTCATCGCTGGCCGAAGCGATTGTGGCATTCCGAGTCGGACCGTCAGCGCCGCGTGCGGCCACGGGCGGCAGAAAGGTCACGGCAAAATTTATGGCCAAAGCACCGGGGGTCTCTCCCATTCGCGTTGCACTGATGAATGCCAATGGAGAGGGCGTAGCCGGAGCGCCGCCTGACGGGAAGGGAATCGTGAGGGTACGGTGAAAGAATCAGGAGTGACCCTCCTCGAACTCCTCGTCACCTTGACCATCGTCATGGTGCTGGCGTCGGTCGCGCTTCCGTTGAGTCGGGTCTCTGCAAAGAGATCCCATGAAATTGAATTTCGGCAGCATCTGCGGGGCATGCGGGCGGCCATCGACACCTTCAAAATGGAGTGGAACCGGGACGGCGACGTGCTACTGGGCCCATTGTGCGTAAAAAACAAGCTGTCATGTAAAGACGTTTCCAGTATCTACGGGTATCCGAAATCGCTCGAGATGTTGTTGGGAACCAAATTGACCAGCGAAGAAGCCACAGTCCGGGGAACGACGATCAGGCGGTACCTTCGAAGCCTGCCGCTCGATCCACTGACAGGAAAAGCGGATTGGCAATTCCGGTGCTATAAAGATGCGCCGAATGCATCAAGCTGGTGTGGGGATGATGTCTACGATGTCATGACGGCGAGTCAGGAAACGGCGTTGGATGGAACCAAATACCGCGATTGGTAAGTTCCGTCTGACAGAAGCCAAGGGCTTTACGCTGATCGAACTGTTGATCGTCGTGTCGATCATCGGCATCTTGGCAACCTTGGCGGCGCCGACCTATCAGGCCTCAGTGATCAAGGCGAGGGAGGCGGCATTGCGGCAGGACTTGTTTACGCTCCGTGACGTGCTCGATCAGCATCGGGCGGATCAGGGAAAGTATCCGCCTTCGCTCCAGGCCTTGGTCAGCGCGGGATATCTACGCGCGATTCCCAAGGACCCTTTCACGAATTCGGAGACGTCGTGGCAGGAAATCACCGACGTGACGGAAGGTGGTATTTTCGATGTGTTCTCGGGCTCTGAATTTGTCGGCACCAACGGGACACCCTACAATCGATGGTAATAGTCGATTCGCATATCTCTAATCGGCTTGGCGACCGCGTCATTGGGCGGAGCGCTGTTCTTGTCCGAACGATGACACTCTGTCGCCGTTGGTGTTCTCGCGCTTGCCGTCACCGGTTGCAGCGAGTTGGAGCCGATCGTCGAACCGGAGATTGTCGATCTTCAATTGACGATGGATACGCTCAGAACTCAAGTGCGCGAGACCCAGCGTAATCTGGCGGAAGTGCGCGCCGAACTGGAGTCCCGCCGCCAGGAATTGGCCGATGCACAGGTAGCTCGGGCCCAGCTCGAAGGCCGTGTGCGGGAAGCTGAGCGCCGCGTGAGCGAAGCCCGGCACGTCATCGAAGTCCAGCGCGAAGAATTGCTGGCGGCACGGGCGGAGCGGGAGCGCGTGTACCGGAGCAGCGGCCAATTGCCCAATCAGATGAGGCAGTTTCAGAAGCGAGCGGGAAAGGCGGAGACGCCGGGCATGCAACCGGAGGTCGGCCCTGCGGCGACTGGAGCCTCGCTCCCCTGGTCGTTCGCGGCGCCCTCACCGACTGCAACTCCGGCGGTCAATGCCTTCCCGGCGAAACGGCCATCTGCTGCCGCGACGCTGAGGCAGAATCCTCCAATCAGAGAAATTATCGTGAAGCCGGGTGATACGTTATGGAGCCTTGCGCGCACGCATCGGATGGGTCTCAATCGTCTTCGCTCGATCAACCATCTGGCTGACAATCAGATCGAAGTCGGTCAGATATTACTCGTCTTGGACCATCGCGCGCTGACGAGTCCATCGATAGAGACCATCCCCTAACGCGGCAACAACATTCCATCTCCGATGCCATAGTCGACGGTATCCATGGCTGTCTTCGCATACAGGGTCGCGCGTCCTGACGGATCAACGCTCGAAGGCCAGATCGAAGGCGACGAGGAACCGGTCGTTCGCGCGAAGCTCGAAGGTCAGGGATTCCTGATCTTCCAGTTGAAGCGTCGTGGGCTGGCTCCGAGCCGACCGCTCTTTGAGTTCAGCGCCTGGCGCGGACTTCCTCTCGGCGAGTTTCTGATCTTCAACCAGGAATTGCTGGCCTTGATTAAGGCGGGTCTTCCGGTGCTCCGTGTCTGGGATCTCCTGATTGAGCGCGCCCGGCATGAAGGCTTTCAACAGGCCCTACGCATGGTCCGTCAGGACATCCGGGGAGGGGCGTCGGCGTCCGAAGCGCTGAGTCGCCATCCGGGATATTTCTCGGAGCTCTATGTCGCCACGGTGCGGGCGGGGGAACAGTCCGGGAATTTGGCCGAGGTGTTGAAGCGATTCATCGCGTATTTGAAGCTGATGATTGGACTGCGGCACAAGATTGCCAAGGCACTTGCTTATCCGGGATTTCTCGTTTTGACGGGCGTCGGCGTCATTGGCTTCCTGCTGAGTTATGTGATGCCGACTTTCATCTCGGTCTATGCCGAGACCGCCAAATCGTTGCCGGTTGCCACCCAGCTGCTGATTGATGCTGCCTCCGCCGCGAAAGTGTATGTGCTGCCAGCCTTCGCGTTGCTGGCCGGGCTCATGCTCATCGGCCGCGCCTACTACGCGACACCGAATGGCCGTTTCAGCGTTGACCGGCTGCTGTTGCGGGCACCCCTTCTCGGAATTATCTTCATCAAACATCACACCATTCAACTGGCCCGAACGCTAGGAACTATCCTGGCCGGCGGGACGCCTCTCGTCGAGGCGTTGCACATCACAAAAAACGCAGTATCGAACCGGTATATCGCAGCGGGATTGACTGATGCCGTGAACGAAATCCGCGAGGGGACTACTCTTGCCGCGGCGCTCGATCGGCCGAAGGTCTTTCCCAAGCTCGCCATCGAGATGTTGTCAGTCGGCGAGGAAACCGGATCGCTGGAGCTGATGTTGCATGATGTCGCCGAATTTTACGAAACCGATCTCGATCTCCGGCTGACCCAATTGACCACCTGGATTGAGCCCGTGCTCCTGCTGATCATGGGAATCCTCGTGGGAGGGATCGTGGTGATCATGTATCTCCCCGTCTTCCAGATGGCAGGGAATGTCTAAACGGAGTAATTCGAGGCGTTCAAAGGCGGCGTGGCTGAGAGTGTGAAAGGAATCCACGGATGGCATCTCGAAGCGTGACTAGACCGACACTGGCCGACGTGCTCGTGGGGCAGGGGATGGTCACTAAATCGACTGTGGATCAAACCTTGAACCGGTTGGGCGGCGTCCCGGCAGATCTGGGGGCCACCTTATTGGGTGAAGGCGCTCTTTCTGAAGAACAGCTCGCGCGAGCGCTGGCCATTCAATGTGGGCTGCCATTCGATCCTCTAATCGACTTCCGGGTGGAGCCGTCGTTTTACGAGCGGATATCGGTGAAGCTGATGCAGCGGCACCCCTTCGTACCCATCGCCGAGGTGCAGGCTCGTTTGCGAGTCGCGGTTCCTGATCCTCAGGATCTACTCGGCCTTGATGAGCTGGAATTGCTCCTGGGCCGAGAGCTCGAGTTGGTGGTGAGCCCAAAATCGGCGATTTTGACGGCATTGGAACGCAGTGAAGGCTCGAGCCAGGCGCTTCGCGAGCTGGAGGCCGAGTACCGGTCCGTGCTGGTCAAGGAGGATGAACGGGGCGAGGAAATTCTCACGCTCGATCATGCGAACGAAGACCAGAGCCCTGCCGTCAAGCTCCTGGATTCCATTTTGTTGAGCGCCATGCAGCGGCGCGCGAGCGACATCCATATCGAGGCGGCAGACCGCTCGACGCGGGTCAAGTTTCGGGTCGACGGAATCCTCGTGCCGGCGATGGAGCCGCTGGACATCCGGTTACACGCTCCGCTGGTTTCTCGTCTAAAAGTGATGTCGGACCTCGACATCGCGGAACGGCGAGTTCCTCAGGACGGGAGCTTTCGGATGCGGCTTGAACGGAAGACCGTCGATTTCCGGGTGTCGATTCTGCCGAGCGTGTTCGGTGAGTCGGTCGTCATCCGTATTCTGGACCGGGAAGCGATCAGCACCGGCGTGTCGACCTTGCGCCTGGATCGCCTCGGGTTCAATGAAGAGGACCTCAAACGGTTTCGGCGAGCCATTACGAGGCCCTATGGGATGGTGCTTGTCACTGGTCCGACGGGCAGCGGAAAAACCACGACGCTCTATGCCGCCATCACCGAGATGAACATCAAAGAGGACAAACTCATCACGATCGAAGATCCTGTCGAGTATCAGTTCCCCGGGGTTGTCCAGATCCCGGTCAATGAGAAGAAGGGACTCACCTTCGCGCGAGGCCTTCGCTCAATCCTGCGTCATGATCCGGACAAGATCATGGTCGGCGAAATACGCGATCCCGAAACAGCTCAGATCGCAATCCAGTCGGCACTGACGGGACATCTTGTGTTGACGACCGTCCATGCCAACAACGTCTTCGATGTGATCGGTCGGTTTGCCTCCATGGGCATCGACGCCTACAACTTTCTGGCCGCCTTGAACTGCGTGCTCGCACAACGGCTGGTTCGGATGTTGTGTCAGTCGTGTCGCGTTCCGGTTCCTCTCGACAAGGCGCTCGCCGAAGAGTCCGGACTCGATTATGAGGAATATAAGGATGTGCGTTTTCATCAGGGTAGAGGCTGTCAAGAATGTCATGGTACGGGATACCGCGGCCGGAAATGCATTACGGAGTTCTTGGATCTCACAGACGAGATCAAAGAGATGATCTTGTCGGAGCGGCCGCTCTCTGAAATTCGGTATCGTGCGGTTACGGGCGGCATGATCACGTTAAGGCAGTCGGCATTGCGGAAGGTGCTCGAGGGAGGGACGACCCTGCGCGAGATCAACCGTGTCACATTTAGCGAGGAAGCATAGCATGTGGCCATGGAGCGGCAGCCGTCCGACCCAATGCCTGAAGATCGGCGGTCACGCGTTGACATGGAGTGAGAGCTCCAAGACCTGGCGGGGACGGCACCGCTATCGGTGTGCCTTGTCGCCCATCCCTTCCGGTGTGGTGAAGCTTTCGCCAATCGATGGCAATGTGGTCGACCGGGGGGTGTTGGAAGAACGGATTCGGTCGCTCGCCGGACCTCCCAGACGGCTGCGGTTCCTCGGGCGTACGTTGCTGTCTGGTCTGCCACGGTCGGTGACATTGGTCTTGCCGGACCTGGCGGTCCGTTCGACCGTTCTGCAGCTCGAACAGGTCCCTGGTCGGCGAGAGGAGCAGGAGGCGCTCATTCGGTGGCGACTGGGACAGGAACAGCGTCTGCCTTTGACGGGTGTCAAACTCAATTGGCAGGTCTTTCCTCCTCGGCATCCCAAGGAGGGCGTTCATATGGTGCTGGTGATCGCCGTGCAGGAGTCGATCCTTGCTGAGTACGAGACCGCCTGCGAAGCGGCAGGACTGCTTCCACGAGAAGTAACCGTGGCTAGTCTTCGCCTGTTCGATCTCTGGATCAAGGCCGCGGGGGGAACCCGATGCCTGAATCGCGACCTAGCCTTGGTGACCATTGCTGACGGCGGCCTAACGTGCCTGATCATTCATGACGCCCGCCCGGTGTTCGTCCGGACTAAATTTCTTGCCGGTGATCCTCTGACCGGTGTGGATATGGGAACTCAGGAACACGTGACAAGGATCGTCCGCGAAACTGAACTCTCGATCCTGGCCTGCCAAGAGCACGTTCCGGACTTGCATCTCGCCCGTTTGGTGCTCATGACGGAGAGCGATCTCCCGGGATTGGAAGATCAATTGGGCCATGAACTCGGCGTCTCAACCGACCAATTACAGTGGGAGCATGTCGATGCTGTGGGCTGGACTCACGACGGAGGCAGTACCTCATGCGCGATGTTACCGGTCGTGGCCGGGCTGATGTAGAGATGCGAAAGAATATTTCCTTCATGACGCGCATTGCCGACAGGATCGGCAGTTTTCGGTGGCAGACCGGCGGAACGACGTATTTCCACATCGAGTTGGCAAGCCGCCATCGCGCCTATGTGGCTCCAGGCAGATTTGTGCTGCGGCTCGCGGCTCTCGCGCTCAGCCTATGGGTATCGTGGAGTGCGGCTCAGACATGGATCGGACTTCAGGATCTTCAGGAAATCCAGGCCCGGATCGATCAGGTCCGTGAGCAGGACCAACAACTCATCAAGGAAGCGCAGGCGGAAGGTCTGGATCTCTCCGAGGCGGCCTTGCGGCGGTTACCTGCGGAGGTGTCGCTGGCTAACCAACTGCTGGCCAAGCGCAATTTCTCTTGGACGCACTTCTTGTCCGGTCTGGAAGAGGCGATCCCTCCGCGCGTCTCGATCAAAGGTGTGCGCCTGGATCCGGCCAGCGCCGTGATCCACATGAGCGGCGCTGCGGCAACGGTTGAAGACGTCACCGCACTTACGCTCAAGTTGCAGTCGCATCCTGTGTTTCACGATCCGGTTCTCGGCCAGCATCATCTCGGAGACGACGGCCTCGTGGAATTCGATCTGAAACTGAAATATCGGCTGCAGGAGCGTGGCACATGACGAAGCTTCTGCTTGAACACTTACGGAAGCCTTACGGCCAGCTCATCCCTCCGGCAGCGCTCGTGTGCCTGTTGTTGCTCGTGCTTTCGGCGGTCACGTCGTTCGGGCTGGAATCGGCGGAACAGACCCACGCACAACTCGCCGCCCAATGGGCGCAGATCCGCAAACAGCACCAGCAGCATCAGGTCGCCAAGCGCGCCAAGCAGGATTTAGCTCAAGTGTGGGCCGCGCTGCCCGAAGAACGCGATTTTGCCCCTCTGGCCCTAGGGATCACTGAGGAAGCCAAGCGAAATCATGTCACGCTGCCGGCGCTCTCCTATAAAACCGAATCCACGCCGGTTGCCAATACGAGTAAGGGTCTGTTGCAGGGGACGATGAGCGGCCGCTACGAAGATCTCCGACACTTTTTGTACGACATCGAAACAGCCGATGAACTCGTCTACATTGAGGACGTGGATCTAGTACAGTCGGCGACCCAACGTGATCACCTCACCTTCAACATTAAGATTGTCACGTACCTTCGCGGTGGAGCAGAGAAAACTGTCTCGCAATAATGGGTTGCTCGCTATGAACGGTTGATAAGCGATGAATGCCAGACGGAAAAAAGTTCTCGCCCTGGTCGCGCTCGTGTCGGTGTGGGTAGGTTTGTTGCTATGGCAGTGGGTCGCCTGGGACGGACCGGTTCGCCTGCCCTTGACGAATGTGTCGGGACCCGTGACGGCCTCTGCTAATGCGGGCATCATAGACAACCTCCATGTTCAACTGGACCTCCTTGCGGCCGCTCGCACACAACGCGAAATGGTGTTTGCCACTCCGAGGAATATCTTCGCCCTGCCGTCCGCCGTCACGGTCAATGCTTCGAGACCGGTAGACGTGCCAGACGATGCTCTGCGTCAACAAGCGGTCGCTACCGATCTGGCGCAGTTCCACTATCTGGGGTTTGTCCGGACAGGAGAAGAGTGGCAGAAAAAGCAGGATATGGCCGTGTTGACGAAGAATGACGATTTGCACGTGGTGAAAGCAGGGGAGACCATCGAGAAACATGTCGTGGTGAAAACGATTACCCAGGAGAGTGTCACCTTATTCGATCGGGATTCGCAGCTCGAATATACGGTGCTCTTATCCGAGGAGCCGGAGACGCCAGCGCCCTGATTCCACACCCATGGTCTACTGGTTTCACAATGAACGAGGCGTTACCTATCTGTTCCTGATGTTCGCCATTGTAGTGATCGGCCTCTCGACAACGGCCGCGGCAAAGCAATGGAAAGCCATGGTCCAGCGGGAGCTCGAAGCCGATCTCTTATCCAAAGGGATCGAAATTCAAAATGCGTTGGCCCTCTACTCCGCCACCATGAAGGCGGGCCGAGTGATGCCTGCGGAAGTCTATCCTCAATCGCTAGCTGAGTTGACACGCTTGCCCAAGCCCTTTCTGCGGAAGGCGTACGCCGACCCGATGTCCCATGGCGACTGGGAATACGTCCGGAGCCCGACCGGCGGTATTATGGGTGTTCGAAGCAAGAGCCGCGGAACGCCCTTCAAGAAACACGACTTTCCTCAAGCCGTCAGACATCTCGAGGGCCGCGCTTCCTATTATGAGTGGATCTTTCAGCATCCCAATCCATCCACTGCAGGCTTGCTCCCATCCGGTCCAGTCCCAACTCCTCCGGTAACGGCTCCCACTCTTCCTCCTCCAATGCCGACCCCCGATCTTTCTCCTCAAATGCCGCCGCCAGCCATACCGCCCGCCTAAGGCGCCGAAGCCCCAGCGCGTGACCAAGAAGAACAGATTGGGATTTCGTACGCAGACCTGGTAGAGTCTGGTGCGGACCAGAGTGAGGTAAGCTGACACTATGCGCATCGTGATTACCGGCGGAGCCGGATTTCTAGGAAGCCATCTCTGCGATTCACTCATCCAAGCCGGGCATACCGTCATCTGCATGGACAATCTGCTGACGGGCCGGATGGAAAACATTTCACATCTATTGGGCAATGAACGGTTCACCTTCCTCAAATACAATGTCTGCGATTATCTCCATGTCGACGGTCCGCTGGACGCGGTCATGCATTTTGCTTCGCCGGCGAGCCCGCAGGACTATCTCGAGTTACCCATCGCCACACTCAAGGTCGGCGCGCTAGGCACGCACAAGGTGCTGGGATTAGCCCGTGCCAAGGGCGCTCGGCTTCTGCTGGCCAGCACGTCAGAAGTCTACGGCGATCCGTTGGTCAACCCACAACCGGAAGCCTATTGGGGCAACGTCAACCCTATCAGCCCGCGCGGCGTCTATGACGAAGCGAAACGGTTTGCCGAGGCCATGACCATGGCGTATCACCGTTATCACGGACTCGATACGAGGATCGTACGCATCTTCAATACGTTCGGTCCGCGGATGCGGGCAAATGACGGACGGGTGGTGTCTAACTTTCATCGTCCAGGCGCTAAAAGGGAAACCGCTGAGCGTGTTCGGCGAAGGCCAACAGACCCGGAGTTTCTGTTACGTCGACGACCTCGTTCGAGGCATCGTCGGTTTGCTGCTCATCGAGTCCGACAAGACGGTCGAGGAACGGAAGGACAAAAAATACTTGTTTGCCCGGGACGAAAATCTCAACGAACCGAATGTCCACGATCCGGTCAACATCGGGAACCCCAGAGAGTTGACGGTCCTCGAGATTGCCCGATTAGTGCTGAAGCTGACCGGTTCATCCAGTGACATCACCTTTCATCCGCTCCCACTCGACGATCCTAAGGTGCGCCGGCCAGATATCAGCCGGGCGAAGGCGTTGCTGAAATGGGAGCCGCAAGTCGCGCTCGAAGATGCGCTGGCGCGGACAATTACGTACTTTAGGACAGTGCTCGCACATGAATCGGCATAATAACGGGCGACCTCACGCCTTGACCCTCCGGAAATCACCGCTGTATCCTGTAATACCCCAAACGCCTCCGCAGAGGAGTATAGATTGATGTCCGAGCAGAGCAGCCGTGCCGGTCTTTCGCCGGAGGACGCTTCATCCCAAGACACGACGGAAGCGCCATCATCTCAGCCGATTCCCGAATATGTTGAAGCGCTGGTTATGCGTGCGAGACAGGCGGCCAATCGCTTGGCGACGCTGTCTACCTCGCTCAAGAATCAAGCCCTTCTCGCCATGGCCGATGCGTTGGAAGACCAGACGGACACGTTGGTTGCCGCCAACACGGAGGACATTGAGGCATTTGGCGCTGCTCCAGAGAGAAAGGCCATGGCCGATCGGCTGCGGCTTACTGAAGCCCGGATCGTCGAAATGGCCGCCGGCATTCGAGAGGTGGCCAAGCTGCCCGATCCCCTCGGTGAGATGCCGAAGATGTGGACGCGTCCAAACGGGATGCAGGTCGGTCGGGTGCGCGTGCCCATCGGGGTCATTGGCATCATCTATGAGTCCCGGCCTAACGTGACGGCGGACTCGGCGGCCTTGTGCCTCAAGTCCGGCAATGCTTGTGTCCTGCGGGGCGGCAGCGAAGCCATTCGCTCCAACCGGGCCATCGCCCAAGTGCTCTCCGAGGCGGCGGAGAAATGCGGCATACCGGCCGGTGTGGTCACGTTTATAGACAGGCCTGACCGAGAACTGGTGCCGGTGCTCCTCAAACAGGACAGGTGGATCGATCTTATTATCCCTCGCGGCGGTGAGTCGTTGATGCGGCTGGTCTCAGAGCATGCAACGATTCCGGTGATCAAGCACGATGCCGGCGTTTGCCATGTCTATGTGGATGATGACGCGGACCCCGCCATGGCGGAGCAGATCTGTTTGAACGCGAAGATCCAGCGGCCGTCCACCTGTAATGCCATGGAGACGCTGTTGGTGCATCAAAGTATCGCAAGAACCTGGCTGGCCGGACTCATCGACAAGTTGGTCGCGGCCAAGGTTGAAGTGCGGGGATGTCAGAAAACCTGCGCCTTATCGTCTACCGCGAAGCCTGCCAGCGAAGGCGACTATGGCAAGGAGTTTCTGGATTTGGTGCTCGCGGTCAAAGTCGTGAAGAACATCGACGAAGCGATGGAGCACATCGGTCGCTACGGTTCCCGACACACGGAAGCGATCGTGACGGCGGATTACAAGAAAGCGATGCGCTTCCTTCGCGAGGTGGATGCGAGCGCCGTGCTGGTCAATGCCTCGACCAGACTCAATGACGGCTACCAGTTCGGGTTGGGCGCGGAAATCGGCATCAGCACCTCCCGCATTCATGCGCGCGGGCCGATGGGATTGGAAGAACTCACCTGCTCGAAATTCATCGTATTGGGAAGCGGTCAACTCCGCGAATAGCGAGATGCCGAAACTGCCGGCCGGTTCACTTCGCCCGCCGTCGCCCGCCGGAGGTCCTCTGTTGAGAGACGCCGTCCCTCAAGGGTCTGCCTTCGTCATACCATGTCCGTAATGCCAGCCGATCCCGTCGTTACGGCGCTTTCGACGCCCGGACACTTAACGTTTCCCGAGAATCTCCTCTTCAAAACACGCCTGGAAGCAGGAGACGGGCGAATGGTCCGCCATGCCACGGGCCATCTGGTGTTTTATCGGCCCGACGGGCGACGCATTCTGGCAACGGATCCTTCTGGCAATGCGCTGCACGAGTGTGAATGGGGTGTCGATCACAAGGGGGAGACGGTACTCGTCCGTGCCAGGATCAAGTTGGATTGGGGGGCGTGGGTTGGCCTCAAGCCCTCCGGACTCGTCAACGAAACGACTCTGAATCTTGCAACGAAGCCCGGTTGGCAACGGCTCACCGCCGATGATCTTCGGGCGATGGCCGCTCAAGCCTTGCGAGTCCCGCTGGATGAAGTCCGCTGGTTCTATCGCGACGACGATTTGTCCATCAGCCGGACGGGAATGGCGACGATCCGTCATCGCAAAGATGCTTGGTATGTGCTCGAGGACGGAAATATCGACCGAGCCCATTTCATGTCATGTATGGGGGCGATGCACTGGGCCTCCGTGGATTTCCTGCCGGTGGTCGAACTCTTCAAATCCTTGCTCCCGGGGACGGGGTCTGCCGCATTCGAATTGATCCGCGGGCTGTATGACGACCAGAATGAGGGCCGGCGCGATCCATTGCCGCTACGGTACCGGGGCATTCCTGCCTATCCTTCCGAAGCCGCTTTTCGCCTCTTCAAGAGTTTTTTTGTCCCCCAGGCACCGCCGGGGAAGGACGCGCTGTCTTTGTTCATGGATTCCGCCAAGGCCTATCAGGTGCAGTGGCTTCCATCACCGGCTCCGCCCACCCGTTATTTCGATCGTTCCGAAGGCATCTCGCTGACGATTCAAGGTCATGAGCTTCAAAAGGTGACGGTTGCCGAAGACGCTGCGGGGTTGTCTTTCGTGAATCCAAAGGGCCGAGCGTTCGTTCCATGCGACCGGGCCGCTCAAGCCGTTAATGGGCGGATTGTCCTCAAAGATCGCGAGACGGAAACGATGCTCCCGACATCCTTGCCGCCGGCGGTCAACGACGATTCCCCGCCCTTGGCGTCTCTGCCGGTCAGTCCCGTTGACTGGCGATCGGTATTTGCCGAAGGGATGCCGCCCATCACATCCGACCAGGCGTATGGAGCGGTCTTGCTCTATCCGGACGACGAGACACCCATCGGCGAATTGGCCGCTCAACCATTCGTGGCCGATTATTTGGAAGATTTGGCCGAGCACGATCGCGAGATTGGTCGTCTCGTGGCGCAGGCAAACCAGGTGTTGATCCACAATGGGGATGCCGTCATCGCCACCTGCATCGCGTTTGATCGGCCTCGTGACTATACCATCGCCGTTCGAGAACCGGCGTTTGCGCAAAAGCAGGCGCAGCAGCTCTGGACGACCTCTGCACAACTACAACGGTGGGATTGGTTGAAACGGATTCGGTTCCTGCCGATCGATAGCACCCGAATGTCCCACGTTTCCCCGCTGACCTTTGATGTAGCCTATCAATGGATGCCGCCTGGACCGCAAGACCGTCAGGTTGACGCTATCACGGGGTTGCGGCGCGCGCTCCGACCAGGGGGCAGCGCGTTCGCGACCGGGTCGGCAACGCTCCGCGAGCACTGGAAGGGCTTAGGCTTTCAGCTGGTGTGGGAGGAACGTGTCGAGCAATTGCCGACGTTTCGGATGCACCGGGCCATATTGCCGAAGGCCCGCCTCCAAGACGAACTCACGTTGTATTTCGTCCAAGCTGTTTGAAGGAGGGGAGATTTTCGGTCCATCTTGTGCCCGATCACTTGACAGCTTTGAGCCGGCCTCAGTAAGATAGCCCAACCTTTAACGCTCATCCTGAGAGGTGGGCAAGGAGCACCACATGGCTCGTCGCTGTAGCGACAACCTACTACCTTCTCATCGAGTGCCGGTGAGGAGGTTTTTTTATGTCTGAATCCCCGATGAGACCGTCAACCGCTGGCCGCCAGCAAGAGCGGCTTGTGATGGAGTCCGGCGACATGGCACGGGCCATGACCAGGATTGCCCACGAAATCCTCGAGCGTAACAAGGGCGTGAAGGATCTGGCGTTGGTCGGGATCCGCACAGGCGGCGTGCATTTGGCCCACCGGCTTGCACGACGTATCCAAGATATCGAGGGGGCCGCGATTCCCATCGGAGAGTTGGACATCACGTTATATCGCGACGATTTGGCGCTCCGGAAAGAACAACCGATTTTGCGCAGGACGTCCGTTCCGTTCGATATCTCCGGGAAAATCATTGTGCTCGTCGACGACGTCCTCTTCACGGGACGTACGATCCGGGCGGCCATGGACGGCCTGATCGACCTCGGCCGGCCGGCGGAAATCCAACTGGCCGTCTTGGTCGATCGCGGGCACCGGCAATTGCCGATCAAGGCGACATATATCGGGAAAAATATTCCGACCTCACGCGAAGAAAACATTCAAGTACTGCTGGAAGAGGCGGGAGACGACGATCGGGTCGTCATTCTCAAAGCGTGAAGGAGATGGCGCGATGAGTCTGAAACGAAAAGATCTTCTAAGTTTGGCCTCGTTGTCGGCGGAGGAGATCACGTTGATTCTTCAAACGGCCGACTCGTTCAAGGAAGTCACCGGCCGCGAGATCAAGAAGGTGCCCGCGTTGCGAGGTCGCACCGTCGTGAACCTCTTCTTCGAGCCGAGCACCAGAACCCGAACGTCGTTTGAGCTGGCGGCCAAACGGTTGAGCGCCGACGTGATCAATTTCTCACCTTCCTCGAGCAGTGTCGTCAAAGGCGAAACGCTGCTCGATACGGCGCGTAATATCGAGGCGATGCAGGCCGATATCATTGTCCTCCGGCATTCGTCGGCCGGCGCAGCTGAGACGCTGGCGCGCGGGGTGAAAAGCTCGGTGATCAACGCCGGCGACGGATGGCATGAGCATCCCACCCAGGCGTTGCTCGACCTGTACACGATCCGGGAACGAGGGTTGTCGTTTAAAGGGCTTCGCGTCGCCATCGTCGGCGACGTGGCGCACAGCCGCGTCGCCCGTTCCAATATTCATGCGCTTTCGAAACTGGGCGCCGAGGTCCGCGTCGTCGGCCCCCCTACGATGATTCCGAAGGGCATCGAGAAACTGGGCGCGACGGTCTTCTATAACCTCGATGAAGCCTTGCGCGGCGTTCAGGTCATTATGATGCTGCGGTTGCAGTTGGAACGGCAGGGGCGCGCCCTCTTCCCGACGATACGGGAATATGCGCGTCTGTATGGGCTGACGGGGGATCGTGTCAAACTAGCCGAACCCGGCGCGATCGTGATGCATCCGGGACCCATCAACCGAGGCGTGGAGATTGCCCCGGAAGTTGCGGATAGCCTCTCGTCCGTAATTTTGGACCAAGTGGCGAACGGGGTCGCCGTGCGAATGGGAATCCTGTATCTGATGTCCGGCGCAAACTAGAGAGATGTTCGAGTCCGGAGGACGGTAACGCATGCCAATCGTGATTCAAGGCGGGCACATTCTCGACCCGGGACGGTTCAATGCCGTCGGCGATCTGGTGATCGATCAGGGGAAAATTATTGCGATCGGTGAGGGAGTCAAGGTCCCTGCCGGCGCCACGATTTACCCGGCCAAGGGCCGACTGGTGGTTCCTGGATTCGTCGACCTTCACGTGCATTTTCGCGAACCGGGGTTCGAGTACAAGGAGACGATCCAGAGCGGCGCCGCGTCGGCGGTCGCGGGTGGGTTCACGACGGTCTGCTGCATGCCCAATACGAATCCCGTGAACGACAATCAGGCGATCACCGAGTTCATGCTGGAGCGGGCGCGCGCCGCTGGTCTGGCGAACGTGTTGCCGATCGGCGCGATTACCAAAGGCTCCGAAGGAAAAGAGCTGGCCGAAATTGGCGATCTGCGCCGCGCTGGCTGTGTCGCGATTTCCGACGACGGGAAACCGGTGATGAACAGCCTCGTCATGCGCAGAGCGATGGAATACGCTCTCGCGTTCGACATCCCGGTCGTCGATCATTGCGAAGACCTCCATCTGGCGGAGGGCGGGTGCATGAATGAAGGTTTGATTTCCACTGAACTCGGCCTGCCCGGCATTCCGGCGGCGGCGGAAGATGTGATGGTCGCGCGCAACGTGTCATTGGCCGAGTTGACGGGAGCCCGGCTGCATCTGGCGCACATCAGTACGGTCGGTTCCGTGCGCATGGTTCGTGAAGCCAAAGCACGCGGGATCAAGGTGACGGCAGAGGCCTGTCCGCATCATTTTACGTTGACGGAAGAGGTGGTCCGCGGCTTCAACACGCTGGCGAAAATGAATCCGCCGCTTCGAACCTGGCAGGATGTTCAAGCCATCAAGGAGGGCTTGCGTGACGGCACGATCGATGTCATCGCCACGGACCATGCGCCGCATGCCACCCAGGAGAAGCAACAAGGATTTACCGAAGCGCCCTTCGGCATCGTCGGATTGGAAACAGCGCTGTCTCTCACGCTGGCGCTGGTGGAGGAAGGGATTCTGTCGCTGGAATCGGCGATCGAGAAGTTGAGCGCCGCCCCGGCAAGGGCATTTGGCCTGGCCAAAGGAACGCTGACCGTGGGAGCCGACGCAGACGTGGCGATCATCGATCCGCAGGCTCACTGGGAGGTCGATCCCGGGAAATTCCGCTCGAAGAGCCGCAACACCCCCTTTGCCGGTTGGAAAGTGAAGGGTCTCGTCGTGACGACGATTGTGGGCGGACGGGTGGTCTTTGAGGCTCCGGTGCCGGCGTGAAGCGTGCCGGATGGGGAACGGTCTGCTTGTTGAGTCTTGAGTTCCTGGCGCTCGGTGTGTGGATCGGAGGCTTGATTGTATTGGTGGGCGCCGTCATCCCGGCGGTCTTCAATACATGGGGCGGGCAGGAATCCGGCGGCTTCTTTCTGACGAGGGCGTTTGAAGGATATAACCGTCTTGTCGTCGTTGCGCTGATCGTACTCCTAGCCGCCATGGGGTATCGGCAATGGCGAGGGGAAGCCGTCGCCAGGGTCAGCCGCAGTGAATGGATTCTGTTGAGCGCCATGGGAGGCATTGCCGGCTTGATCATTCTGGTGCTGCATCCGCAGGCCGCAGCCTTGCAGGCTGAGGCGTTTGGCCTCAAGGACGAGCAGGCGAAGAAAGCCGCTTTCGAGGCTTTCTTTCGGCTTCATAAGCCCATACGGTCATTGTATGTTGTGAACGTGCTGCTGGGAATCTGGTTGCTGGTGCTCAAAACGAAACGATCGTTGCAACAAGAAGGGATCCCGGCGTGAAAAAGGCGTTGTTGGCCTTGGCGGACGGAACAGTCTTCGAAGGGCGCCCTCTTGGGTTTGAAGGGGAGGCCGTCGGCGAGGTGGTCTTCAATACGGCCATGACGGGCTACCAGGAAGTCCTGACCGATCCTTCCTATAAAGGACAGATCATCACCATGACCTCTCCGCACATCGGCAACTACGGGGTTACGCCGGAGGACGTCGAGTCGACCCGTATCTGGGCTGAAGGCTTTGTGGTCAAGGAGGCGAGTGAACGGGACAGCAATTGGCGAAGCAAGCAGGGCCTGCATAGCTACTTGAAGGCGGCGAAAATTGTCGGCATCGAAGGCCTGGATACCCGAGCGCTCACCCGCCATCTGCGTGAATACGGCTCCCAGCAGGGCGTCATCTCGCATGTAGAAGATCACCCGCAGCGAGCGGTGGACAAGGCCCGTCAGGCGCCCAGCATGATTGGAAGGGATCTGGCGGCAGAGGTGACTTGCCGGACAAGCTATGAATGGAGCAGATGGCTCAGGCGAATGGATGCCGGAGCTGGAAGCCGGGGTCACGCGTCACACGCGCCGGTGGAAGGTTGTCGCCTACGATTTCGGTGTAAAGCAGAACATCTTACGTCGGCTCATCGACGTCGGCTGTGAGGTGCATGTGGTGCCAGCCTCCACCACCGCGTCGGAAGTGGAAGCGCTCAAGCCTGATGGGATTTTTCTCTCGAACGGGCCTGGTGATCCCGAGGCGGTGGCCTACGCGGTCGAGGCGATGCGCCGGCTGATCGGCCGTCGACCGATATTCGGCATCTGCCTTGGCCATCAGATTCTTGGCCTCGCACTTGGACTGAAGACCTACAAGTTGAAGTTCGGCCATCATGGCGCCAATCATCCCGTGATGAATCTCCGGACGAGGAAGGTCGAAATCACGTCGCAGAATCACAACTTTGCCGTGCAGGTTCCCGAGTCCGGCGAGGCGGTTCCCGAGCGTCCCCCCGTCATTGAGACGGCATTCGGCAAAGTGGCCGTGACCCACATGAGTTTAAACGACCGGTCGATCGAGGGCTTGGCCTGTATGGATCAGCCGGTGTTTTCGGTACAATATCACCCCGAGGCCTCGCCGGGACCACACGATTCGGCCTATCTGTTTACCGAATTCGTACAGCTGATGGAGAAATCGAATGGCTAAGATGCAGCGGATGCTCGTGCTTGCGGTGCTGATGGCGATACTTGCTTGTGCCGGGGTGCGTAACGGTGAATCTCCTCGAGCCGCCCGGACCTGTGCAGGAGGTGCAGCTGGCAGGGTCGGGCGACAGCAAGGTCCTGCTCATGGACCTATCCGGCGTCATCAGTTCGCAAGAAAAGGAGGGGTTGCTGCCGCAGCCCAATCTGCTCGCGACGTTCAAGGAGGAGTTGAACAAGGCGTCGAAGGACGACAAAGTGAAGGCGGTGGTCCTGCGCATTAACAGCCCAGGCGGGACTGTCAACGCATCGGATATTCTGTATCACGAACTCAAGACCTTCAAAGCCAACAAGAAAATTCCCGTCATTGCGTCGATGATGGATGTGGCGGCTTCCGGCGGCTACTACATGGCCATGGCGACCGACGCGATTTTGGTGCATCCGTCGACCGTGACGGGGAGCATCGGCGTGATCATGCTGACTGTGAACGCCAGAGGTCTCTTGGAAAAGGTCGGCGTGGAGGCCAATGCCATCACCTCCGGACCGCGCAAGGACATGGGTTCGCCGTTCCGCACGATGACGACCGAGGAGAAAGCGATTTTCCAAAGTGTCATCGATTCGTTCTATCAACGATTTTTAGCGGTCGTCCAGGAAGGACGTCCCCAGCTTTCAGCCGATCAAATCAAAAAGCTCGCCGATGGACGTATCTATTCCGGTGAGCAGGCGAAAGAGGCGGGTCTGGTCGACGACATCGGCTACTTGGATGAGGCGATCGAGAAGGCTAAGAAAAATGCCGGGCTCACCGAAGCCCGCATCGTGACGTATCGAAGGCATGGCGAATATCAGAACAATATCTATTCACGGGTGCTGAGCGGCGGGCTCGGGACTGAGCAGCTTGGCCAATATGGATCTCCTGTCGATCGTGCGCGGCGGGAGCCCCCAGTTCATGTACCTCTGGATGCCATAGGACAGTTCATGGCGCAATGGACAGACGATAAGGCGATCTCGCAGATACTTGACAGTCCCGTCGGGCGCCGGGCGATCCTTGCCTGGGGCGCTCACGCCGCAGTCGGGCTATACGCTGTCCTCGGCGCCGGAGCGGTCGCCGGGCTTCTCGGCACGCTCTCAGGATGCTACCGAGCTCCGGGAACAGCACGCGATCAATTGATCTTTTTTTCCGAGGAAAAGGAGCTGCAATTCGGTCTGAGCGCCTATCGCGAAGTCTTGCGTGAAGCACGCCTGAGCGAAAACTCTGAGATCAATGAGCAAATCCAGCGCGTAGGACGAAAAATCGCTAGCGTGGCCAACAAGCCTGAATATCAGTGGGAATTCGCCGTCATCGAAGACGAGAAGATGGTCAACGCCTTTTGTCTCCCCGGCGGGAAAGTCGCCGTGTTCACGGGCATCCTGAAGCACACCAAGACGGATGCCGGCCTGGCGACGGTGATGGGACACGAAATTGCGCATGCGTTGCAGCGCCATGGCGTCGAGCGCATGAGCCGGAGCATCATCGATCAGATTGCGCAACTTGGCGCGATCGGGGCCGCGGCCTCAGGTCACTCGAGCGGAGGCGCCATTCAAGGGCTGTTGGGTGCCTATGGCGTCAACGTGTCGCTGCCCTTCAATCGGAAACAGGAGTCCGAGGCCGACTACATCGGCCTGCGGTTGATGTCGCAAGCCGGCTATGATCCCCGGGAGGCGGTGCCTTTTTGGGAGCGCATGAGCGGTTGTCCCAGGCAAATGATCGATAAATTGTGTTTCCGGTCGCAGCACGCGATCCCTGAGTTTTTGTCGACGCATCCCTCCGACGTGACGCGTATCAACCAGCTCGAGACTTGGATGCCGGAGGCGATGCGCTATTATCAGGCCGCCGGAGGGGCGCCGCCGCCGGCTCCCGCACCTTACAAACCGGCCATTGGGCCGTTGCCCCAGGCCAGTTAACGCTTCATGCCCAAACGCACCGAC
The DNA here is from genome assembly GCA_963824855.1 of uncultured Nitrospiraceae bacterium. Taxonomy (GTDB): domain Bacteria; phylum Nitrospirota; class Nitrospiria; order Nitrospirales; family Nitrospiraceae; genus Nitrospira_C. The sequence continues at coordinate 40,942 of CAWGQP010000008.1, forward strand.
ATCCACAACATCTTGCTGATCGGGTCGGGACCGATCGTGATCGGTCAGGCCTGCGAGTTCGATTATTCCGGAACGCAGGCCTGCAAGGCGCTCAAGGAAGAGGGCTATCGGGTCGTGCTGATCAACAGCAACCCGGCCACGATCATGACGGACCCTGAACTGGCGGATCGGACCTATGTGGAACCGATTACGCTCGATGTCGTGGAAAAGGTCATCGAACGCGAGCGGCCCGACGCCTTGCTGCCGACGATGGGAGGGCAGACGGCGCTCAATGCCACGATGGGCCTGGTCAAGCGGGGGACGCTGGAGAAATACGGCGTGACCTTGATCGGTGCATCTGCGGACGCCATCCATAAAGCGGAGGATCGCGACGCCTTCAAGCAGGCGATGCAACGGATTGGGTTGCGGGTGCCCGAGAGCGGGACGGCACACAGCCGAGAGGAAGCCATTCGTGTGCTGGACCGTGTGGGCTTTCCGGCCATCATCAGGCCTTCGTTCACCATGGGCGGCACGGGCGGCAACATCGCCTACAATCGTGAAGAATTCGAAAAATTGATCGAGTGGGCCTTGGCGATGAGTCCCGTCAGCCAGGTGCTGATCGAACGGTCGTTGATCGGATGGAAGGAATACGAGCTCGAGGTCATGCGGGACCTGAAAGACAACGTCGTCATCGTGTGTCCGATCGAAAACCTTGATCCGATGGGCGTGCATACCGGAGACAGCATTACGGTTGCGCCGGCCATGACCTTGACGGACAAGGAATATCAACGCATGCGCGATGCCGCTCTGCGCATCATCCGCGAGATCGGAGTCGAGACGGGCGGATCGAACATCCAGTTCGGTATCGATCCCGATAACGGCGAAATGGTCGTCATTGAAATGAATCCCCGCGTGTCGCGCAGTTCGGCATTGGCGTCCAAAGCGACGGGATTCCCTATCGCGAAGATCGCCGCGAAACTGGCGGTGGGGTACACCCTCGACGAAATCACAAACGACATTACGGGCGTGACGAAAGCGTCGTTTGAGCCGACGATCGATTATGTGGTGGTAAAAATCCCCCGCTTTGCGTTTCAGAAATTCAAAGGCGCCGACCCCACGCTCACGACGCAAATGAAATCGGTCGGCGAAGTCATGGCCATCGGACGGACGTTCAAAGAGTCGTTGCAGAAAGCCATCCGTTCACTGGAGCTCGATTTAAACGGGCTCGTGTCCCGGATTGGCATTGATCGGGGGGTGCCCGAAGGGTTTGACCGGCAGGGGGCCCTGGAGCGGATTCGTCAGCAATTGCGCAGTCCGATTGCGGAGCGAATTTGGTACCTGGCTGACGGCATGCGGCTGGGGATGTCAAATGAAGACCTCTTCGCGCTTACGAAGATCGACAATTGGTTCCTAGAACAGTTACGGGACCTCGTGAAGTTCGAGCAGCGACTGGTCGAGCAGGCGGCCAAGCCCTCGCCGGCACTCGACAGCACGATACTCGGGGAGGCCAAAGAGCAAGGATTCTCAGATAATCGTATTGCATTTCTCACCGAGTGGTCGATTGCGGCGATTCATGCAGCGCGATCGGCGAAGAATGCACGGTCGGTCACGTATAACCGCGTGGATACCTGCGCCGCGGAATTCGAAGCGCACACTCCCTATCTGTATTCCACCTATGGAAGAGAATGCGAGGCGCGCCCGACCGGTCGGAAGAAGGTAATCATCCTGGGCGGAGGTCCCAACCGGATTGGACAGGGCATCGAATTCGACTATTGCTGCGTGCACGCAGCCATGGCGCTGCGGGACGAAGGCATTGAGACCATCATGGTGAATTGCAATCCTGAAACCGTGAGCACGGATTACGACACCTCCGACCGGCTGTACTTTGAACCATTGACGGAAGAAGACGTCCTGAACATCGTCCACCGAGAGCAGCCGATGGGCGTCGTCCTTCAGTTCGGCGGTCAAACGCCTCTCAAACTCGCCATTCCGCTTTCGAAAGCCGGCGTCCCCATCCTAGGCACCAGTCCTGACGCCATCGATCGCGCAGAGGATCGTGAACGCTTCCGCGACCTGCTCAACATCTTGGGGCTGAAACAAGCGCAGAGCGGCGTTGCGCGGTCTGTTGGCGAGGCGGTGAAGATCGCTGCAGAAATCACCTACCCCGTCATGGTGCGGCCGTCCTATGTGCTGGGGGGACGCTCGATGCAGATTGTCTACGATGAGGCAGGCTTGCTGGGATACATGGGGTCGGCAGTGAAGGCGTCGGACAAGCACCCGGTGTTGATCGACAAATATCTCTCCGACGCCATTGAGGTCGATGCGGATGCAATCTGCGACGGCCGTCGAGTGGTGGTCGCCGGTATCATGGAACATATCGAGGAGGCCGGTGTGCACTCAGGCGACTCCGCCTGTTCGCTGCCGCCTTATTCACTCGACGAGACGGTCGTCGAAAAGATCCGCCGTCAAATGACGGCACTGGCGTTGGAGCTGGGTGTGGTCGGCCTCATGAATGCGCAATTTGCCGTGAAGGACAGTGACGTCTATGTGTTGGAGGTCAATCCGCGAGGATCCCGGACGGTTCCGTTCGTCAGCAAGGCGATCGGTGTACCCCTGGCGAAACTGGCCATGAAAACGATGGTGGGACGGACGTTAGACGACCTCGGATTCATGTCCGCCCCTCAACCGGCCCATCTTTCCGTCAAGGAAGCCGTGTTCCCGTTCAACAAATTTCCCGGCGTCGACGTGCTGCTCGGCCCCGAGATGAAATCCACCGGGGAAGTCATGGGTATCGATGTGGATTTCGGGTGGGCCTTCGCCAAATCGCAGGCTGGCGCTGGGGCAATACTTCCGAGTTCGGGCACGGCGTTTATCAGCGTCAAGGAGAACGACCGCTCCGCCGCTCTCGAGGTGGCGAAACATCTACGCAGGCTGGGGTTCAATGTGCAGGCGACGAACGGGACCGCGGCGTATCTGCGCGATAACGGCGTGGATGCCAAAACGGTACTCAAAGTGACTGAAGGACGGCCTCATATCGTCGACCACATCAAGAACGGAGACGTGGCGCTGGTCGTCAACACCGTGGGCACGGCGGCTTCGCATGCCGACTCGCTGTCCATCCGCCGGGAAGCCTTAAATCGAGGATTGGCCTACTTCACGACCATGCGGGGAGCACGCGCCGCTGTCATGGGTATCGAAGCGATCCTCAAAAAAGAATTGACTATCCGCTCATTGCAAGAATACCACTGCGGGTCATAGCAGCAGTGGAACCATCTGTCCCTTTCAACGTTCTGCGAGAGGAATAACCGCCCTATGCCGACACCGATTACTAAGAAGGGCTACGATGCACTGAAGGCGGAACTCGATCGCCTCCGGAAAGTGGAGCGGCCGCAAGTGATCGAAGCCATCGCCGAAGCCCGTGCCCATGGGGATCTCAGCGAAAACGCGGAGTATGACGCGGCCAAAGAACGGCAAGGCTTCATCGAGGCGCGTATCTCTGAAATTGAATCCAAGCTGGCGGATGCCCGTATCGTCGAAATCGCAGGACGGAGTTCCGACACCATCGTATTCGGCGCGACTGTATTGGTGATCGAACAGGAATCCCAGGCGAAACGGCAGTACACGCTGGTCGGCCAGGATGAGGCCGACATGAAGTTTAATCGGATCTCGATTCAATCGCCGGTCGGCCGGGCGTTGATCGGAAAACGCGTCGGCGACTTTATCGAAGTGCAGACGCCCGTCAAGACCGTCGAGTATGAAGTCATCGAGATCAAATTTGAGGAATTGTAGGTTCAGTCGTCCGCGACCGTAGAAGGCGGTTCTCATGCCGCATCCCGCCTCGATCATCACTCTCCTGACTGATTTTGGGGACAGCGATTGGTTCGTGGCCAGCATGAAGGGGGTCATTCTTTCGATCAATCCCCAGGCCACGATCGTCGATCTCACCCATCATATCGGCTCTCATGATGTCCAGGACGGCGCCTATGCGTGGAAATCTTGCTACAAGTATTTTCCAGACGGCACCATCCATGTGGCAGTCGTGGATCCTGGAGTCGGCAGTGACCGACGTCCTCTGATCGCGAAGAGCTCCCGATACTTTTTTTGCGCTCCAGACAACGGATTGCTGACACATGTTTTCGAGCATGAAGGCGACGTCGAGGTCCGCGAGATCGAGAACAAGCAATATCGGCTTGATACTGAAGGGCATACCTTCGACGGGCGAGACGTCTTCGCGCCTGCTGCCGCCTGGCTCACCAAACAACAACCGTTCGCGTCCTACGGCCGCGTCGTCTCGGATGCCCACCGGTTTCCGGTCACTCAGCCGCAGTGGGAACAGGCGGCGCTGGTGGGCGAGGTGGTCTACGTCGACGTGTTCGGCAATCTCATTACGAATGTGTCGTTGCGCCACGTGAAGGAGGTGCGAGAGATCACCAAACGGCCGAATCCGCTGATCCGAATTGGAGGCCATTCCATCGATGGCCTCGTACGCTGCTATGCAGAAGGGGACCATGGTCCGGCCCGGGCGTTGATCAACAGCGACGGCCAGTTGGAAATCTTTTGTAAGGAATCGAACGCGAGCGCGCTACTCAACGTGACCCGCCATGAGCCTGTCAAACTCTCGTAGGGGACTTCCAGCGTCGACGGCCCTTGACGCAGCGCTTTGTGCAGGGACTAATCGTGCTGCGTGGCGACGGTGATCGAGTGGGAGAGAATGTCCACCATGCGGGTCAGCGTGCGGACATTGACGGACAAGGGCGGCATCAAGACGATGATGTGGCCGAGCGGTCGCAGGAGAAGCCCTCGCTTCCGAGCCTCCTGCGCAACGCGATGACCCACTCGTGCTTCGAGCGGATACGCCTCTCGCGTGGCACGGTCACGCACGAGTTCGATGCCGGCCATGAAGCCTTGCTGCCGGATGTCACCGACGTGCGGCAGTCGAAGGAGGGGCTTGAGCAGCCGAGAGAGGCGGCTGATTTTTGGCTTGAGCTTCGTCAGGGTGTGCTCAGTCCGGAAAATTTCGAGGTTGGCCAGAGCCACGGCGCACCCGAGCGGATTGCCGGTGTAGCTATGGCCATGGAAGAATGTCTTGAACTCCTCATACGTGCCCAAAAAGGCGCGATAGATTTCCTCGGTCGTCAACGTCGCGGCAAGCGGCAGATACCCGCCCGTGAGTCCTTTACTGAGCGCCATCAGGTCAGGCGTCACACCTTCACGTTCACACGCAAACATCTTTCCCGTCCGACCGAATCCTGTGGCCACTTCATCCGCGATTAGCAGAACCGCATACTTCGTGCAGAGCTCCCTCACCCGTTTCAGGTAGCCCTGAGGCTGGGTGATCATGCCTGCGGCCGCCTGGATCAGCGGTTCAATGATAAACCCTGCGAGTTCGTGTCCGTGTTCCCGCAAGATCCGCTCGATGGGGTCGAGGCAGGCAAGGCGGCAGGCGGGATACGTCAACGCCAGCGGACAGCGATAACAATATGGAGGATCAGCCGCCTGCGTCGGAAACAGCAAGGGCCGGAATCGCGCATGAAACAGCTCGATGTTGCCGACGCTGACCGCTCCGATCGTGTCGCCATGATAGGCCAGGTTCAAATGTAGAAATTGGTTCTTGGGTCCCGCCTCCGGTCGCCTCTGCCGCCAGTACTGCACCGCCATTTTGAGCGCCACCTCAACGGCCGTCGACCCGTCGTCCGAGTAAAAGACGCGCGTGAGTCCTTTCGGAGCGACGGCAATCAGCTGCCGCGCGAGACGGATTGCTGGCGGATTCGAGAGGCCGAGCAGCGTGGAGTGGGCGATCCGTTTGCTTTGGGCCTTGAGCGCACGGTCGAGCGCGGGGTGTCGGTGGCCATGGAGATTCACCCAAATGGATGATGTTCCATCCAAATACGTTCTCCCCTCGGTATCGATCAAGTACGGACCTTTTCCGCGCTCGATGATGATGGGCTCCTCCTGTTCCCACTCCTGCATCTGGGTAAAGGGATGCCAGACATATTGCCGGTCCCAGTCACCCAACGAGGGCGCCTTTTTTGTCTTGGTCATGGGAGTCGTGGTGCCGTGATGCCGTTCCCGAGGGCGATGCCAGGAAAACGCAATGCTGGAGCGGGTGCGGCGCGGATTATACGAGGGGCCGTTTACTTTGACAACCCAGGGGGCAGTTACTATAATGAACCGATTTTATTGAAAAAATGAGCTAGGATTTGCAAAGCCTCATACGCAATTTCTCGATTATCGCCCATATCGATCACGGTAAATCAACCCTCGCTGACCGGTTCCTCGAAGCCACTGGTGCTGTCACGGCCCGAGAGGCCAAGGACCAGATTCTCGATGCGATGGATCTGGAGCGTGAGCGGGGGATCACCATCAAGGCCCATGCGGTGGCGATCCGTTACAAGGCCAGTGACGGGAACACCTACGCCCTGCATCTGATCGATACGCCGGGGCACGTCGACTTTACCTATGAGGTCTCGCGCAGCCTTGCGGCCTGCGAGGGTTCGCTGTTGCTGGTCGATGCGACGCAGGGCGTTCAGGCCCAAACCATCGCCAACGTGAATCTCGGCGATGGCGAACAAACACGTGATTATTCCGGTCATCAATAAGATCGATCTGGCCAGCGCCGACGTGGAAGAACACCAAGCATTCCATCTCCGAAGTGCTGATGCTGGATGCGAGCGATGCGATTCCCATCAGCGCCAAGGAGGGGCGTGGGGTTCCCGAGGTGCTCGAGGCGATCATCGCAGCGGATTCCTCCGCCGTCAGGCGATCCCCATGCGCCGTTCAAGGCGTTGATTTTCGATTCATGGTTCGACAACTACCAGGGCGTGATCGTCTTGACCCGCATCGTTGATGGCGCCGTTCGCCCGGGCATGAAAATCAAAGTCATGTCGAACGGCCGGACCTTCGAGGTCATGGAAGTCGGTCATTTCACGCCGAAACGGGTGAAGAAAACGGAACTGTTGACCGGAGAGGTGGGCTATCTGTGCGCCAACATGCAAGAGGTCGCCGATGTGAAAATCGGAGACACCATTACTGATGCCGTGCAGCCGACGGCGAGCCGTTTCCGGGCTATAAGGAAGTGAAGCCGCTCGTCTTCTGCGGACTGTATTCCACCGATACGGCAAAGTACGAAGACTTGCGCGATGCGCTGCGTGAAACTGCGCCTCAACGATTCGTCGTTTGTCTATGAGCCGGAAACGTCCCTGGCGCTCGGATTTGGGTTCCGATGCGGGTTCCTGGGGCTGCTGCACATGGAAATCATTCAGGAGCGCCTCGAGCGCGAATATGGTCTGACGCTGATTACGACCGCTCCGACCGTCGTCTATCGCGTGACCACGACCAAGGGCGAGGTGGTGGAGATCGACAATCCGGCGGAGCTGCCTCCGCCCAGTAGCATCGAACGATTTGAAGAGCCGTTCATTCTCGCCACGGTTATCACGCCCGAGCGCTATATGGGAGCGATTCTACAGTTGTGCCAGGAGCGCCGGGGAATTCAGCGCAGCATTCACTTTCTGGATCCGACGCGCGTGATGATCAGCTATGAAATGCCGCTCAATGAGGTCATCCTCGATTTCTACGACAAGTTGAAGTCGCGAACGCAGGGATACGCCTCGCTGGATTACGAGGTGCTCGGTTATCGGGAGTCGGATCTCGTCAAGCTGGACATTCTATTGAACGGCGAAGCGGTGGACGCCCTGTCATTTATTACGCACAAAGAGCGGTCCTATCCGCGAGGCCGGCAGTTGGCCGAGAAAATGAAAGAGCTGATTCCCCGGCAGATGTTCGAGATCGCCATCCAAGCGGCGATCGGCAACAAAGTCATCGCCCGCGAGACCATCGGAGCGATGAAGAAGAATGTCACCGCAAAATGTTACGGCGGCGACATTACCCGCAAGCGCAAACTTCTCGAAAAACAAAAAGAAGGAAAGAAACGGATGAAAGCCGTCGGCAGCGTGGAAGTGCCTCAGGAAGCTTTCTTGGCCATCCTGAAAGTCGGTGACGAATGAGCGTCGATCCCAACCTCCAGAGTACAGACGAGATTGCATCCCGCGCGTCGGAGGCGGCCACAGGAGAGGGCATGTCCAGCACCGTGCAGCCAGCCCGGAAGTCCGTGTTCCGGGAATATGCAGAAGCCATCGTTGTGGCGATGCTGCTGGCCTTTGCGATTCGCGTGTTCGTTGTCCAGGCGTTCAAGATCCCTTCCGGTTCGATGATTCCCACCCTATTGATCGGCGACCACATCCTGGTGAGCAAGCTCGCCTACGGCATTCAATGGCCGAGCGACTGCAAATTTCAGGTCACGTTTCCGCCGGTGAATTGCTACGCCTCCCATGCGGTGATCGAGTTCGGAAAACCGCAGCGAGGGGACATCATCGTGTTCCGGTTTCCGGAGGACGAGGAGAAGGATTTCATCAAGCGGATCGTCGGCGTCCCAGGGCGACACGGTTCAGATCAAGCACAAAGTCGTCTTGGTCAACGGGTCACCGCTCGACGACAAGGCCTATACGCAGCGTATTGACCCGGGCGTGATCGACGGGACGATCAATCCCCGGGATAACTTCGGTCCCGTCACGGTGCCTTCCGAGTCCTATTTCGTCATGGGAGATAATCGCGACCAAAGTTTGGACAGCCGGTTTTGGGGATTCGTGCGCGAGGAAAAAATCCGGGGAAAAGCCTTCCGTATTTATTGGTCATGGAGCGGCCAAGGGCAATGGAAGGAGTGGGTTCGATGGGGGCGATTCGGCAAGGCGATTCAGTGAGCAGACCAGCGCGTGACTCGACGACGACAGCGGGCTCATCCAGCCGCCAAGATAAGCCGTCAGCCAGCAGCCTTCGGCGCCATATCCAGCGATTCCCTCAAGCCTCGGTGCTCGTCATCGGTGATTTAATTCTCGACCATTATATTTGGGGACGGGTGAGCCGGATTTCACCGGAAGCGCCCGTGCCCGTCGTGCACGTCGAGTCGGAATCCATGCGGCTCGGCGGAGCCGCCAACGTCTTCAACAATATCCTGGCGCTCGGAGGAAAGGCCGACATCTGCGGCATGATCGGCTCGGATGAGGCCGGGCGCCTGCTGCTCAAGGAGTTGGGTGCGAAACGGGCAGGCCGCGGCGGCATCGTCACCGATACCGACCGGCCGACGATCAAGAAATCGAGGGTCATCGCACACAATCAGCAGGTGGTGCGCTATGACGTCGAGCGCAAAGGCGGAGATCAAGCCACAGTTGCAAAAGCGGATCTTGCGGTACGTTGAATCGCGCCTCCGCGAACTCACCTGTCTGGTGGTGTCGGATTACGCCAAAGGGGTGGTGACGGCAGGAATCATGGCAGATCTGGTCCGTCTTGCGGCGCTGCGCAAGGTGCCGGTCATCGTCGATCCCAAAGTCGAGCATTTTGGCTTCTACAAGGGGGTCACGGTCATTACGCCCAATCATTTGGAAGCGACCCAGGCAGCGGGACTCCATGGGGAGGGAGATCAGACAATCCAGGAAGCCGGAGAAACGATCCGCCAACGGCTGGGGTGCCAGTCGGTGCTGATTACGCGAGGGGAGAAGGGGATGAGCCTCTTTGAAGGCCACAACGAGGCCTGGCACATTCCCGCGCAGGCGCGGCAAGTCTACGATGTCACCGGCGCCGGCGATACCGTCGTCGGCACTCTGGCCCTGGCGCTTTCAGCCGGCGCTTCGATGCGCGAGGCGGCGACGTTGGCCAATCATGCGGCGGGTATCGTTGTGGGAATGGTCGGCACGGCCACGGTGACCACCAAGCAGCTTGCTGAAGCGCTGGGAGACTAAGCAGGATGGTGAAGCCGAAACCGGATGTGACGGTCGTGATTCCGGCGCGGTACGGGTCGTCACGATTTCCCGGCAAGCCCATCGCCATGCTCGATCGAAAGCCGATCATTCAACACGTGTACGAGCAGGCGGCGGCCTGCCGTGTCGTGTCCGAGGTGGTGGTTGCCACAGATGACGAACGGATCCGGCGGACCGTGGAGGAGTTCGGAGGGCAGGCAGTGTTGACCACCGGGGATTTTCGAAGCGGCACCGATCGGGTTGCCAGTGTGGCCCGATCGCGGCCCGGCCGGTTTTTCTTGAATTTGCAGGGGGATGAAATTCCGGCGGATCCTGAGCTGCTGAGAGATCTGATCGAGCCCTTCGTCGAATCCGGCGCCGAGATGGGGACCCTGAAACGAGCCCTGCACACCGGCGAGGAACTGCAGAACCCGGCGGTCGTCAAGGTGGTCACCGACCGGCAGGGCCGGGCCTTGTACTTTTCACGCGCGCCCATCCCGCTGGTCCGAGATGATCATGGTCGACAGGCCATGAAGGGGTTGCACTATATCCATCTGGGCATCTACATCTATACGAGGGAAACGCTGCTCAGGCTGGCGTCGTTGGCCGACGGGTGGTCTAGAGGAAGCGGAAAAGCTGGAGCAATTGCGCGCCCTGGACAACGGGATTGGCATTCAGGTGTGGGAAACACAGCATGCGTCCTTGCGCATTGATACCCCGGCCGACGTCGTCTCGGCCATTGAGAGCTTGCGGCGCCTGGCGCTGAACAAGCCGCTTGAAACGTCGACCCGTTTATGACTGAATGCGGATCACCTTCACCCGATCCCGAGGGATGGAGACCATGATGGGCAAATACATCTTTGTCACCGGCGGGGTCGTGTCCTCATTGGGCAAGGGACTGGCGTCGGCGTCGATCGGCAATCTGCTCGAGAGCCGGGGACTCAAGATCACCTTCCTCAAGCTCGATCCGTACATCAACGTCGATCCGGGCACCATGAATCCATACCAGCACGGCGAAGTGTACGTGACCGACGACGGTGCGGAGACCGACCTGGATCTCGGCCATTATGAGCGCTATACCTCGCTGACGCTGACCAAGGAGAACAACTACACGACCGGCCGCATCTACAATTCCGTCATCACCAAGGAGCGACGGGGAGACTATCTCGGCGGGACCGTGCAGGTCGTGCCGCACATTACCGACGAGATCAAACAATGCATCATGCGGGTCTCCCAGGGCATGGACGTCACGATCGTCGAAATCGGCGGGACGGTCGGCGATATCGAAAGCCTGCCGTTTCTCGAAGCGATTCGACAGATGCCGTACGACGTCGGGCGCGAAAACGTGCTCTACGTCCACCTGACGCTGGTTCCCTACATCAGCGCGGCAGGAGAATTGAAGACCAAGCCGACCCAGCATTCCGTGAACAAGCTGCGGGAGATCGGTATTCAGCCGAACATCCTATTGTGCCGCACTGACCGCTACATTCCGCCCGAAATGAAGGGCAAAATCGCGATGTTCTGCAACGTCGAGAAGGACGCGGTCATTACGGCGAAGGACGTGGAGACGATCTATGAAGTGCCGATCGTGTTCCGCAAGGAAGGCCTGGATGAACTGATCGTCCGGCAGCTGAGATTGGAAACCGGTCCGCCGAACCTGCGCGAATGGGATGCGATGGTGCAGAAGATCAAGCATCCCAAACACGAGATCGCGGTGGCGCTGGTCGGCAAGTATGCCGGGCTGAAAGAATGCTACAAGAGTCTGGCTGAAGCGCTCGTCCATGGCGGCATCGACCATGAGACGCGCGTGAACATCCACTGGATCGAATCGGAAGATATCGAGCGGCAGGGAACGGAGCGGATCCTCCGGGAGGCGGACGGCATTCTCATCCCCGGCGGCTTCGGCGCGCGTGGAATTGAAGGGAAGATCACCACGATCCGCTTTGCGCGGGAGCGGCAGGTGCCGTTCCTCGGCCTGTGCCTCGGCATGCAGTGCGCCACGATCGAATTCGCACGCCACGTCGCCGGCTTGACCGGCGCCAACAGCGCCGAGTTCGACGAACGGTCGCCCCATCCGGTCATTCACTTGATGCACGACCAGCAGGCCGTCAGCGACAAAGGCGGGACGATGCGGCTGGGAAGCTATCTCTGCCGCCTCGGAGGAGGGCACGCTCGCCCACAAGATGTATGGCGTGAACGAAGTTCGTGAACGGCACCGACACCGGTTCGAATTCAACAATGCCTACCGTGAGCAACTCACGGCAAAGGGCTTGGTGCTGAGCGGGCTGTCGCCGGACGGCCGGCTGGTCGAAATCGTCGAGCTCAAGGACCATCCCTGGTTCCTGGCCACACAGTTCCATCCTGAATATAGTTCGCGTCCGCACCGTCCCCATCCGTTGTTCAGCGGATTTGTCGGGGCGGCGCTACGAAAGAAACTCGGACATTGAACTGAGATGCTGAAACAGGATTCCAACTGCGTTCTCGGCTCGACAAGGTCCTCAACGTAGCTCAGAAGCTACGCCTCCGGTCTTGTCTCACCTGCGGCCTTGTTGGATATCCTGTTTGAGCATCTCATGAGAACGTTAGACTGAACCGCCATGGCACATCTCGTGGATATCGGCGCATTCACCGTCGGCCAGGGACAGCGGCCGTTCCTGATTGCCGGTCCCTGCGTCATCGAAAGCGAGCAGCTGGTGCTGGAAACGGCGGGCCGCATTGCCGAAATCACGCGCTCGCTGGGGATGCCCTACGTGTTCAAGTCCTCATTCGACAAGGCGAACCGGACGTCCATCAGCTCGTTCCGGGGGCCGGGCCTGACGCAGGGCCTGGAGGTGCTGGCGAAGGTCAAGCGGGAGGTCGGCGTGCCGGTCCTGACCGACGTGCATACCGAGGAACAAGCGACTGAAGCCGGCCGCGTGGTCGATGTGCTGCAGATTCCGGCCTTTCTCTGCCGGCAGACCGATTTGCTGATCGCCGCCGCCAAGACGGGCAAGGTCGTGAACGTGAAGAAAGGCCAGTTCCTGTCCCCGCAGGAAATGTCCAATGCCGTCAAGAAGGTCGAAGAGGCCGGCAACCGGCGGATCGTCCTGACCGAGCGCGGATCGTCATTCGGGTACAACAATCTCGTCGTGGACATGCGATCGTTCCCGATTCTGCGGAGCTTCGGGTATCCGGTCGTCTTTGATGCAACGCACAGCGTCCAGCTGCCAGGCGGAGGCGGCACGAAATCCTCCGGGCAGCGTGAGTTCGTCGAACCGCTGGCCTCCGCAGCGGCCGGCGCCGGAGTCGACGGGTTCTTTATGGAAGTACATCCGAATCCTGACGAGGCGCTGTCCGACGGGCCCAACATGGTTCCCCTCCATCAACTGAAACCCCTCCTTGAACGGGTGATGCGGATATGCGACGCAGCAAATCCACGAAAATAAGCTCCAAGGCCGCATCCCGTCCGTCCGACCGAGCCAACGGCGGCAGTCTTGCCGAAGGCCGGCGTGTGCTGAAGATTGAGGCGCGGGCAGTGCAAGCACTCGTCGAACGACTGGATGCCCAGTTCGCCAAGGCCGTCGATCTGCTGATGCGTTGCAAGGGCAAGGTCGTGGTATCCGGCATGGGAAAATCCGGTCTGGTCGGACAGAAAATCGCAGCGACGATGGCCAGCACGGGCACCCCGGCATTTTTTCTCCATCCGGCCGAAGGCATTCATGGAGACCTCGGCATGTTGGGCCGAGCCGACGTCCTGATCGCCATCTCCAACAGCGGGGAGACGCAGGAAATCTTACAGTTGTTGCCCTACGTCGAGCGCATGGGTATTCCGGTCGTGTCGATGACGGGGCGCATGACTTCGACGCTGGCCAAGAACAGTGATGTGGCGCTCGATGTGTCCGTCTCGGAGGAAGCCTGCCCGATGGGGCTGGCGCCCACGGCGAGCACCACCGCGACCCTGGCCATGGGAGATGCGTTGGCCGTCGCTCTCCTCCAGAAGCGCGGCTTCAAGCAGGAAGACTTTGCGCAGTTCCATCCTGGAGGGACACTCGGGAGGCGCCTCCTCGTGAGGGTCAAAGACCTGATGCATGGCGGGGCCGAGATGCCCACGGTCTCCGAAGCGGTGCCGGCCACGGCGGCCATTCTGGAGATCACGGCCAAAAAGCTGGGCATGACGACCGTGGCCGACGCCAACGGAAGACTCGCCGGCATCATCACCGACGGTGACTTGCGGCGGTTTATCCAGCAGGGCGGAGATTTTGCCAAGGTGACGGCCGGCGAACTGGCCTCACGCAATCCAAAGACCATTGCGCCAGACGATCTGGCTGCGAAAGCCGTCGAACGGATGGAGCGGTTCTCGATTACGACTCTCGTGGTCACGGAAGGTGAGCAAAAAATTCTCGGCGTGATTCACTTGCATGACCTCTTGAAGAACGGCATTGTCTAAGCGCATCATGACCGTGATCGGTGTGTGAGCGAAGGGTACGGAAGACATGAATCGCGTGCTGGAAGCCTGGAAAGCGGTCGGTCAGGAGTCGCTGAACCTCCCAACGTCATCACGTTGGCCCGCATTTTCTTGATCCCGGTCTTCGTGATGCTGTTTTTTACGCCGACGCCGGACCGCTCCTTGAGCGCGGCGGTCGTGTTCGTGGTCGCCGCCATCACCGACCTCCTGGACGGCTACATCGCCCGCCGGACCGGCCAGATCACGAAACTGGGGAAGCTGCTCGATCCGATTGCCGACAAGCTGCTTGTGCTGTCGGCACTGATTCTCTTGGTGAATGTCGATCGTGTCAGCGCAGTTGGTGGCAATTCTCGTGATCGCGCGGGAAGTCGCCGTGACCGGGATCCGTGCCATCGCGGCGGGCGAAGGGATGATCATCGTGGCTGAGACCACGGGCAAGTACAAAATGGCCTTGCAGGTCGTGGCGATCACGATGTTGATCCTCGAGGGCACGGCGCTTTCGGACCTGGGCAATCTGCATCTGGCCGGCAGCGTGACGCTGTACCTGTCGCTCGTGCTGGGATATCTATCCGGCGGCCTCTACGTGTGGAGCTTCTGGAAACAAGTGATCGCCAAGGGCCTGTAGAAGATGCGAACCGCGTGGCCTCCCCGTAGGTCTCTCCGTCACTCCTTCACACGATTTCCCTGATGATGGAAGAAGAACTCTTCTGTCTGCTGCTGGTGCTGCTCGGCTATGCGCTTGGCGCCATTCCGTTTGGAATCGTCGTCTCGAAAGCGCTCAATCTTCCCGATCCCCGCGCAGTGGGAAGCAAGAATGTGGGGTTCACCAACGTGCTGCGGGTTTCCGGTGCAAAGGCCGGGGTGCTGACGCTGCTGGGCGATATGGGAAAAGGATGGCTCATCGGCTGGGCGGCGATGCAATGGCTTCACACGGAGTCGTTCATGATGCTTGCGGCGCTGTCGCCGATCATCGGCCATATCTTTTCCCGTTCCTGGCCTTCAAAGGAGGCAAAGGTGTCGCGACCGCCCTGGGTTCTGTTCTGGGGTTGTCGCCGTCGATCGGCGCTCTCCTGCTGCTGATTTGGCTGGGGGCGGTCGCCATTTGGCGCTATTCTTCCGGGGGCGCGCTGGCCGCCTTCGGGTTGTTTCCTGTCGTCGCCATCGTCAATGAGCAACGGCAGGAATTTCTGATTTTCGCGATCGTCGTCAGCACACTGATCTGGATCAAACACAAGGACAATATCGTGCGATTGTGGAAGGGGACGGAGGGAAAGATCGGCCAAAAGACCTTGGCTACGTAGAGTCCGTTGCCCCCGTCGGTCGCCCTCTCTCGATTTCCCTAGTATCTCCAAACAACCAACACCGTTAACGCCGAGAGTCAGAGCGGAGTGGCCTCCCCTTATTTTCCCTGACCAATGCCTGATCGCCGTTTCACTCAGCATCGATGGTGCGTCCGCCTCACGGCCGTCTTCGTTCTCTTTTTCGGATCAGTGGCGGCCTGCGGTTCCCAAGCGGATAACCCAAGTCCCGCCGCTCCCCAGAGGTCCAATGCCACCGTCAAGATCATGCCGCTGGGGGATTCCATCACGGAATCGACCAAGGGGCTCAACAGCTACCGCTACTATCTCTGGCACTTGTTGCTCGACCAGGGTATCACATTGATTTGTCGGTTCCCAAATGGCGTCGGGAATGGCCCGCCGGCGAACCCTGATTTCGACATGGACCACGAAGGGCATCGGGTGGAGGGCCGTGATCCAGGCCTGGGCACGCTGCGTCTCCGGATTCTGCTATCGGAACCAACGATCTCTCCCAAGGGCAAAGTGTCGCCAGTACGCTCCGACATCGGCGGCATTATCGACGTCCTGAGGACGGTCAACCCGCATACGATCCTGTTGGCGCAACTAATCGCCAAGACCGGTGTCCCTTCTTGCGGTGTTGAACGGGAATTTGCCGGCCGAGTCGCGGTCGTCCTCGTCGATCAATACTGGATTCGATCCCTCCACGATGACTACGATGGCACACATCCCAATGCCATCGGCGATTCGCACATGGCGGACCGCTGGTTCGAAAAACTCGCGCCGATGCTCGATGCGTTCCTCACCCAACCCGGTCCGGAGGCCGGTCAAGGACGGCCGTAAAATTGACTCCTCTACGGCCGCTTCTTATAATGCCCCAACCTCCGTTTCGCTTGTCAGATCAGCCCTATGCGCCCCTTGTCCAAGGACCATCTCACCAACCGACTACGCCAGCTGTGTAACGGCGTCAGGCATGCCTTTGCGACGGAACCGGCCACCTCGGCGCTCAGCACTGATGATGTAGAGTTCATGGAGCGCATCGCCGATGCGCTGGTGAAGCGTGGGATGGGGGCTCCGGCCGCGATGTTTCTCGAGTCCATGGGCCCTATGAACTTCCTGGGAAGCCAGGCGCTCCATGTGCTGACCCCCATCATCGAATGCGCCTTCGACGGCAAGGACATGGAGCGGCTTGCCCGCCTGCTCGAACGCCGGGATATCGTCTCCCGGCTGATCGCCCTCATTGAAACCAAAGCGTCGATGCAGAGGGCATCGGCTCGATGACGGCTGCCGCCTCCGTCCCGCCTAAGACCGACCGTCCCTTAAACGTGATCGTTGCGACCGATTGCGGGAGCACGACGACCAAGGCCATTTTGATCGAAAAGGTCGGCGACGAATACCGCCAGACGTACCGGGGGGAGGCGCCGACGACGGTGGAGGCGCCGTTTGAGGACGTGACCCGCGGGGTATTGAACGCGATCGCGGAAATCGAGGAGCTCTCCAAGCGTAAAATTCTCGACGGTGATCAGATCATCACGCCTTGCCGGGATGCGCAGACCGGCGTCGATATCTATATCTCCACCAGCAGCGCCGGCGGCGGGCTGCAGATGATGGTGACCGGCGTCGTGCAGAACATGACGGGCGAAAGTGCGCAGCGAGCGGCGCTGGGCGCCGGCGCGATCGTGATCGACGTGCTGGCTTCCAATGATGGCCGGTTGCCTCATGAGAAAATCGAGCGCATTCGCTCGATGCGGCCGGACATGATTCTGATGTCGGGCGGCACCGATGGCGGCGCCGTCACGCACGTCGTCGAGATGGCGGAGTACATCGCCGCTGCCGAGCCGCGTCCACGGTTCGGCGTGACCTACAAGCTGCCGCTGATTTATGCCGGCAACAAGGATGCGCAATCACAGGTCAAGAAAATCCTGGGCGACAAAACAGCCTTGGAGGTCACGGACAATATCCGGCCCGTGCTGGAAAGGGAACACCTGGCTCCCGCCCGGAACAAGATCCATGATCTCTTTCTCGAGCACGTGATGCAGCAGGCCCCGGGATACAAGAAGCTGATCGACATGGCGGGCGCCCCCATCATGCCGACTCCTGCCGCGGTCGGTCTCATCATGGAAACCATTGCGAGGCGTGAGCACCTCAACTTGATCGGCGTCGACATCGGGGGCGCAACGACGGACGTGTTTTCGGTCTTTGATGGGGTCTTTAACCGGACCGTCAGCGCGAATCTCGGCATGTCCTACAGTATTTCCAACGTACTGGCCGAGGCCAAACTGGCCAACATCATGCGTTGGGTGCCCTTTACGATCGACGAGCAGACGCTTCGAAACCGCATCAAGAACAAAATGATCCGGCCCACGACGATTCCGCAGACGCTTGACGAGTTGCAGATCGAGCACGCCATTGCCCGCGAGGCCTTGCGGTTGGCGCTTATCCATCATAAATCGCTGGCCACCGGCTTAAAGGGCGTTCAGCAGGAGCGTACGATCTCCGATGTCTTCGAGCAACAGACGTCCGGCCGCACGCTGATCGATATGCGGAAATTGAATTTGATCGTCGGCAGCGGCGGCATTCTCTCGCATGCCCCCCGCCGCATCCAGTCCATGCTGATGATGGTCGATGCCTATGAGCCAGTGGGCTGTACCATGCTGTCCGTCGACAGCATTTTCATGATGCCGCATCTCGGCGTGCTTTCGACCATCAACGAGAAAGCCGCGACAGATGTCTTCGTGCGTGACTGCATGATCTATCTGGGCACCTGCGTCGCGCCGATCGGCCAGGGGAAAGACGGCGAGACCTGTGCAGAGTATGCCATTGCGTTCGCCGACGGCCGAACCGTGAAGGATCGGCTGCTCTTCGGCGACCTCAAGCTATTATCCGCTGGAGCCCGGCGCGAAGGCCGCGATCACGATGCATCCGGCCAAGTCCGTCGATGCGGGGGCTGGACCCGGAGCACCGGTCACACGAGACGTGCTGGGCGGAGTGGTCGGCTTGCTGCTGGATGGGCGTGGCCGTCCGCTTCAATTGCCGGCTGAGCCGTCTGCGCGGGTCGCAGCATTGAACAAATGGTTCGATGCAGTGGATTTATATCCGAAGGGATAGGCATGAACTGCTCGCTGAGATGTGTTCAAGTTGCTCAAAAAGCTCTCGAGCGAGGCCGCAAGGAGTGAAGGACCCGAGGAGGTACATACCAAGCTTTGCTTGAACCGCTCGCTTCGATCACATGCGAGCGGATAAGTGCTTTGCCTCCAGCAAGACCGGTACGTCGAGGGTTCTAAGCGACTGAGAACGAAGCTAGAGGGCTTTTTCAGCAACTTGCTATGGCGCATTCCTATACCCCAGGACTGACGGTTGCCGATCGCACGGTCGTGAGACGCCGGCGGCTCTTGCCGTTGCCCGGGACGGTGCTGGTCAAGGTGGGCGACCGTGTCCGGTCGGATCAGGCCGTGGCCCGCGCCGAACTTCCCGGGAAAGTCTATCCGATCAATCTCGCGAATCAACTCAGCATCGCACCGGACGAGATTAAGGACTACCTGGTCAAGAAAGAGGGCGATGCCGTCCAGAAGGACGAAATCCTCGCGGAAAATAAGCCGCTGATCAAGTGGTTCAAAACCGAGATCCGCTCTCCGGTCGCGGGAACGATCGAATCGCTGTCCGAAGTGACCGGACAGGTGCTGCTGCGGGAACCGCCGCGTGTGCTTAATCTGTTGGCCTATATCGACGGCACAGTTGTCGAGACGATCCCTCGCCAAGGCGTCGTGGTGGAAGCCGCCTGCAGCTTCGTGCAGGGCATCTTCGGCATCGGCGGGGAGGTCTGGGGCGAGTTGCTGGTGGCGGTGGCGTCACCCGACGAACCGCTGGGACCGGGACATCTGACACCGGACATGAAGGGAAAGATCGTAGTCGGAGGCTCCTTTCTTCCGGCAGAGACGATGGCCAAGGCCAAAGAACTCGGCATCGCGGGCTTGGTTGTCGGCGGGATTCATGATAAGGATCTGCGCGCACTCCTGGGGTATGACCTTGGGGTGGCGATCACCGGCACCGAGCAGGTGGGCTTTACGCTGATTCTCACCGAGGGATTTGGAACGATCCCAATGGCCTCCAAGACCTTTCGGCTGCTGTCTGCCCACACAGGACAGAAAGCCTCGATCTCCGGCGCGACACAGATCAGGGCCGGGGTGATTCGTCCTGAGATCATCATTCCCCGCGCGGCGGCATCAGCCGATGTGCCAGCGGATGTCCAGCGAACAGGTATCCGGCTGGGGGATTCGGTCCGGATCATCCGGGATCCGCTCTTTGGGAAGATCGGCGAGGTGTCCGCGCTGCCGTCCGATCTGGCCAGGATTCCCACCGAGAGCGACGTGCGCGTGCTGGAGGTCACATTTGCCGACGGAGCGAGAGCCGTCATTCCCAGGACCAACATCGAGGTGATCGAGGGGTGAGAGCCTATCGCGTCGTCCGACTAGCCACTCATTGTCTTCTGGGTCCTGCTGTGGATGAATCCGGAGGCCACCCTCCTGGCTCAGCCTGCCGTTACCGCTCCTGCCGGTCTTCAAGTCATCGATACGCCGAATGACGGCGGCGGGAGCCTGACCGTCGTCTGGGCTCCCAGTCCCTCCGACAGTGCCGACGGGCAGTATCAGGTCCTCATTGGTGAGCCCGGCGCCAACGATCCGGCTTCGCTCAAGGTCATCGCCGAGTTTCCGGCGAACACCCGCTACGTCAAAGATGCCAAGGGCGCCTGGTGGACAAGAGCTGCCGACCCGACATGGCATCAGTATGTGATCAGGAACGGCAAGGGCGTCGAACTCAAGGATGGCACCGCCTATCCGGTCACAGTCGCCATGCGCAAAGGCGACGAGCGGGCCGTCGGACCCCTGCTTCAGGCGAACCCCTCACGCCAATTGGTTCAATTGGAACCAGCTCAACAACTTGATTCTTGCCCTCGGTTTCGGCGCGCTCGTCTTCTACACGATCAGCCACGCGAAACGGAACAACATCTTTTTGCGTCGCATTCCCGGCCTGGATGCCGTCGATGAGGCCATTGGACGCGCGACCGAGTTGGGCAAGCCCATCCTCTATCTGACGGGCGCCCATGACATGAGCGATCCGTCGACGATCGCGGCGGCCGTCATCCTCGGGCGGGTGGCCAAGCGGACGGCTTCCTATGAGACGGAGTTGATGGTTCCCCACCGCGATCCCATTACGATGGCGGTCTGTCAGGAAATCACCAAGCAGGCCTATCTGGAGGCGGGCAAGCCCGACCTCTTCAAGGAGGACTCGAACTTCTTCATCACGTCCGACCAATTCAGCTACACCGCGGCCGTGGACGGCATCATGCTGCGTAAAAAGCCCGCCGCCAACTTTTTCATGGGGTCGTATTTTGCCGAATCGCTGCTGTTGACCGAAACCGGCGCCAGCACGGGAGCGATCCAAATCGCCGGCACCGACTCCGATCACCAGCTGCCGTTCTTCGTGACCACGTGTGACTACACGCTGATCGGCGAGGAACTCTACGCGGCCAGCGCCTATCTGTCCAAGGAACCGATTCAAATCGGCACGCTCCGCGGCCAGGACATCGGCAAAGCGGTCATCCTCAGCGTGATTCTGATCGGCACCCTGCTCGCGACGGTCGGGGTGGCCACCGGCGGCGCGTGGCCGCAGCTGTTTCTGGACCTCTTTAAGGACCTCAAATGATCTTTCTCCGCCGCCGGCTGCCGCTGCTGATCACGATGATCACGGGGCTTCTGTTCGCCGGGCAATACTATGTCCCTCATCCCTCGTCCGAACTTCTGCTGACCTCGGCCACGAAGTGGCTGCAAATCATCGGCGGCTTTGCCCTGGTGCTCGGCGTTTCGAGTTTGTTCCATCAGCACGCCGTCAAGATTCGCCGGCAGGAAGCCGGATGGGGGTACAGCCTCGTGCTCTATGGCGGCATGCTCGTGACGGTCATCGCCGGCGTCGTGGGCGAATGGTAAAGAGAGTCTCGACGGCACCATGACGGCGTTCGGTTGGGTCTATAGCTTCATGATGGTGCCTTTGCAGGGCACGATGTTCGCCATCCTGGCATTCTTCATCGCCTCTGCGGCCTACCGGTCGTTCCGCGCAAGAAGCCGCGAGGCCGCCGTGCTGCTGGTGGCAGCGGTGATCGTCATGATGGGCCGCGTACCGCTCGGTGAGTATCTGCTTCCGTTGAGCGGCGATGTCTCTCAATGGATTTTCAACGTGCTCAACGCCTCGGTCCGCCGGGCCATTCTCATCGGCGTCAGCCTCGGCACCATCGCGCTCTCGTTCAAGATTATTTTCGGCGTCGAACGCTCTTATCTGGGCGGAGGAAAAGAGTGAAGTTGCGGATCGTTAGGCGCTCAGCGTGCATGCGCAAGCGATGAGACATCCCCTGCTCCGCCACCTACGCATTCATGCGTCAGGAGTAACGATGACTCGCATGACGTTCTCCGAACGCATGCTAAAGATCGACCGGCGGATCATCTTCCTGGTGATCGGCCTCTGTACGCTGCTGCCGCTGTTGTATCCCGTCGGGCTGGCGATCAAGATTTCACCGGAGGTGCGCAGCATTTACGATTATATGGAGGCGTTGCCCGAGCGCTCGGTGTTTCTGCTGTCCATCGATTTTGACCCCGCATCCAAGCCGGAATTGCATCCCCAGGCCATCGCCTTGTTGCGTCATGCGTTCAGGAAAAATCTTCGGGTCGTTGCGATGACGCTCTGGGTGTCGGGCACCGGCATGGCCGATCAGCTGTTGACGCAGGTCGCCCAAGAGATGGGCAAAGAGAATGGCAAGGACTATGTCTTTCTCGGCTGGAGTCCCGGAGGCACGGCCGTCATCATCAACATGGGCCAGGATCTGTATACGGCGTTTCCGAGCGACTATGGCGGGAAGGCAACGAAGGGCATTCCGGTGTTGGAGGGCGTCCAGAGTCTGAAGGATGTCGCATATGCGATCAGCCTCGGAGCCGGCAATCCCGGCATTGAGGCCTGGTACGTCTTCGGCAAGGATAAATACAAGTTCGAACTGGGCGGCGGCTGCACAGGCGTGATCGCGCCGGGCCTCTACCCGCTGCTGCGGAGCGGGCAGATCAACGGTTTGATCGGCGGGTTACGCGGCGCAGCGGAATATGAGAGCCTGATCGGACAAAAGGGCCGTGCGGTGGCCGGCATGGACGCGCAGTCGGCGACCCATTTTGCCATCATCGTCCTCGTCGCGATCTGCAATCTCTTCTACTTTTCGCTTCGGCACCAGCAAGGCCAGAGACAATCGTGAAGCGGGGACTGTGAGATGGATGCAACCACTTTCGGCGCGTGGATGGCGACAGGGTTAACGTTATTTATCTTCTCCTTCTTGTACAAAGACAATCCGCTGTTCAAGCTGGCCGAGCATCTCTATGTGGGAGTGTCGGTCGGGTACACGATTGTCAAGACGTGGGATTCCGTGATCGTGCATTTAATCTACAAGCCGATCGCCGAGCAGGGGGAAATCTCGCTGCTGATTCCGGTGGCCATCGGCTTGCTGATGCTGACGCGCTACGTGCCGAAAGCGGCCTGGATGTCGCGGTACGCCTTCGCGTTCATCGTCGGCCTCGGATCCGGCCTGGCCATTCCACGAACCATTTCATCGTTCATCCTGAAGCAGATCGAAGATACCGTCAGGCCGCTGCTCTCCATGGCCGGCGGAGACGGCCTGACGTTTTCGATGAACCTGCTCAATCCAGCGAGCAATCTCAACGCCATTATTATCCTGATCGGCGTCAGTTCCGTCCTGTTCTATTTCTTCTTCTCGATCGAGCACAGCGGTCCAGGTAAAGTGGTGGCCAGGACCGGCATCGTCTTTCTGATGATCGCCTTCGGCGCAGCCTTCGGATACACCGTCATGGCCCGCATGTCGCTCTTGATCGGCCGATTGACGGATCTTATCGAGTTCTCCGATGCCTCCTACGGCCATCCGACATGGTGGTTGCTCATTCTGACCGTCGTAGCGCTGTTTCTTTTGGGTCGAAGGGCCTCGAACGCCCCGTCACAGTCGGAATAGCCTGCCCCGCATGTGAACCAATCACACACGCACCTGGACAGTTGCAGGGTAGGAAACCGGTTCGTTAGAATGCCGTCTTTGCTTCCACCAACACCCATGAGTACAGGCACGGCCAAAGATCCCAAGCAATACCCTGTCTTGAGGAATCTCCAGTTTTCCCCCGTAAAGGAAGGCGAGGAGCAGTACGTGGTCCTCTGGGATCCCAGCGGCCTCAGCAAGGAGAAACTCGTCCTCCCGCTCAACTATTTTTTTATCATCCAACATTTCGATGGCGACCATTCGCTCCAACAGATCGGCGGGCTTTATCTCAAGCGCTTCGGCGAGTTTCTGATGCCCGACAAGGTGGAGCAATTGGTCCTAGACCTTGAAGCCAAACTGTTCCTCGAGGGCGACCTCACCGAAGGGGCCAAGGAACAGGCCCGTGCCGCCTACCGGCAGGCCCCGGTGCGTCCTGCCGTCTTTGCCGGCAAGGGCTACGAAGCGGACAGGGCTCAGCTCAAAAAGCAGATCGATGGATTTTTTTCGTCGAAGGAAGGGCCGGATTTCAAGCCGTCGGCCAATAAGGGCAAGGCGATCAAAGGGTTGGTGGCCCCGACCTATGATCTCAAGCAGGCGGGGCCGATCTATGCCTGGGCGTATAAGGAGTTGCAGGAAGCTCAACAGCCGGATGTGCTCATCATCATCGGCACGGCCCATGCCGGACTCGAGCAGCCCTTTGCATTAACGGACAAGGATTTTGAGACGCCGCTGGGTGTCGTGCCGGCGGACCGTGCCATCGTAGACCGGCTCAAGGCGCTCGTGCCGGAATATTTTTCAGAGGATTTGGCCCATCTGTCCGAGCACGCGATCGAGTTTCAGCTGCCGTTTGTGCAAACCAATACAGGGGCAACGAGCGCAGCCACGATCGTGCCGGTCCTTTCATCGTTTTCCGCGATGAGCCTGAATGATCCGTCCGTGCGGGCGTCGGTCGACCGGTTCTTGGCGGCTTTGCGTGAGGCGATTACGGCATCGGGCAAAACGGCCTGCGTGATTGCCGCCGGCGAGTTGGCCCACCTGGGCATGCGCTACGGGGATAAAGCGCCGCCGACTGATTTTTCCTTTCACCGGACCATGCAGTACGACCTTGAAATGCTGAAGTACGTGGAGGATCTCAAGCCGGAAGAGTTTATGGGCTATATCCAAAAAGAAAAGGACCAGAGGCGCATTTCCGGATTCTCGCCCATCTATTGCCTGCTGCGGCTGATCCAGGCCGACAAGGGGCAGGTGCTGCGTTATGACCGGGGCATCACCGATCAGTACAACTCGACGGTCACGTATGCCAGCATGGCCTTCTTTTAACGGCTGCTGAAAACAGACGCTCTTCTCACCCACCCGCCCCGGCGCGCCGGGACGCGCCTTTCCCGAACTTCGTTCTCTGTCACTCGAACCACTCGATGTACCTAGATACAGTACGCCTCGTGGTCCTCGCTCCTTGCGGCCTTGCTGGAAGAGCTTTTTGAGCAGCCTGGTGGAAAACGTCGGTGGGATTTTGACCTACTCTTTCACCGTGATCGTTATCGGAATCGGTTCGAGAGGATTGTTGTACTCGTCGCGGGCAACCGAGGCGATTTTGTCCACGATTTCCATCCCCCGAAAGACTTCGCCGAACACGCTGTACCTTCGATCCAGCCCGCTGTTGTCTGCCAGACAAATGAAGAACTGCGAGCCATTGTCGTTGAAATCACGCGTGCTCGAGCCGTCGCGTGGTGTCTTCGCCATCGAGATGGCTCCGCGCTTGTGCGGGCGATCACTCAGTTCGGGATTCAGCCAGTAGCCGGGACCACCCGAGCCGTGCCTGAGCCGATCCGGTTCTTTGCTCAGCGGATCGCCGCCCTGAATGATGAACCCGGGGACGATCCGGTGAAAGGTCGTGCCATCGTAAAACTGCATCTTAATGAGGTTGATGAAGTTTTCAATGTGACGCGGGGCGTCTTCAGGGTAAAAGCGAATCTTGATCTCGCCGAACTTCGTCGTAATCGTCACGCGGGGATCGATTTTTTTGAATTCCATCGTCATCGGACGAATCTACCAAGGGCGTGCGCCAGGAGGCAATGGCCGTGAATTAACCGTCCAACGCTCTTGCGGGATCAATCTTGAGCCAGAGTAGCGCGCCGACAAGGGCAACCGCCCCGGCGACGGCGAGCGCGATCGGCCAACCCCATTGGGCGGCCATCCAAGGAGTCAGGCTCGGAGAAAGGGCTCCACCAAGGTTGGCTCCCGTATTCATCAGCCCAGATAAGACGCCGGCATGGGTTTTGGACAAATCGCTCGTAGAAGCCCAATAGGCCCCGACGGCGAAGTACAGACAACCGGCCCCCACCGATAGACTTCCAATCGCCACGAGTGAGGAATCGGCAAACGCCCCGGCTGAAATAGCGCAGCCTGCGCCTGCCATTCCCGACATCCCTGCCAGGAGCCGTCCGCGAGTCACACCTTGCGTGGCGGCCCATCGGTCTGTGGCCCAGCCGCCCAAAGGGCAGCCGATCAGGATGGCCCAGAAGGGGGCCGAAGCATAGAGTCCGCCCTGGAGCTCGTCGAATCCTCTGACGTTCACGAGGTACAGATAGAACCAGGAGAGGTACACATATGCAACATAGCCCAGGCAACTATAGCTACATACCAGCCACCAGACATTCGGGTTTTTGAGGAGCGACATCCAGAAACGCTTGTGGCCCGCGGTCGGACCGTTCACCGTCGTGTGTGAGAGCAGCGGAGTCGTACGCCCAGGGGTGCTGATCGGGCCGGTCGCGGGCAAGCATCCACCACAGTAGCCCCATCACCAGGCCCAGTGCCGCCGAGAGGTAAAATACGGTTTGCCATCCCCAATTCACCATGACCCATGCCGCTATGGGCGGCGTCAGCGCCGAACCCAAGCCGATTCCGCCGATCGCGATGCCGATGCCCAGGCCACGGGAGTCCGGCGGCATCCAATTGGCGACGGCCCGATTGAACGAGGGCAGCGCCACCGCTTCGCCCAGCCCCAAGGCGAATCGTACGAGCACCAGCGCGCCGACGATACCGATCATGTCGGCCAATGGCGAGGCCGCGACAAACGCCGTCAGGGCCGTGCAGACCGACCACCAGATCAAGGCACCCGTGAGCACGACTCTGGCGCCCAAGCGGTCCGCAAGCCATCCGCCGGGAATTTGAAACAAGGCGTAGCCTGTGACGAAGGCGGAAAAGATCCAGCCCATCTGCTGCTGCGTCAGGCCAAAGGCCGGCATCATCTGACGCGCGGTGACGGAAATGTTCACTCGATCGATGTAGGTGACGACGCTCGTGCCGAACAGCAGGGCGAGGATCAGCCAGTGAAGTGAACGCGTGCGGTCCGACTTAGTCACGATGAGAGCGCAGATACAGAGAAGCCGCGGCGATTATAACGGGTCTTCGGCGTGGTCACCAGGAGAATTCGAAAGCGCAAACGTCAAAATCCCCTGTTGGTTCGCGGGCTTTCTAGCTTTCACGGGACTGATTCGGTAAGATGAGGCTCGGGCTGTTAAACAATCTGCTCACCGATTCACCTCTCATGCGGGACGCGCTCCCTCAGGCGTTCGTCCCGATGCGGTCCGAATATTGTCAACAGGCGATGCCTGTCGGTGGCTCACAGCGGAGATGTTGAGGTGTCCCTAACACGAGTGGTCGTCGCCCTTATTGCACTGCTGGTGATCGGCGGCGTCGCCTTCCTCTGGTTTTCTCCGTACCTGACCGGCGAAGACTATCTCAAAGACTTTTTTCTTCACCAGCTCGAGCAGAACCTCGGCCGCAAGATCGATGTCCATCGCGTCAAGCTCGTGCTGTTTCCCACGATCCGCCTCGAGATGACGCAGATCGTGATCCATGATCGCGACCAGGAAGGGGTGCTGCTGTCGGCGAAGAAACTGGATCTCGTGCTGCGCCTTGTGCCGTTGTTGCGGAAACAGGTGGTCGGAAAACGGCTCCTCATTGAAGAGCCGATGCTGACGCTGCGCCGAGACCGTTCTGGGCATTGGAACCTGCAGGATCGAGACGGGCCCATTCCAGCCAGCGACGAGGAAGCGCTGCAGATGCTGACTCGAATCTTCCGCATTCGAGAGGCGACCCTGGTGAACGGCACGGTCGTCATCATCGATGAAGCACGGCCAGACGGCCCTCGGACGCTGAAATTGCAGTCCGTTGAAGCCGCGTTGGAGATTTTTCTCGAGCGCGGGCAGGCGGATCTTCACTTTTCCGCGTCGCACCACAGCGCCCAGGGGCTTTCCGCGCTGTCCTTGTCGGGCACCTTTCGGAAAGCCGAGCAGCAGACGCTGGCCATCGAGGAGGCCAAGCGGCTTGCCTTTCCGATTCAATTTGACGGGCTGGTGGAGACGGCCAATTTGAGTCTCCGCGATGCAGCGGATTTCTTCGGTCCGCGGCCGGTCCCGGACTCATTGCAGGGGCGTGTGAACGCCCGCAGCTCCGTCAAGATCTTTCCCGGCGTCGCCGGGTACGACGTGCTGCTCTCGGATCTGACTGGCAACATGGACCAGCTTGTCGTGACCGGCAAGGCCAGCCTCTCCGGACTGCTCGCGCCTCAGCCGACCTTTGCCGTGACGTTTTCGTCTTCTCCGATCCAGATCGGCGACTTGGCCTCAAAGATTCCACCGGTCTGGATCCATCCGCAACTCCCCTCAATCATGGAAGAACGCCAGGTCAAGGGCGTCGTCGAAGTGGTGTCAGCCACCGTGACCGGCTCCTCCGTGGGTGGTCCCCAACTGGCGGTCACGGGAGAGTTCCACTTGCAAAAGGGAGAGGCCCTGCTCGGCCAAAGCCGCGTGCCTGCGAAGGACCTGGACGCGCAGATCATCGTGGAAGCGGGAAGAATTCGTATGTCCAAGCTGAGCGGGCTGTACGGGACGATTCACATGGCGGACAGC
Source organism: uncultured Nitrospiraceae bacterium (assembly GCA_963824855.1). GTDB lineage: Bacteria > Nitrospirota > Nitrospiria > Nitrospirales > Nitrospiraceae > Nitrospira_C. Next base: position 69,432 of record CAWGQP010000008.1, read on the forward strand.
AAGGGCCAGCTCTCATTTCTCGAGCAAGGGCCCTGGGTGGAGATGGAAATCAGCGGCACGATGGCGGCGGCCGATCTCCTGCAGTTTCTTGCCACGACGGTCAAGTCCGAGCTGTTGTCCCGTGTGCTGGCGTCCTCGCGAGACGTCGAAGGCATGGCCATGCCGGTCTTTCGCCTGGTCGGCCCGCCGACCGCGGTGACCTTCGCCGGCGGCGAAATTAAGGCGCAGCACGTCAACCTGACGAATGCGTTTTTGCCCGAGCGGTTGACGGCGCTGCAAGGCCGCTTTGTCTTGGCCGAAGGGGAGACCCAGTTCGATCAGGTGACGGCGCATCTCGGCGATCTGACCGTCCAGGTGCAAGGCGGCATCACCGGCGGCAGCGGGAGCGTCTTTCGCGACCTGGCGGTTCGCGTCAGCGGAGACGCCGTGCACATGACGCAGCTCCTGCCGACCAAAGCTCTGCCCCAGGGCGCGATAGAAGGATTGGCCAGCGCCATCGTCGTGGTCACAGGTGCCACGGGCACAGCCGCATTTGCGCGGAGAAGTCGGATTGACGGAGTCCAGGGTCACCATTCCCAATGTCCTTGAGAAACCGACCGGCGCGCCGGTGACGATCGCGTTCGAAGGCGATATTCTTCAGGCCAAGACGGTGACGTTGAGCCGGGTGGAACTCTCTGCGCCGCCGCTCCGCCTGCCCATCAAAGGGAAAATCCAACTCGGCGACAAGTTCCTCATCGACGCCGCCCTCGCGACCGGCACGGTCTCGTTGTCGACGGTCCCGGAGTGGATTGCCAAAGGGGGCTTCGAAGCAGGCAATCTCGAACTCTCGCTGGACATCAAGGGAAAAGATCGAGATTGGCGGACGTGGAAAACCACCGGCTGGCTGGCGCTGAGCAACGGATTAATGACGGTGAAGGGGACCGGCGGGCCGATCCAGGATCTGTACGTACGGCTGCTGTTGGCGCGCGATACGGCCGAGCTCAAGCGTCTCTCGTTCCGCCTCATGGATAGTGACCTCACGCTCGAAGGGACCATGCGCAATTGGACGACCAAACCCGCCATCACGGCGAAAATGGAGTCCAACCAGATGGACATTGATCTCCTGATTCCCAAAGGGCAGCGTGCGCCCATCCGGGATCTGCTCGAATGGCTGGCGGCGACCAGTAAGGTCCAGGCGACTGCTTCCATCGCGCGAGGCCGTTACAAGCATCTGAAGTTCGGCGCCCTTTCCGCGCGACTCACCATCCAGGACGGCGTCCTCGATCTGGACCGGTTGTCGGGACAGTCCACCAACGGAGACATCGCTGGCCGAATGGTCGTCCAGTTGCCGCGCGGAGAGCCCGCCGAGGCTGAAATCTCGTTGCGTGCGACCGGGCTGCTGGTCGAGGACATCTATCGGCTGGCCGGCTCGAAACAAGGAGGCGTCACCGGCGAAGCTCGCATGACCGGAACCGTGCGCGGGCACGGACGCAACCCACATGGCATTTATCCGACCCTCAACGGCAAGACCGATCTTCTGCTTGAGAACGGCCGGATCTTCAAGTCGGAGGAACGTGCCATCTGGAAGATCATCAGCATCTTGAACCTGCCGGCCGTGCTGCAAGGCAAGGTGGATCTGGAGAAGGAAGGACTGCCCTATAACAGGATCACGGCGACCGTCACAATCCGCAACGGCCTGTTTGAAACCGAGAATCTCATCATCGACAGCCCGATCGTAAAAATCACCGCGGCGGGCAACTACGATCTCCCCACCGATCAGGTGGATATGGTCTGGGCCGTGAGTCCCTTCGGATCGTACTCGCAGTTTTTGAAGACGATCCCGTTGTTTGGGCGTCTGTTTGCGGGCGAACGCAAAGGGGTTGCGACGGCGATGTTTGCGGTCAAGGGAGCCATCGAAGATCCCGAGGTCACCTACCTGCCGATGAAGTCCTTTGCCACCGGCGTTACCGGCCTCGCCCAGTTGGCGGTCGATTTGCTGAAGAACACGGTCATGCTCCCGATTGACTTGGTGACGCCGGATGAGAACAAGACGGTGTCGAAAGACTCCATTCCTCCTGCGGAATCTGGTCCGGCTGTTCCTTGACCCTCCGCGGACCCCATGCTACATTCCGCCACAAGGCTCACAATGGAATTCCGGCGGGCGGGCGAGAAGTATGTGAGCGCCACTCGTGTGGATGCCAATGAGTAAGCCACCGTCTCATGTCTCGATCGCCGTCACAAGCACATAAAGCCACGGTTTTCATCGCAGCCAGCGAGCTGGATTCAAACCTCTACCACGCCACCAAGTTCATCGCGCCGGACCCCTTCATTTATTTGGAGATCAAGGGCGAGCGCCTGATGATCATGAACGATCTGGAGATGGATCGGGCCAAGAGCCAGGCCGCGGTCGATCGCGTCCTGTCGTATTCGGAGATCGAGCGTCGCGCGAGGGACCATGGCGTGGCCACGCCGGGCAGCGTCGACATTGTGCACGTGGTGCTGCGGGACGCCAAGATCAAGCAGGTGCTGGTTCCCGCGAACTTTCCGTACAGCCATGCGTGCGCGGCTCCAGGAACTCGGCTATCAGGTGCATGCCAAACCGGACCCGTTCTACGAACAGCGCGTTGTCAAAACCGCGGAAGAAGTGCGCTATATCGAAGAGGCGCAGCGGGCGACCGAGGACGCCGTCTCCGCCGCGCATGAGGTGCTGCGGCGGGCGACGATCCAGCATGGACAGTTGTGGCTGGAGGACGGCGTGCTGACTTCGGAACGGATCAAGAAGGTCATCAACGTGAAGCTGATGGAGCGCGATTGCGTCGCGCAACATACCATCGTGGCGGGCGGGGAGCAGGCCTGTGATCCGCATAATGAAGGAAGCGGTCCCTTGCCGGCACATCGCAGCATCATCTTCGACGTCTTCCCGCGGTCGGCGTCCTCACGCTACTTCGCCGATATGTCGCGGACCGTGATCCGCGGCACCTCGAGTCCGGAACTGAAGAGACTCTACCAGACCGTGCTGGACGCACAGGAAGAGGCCATCACGAAAATCCGGGACGGCGCCGACGGTATGAAGATTCACCGGGGGATTTGCGACCGGTTCGAGAAGGCCGGCTACAAGACTGGCTTGGTGAACGGGCGCATGCAGGGCTATTTCCACGGCACAGGTCATGGTGTCGGGCTGGATATCCATGAAGCCCCCCGCATCAGCCGTACGGGCTCCTTGCTGCTCGAAGGCCACGTCGTTACCGTCGAGCCCGGCCTCTACTATCCGGGCCTCGGCGCCGTTCGGATCGAAGACATGGTCTTGGTGACCGCCGACGGCTGCCGGAACCTCACGAATTATCCCAAGACGTTCGAGCTCGATTAATCGCCTGCTCCACCGGACTGTCATCAACGGTCCCTCGTCGTTCAGGTCCTGAACGCACCACGCATGCATGTCGGACGGGACTTCCGTACCGTTTCTCTGGCAGGTCCCCCATGTCGTACGATTTCCGGTTTCTTGAAGATGTTGCTCTGGCCGACATCGCGTTCGAAGCTGAAGGCGACTCGATTGAGGACTTGTTTCAAGGGGCCACGCGTGCTCTCCTCGAGACGATGGCCGATCCGCAGACCGTGGGCGCCTCTTGGAAGCGCCGAATCGTCAAGATGGATGCCGCACTGGATGATCTCCTCGTTGAGTGGTTGTCGGAAATCGTGTATTGGAAGGATGCGGCCGGGGTCGTGTTCCACGAGGCGCCGCTAAGCCTGACTCACGAAAAGGGGCAGTGGAAGATCGAGGCCTCTCTCATTGGCGCCCCGGTTGATCATACCCTGCAAACCTTGCGCAATGATGTGAAAGGCATTACGAGACATCTCTATAGGGTGGATGCAGGAGGGCCCGCTCTGGAAGGCCACAGTGGTCGTCGATGTATAGCGGGCGCGTCTCGGGAAATCGATTGCGAAGCAATCGGTGGGTAAGGATGGGCGAATGCAATTGAATACAGGCATGAAGGTGAACCGGATCACCGACGAAGTCTGGGAAATCCCGACGTCGGAAAAATCCGGAATGCTCGTGCCCGCACGTATTTATGGGACGCCGGGCATTCTGCAGTCGATGGATCAGGGCGTCTTTGACCAGGTGACCAACGTCGCCTGCCTGCCTGGCATTCAACGCTATGCCCTCTGCATGCCGGATGGCCATTGGGGGTACGGATTTCCCATCGGCGGTGTGGCAGCGTTCGATGTGCGTGAAGGCGTCATCTCGCCGGGAGGGGTTGGGTACGATGTCAATTGCGGCATGCGGCTGATCCGCACGGATCTCACGTTGGCGGACGTGACGCCTCGCTTGGAACGCTTGATGGATGAGCTCTTCCGCCGAGTACCGGCCGGCGTCGGCGCGGGCGGATCCGTCAAACTCTCGCGCGGCGATCTCAACGCCGTCATGGTGCAAGGCGCACGCTGGTGCGTGGAACAGGGATACGGCTGGCACGGGGATCTAGATCGCATCGAAGAAGGCGGCTGCATCAGAGCGGCCGACCCCTCGACCGTGTCCGACCAGGCGGTCAGCCGCGGGATCAATCAGCTCGGTACGTTGGGATCGGGCAACCACTACCTTGAAGTGCAGGTCGCGTCGAACGACCGGATCTTCGATCCGGCGACGGCCGCCGCGCTGGGGATTACGGGCCAGGATCAGATCGTCGTCATGGTCCATTGCGGGTCCCGCGGGTTTGGGCATCAAGTGGCAAGCGATTACCTGAGGGTGTTCGCAAAGGCGATGCGGCGCTACGGCATTTCGGTAAAAGATCAGCAGTTAGCCTGTGCGCCGTTCCGGTCGCAGGAGGGCCAGGACTATTTCGCTGCGATGAATTGCGCGGCGAATATGGCCTTTGCCAACCGGCAGGTGATCACCCATCACGTGCGGGAAGCCTTTACTACCGTGTTCGGCCCGTCGGCGGAGGAACTGGGCATGGAACTCGTCTATGACGTCGCCCATAACATTGCAAAAGTCGAGCGGTACCCTGAAGGCGAATTGCTCATTCATCGCAAAGGAGCCACGCGAGCGTTCGGCCCCGGCAGCATGGAGCTGACACCGGAGTTTCGGCAGACCGGCCAGCCGGTCATCTGCGGCGGTTCAATGGAGACCGGATCCTATCTGCTGGTCGGGACGGATCGCGCCGTGGATGAAACATTCGGCTCGACGATGCATGGCTCGGGACGGACCATGTCGCGAGCCCAGGCGAAGAAACAGGTGCGCGGCGAGCAGCTGCAACAGCAGATGAAACAACGCGGCATCCTGGTCAAGGCGGTGTCCATGTCCGGGCTGGCCGAGGAAGCGGGATTTGCCTACAAGAACATCTCCGACGTGGTGGAGACCGTGGAAGGCGCCGGCATCACGAAGAAGGTCGCGGAGCTGCGTCCGATCGGTAATATCAAAGGGTAGGTTGGATTTTGCAAAAACAGTGGCGAATTGGGCCGGGCTTGGCACAATACGACCAGCCGTTCATTTATCACCTGAGGTGGCTGGCATGGAGCAACGGAAGAATCCACGGTTTCCCGTCCGGTTCCGTAGTTCCTTTACGTCGCTGAACATCGTCGGAGGAGACGGCAATATCACGGATTTGTCGCTTCGGGGCTGCCGCGTGGAGAGTCAGACGGAAGTCAAACCCGGAACAGCCTTGGAACTTCGCATCCATCCATCAGAGGACGAGCCTGCGCTGAAGATTCAGGAGGCCGTCGTCCGCTGGAGCCGTGCCCAACAGTTCGGAGTAGAATTCGTGACGTTGGAACCGGAAGAATGGGCGCGTCTGCAACACACGGTCACCCATCTCGAACTGCAACCCTACCAAAAGGTATCTCCGGAAGATCCCGTCCAACAGATCTAGGGATGGCTCAGACCATGGGTGAGGGCGTAACGCGCCAGCTCGACGGTTGATTGAAGCTGCAGCTGGCGCATCATCCGCCCCTTGTGGAATTCCACGGTCTTGGACGTGATATGCAACATCCGGCCGATTTCCTTGGCCGTATAGCCCGCCGCCACTAATCGAAGAATTTGTCGCTGCCGTTCCGTCAACGAGCGCATCGAGCCATCCGGCGGCGAGGGCGGTTGGATGGCTGGTTGTTGGAGCGCCGCCGACAGTTCGGGAGACACGTATTGCTTGCCCGCCAGGACGGCTTCGATGGCGCGAGACAGTTCTTCCCACCCCGAGCGTTTCAGTACATAGCCGGATGCGCCGATCCGCAGGGCCTCTTCGACGTAGGGCGTATCGGCGTACATCGAAACATAGAGCAGCTTGACGTGCGGCAGTTGTTCGCGTAGTCGCTGGCCGGCCTGGAGCCCATTGAGCACCGGCATGGCGACGTCCATCAGGACCAGGTCGGGCTGCAAGCGCCGCGCGGTGTTGAGGACCGAGTGGCCGTCCTGAACGGCTTCCGACCAGATCGTAATGACGTTCCAAAAGATGGCGCAGGCCATCGAGGATCAGCATGTGGTCGTCAGCGAGTAAGATGCGAGGTTTGCTCATTCGATATTCCTGTGAATGGAATTGATATCGATATCCGCGTGCCCCTGCCGAGATCGCTCGTGAGCATCAGCGTACCTTCCAGCAGACGCACCCGTTCGCCCATGCTGACCAGGCCCAAGCCCCGCTGAACAGTCTGCCGGTCTCCCGTTGTAAAGCCCCGCCCATCATCTTCGATCTGAAGTAGCACGTGATCTTCATGGTAGGTAAGTTCCAGATAGACGTGTTTGGCGCCGGCATGTTTGGCAACGTTTCGCAGCGCTTCCTGCGTCACTCGGAAGAGACATTCTGCCAGATGACGGCCCATCGGTCTTTCCGATTCTTCGAGTGTCAGGCGGACGGGGATCTGTTCCCGTTGTTCGAAATCGTGAGTGCATACGCGCAGCGCGCTGGTAATGCCGAGGTCGTCCAGAACGGACGGATGGAGCCGATGAGCCAGGTCGCGCAAATGGTCGGACAGTTCAGCCACCTCGCTTTTAATGAGCTGAAGAGTCGTGCGGGCGGCTGGCGAGAGGTCGGGGAACTGCTGCATTTGATCGTCGATATCGAACGCCAGACTGATGACGCGCTGGTTCAACTCGTCGTGTAATTCTCGAGCGATGCGGCGCCGCTCGTCGTCTTGTGCCGAAAGCAATTGAGCGGTCAGCTGGCGCAGTTGGGCCTGACTCACTTCCAATGACCGCCGACTGGCCTCCATGGTCTGTTCGAGGTGCATTTTTTCGGTGATGTCTTCTCCGATCCAGGCATACAACCCGTTGCCGCGCGGGCTGTAACCGATAAACGAGATCGCCGACGTCATAATCCGCTCAGACAACGCCGCATCCGGCGTTGACGGAATCTGGTATTTCACATGCACGGTTTTTCCCGTCCGACGGGCGGCTTCCAGGTGCGGCATCCAGAACTCCGGTGCGTCCGGCGCCAGTCGTAACGCCGGCGGGAGCGCTTCAGCGTCTCTCTCGGGAGACCGCGCCGGCGGCCGCGCGGTTCGTGATCACCATCAGAAGGCGGTCTTCGACGATCTCGAGCACGCCCATCATCAAGTCCGTGGAATTGAAAAAACTCTGAAGTGTGCTCTCACTTTGCCAGAGCGCCGCCGTCCGAGCGGCGACGAGGGCTTCCAATTCCTGCCGGGCGTGTTTTTGCGTGGTATGCCAGATAATGGTGGCCGCAATCCAACCGGCGAGGATCACCAGCGAGCGGTTGAAAAGACCGAGTTGAAGCGGGACAACCGGGGACGTCCAATTCGTCCAGATGCCCGCCAGTGTCAGCCCGGTCGTGCAAGCGGCTATGAGAAACGGCGCCATTGGGCGTCGGACCCTGGTGGTCAGGATGATCGGGATGACATACAGGGCGGGAATCACGAAACCGAGCGGAAAAAAACTGTCGAGGACAAAGACGGCGATGGTGATGCCGGCAATCGCCGCGATCAACCATTCCTGAGACCGTGTTGTGGATTCGCCGGACGGGCTCATAGCCTTGTGAACGACTGTTCCACCGATGGAATTGCCTGATTATATTCGGTTTATCGGTCAAATGAGAATGGGCAATGTGCCCACTGAATGCATCTAGCAATTGCACTAGAACTGGCAGTATGAAAAGCGGAATTAACTGGTGATTCGGAACCGGTTTGCTACCCTGACCGCGGAGGATTCGCGAGCAGACAAACGCTTACAGGGCTTTCTTGAGGATATCGCAGTCAGCGCGTCTGCGCCGACTTCGGCGGAGCGCAAGACAGACTGCGTGGAACGCCCACGCTCGTTCCCCACCGTGGGTGGGGCGATGGCGCGAGGGACGAGGACATAACATCCGTGGAGAAAATGGAAAAAACGGCAACGGTGCTCGTCGCAGACGACGACGAATTGGTCAGAACATTTATACGTTCGGCGCTTGAGCAGGTCGGACTCCAAGTGTGCGAAGCCTCGAACGGACAGCAGGCGCTCGAACAATTTGTTCTACGCCGCCCCGACATCATCGTGTTGGACGTCATGATGCCGGTCATGGATGGATATACCGCCTGTTCCAGGTTGCGCAGGTCGGTCGGAGGCAGCCGCGTGCCCATCCTGATGATGACCGGCATGGACGACGCAGAGGCGATCGCGGGTGCCTACGAGCATGGCGCGACAGATTTTATTACGAAGCCACTGAATCACACCATTCTGAGTCACCGCGTGCGGTATATGCTGCGCGGGAGCCGGACCTTGGATGCGCTGCTGCGCAGCGAGTCCCGGCTTGGTCTGGCGCAGCGGATCGCCAAAATCGGTAATTGGGAATGGCAACCCCAGACGGGGCAATTCTCCGCGTCAGCCGAGCTGTGCCGGCTGATGGGGTTACGGCCGCAGGATTTCGGCGGCACCCTCGAGGCATTCTTGCAAGCGGTCGACGCGGGAGATCGAGAGCGCGTAGACCAGGCGTTGAAGCGCATTCTCACCGACCGGACTCCCTGCGACATCGATCACCGGATCATGCTGCCGAATGGAAGCGATTTCATTGTGAACTTGCAGGCCGAGGCCGTCTTCGACGACCAGTTGAAGTCGCTGACCATCGTGGGCACTGCTCAGGATATCAGTGAGCGGAAGCGCTCTGAGCGGGAAATCCACCGGCTGGCCTATTACGACAGTCTGACGGGACTTCCCAACCGGGTCTTGTTCAAGGATCGCGTGACGCAGGCGATCGCGCATGCTCACCGTTATCAATATCACCTGGCGCTGTTGTTTCTCGACCTGGACCGCTTCAAGGTCATCAATGACACGTTGGGACACAATATCGGCGATTTGCTGCTGAAGCATGTGGCCGACCGGCTGGCGGAATCGGTCCGGCACAGTGATTCGATCGGCAGGACGGCGGACGGCGTCCAGACTCATGAGCTGGCCCGGCTCGGGGGCGACGAGTTTACGGTGTTGTTGACTAATCTGCGGGACGTGCAGAATGCGAGCAAAGTCGCCAGACGCATTCTCGAAGCGCTCGCACGGCCCTTTTCCGTGAGCGGACATGAAATTTTTGTCACGGTCAGTGTCGGCATCGCCATTTTTCCTGCCGACGGCGAATCTGTGGACGTGCTGCTCAAGAATTCCGACACGGCGATGTATCACGCGAAGGAACAGGGGCGGAACAACATCCAATATTATTCGAATGCCATGAACGCGGCGGCCAATGAGCGGTTGCGGCTCGAGGGTGAAGTGCGCCACGCGACGGAGCGCGAGGAATTCGTCGTGTATTACCAGCCGCAGATCGATCTCCGCAGCGGACGGATCATCGGAGCTGAGGCGTTGGTGCGATGGCAGCACCCGCAACGGGGGCTGCTGGCTCCGCCCGAGTTCCTCCAGGCCGCTTCAGATACGGGAATGATCCGCACGATCGACGAATGGATGCTGCGAACGGCCTGCCGTCAGAACCGGACGTGGCAGCAACGGGGGCTTGCCGTTCCCCGGGTGTCCATCAACGTCTCGAATTCGTTGTTTCACGGCAGCACGTTGTTGAAGGCGGTCGAAGACACGTTCGCCGAAACGGGTCTTGCGCCCGATCGCCTCGAACTGGAACTGACGGAATCCATCGCCATGCGTAATGTCGACACGTCAATTACGGTGCTGCAACAACTGAGGACCATGGGCGTGCAGCTGGCGATCGACGACTTCGGGACAGGATATTCCTCATTGAGCTATCTTCAGCGGCTGCCCGTCAACCGGGTCAAAATCGACCAATCGTTCGTGCGGGAACTGTTGAGTCTCGTGCAACCGGTGCCGATCGTCCGCGCCATCATTGCCATGGCCCACAGCCTGCAGCTGGAGGTGCTGGCGGAAGGAGTCGAGGACGAGAGGCAGCGCTCGATCCTGATGGCCGAAGGCTGCGATCAGGCGCAGGGCTATCTCTTCGGTCGTCCAATGCCGGCGGCGGAATTTGAGAGGCTGCTGCTGCGGATGGTCTTGCCGAAAGCCGGCTGATCGACCATCAGGATTGGGCGCGATAGCCGTAGAGCAGCGTGATGTTGATGCGGCGGCTCAGATAGTCGTCTTTGAAGGTGACATCATCGGTTTCATGAAACAAATCTGAATTGAAGACGACTGCTCGATTGGCTCGGTAGGGGATGGTGATGGCCTGGGCTCCAGCCTCCTTCAGCCAGTTCAAGATTTTTGGTTTGTTCCGGTCGCTGTTGTACTCCTTGAAATTCCAACTCCGCGGCGCCTCCTTGTCGTACACCACCAACCCCCCCGTCGCCTGATTCAGGTTGGCCTCGTCCTCCGTGATCCAAAAGTTGACGTTGACGGCCGCCGCATCCGCGTGGATGTTCAATCCGCGCCGGGCACTGTCATGCTTGAACGCCCAAGCCTGGGTCAGACGATGGTGCTTGAAGATGCGAGGGAATCTCGCTCGGAGCTCGTCGGCGATCTGAAACAACAACGGAGAAGCGAAGCCGTCTCCTAGAAACGCGCCGCAGTACCCGTTCTCGTAGTCCTTCTTCCAGATCGTCGCTTCTCGGCAAAAGCGGCGTAGTGCCTCGAGCGCCGCGTCGTTTAAGAGAGCGTCAATATAGGTCACCTCGGGACGTTTGGCGTGGTACTGGCGCTCGACGGCTTCGGGATCGATCGACGGATTGATGGCGCCTTGCACGAGCCTTGGGGGAGCCTCGAGGAAGAGGATTCGGTTGAAGGAGGGCGCGATGTCGGTGAGCGTTTGCGGATCGATCGGATGGCGGTTTCCCGGCGACGCGTCGTGGTCCAGACGTTCATGCAGGCGTCGGAGCGCATCCAGGTAGGGCCGCTGGGTCTCGTCCAACTTCTGCCGGTCGAACAACAATTGGATCTGTTCGGCATCATGCTGAACCCGCGACCGGTAGACGGCGGGTTCAGCGACGGGCTTTCCGTGATCGTGTCTGGCACGCGCGACCTGGTCAAGGCACTGACAGGCCTTGGCGTCGTCCCCGACCCACGACCAGGCCATGCCCAGGTTGTATCGGGCCGTCTGGTAGCCCGGCGCGAGAGACAGCGCCTGCTGGAAGGCGGCGATGGCGTCATGCAGCGTGCCGATCTCCATCAGCGCGAGACCGAGATTGTTATAGGCTTCCGCGTGCGTGGGCTTCAGTTCGAGAGCTTTCCGGTAGCAGGCGATGGCGTCTTGCGGATGACCCTGCTCCTTTCTGGCGACGCCGAGATTATTGTGTGTGTCCGCCTGGGCCGGATTAAGCGCCAAGGCCTGCCGATAGGCACTCACGGCTTCTGACAAGTCACCCGTATCGCGGAGCACGTTTCCGAGATTTCCATAGGCTTCGGAGTAGCGCGGATTCAATGCGATGGCTCTTCGATAGGCGGTCACGGCTTCCGGTGAGCGGCCGGCTTTCTGCGAGACGACGCCGAGATTGAACCAGTAGACGGGGGAGGAAGACTGACGGTCGACGGCGGCGTGAAGATACTCCAAGGCCTCAGGGAGGCGCTGCTGGCGGTACGCAACCAAGCCGAGGAGATGCAGGGTTTCTGCATGCTGGGGCGAGAGCTCGAGCGCCTGCCGGTAGGCCGCTTCTGCCTCTGTCAGGCGATTGGCCTGTTGATGGACGCGTCCCTGTTCGAGCCAAGCTTCGACCGTCGCCGTCGTAGCACGTTGGTGTGGCATTCCGCGTTCGGCTGCTTGACGGCGTCGTTCGGCTCGATTCATGATGCCTCAGTTGCGGCCGGACGTGAGGGTAGCTGAAAACCGTCCGACCGGTCAAAGGCAAGGGGAATGCGGCATCAAGCCCGACGGCACGACAGGAGAAATGGAGCAGTCATGAAAGTGATAAAATTGGCTGATTATCAATTGTTTAGCGCTAGAGAAAATGAAGAAAAACAATATCTTTCAAACGCCTCGTTTTTTCTGCGACGTCTATTGCTTTGAGCCCGGTCAGGAGCAGAAGGGACATATCCACGGCGAGCAGGACAAAGTCTATCTGGTCCTTGAGGGGCAGGGCACATTTCAGGTGGGGGCGGAGAAGCAGATCTTGGGACCCGGGCAGGGGACGATGGCTCCGGCCGGCGAAGAGCACGGCGTCAAGAACGACAGCGGACAGCGGCTGAAAGTGTTGGTCTTCGTCGCACCCAACCCTTAGCAGGCTGTTGAAAACTTCCCGCCCCGCCGCCAGACGCGCCTTCAATTCGCTCTTCGCAGCGCTCAGCTCAACATACTGACGCCGGGAAAGAGCTGCTCTGACGGGTGAGAAAGAAGGTATGCCTTCACCTTTTCGCTTGCTGCGGCCTGTCGCGGAACGACGGGTCTGTTTTGAACAGCCTGCGCCAGCCTAGTCGTCTTTTTTGATTTTTTTTAGGCGGCGATCCAGTGCAAACCTGGTCAAGCCGAGCTGCTTGGCTGCGAGGCTCTTGTTGTAGTCCGAGAGCCGCAGGGTTTCCTCGATGATACTGTCTTCGATTTCGCCGAGCGTGTGCTTGCCCACCTGCATCTCGACTCGGATCACTTGACCGTCTCCATGTGTCACGGACATGGCCGTCTGCTTGGCCTGATCCCGCAACTCACGCGGCAGCGAGCTGGCGGTAAGCGTCCGTCCCGAGCAAAAAATCGTCGCGCGCTCGATAATGTTCTGCAGTTCGCGAATGTTACCGGGAAAGTGATAGCGCTCCAATAACCCACGGGCCTCGGCGTCGATCTCGGTCAGGTCCTTGCCGAACTCCTTCCCGTAATGCAGCAACGCTCTGCATGCTCAGAGGGAAAATGTCCTCCGTTCGCTGTCTCAGCGGCGGCAGCTCCAGTGCGACGACGTTCAGACGGAAGAAGAGATCTTCCCGAAAGGCGCCCGAGGCGATGTCCTTTTTGAGATCGCGGTTCGTCGCGGCGATCAAGCGGAAATCTGCGGTGATGTCGGTGGTCCCGCCGAGACGCCGGAACGTCCGTTCCTGGATGACCCGTAAGAGCTTAGCTTGCATGCTCAAATCCAGATCGCCGATTTCGTCCAGGAACAACGTCCCGCCTTCCGCCCGGTCGAGCAAGCCGAGTTTCCGCTGGTGCGCGCCGGTGAAGGCGCCCCGCTCGTAGCCGAACAGCTCGCTTTCGAAAAGATCACGCGGGATGGCCGTGCAATTCACGCCGACGAAGGGACTGGACGCCCGGCTGCCGTTATGGTGCAGCACGCGGGCGACGAATTCCTTGCCTGTGCCGGTTTCTCCCAGCATGAGGACGGAGCTTTTTGGATTGAGGGCCACTTCGCGGATCTGGGCCAACAGGCTCTTCATCACCGGACTGTCGGCGATCAGATGATCGATCCCATACTCGTCCATTTCCTGCTCGGTCTGAAACGTCATCCGTCGCCGGAGCGCCAGCAATTCCAGGGCCCGATCCAGCACCTGCTCCATCCCATCGAGATCTACGGTCTTGATCACGAAGTCGTAGGCGCCGAGCTTCATCGCCTCGACGGCGTCCTGGACTGTTCCGTAGGCCGTGAGCATGATGACGAGAGCGAACGGCGCCTTGACGCGGCAGGCCTTCAAGGCTTCGAGGCCCGAGAGTCCAGGCATTTTTACATCGAGGAGCATTAAATCCGGCACCTCATGGTCCAGTGCCTGCAACAGAGCTTCACCGGATTCGAAGGCGGCCACTCGATGGTGTCGGCGGGAGAGACGTTTCACGAGGGCGGACCGAATGGCCGGCTCATCGTCGGTCACGAAGATCGTGGCGTTCATGTCGTCAATTTCTGCCAGCTCCGGTGTCGGTCGGAGCGGCAACCAGAGCCGAGCATTGGTGCCTCGGCCCGGTTCGCTGGTTAATGTAATGTCGCCTCCATGCGCCTCGGCGATATTCCGGCAAATGGCCAATCCCAATCCGGTTCCATGTTTCTTTCCGGTCGTGAAGAACGGTTGAAAGACCTGGGCGAAGTGCTTCTTCGCAATGCCGGAGCCGCGTGTCGGACACTTCGATAAAGACACCGGCATGTGTGCGGCGTGGATCCGAGTGTCCAGCACTGATCCCCAATTCGCCTCCGGATGCCATGGCATCCAGGGAGTTGTGACACAAGTTCAGCAGAACCTGTTTGATCTGGTCACGATCCGCATAGACAGCCAGCGCTGGTTCGCACGGTCGAATGATTTTGATCTGCTGATTTTCCAGCCGTGTGTCCAACAACTTCAATACTTCGTCGACGATTCCGTCCACCGGCCACGTAGTCGGGACCAGATCGCGAGGACGTGCATAGTCGATGATCTGATTGACGATGCGGTCCAGCCGGCGTGTCTCGTTTAAGATGATATCAAGATCCGCCCGTTTTTCGTCGGAAGGATCGAATTCGTCCCGCAAGAGCGCGGCGGTGGATCCGATACCGACGAGGGGATTGCGGATTTCGTGGGCAATGCCGGCGGCAACTTGCCCCAGGGTCGCCAAACGCTCGGCCCGGCTGAGTTGCTGTTGCACGGCGTCGAGGGCGGTAATGTCGATATTGAACCCTTGGTACATCGTGGTCTGGCCCTCTTTGTTCCGGATGGGAATACGACGGCTCAGCACTTTCCGGACCGATCCGTCGCCATGAACAAACCGAAGCACCGTCTCATAGGGGCGGTCCTCGGCGATGGCTTGCGCATATTCCTTTAGGACCCGGTCCCGGTCATCCGGATGGATCCACTGCCGGAACGAATCCGGCTCGCTGCTGTCGTCGGGATTCAAACCGGCAAGGAGCCGGTTATAGCGATTGCTGAACGTCACGGTCATGCCCGAGGTGGAAAAAATTCCAAAGGGTGCATGGTCGACGATACTGCGATATTTTTCCTCCGAGGCGGCGAGGTCCTCGTTCAATGCGCGCAGCTCCGCCTGGTTCGCCTGCACGCTCGCGAGATGTTTGCGGACTTGTTGACTCATCGCACCCATGACCCGCGTGAGTTCTCCCAGTTCGTCCTGCCGCGACAGGACCGGCACATCCGCCGGGACAAGGCCGTCGGACGAACGAACGGACTTGGCCAGACCGATCAACGGACCCGTGATCGAGCGGGCAATGAGCTGTAACGCAAGCACCATGAGGACGAACACCAGGGCGATCCCCCAGAGAACCCGGGCGACCAGCGATTTCCTGGAGAGGGCCATGTTGGCGAGCGCATCGTTGAGCGCTTCCTGCTCCAGCCTGTCGAAACGGGCCATGTGCTCGCGCACGGTTTGCATGAGGGCTTGGCCTCGGCCTTGCTCGATATAGCGTAGGGCCTCCGCGGTTTCTCCCTTCTTCACGGATCGGATCAGGTGTTCCTTTTCCTCCATCAATCGTGTGACCAGGCGCTGCACGGCCTGCACGGTCTCATACTGTGCCCGATGGGGGCGGACGAGGCCCAAGAGTATCTGCTCGACCGAGGGAAGATGTTGATGGGCATTCCGCGATGGGATGAGATAGGCGTCCTGCCGAGTCATGACATAGCCCCGGAAGCCGGTTTCGTAGTCGACGACCAGGCGCATGTATTCTGCCGCCGCACGTTGCGCGACATACACGCGGTCCAATTGTTCTTCGTGTTCGGTCAGAGTTTCGAGGCTGCGGTAGGTTTCAATGCCGAGCACCATAAAGGCTGCCAAAGGAATGAACGCGGTGAGCAGTAACTTCCGTGCAATAGGCAGGTTGTTGAAAAACCGAACTAATGGTCCCTTCATCAGACCGTCTTGCTCCTTGCGCCTCATCGTAAGTAGAGCAGAGAAGCCATGTCAAATCAGCGGAGGAGAGCGGCCTCATCGAACGCCGCCAGTCGTTCCTCTCCTGTCCCTACGGTCAAAGGGTTCGCGCTGCGACGCTGGAGGTCCGGCCTCGGGCCCCAGACCCTGTGAGCCGGGTCCGATTGCAGGCGAGAGGGGAAAATATGCAGACCCTAGATCCGGGCTCCGTCGAGGGATGTACGATTCGGGTTCAAGAGGACGCTCCAGGCGACGCGGCCCTCCAAACAGCTCCTCGTTCGGTTCCGAATGAGTCGAAGGGCGGTCCAGCCTTTGCGCACCATCGGCTGTGAGGCGGTCCGTTTGGGCGGAGTGTTGAGTAAGATTCAGTTCATGCCCGTTGCCCCGCACGTTGCCGGCAATGACGCCTTGCGCCAGCGATTCAGCGCTGGTTAATTCATTGCCATATACATCGGTCTGATACTCCTCCGTATCGGCTTTGGCCAGCGATGACCACACCGAATTGCCCTGCTCGCCCACGCGAATCTTTGTGACAGTTGAGAGTCCCGGGCGGATCGGATATTCGCGAATTTCGTCTGGTGCCAAGGCAATGCGAACCGGCACCCGCTCGGTAATGTGAATGAAGTTGCCAGTCGAGTTATCCGGCGGCAACAGCGCGAACGGGCTGCCGGTTCCCGGCACCAATCCTTCAACGGTGCCGTGGAAGGTATGCCTTCCGCCGTAGAGATCCACACGGACTTCAGCGGGCTGACCAGGACGGATATCGCCGACTTCCGTCTCTCGCAGGTTGGCCTCGACCCAGAGGTGATCGAGCGGCACAATCGTCATGAGATTCGTACCGGGTTTGACCCGATCGCCGACTTGCGCCTTGCGCTTGGCGACATATCCGGACACCGGCGCACGAATCAGTTGCCGGGCATATTCCAGATGTGCATTGATGAATTCATGTTTCGCCAATTCGACGGCCGGGTGTTCCATGACCGTTGTGCCGCCGATTTGAGCGTCGAGCGCGTCGTATTCGGCCTGAGTTTCCCGGACGTCAGCCTCCAGGGCGTGGAATTGATCCGATGCGTTCTGCAGAATCTGCTTTGAGACGGCGCCGCTGGGCGAGGCTTTACGGTAGCGGTCCACATCGTGTCGAACGACGTCCAATCTCGCCCGGCGAGCCGCGAGCTTTTCTCCGAGCTGTCGCTGCGTCAAGAAGAGCGCGTTGATACGGCGAACGGTTTCACCCAGCCGGCCCCGGGCCTGTCCGAGAGCGGCATACGCTTCATGTTCGTCGAGCCGTATCATGACGTCTCCTCGATTGACGAACTGGGTCTCTTCAAACAGCACCTGCGTGACGATTCCGGTTGCTTGAGCTGTCACGGGCACCAGATTGCCTGTCACATACGCATTGTCGGTTTGCACCCAATACCTCGCCGCTGTCCACCAGTAGGTAAGATAAGCGGCCGCTGCGAGACATAACACCACGACCACGATGAGCAATCGCCGATTGCGCTGGACATGGAGCGACTCTTCGTACATCTGAGGCGCCGGAGGAGGCAGGGAATGAGTCGTATTCATCGTCTCAGCTGGGCTCCGTCGTCGGTCTTTTTGCCAGGTCGGGATTATGATAGCCGCCTCCGAGCGCTTCGATCAGATCGACGGCAGCCACCAATTGATCACTTTCCAACGCCCGCAGTGAGTATTCTTGTTCAAGCACGGGGTAACGATGCCGTAAGACTTCACGATCGTCGTCAAGCCCGGTGACAAGCCGGACCTTGGCCAAACGCCAGTCCTCGGTTAAGGAGGCCACGAGGCGGCGGTGCGCCTCGAGCATTTCCCTGGTGGATTGCCAGGCACTGAGGCTGTCGGCCACTTCCCGTAAGGCGCCCAGCAAGGTCTCGTTGTAGAGCTCAACGGCGGCGTCATACTCCGCCCGTTGCACGGAAAGCTCACCGCGCAAGCGACCGCCTTCGAACAACGGCAAGCGGAGGCCGGGCGCGATTCCATAGGAAAAGCTTTGACCGCTGAAGAGAAAGCTCGCCAGCTTGTCGGCGCCTTTCGTCAGTGTCAGCGCGTTGAAGCCGATAAAAGCCGTCAGATCGATCGTAGGGTAGAACTGCGTCTTGGCGACTTTGACGAGTCTCGCCGCCGAATCAGCTTTATAGAGCGTCGCGGCCAGATCGGGACGGTGCACCAGCAATCCCATTGGGAGGTGTTCCGGCACAGGTACTGAGTCGGGCAGGGCAGATTCCGGTCGATTGAACAGGCTGAGGCCTTCGTCCGGTCCTTTGCCGGTGAGCCTTGCCAGCAAGTGCCGCTGGACGTCCAGCTGATCGCGTACGCCAGCCTGCCGTTTCACGGCGGCTTCATAGTCCGCGATGGCTTGCTTGAGCGCCAATTCATTATCCAGGCCGAGCTGAAAACGCGTTTCCGCCAGCTGGCGAAGCTTGCGCCGCAAGTCGACGATCGCTCGCACAAGCTCAAGTTGGCGGTACAACTCATGGCCGCGGAAATACGCGCGGGCGATGCCGGTCGTCAGGTGCAGGCGAACTTGCCCGCGTTCGGCTTCTTCGGCAGCCGCTTGCCCGAGTGCCGCCTCCAGCAGGGCCCGATTCTTTCCCCAAAAATCGAACTCATATCGAAAACTCAGCGGATTGATCACGCCGAGGAGGATGCGCGCACCTGCGACTTCAGGATTGAGTGCCGCGAACACACCGTGCTGCGATATGCGTTCGTAGGTGAGCGAGGCATCGGCTTCCAAGAACGGCAGAAGCCGTGCGCCTTCGACGCGGACGAACCCCTGAGCTTCCCGCAGCCGGGCAGAGGCCAATTTCAGGCCGGGATTGTCCTTGAGCGCCGTATCCATCAATTGGTTCAGCTCCGCGTTGTTGAACTGTTCCCACCAACGATCATCCGGCCATTGTTCCAACCGGCTGGTGACTTCGGCGAGCGTTTCTTTCAATTCAGGCGGCTCAAGGTAGGTCGCCGGTGGATCGCCTTTGGGAATCCAGGCACAACCGGACCCAAGCAAAAGTGTCGAGACCAACAGGGATCGTAGAGTGTTGGTCACGGTTGCTCCATCAGTTCTTCCGCGCGCCGTTCCCGCACCTCTTCGGCTCGGTCCATGACCGGCACGCGGCTGGATTGAGCACACCAGACAAGGAGAGCCAGTCCCAGGCAGAGGTAGCTCGACAACAGAAAGGCGTCATTCATAGCCAGAATGCCGGCCTGTTGCTTGATCAACAGTTGCAGCTTTCGATGGATCATGGCCGGATCTAATCCTAGCTCATGCAACTTCGAGGTCAGCTGCTGAAACGGATCGTAGGAGGCGGATATCCGTCCCCCGAAATGGTCGCTGAGGTGCAATTGATGGAAGGGGAGCCGCCGAAACACCACCACTCCCTGCCACGTGATGCCAAGCGCGCCCGCTGCAATTCGAAACACGTTCGCCACTTCAGCCGCGCGCAGCATCTGATCGCCGGACAGGCCATGCAGCGTCAAGACCGTCAGTGGCGTGAAGAACGAACCGAGGAAGATGCCTTCGACGACAATCGGCCAAAAGATCTGATCGTACGACTGTGGGTCATCGAAGAGTCCGATCCAGTAAAACGTGGCTGCAAATCCGGCTGCATTGAGGCTGGCTAGGAACCGAACATCAAGCCGTTTGGCCACTTCGTGCATGATTGCGATCAGCGGCACACCAAAGAGGATCATAGGAATGAAGACCATGCCGGCCAGGGACGAGGAGTATCCCATCAAAACTTGGAGCTGCACGACGAAGAGGGCGAGCAACCCTTGGACGGACAAGAAACCGAGCGCGAGACAGAGGAGGCCGATCACGAA
Source organism: uncultured Nitrospiraceae bacterium (assembly GCA_963824855.1). Taxonomy (GTDB): domain Bacteria; phylum Nitrospirota; class Nitrospiria; order Nitrospirales; family Nitrospiraceae; genus Nitrospira_C. The sequence goes on from CAWGQP010000008.1 coordinate 89,348, forward strand.
ATTGCGATGCCGAAACAGGCGCAGATCAACCGCCGGCCAGCGCTCTCCGAGTTCCAACACGATCCAGATGGGTACCGTTGCGATCACGAGCAATAAGAGCGCCTGTAGCCAGGGATCGTCGAACCAATCAAAGTCGTTGCCTTCGTTCAAGATCGTCTGAATGCCCATGAAGATCACTGCCAGCAAGAGAAATCCCACGAAATCGAAGCGCTCGCTTCGACGCTCGAAAGGCCGTCCGTGCAAAAGCGCGGAGGTGAAGCCGGCGATGGCCAAGGTTAGGGGGATGTTGAGATAGAACAACATCCGCCAACCCCACTCATCCGCGAGCCAGCCACCCAACGCCAATCCAGCCGTGAAAGGCATCAACGTAAAGAGTCCCCAGATTGCCAACCCCATCGACCTCAGCCGATCTGGATATTCTTTCAATAACAGGGTTTGACCCAGCGGCAGTGTGAGACCGCCAGCCAGGCCGAGCACGATGCGAGAGGGAACGAATGCACTAATGCTGCTATCGATCGCGCAAAACGCCGAAGCCGCCGCATAGGCGACGAAGGCGCCCACGAAGACGCGGGCTTCACCGTAACGGCAGGAGAGCCATCGCCCGACCGGAAATGCCAATGCGAGGGCGATCATGAAATCCGTTTGGGCCCAGGTCCCGAAACTTGGCAGTACGCCCCCCAGGTCGCCCGCTGCATGTGGCAGGAGCGCCACGTAGGAGCCGGCATTAAAGAGCACGACCATATGGGCGAGGCCCATCACGGCATTGAAAAGGACGAATTGCCATCCTTTGAGGCGGCCCTGTTCGGAGTCGGTCAGCGGAGCATGCATACGATATTAGAAAGAGGGCGAATAATGAGAAGGGTCGCCGACGGCCGGTTCAGACACGGGTTTGGTTTGGGGAGTCAGAATCACGGTATTAGGACGATGGGTAAAGTAAATGGCCAAACCGGTGAACAACATGCCCCCGACCAGATTGCCGAGCGTGACAGGGATCTGGTTCCACAGCCACCAGTCCATCAGCGTCACATGGGCTCCCAACAGCATTCCCACGGGAATGACGAACATGTTCACTACGGCATGCTCGAATCCCTGCGAAAAGAACAGCACGGTGGGACCCCAGATCGCGAGAATTTTCCCCGACAGAGAAGTCGTCGCAAAAGCGAAAACGACTGCCAGGCTCACCATCCAATTGCAGAGCAAGCCTTTCGTAAAGACCGTGAGCATACCGGCCCATCCATGTGCGGCGTAATAATTCGTCTTGGCTTCAGCAATGGCCATCAATTTGGTGCCGGTCGCGGTCAAGCTCGCATCGCCGGCGGTGGTGAGGACGATGGCCAAGAGGCCGGCGTACAACGTGCTGCCGATCAGATTGCCGAGAAAGACCCACCCCCAGTTCGTCAGAACCCGCCTGAGACAGGCATTCGCTTTTCCGTCGGCGGTTGCACAGGGCAACAACGCAAAACTCCCGGTAATGATTTCCGTGCGTAGGAGAATGGCGAGGCATAAGCCGAAGGGAAACAACAATGACCCCACAAGCCAACTACCGGTTTCGACTGCCGCGGTGACAGCCATACTGGTTGCGATCCCGAGGTAGCCGCCGGCGAGCGCTCCACGGATCAAGAGATGGCGAACCGGCAAATCCAATTTCAGGCCTCCGGTGTTTACCATTTCCCTGACGATTTCTTGCGGCTTGACATAGTCCATGAAGCGGCTCCCTCTGTGTTGAAAAACAGAAGCTTCGCGACGGCTCACAATAGAGCATCACCTACAAGCGCAACTTTTGGGCCAGACACGTAGCTCCCACAATCGGCATGCTTAACTGCGCCACTCTATGGAGATTTCAAATTCAAGGCACGGCGAGAGCAATAGTCGGGGGAAGACGTGTGATTTCGACCTGAGCGCAATGTGCGGATCCGCTCAAGCGTGAAGATCAATCGATGATGAGATCAGCTTCCGTGGTCAAGAGCCGGACATTGCATTGGTACAGAGCTGGGAGTGGAAGAATCTGTGGTAGCGACACGTGCACGCAGTTCGCGATAGGGAACGTCCTGGTGCGGCTGTGATGGTGTTGGACGGCGATGTGGCTGAAGAGCTTCAGAAGGCGGCGCACGAAAGCCTCCTGAGGTCATCGTGGTTAGGACTGACGGCCGAATCAAACCGGTACCGAAATGTTCCGCTCACGGAAGAGCGACGGGCTTGGTCAGATCGTTGTGTATCGCGTTATTGTCGGCGTTGACGTCGATCCCCTTAAGAGGGGCCGGTTTGTTGAGATTGACGTATTGGAACGTTCCGAATGGCTGGATCTGCTCGTCGGTGGGCAATTGATTCCGGTTCCAGCCCCCGCCGAGCGCACGGATGAGCCCGACCGAGCTTTGCAGCAATTCGGCCTTGATCTGCACCGATTCGATGCGCGCAGTCAGGGTGGCGACCTGCGCATAAATGAGCTCAAGGCTGGAGGCCAGACCGCCCTGATAGAGCTCCGTGGTCAGATTTTGCGCCTTGAACGTGGCCCCGACGGCGGCGTCCTGCCGATTGGCGGCGAGCGTCAACTGGCCGGTCAGGCTCAGATTGTTTTCGACTTCGCGAAAAGCGTTGAGCACGGTCGAACGGTATCGATCCTCCGTCTCGCGATAGGCCGACCAGGACTGTTGCAATTGGGCGCGGCGAAGCCCGCCTTGAAAAACCGGCAGCGAGACAGTGGCCCCGTAGGACCAGAAACTATTGGCGAGCGACATCAGATTAAAGCCGACATCTTCGAATCCTCCGCCGAGCGCGGAACGTCACATTGGGAAAAAAGGCGGCGCGGGCAATGCCGATGGCTCGGCTCGCCTGCGCCATCTGCCGTTCCATCCTGGCGATGTCTGGTCGGCGTTCAAGCAACGTCGACGGGATGGTCTCGCGGAAGCGTGAAACGTCGCCACGCGAAGATCGTCGGCCGATTTGGGTTTGATGGTAAAACTGGCCGGCGCCATATTGACAAGGATGGCGATCGCTTGTTCCGTGATCTGTCGTTGTGCTTGCACCCTTGCCAGCTGCGTCTCCGTAGTGAACAACAGCGATTCGACGCGGGCCACGTCGAGCGCCGACGCGATCGCGCCGGCGAACTGGGCCTTGACGATGTCGAGCGATCGTTTATAGAGGTCGATGGATTGGGTGTAGATTGTGATCTGCGCGTCATAGCCGCGCAGCAGAAAATAGTTCGTCCCGATTTCCGCCTGGAGGCTCAGACGCGCGAGCCCATAGTCGGCGGCGCGTTCTTCGGCGCGGTACGTTTCAATGCGGGTGGCATTGCGCAGCGCCGACCAGAAATCGGGCTCCCAGGAGGCCAGCCCGCCAAGGTGACACGGTCGAGGCCTGTTGCGAAATATCCGGGGAAAGAACAGCGCATTGTTCGAGGCGCGGTTATCCGAGGCGCCGAATCCAAGGCCCAGCCGAGGAAGGTACTGAGACCGGGCCTTCATCATCATGTCGCGGGCCTGGACGAAACCGCTCGGCGGCGGCCTCCAGATCCGGATTGGCCGCCATGGCTTGTTCGACCAGAGTGGTCAGGGCCGGATCGTCATACAGCTTCCACCAATCCGGGCGCAATTCGGCGTCCGATGGCTTGGCCTCGACGAAGGGACTCGACCCATGCCATGAGGCGGGGACCACATATTCGGGCGGCTGATAGGCATGGTGACAGATCGACAGTCGGAAACAGATCGCCGCAGGCCGTGAGACGTCAACAGAGAGCAAGCACGCAACCCGGCCGACGAGCCGGGCGCGAACGACATGCGTCATGTCCGCGTCTCGTTGTGTATCGCGAAGCCGCTCATCGTGACGTTGACATGGCCGATTGTTTTTTCTGCGGGTGGTCTTTTCGTCCGGCGAAGCGGGTTCTACATTATCGAGATCATAACCGGGTGCCGGCGTCACGATGCGGACCGTGTCGCCTTCCAACAATGCGGCGCTTGGATTGTTCACAATCCGGTCGCTGGCGGCAATCCCTTCTGACACTTCGACAGCGCTGTCGAGGAGTCTGCTTACGGTGATGGGTTGGAAGTGCACTCGGTCGTCCTCCGTCACCACCGCCACTTGCGTGCCGTGCTCCTGGAACACCAGCGCCGTCGACGGAATCATGAACACTTTCCTATCGACTGGCGCGATGATCACCACTTTGCCGTAGGAGCCGGGCCACAAGGCTCGGTCTTCGTTGTCGATCGTAAAGACGGTGACGGCCGTGCGCGTGCTCACGTCGAAGCCCTTGGCGACGGTCAGGAACTTTCCGGTGAAATGACGATCGGGCAATTGCGGTACCGTCACGTCGGCCGTCAGGCCAGGGTTGAGGAACGGACCAAAGGACTCAGGAACATTGACAAAGAGGCGCATCATGCTGACGTCGGCGACGGTGAAGAGATTGCTGATCGAGCCGGGAGTGCTGAACCCGCCTTCTTTGTTCACATAGTCACCGACGTTGATATTTCGAACGGTCACGACGCCGTCATACGGCGCGACGATCGTTTTAAACCGGATCAGGGCCTCGTAGTTCCGGACATTCTGCTCTGACGCCTTGACCTTCGCCGCCTCGGCTTTCGCTTCCGCAACTTTCACTGAAATGGATTGTTCGGACACTGCTTGATTGGGACGGAGCGCGACCCAGCGTTTGGCGGTAATATCCGCGAGCGCATACTTGGCACGCTCCGAATCCAGATCCGCCTTGGCCTGCGCATATTGGGCATCGAGCGCGGGTGCGTTGATTTCTGCGAGGATATCGCCCTTCTTCACCTGTGCGCCGTAATCCTTGTACCACATCTTCACATAGCCGGAGACTTGCGCGTAGATCGGCGCCTCAAACCAGGCGGTAATATTGCCCGGAAGAGTGATCGTCTCGCTCGGCGTCTGCCGGTTTTGGATGGACAACGGCCACCGTAGGCACCGCGTCTTCCAGCGTCTTCGCCTGCAGCGCGGCTGCGTCGCTTTTGGTCTCATAGAGGCGATAGCCGATGTAGGAGCAGAGAAAGAGGACAAGCGGCAGACAGTGCAACGACTTTTCCGCTCAGACGTTGCATCATGTGGCACGCTCCTTCTGGCGAGGCATTCGCCTGTTATAAATCATGGCATACACGCAGGGCACGAAGAGCAGCGTGAAGAGCGTGGCGACGAACAAGCCGCCGATGACGGCACGACCCAGCGGCGCATTCGTGGAATGCGCCTGTCGCCATCGGCACCATCCCGATGATCATGGCCAAGGCGGTCATGAGTACCGGTCGGAAGCGCGTCTTCCCGGCTTCGATTGCGGCCAGGAGTGCATTGCCGTGCTCTTGAAGCCGTTCGCGCGCATAGGAGACCACGAGGATTGAATTCGCCGTTGCCGTTCCCATCGTCATGATGGCGCCCGTCAATGCCGGCTCAGACAGACGCGTATGGGTCAGGAACAACGCCCACGCGATACCCGCCAGTGCTCCGGGTAACGCCGTAATGATGATAAAGGGATCGAGCCAGGATTGGAAGTTGACGACGATCAGCAGATAGACCAGCACGATCGCGGCGAGCAACCCGAAGATCAGCTCGAAATAGGCGTCGTGCATCAGCGAGGCCTGACCATGGATTTCGACCTCGGCGCTGCGGGGCTTCTCGTGCTCCATGGTCTTGGCGATCTTCTGGACATCCGTCAGTACGCCGCCAAGGTCGCGCCCTTCCGCGGAGACATAGACATTGATCAAGCGGCATGATGTTCCCATGCGTAATCACGCCCGGGGTTCCCTCCGCTGAGAGGTCGGCCAGATTGCCAAGCAACTGTATATCGTCTTTCACAGCCTTGTCTGAGGAATCAATGGGGATGGTCTTGAGACTATTGAGGCTGTTGATCTGTGCTTGCGGCGTATAGACATTGATCAGGTACGACATGCCGGTCGTAGGATCGAGCCAATAGATCTGGTCGACCTGTTGGCTGCCGGCGGTCGTCATGAGCAAATTGTCGGCCATGTCCTTCAGGGTTCTGTTGACACCCAGTCCGAACGTGCGGTTGCCTTCGACCATGAGGGTGGGCGTGCGCATCGTCTGCTGGATGACGACGTCCGCGGCGCCCGGGATCTCGCGAAACTTCCCGACCAATTTGCGGGCAAACTCGTAGTTGGCATAGATGTCCGGTCCGTTGACCTGCACGTCGATCGGCGCCGGCGCGCCGAAGTTGAGAATTTTGGCGGTCAAATCGGATGGCTGAAACGTGAATTCGGTTCCCGGATAACGCTCCCTCAAGCCCTTGCGGAGGTGCGACGATAGTCCCACACCGGCGACTTTTCATTCTCCCAAAAGGATCGTCAGATCACAATCCTGGGAGCCGATCGTCGGCGTCGGAATGAAGGCGAGGTTGTGCGGGCCGACCGGCAGGCCGCAATTGCTGACAATGTTTTCGACCTGCCCCGGACAGCAGCTCCTCGATGCTGTTGGAGACCAGTGTGGCCAGGCGTCCCGACACTTCGATGCGTGTCCCGAGTGGCGCCCGCATATGCATCTGAATGACCCCCGACGGGATCTCAGGGAAGTAATCGCGTCCGAGGAAGAAAAAGAGACAGAGGGACGCCAGCGCGACCGCCAGACGAAATTTTGACGAAGGTGCTGCGCCGGTCGATCACGTATTCGAGCAGCTGACCGTAGCCCTCGCGGAACTGATCGAAGCGACGCTCAAACCCCTTCTGAAAGCGGACAAAGGGGTTCCGCGAGGGAGCTGCGCCGGACTGCCCGTGAGGGTCATGCGGCTTGGACATGGTGACTCTTCATCATATATTTCGCCATCGTCGGCACCAGCGTGCGCGACAGGATGAAGGAGGCGAGCATCGCAATGATGACCGCCTCCGCCATGGGCTTGAACAGGTAGCCGGCAACGCCGCCGAGCTCGAAGAGCGGGATCCAGACGATCGCGATGCAGAGCGTGGCCACGAGCGTCGGGACGACGATCTGATTGGCGGCGTCGATAATGGCCTGTTCGAGCGGCTTGCCCATTTCGATATGGCGATCGATATTCTCGATCATCACGGTGGCATCGTCGACAAGAATGCCGACGGCCAGCGCTAACCCGCCCAGGGTCATGACATTGATCGTCTCGTTCGAGCCAATGCAGGCCGATGATCGCGGTGAGGATCGAGAGCGGGATCGAGGTCCAGACGATCACCGTGGCCCTCCAAGAGCCGATGCAGCAACAGCACGATGAGGCCGACCAGCGCTCCGGCGAGCAGCCATTTCATGCACGACGTCCGAGATCGAATCCTTCACGAAGGTCGAGGCGTCGTCGAGAAGCCTGATCTGCACGCCCTGCGGAGAGACTTGCTCGGCGCGCGGGATCATCTTCTTGATCCCATCGACCACATCGAGGGTCGAGGCCTCCGTGCTCTTCATGGCGACGATGATGACGGTCTGTTTGCCCTTGACCAGTACGGCATTCTGCTGCACGCGGCCCATGAGCTGCACCGTGGCGACGTCGCGCAAATAGATGAACGCATTGCCTTCCCGCTTGATCGGGATATCGCCGAAATGCTGCGATTTTCATCGGTGACGCGTTCGTCAGGACGATCCAGTCGGTCGACTTGATCTTGATGTCGCCGGCCGGCAGCACGAGGTATTGCTTCATGAGGACATCGTGAATATCGGTCGGCGTGAGGTGACGGGCGAGCAGTTTCTGCTGATCGAGGTTGACCATGACCTGCATGTCCTGGCCGCCGTACGGGTGCGGCAGGACGATTCCCGGTACCGTCACGAGCAGGGGGCGGATTCGCATGTAGGCGAGATTATAGAGCTCCGCGGGCGTCAGGTTGTCGGAGCTGATCTGGAGCATGGCCACCGGTATCGAGGATGGCGCGAGACGCATGACCATGGGCGGCGAAATATCCGGCGGCAGCGCTTTGACGACGTTTTGCGCAATGCCCACGATATCCGCTTCGGCTCTGGCCACGTCGACTCCGTCCTGGAGAAAAATATTGGTGATACTGCTGCCGTAGTAGGAATGACTATGGATATATTTGATGCCTTCGACCGTCGAGGTGAGGAAGCGTTCGAACAGATAGGTGATGCGTCCTTCCACCTGCTGCGGCAGCAGGCCGTAGTAGATCCAGACCACGGAGGTGACGGGAATCGTGATATTCGGGAAGACGTCAGTCGGCATGTGGAGTATCGTCTTGGTCCCCATCAGCACGATCAGGATCGACATGACGACGAAGGTATAGGGCCTGCGGAGGGCAATGAGGACGATCTGGTTCATAGGCGGCCCGAACTCCGGTCGGGGAATCTCTAGTGTAGAGCAACGTGCTCGGGGGTAGCAAACAGCTATAGCAAACAGCTTACCTGTCGCACGTGACCACCCTTCCATCGGGTCTCAGCCGTCAGAATAGACGCCATTTATCCTAGGGATATCGGCAGGGACCTCCAAATTTTTCTCGAACGGCTAAGCGATCGTGACAAGGGACATTGCGTTTTCGCACAGTGCGGACTGTGCGGGATCTCACAAGTGCGAGGAGGTAATCATCGAAGAAATCTGCGAAATGCCACCGGAGATGTCGTTTCCCCAGTCATCGAGACGAGAGACTACGTGGTATTGAATTTGCGTGGAATGACCGTGCATTGCGCTCATCACGGCCTATTTTCTGACGAAGGGAGCAGCATCGTGCGAATTCGGAAACTCAGCATGACAGTGGCGCTCGTCTGTGGACTCGCAGGCCTGGGAATGGGAGCCCCTGCGCGGGGCGAGACGTTGACGGTGGCAGCTGCCCAGAGCCTCAGGGCGCCGTTCCAAGAAATCTTGCGGATGTTTGAGCAGGAATACGGAGTGCCAGTGGAGGTGCGGTACGGCCCTTCGCATACGCTTCGGCGGCAGATCGAACAAGGGGCTCCAATCGATGTGTTTCTTTCCGAATCGTTGCAGGAAGTGGAGACGCTCCATCAGAAGGGACTGACGCTGCTGGGCGGGCCTCGTCAGTATGCACAGACTTCCATGGTCGTGGTCATGTCCTCCGCCTCGGCTGCCACGTCGGTCTCATTTGGAGACGCCTCGCTCTCTGGGGCCTGGCGGGTGGCCCTCGTCGATCCCAAAGCGTCGAGTGTGGGAGTGATTTCTGTGAAGGCGCTCAAACAGATTGATTCCTTGGCACATCATCATGCACGCCTGGTTCCGGCACCCCATACCGACGAAGTTGTCCGTCTGGTCAGCGTGGGCGCCGCCGATTTGGGCATCGTGTACCGCGCCGACGCCATCAACAGCGGACAAGTCCGCATCATCGATGAAGCGCCGGCTGGACGCTCCATTCCTGTCCTATTCGGACAAGCGGTGGTCTCAACCTGCCGGCAGACCTCGCTGCAGGCCGCTGAGCAGTTCGTAAATTTTATGATGAGTCCCCGCATCCAAAAGCTGCTGCTCAAGTACGGCTTCGATGCGATGTCCACCAAGGCCACAATGGGGTAACGGCCGGTACAGTCATTACGAATAGTCGAACCTTCGGTTGGCCAGTGCTCTCCGTCTTGCTCCTGGGGTTGTGGGCGGGTTGCGCTGCGCCGAATCAAGAGATCGACTTGGCCTCTTTCAACGCTACGATCGATCAGCGCCTCATCGCCCGCTACTATCAAGAAGAAGCATTCCGCTACCGACAACAGGCCGACGAGTTGGACGCCCGCGGTGATCTGTACGAGCGGATGTTCGGCCCCGATTCGGACTGGGTGTCAGGCGCCCGGCTCTTGGCGCAATCCTACCGCTTTACCGCCGACGATCGCGAACGATTGGCAAAAGAACATCTTGATGCGGGGCGGAACGCCCGGTCTTCCGCTTCGGCACTGCGACCACAGGCGTCGTCAGAAAGGACACCATGAATCGTTACAGCTGTTTCCTTATTGCATGCCTGCTCCTTGTGCTTCAATCCGGTTGCGGGACGACCGTCCAGCCAGGCCAGCGAGGGTTACGCTGGTATCCATTCACCGAAGGGCTGACGACCAACACGTTGAAAAGCGGATTCTATTGGCGGGCGCCGTGGAACGACGTGTTCACCTACGACGTCCGTTGGCAAAGCTATGTGGAAAGCGTCGATGCGCTCAGCTCCGACGATTTGCTCGTCAAGCTGCGGGCCGCCATCATCATGCGGCCGCTTCCCGATGAAGTGTACTTCCTTGCCCAGGAAATCGGGCCGGATTTTTATCCCCGAGTCGTGAAGCCCGAGCTGCTCGCCGCTGTGCGTAGCGTCGTGTCCAATTACGTGATGGTGAATGTGCCCGAGCAGAGCGCCGAAATTGCCGGGAAGGTCCAGGCGGTGGTGGTGGACAAGCTCAAAGGCCGTCATCTCGAGGTCGCCAGTGTGGCGTTAGCCGATATCGAACTCGCCAAGATTGTCTTGGAAGCGGTGGAACGCAAACAGGCCAAGGAGCAGGAAAAGGAGCAGAAGGAGTTTGAACTGGTGATCGCGGATCGAGATGCCGAAATCATGCGCAGGCGCGCCAAGGGTGAAGGCGACTCCGTCCGTATTCGCTCAGAGGGTGAAGCGGAAGGGCTTCGCATTCGTGCCATCGGCCAGGCCAAGGCCCAGGAGACGATTGCCAAGACGCTGACGCCAGATTATCTCCGGTTCAAGCTCTATGACAGCCAGAACTCGAAGTTCGTTCTGCTGCCCGACAAGTTGAATGTCCCGATTCTCATTAATCCCGGAGCGGACAATTCAACGAAGTTCACGCGGGAGCCCGCGCCGCATTCTGAGGAACAGCAGTTGGGCCGTTAGGTGCGTCAGCGATCGCTCAAGTGGCAGCAGACGCTCCTGTTCCTAGTGGAAGTCCGAGGGGGCGGCCTGTCTGACCTAGGGTGCTGCTTTGGCAGCTATGGATCGGCCTATGTGACCAAAGAGCGCCTGGCCGATATCGTGGAGAATAAGGAGAGTTCTTTCTGCTCCTGTAGAGGGCGTGGGTACCCGGAGGCGTCGTCGTCCGTGTGAGAGGTCAGTGGCGTTTCCGGACGAAAAGGGAGGACCGTCATGGCTTTTCTGCCGTTTCGTGATCGAGCCAAAATCGTGCTATTCCGCTGGCCGGCGGTCGTCGCGGGATTGTCCGTAGCGCTGGGAATTCATATCGTGCTCACCGCGTTCGGTCTGGGCATTGTCTTCCTCCAGCAGCAGTCGACAGACGGCGGCAGCAGTATGGCCGCAACGGGGCTGCTGTTATGGAGCGGGTTCGCTTGGATCACCGCGTCGTTTATCGGCGGCTATGTCACTGCCTGGGTGGCCGATGCGTCTCGCTACGTGGAAAGCATTTTTCATGGGCTGGTGCTTTGGGGCGCCTTGACCTTTACCTTGATGTTTCTCCCGCCCAGTACGATGGGAATCAGCACAGATACCGAATCGCTGCCGGCTCTAAGCCTGATCTCATCCGTTGCGTGGTTCGTCGCGATCGGCGGCCTTCTTTCGCTCGGCACCACGGTCTGGGGCGCTGTCACCGGTTCGCGGGTCGTGGCCGAGGTGGAAACCAAAGAGGCGGGCACCTACCGTGCGGCGTAAGGAGAAAGTCATGGGGGGAGAAGGAAACAGCAACGAACAGAAGGCCGCGGCCATCAGAAAGTGGATCGATCCGGAGGAGCGGATTACTGTCCAATTCGACGATGAGCGCGATCTCAGCGCCGAGATCACTGCCTGCACCGATCAAGTCGTGTCTCTTTCGCTGGACACGGCCGTCCCGCATATGCGCCAGCAGGTCACACTTCCCTTGAGCGCTCTCGAAGTCTCGGAGGATTTTTCCCACTACACACGCGATCCGGAGCGTCCGCTCAAGCGGAAGCGGATGATGCTGATCGCTCAAGGGAAACGCCCCGCGGTCGTGTATTGATGACCTAGCGTTCGGGCACGAGACGCGCGCCGCCAGCTCCGGCGCCTGCAGTGATGCAGGACTGCATCACTGCTGCACGACAACGACCCTGCAGCGCAGCCAGTCCATTCACGAAGCCGGCCAGCTCTTCTCCTGTGCGATGCAGGCCGTCGTGGTCAACCAGGAGATGATCGGGAATCGTCTCAGCCTCCACCCTTGTGACTCCCTCAAGGCGCTCCAGCGTCTCGATGATGGCCTGGTTCGACAGGCGGCAGTCCGGGCCGGACAGCGCGAGGGCGGCACGCTCCAGTGCGAAGGCCTCGTTGCTCGAGAGAACGACCCAGAGTGAGATTATCCAAGCAGCGAGGCCAGAACGCAGCATAGGGGTAGCCGATGTCGATGCCCGCCGTCTAATGGCCGGGCACCGGTGTGATTTCAGTCTGTGGAACAGAGACCTTCCAAGGCACCATCGGCATGAGTGCCTGTGATTTGGCATCGGGCGATGCGACGAGCACGGCAATCGCGCCGCGCAGTGCAGCGGTCAACGAATGGGTGACCAGCGGATAGGCGCCGGCCGATTCGACGACGACATCGAACGTTGCCGCGCTTCCCGGTCCCACCACGTAGGTTTGGACCCCCGTGAGCTTGTTGGCCGGATTGCCGCTTTCATAGACGTTGTCCCAGATCTCGCCGATGGGATGGAATGCCGAAAACTCGTTCGGTCCTGCATTCACGAAATAAATCCGTACACGCTCGCCCGGTTTTGCGTCCAATTTTCCGCCGCCTGTCACGAAGGGGTGATACTTGAAAATCCCGCCGTTGAACATCACGCCGTCGAATTTTCGATCAAACATGCTCTGGACATCGTCAGGATTTTTGAAATATTCCGATTGCACCAGCACATATTCCCGATCGGCCTTTGGCCAGGCCTTGGGGTTCTTGGGATCGACGATGATGGCGCCGAACATGCCTCGTGCGACGTGCTGGATCATGGGTGGCGCGCCGCAGTGATAGAAAAACACTCCCGGCTTCTTCGCGACGAAGGTGTAGCTGATTGTCTCGCCCGCGTTGATCGCTCTGTAGTTTTTCAGGAAGTCGACCTCTGCCGCGTGAAAATCCATAGCGTGTGGATTTTTATTGGTTGCAGGATTCGTCAAGGTGAACTTGATGGTGTCCCCCTCCGTCACCCTCACGACGGGTCCGGGCATTTGGCCGTCGAAGGTCCATGCGGCATATTTTTCACCGCTTCCCTCAATGACAATATCGCTTTCGACTGCGGTCATGGACACTTCATGGGTCTTGGCAAAGGCCACAGTAGATGTGATCGTTGCCAGTCCTGTGGCAAGCACAAGACCGCGAAATGCGTGGGTCGTGAACATATGGATTGTCTCCTCTTGAATTTGAAAGCAGCGATAGCGTGAACCGTGAGTCATCCCCAAGTTCGCATTACTAGGGACCGGGCGGAGGATACTCGCAGGTGCAAGCATAAAAACATGACTAATGTCATGTTTTTGGAAAAACCTGAAGAAAAGGCGCTAGGAGACTAGCCGGAGGCGAAGGCTTTGAGTTGTTGGAGGTTCAAGATGATGACACGATTAGCGGTGCCGGAGACCAGACGTGCACGTTTGAACCGGCTCATGATGCGGATCACGGTTTCCGTGGTGGCACCGATCATATTCGCCATATCTTGTCTGGTTAGTCGCATGGGCAGTCTGATGCCCTGAGTGTCCTTGATGCCGTTTCTTGCACCGAGATCGGCTAAGAGCGCCGCCAAGCGTTGGTCGGCACGATCCAGTGCAAGAATTTTGGCTTTTTCCTGCGCTTCGTTGAGCCGATTTCCCAGGTACTTGATCACTTCCATGGCCGCGTCGGGGTTGCGCTTCAGCATGTCAAAATAAGCCTTGCGATGCATGCGGAGAATGCTCACGTTTCCCATAGGCCGTGCCGTGCCTGGATGGCAGCCGCCGTCGAAGGCCGCTGCGTCGCAGCAGAACAGATCGCCGGGCATCAGCATTTTCAGCGTGCATTCCTTGCCATTCGCCGTGGATTTCACGCATTTGACCGTGCCTTCTTTGACGATGTGAAAATATTCGGTCGGATCGCCTTCACGAAAGATGAAGTCGTCCTTCCCATAACGGGTTTCTGACAGTTCGGGGAGAATGCGTTGGCGATCTTGGGGACTCAGAATATTGAGCAAGGGCACGTGGTCAAGCAAACTGTCGGTCGAAACGTCGGGCCGTTTACTTGATGATGTGTTGAGTCGCTTCGACAATGGATCGCGCTCCAATGCCATAATGGTCGATGAGTTCGTCCGGTTTGCCGCTGTGCGGAATGGCCCGCACGGCGAGCTTATGGACTCGGACACCTTCGGACCCGACGGCGTCGAGCACGGCATCGCCCAACCCACCGTGCGCATAATGATCTTCGACCGTCAGCAGTCGTCCATGCGTCGCCGACGCGCTTTCGAGCAATGTCGTGCGGTCGATCGGGACGATGCTGTACAGATCGATGACGCGGACAGAGATGCCAGTCGCCTTGAGCTTGTCGTAGGCTTTGAGCGCTTCGAAAAGCGTCACGCCGGCGGCAACGATCGTGAGGGCGTCGTTTGCGCTCTGACGCAACACTTTGGATCCGCCAATCGGGAATTGTTCCTCCGGTCCATAGAGGATCGGCGCTTTCGGTCGGCCTGCGCGCACATAGACCATGCCTTTGTGATTGGCCGCCGCCTCGATAAGCCGATACGTGCAGGTCCCATCCGACGGGTAGAGCACGGTGATGTCTGGTTGCGTGGCCATCATCGCGATATCTTCGAGGCCCATTTGGGATGGGCCGTCTTCGCCGATGCTGACCCCTACATGCGTCCCCACCAGCTTGATGTTGGACTGACTGATTGCGGCCATGCGGATGAAGTCGTACGCCCGAGTAAAAAACGCGGCGAATGTCGCTGCGAACGGGATTTTCCCGCAAGCGGCTAAGCCGGCTGCTGCGCCGAGCATGTTTTGTTCGGCGATGAAGTTTTCGAAAAACCGGTTGGCGAATTTCTTGCCGAACTTTTCCGTGTAGGTAGAATTTTTGACGTCCGCGTCCAACGCAACGACCAGCGGATTGACCTCGCCCAGCGCTTCCAGGGCGACGCCGAACGCTTCGCGCGTCGCGACCGAGTCACCCACCTTGTACGTGGGGGGTGGCAACGGCTTGATCGCCGGCTTTGCAGCCTGAGGGGCGGAGGGACGCCGGATGACAGGTGCTGTGCCATTCGGCTGGAGTTGGTGCGTCAACTCGTCTATGGCCTTTTGCATCTCGGCGCCCTGCGGAATCGGTTTTCCGTGCCAGTTGGGCAGATCTTCGATGAATGAGATGCCTTTGCCTTTTAATGTCCTGGCGAGAAGGACTGTCGGTTTGTGCTTCGTCCGAGCGGCTTCTTCAAATGCGCCGAGAAGGGCAGGCAGATCGTGCCCGTCTACGACCAGAGCATGCCAGCCAAACGCGGACCAGCGAGCCCGGTAGGCCTCCATGTCGTGCTGTAACATCGTGGGGTCGCTTTGACCCAGCCGGTTGATGTCGACGATGGCGCAGAGATTATCCAACTGCTGCTGTCGTGCAGCCTCTATTGCCTCCCAATTCGACCCCTCGACGGATTCGCCGTCGCCCATCAACACGTAGGTGCGATGATCCACCTTGTCCACGTACTTCGCGCTCAGTGCGATACCAACCCCGACGGGCAGGCCCTGTCCCAGCGAACCGGTGGCCATGTCCACAAACGGAAGGCGGGGCGTGGGATGTCCTTCCAGATCGGAGTGGAGTGTCCGCAATTTCAGCAAGTCCTCTTTCGGAAAGAGCCCGGCCTCGGCCCAAGCCGCGTAGAGCAGAGGGGCGGCATGCCCTTTCGAGAGAACGAACCGATCACTGTTTGGAGCTTTGGGATTCTTCGGGTCGTAGCGCATCACGGAGAAGAACAGGGCGGCAACGATGTCGGCGGCGGAGCAACAGCTCGAAGGATGGCCGCTGCCGGCGGCACTAGTCGATCGTACGCTCTCTATACGCAAATGTGTTGCGGCGTTCCGAATGGCGGCAAGTTCTTCGTGGGATGATGTGGATCCAGGCATGGTGCTCCTTGTATGGGAACGGAAATCGCAAAAAGCGCGCCATCCTCGGGAGGGACGGAGCTTGAAGCGTGTAGAATTCGAAGCTAGCAAACCGAGGGCGAAAGAGTCAATGAAGTTGAAGGAGGGACCTGGCGCGGGCATCCGCCCGCTAGGCGGGGTCGGTCACACGCGTTAATTCGACCGAGCAGGTACTCTCGAGCCCATTGTACGAACTCACCGCGAAATAATAGGTCGTGTTCGCCTCCAGGCCGTCCACGGTGGCCGTGGGCGTGGATGAAAAAACAGACTCGGCGTATTCACAAGATCCTGGGGAATCCGGCGATTGCGTCCCGTAATGAATGTAGTAGCCCCATACGCTGCCTACTGGATCCCATGCCATTGTAGCCGACGCCGGTCCTGTGAGACCTGCTGAGCCGTCTCCACTTGATCCTGCGCTAGGCAATCCGTCTCCGTCTCCACCGGACCCGCAGCCCGTGATGAGCGAACCGGTGACGAGCAACATGGTCAGCACGACGGCACGGATTGCGGCCGACTGACGCGTCGTGGTCTGGATCGTCTGAACAAGGCGCACGGATAGCGAAGTCTTTTTCATAGCGTTCAAATCCTTTCCGCTGGATAACGGAAATGAATTCGGACTACGCAGGCTGCTGAGATAGCGCCGGCGGCCGAAATCTTGATCGGGGTCCCTAGCAATCGCGATGCCGCAGAAAAATTCGGAAGATAAGCATGATGAATCAATTGTTTAGCGCTTGTCCCATTCTTGAAATCGCACGTATCTTTACGCTGTGTGAAGGGACGCGCCTGCGACCATCCAAGAACTGAACACAAGGCGATTGCAGGACGTGTAAAGATCAGACTGAAATGATGTAAGGATCGGCCGAAAATCGCGAAAGAAACGAGGAAGGAAATGGAGATGTCTGAAACGAGAGCCCGAGCTCAGCCAGGGCCGGACGAGCACAGAGCCCTCGATGAGTCACCCTTGATGAGATCCTGCTGCAAAATCCGCGAGGGTGTAGTGGTCCAAGATGCCTGAAATTGCGTCCCGGACCGTTCCCATGACGTGCTGAACCGGACATTGAGGATTGTCGGCATAGGGGCAATCCCGGCATTTTTGATAGGCAGTCTTACTGACGCACCCGATGGGTGCAAGCGGACCGTCGAGGATCCGGATAACCTGGCCGAGCGTGATCTCATTCGGAGATTTGATCAGTCCATAGCCGCCTTTCATTCCGCGCCGGCTCGATAGGAAGCCCGCGCGTTTCAAGGCCAGCAGGATCTGCTCCAAAAATTCCACGGGGATATGCTGACGAGCGGCAATTTCATGGCGCTGCAATGTCGTCTTGCCATGCGCCATCGTTAATTCCAACAAGGCACGTAGCGCGTACTCACTTTTCTTGGACAACTTCATCGGCGGGAACTCTATTACCGACTGTGTTAATCAAGAATCCGGACATTAGATGAGCTATCACCATGCCGTCAAGCGACATTACCATGGCTCCGCTGCAACTCCTTGATCTGCGGCGGTTTCTTGACAGTCTAGAGCGGTTCCTGCTAGCTTCTGACTCCATTTTTTTTCAAGTCGAACTGCCCGAACCACGGCTGGATTGTTCGTGACCTTCCAGGAACTCATCCTTACATTACATCGGTTCTGGGCCGACCAGGGTTGTGTGATCCATCAACCCTACGATGTCGAAATGGGGGCCGGCACCTTTCATCCCGCGACGTTTCTTCGGTCGCTCGGACCGGAACCCTGGCGCTCGGCCTATGTGCAGCCCTGCCGCCGACCGACTGACGGCCGGTACGGCGAAAATCCCAACCGCATGCAGCACTACTATCAATATCAGGTGGTGCTCAAGCCCGCGCCCGACGATATTCAGGAGCTTTACCTGGAAAGTCTCACGCGCTTGGGCATCAATCCGAAGCAGCATGACATCAGGTTCATCCAGGACGATTGGGAGTCGCCCACGCTGGGAGCCTGGGGATTAGGGTGGGAGGTCCGACTGGACGGAATGGAAATCACCCAATTCACCTACTTCCAGGAAATCGGCGGCATCGAGCTGAGCCCGATCACCGGAGAAATTACGTACGGCACCGAACGCATCGCAATGTATCTGCAGCAGGTGAACAACGTCTTCGACCTCGCCTGGACGGACAAGATCACCTACGGCGACATCCATCACGAAACCGAAGTGCAGTTCTCCCGCTATAATTTTGAACAGGCTGACGTGGCGATGCTGATGAATGCCTTCCAATCCTACGAAGCCGAATGCAAGCGCCTATTAGCCCGCACCGATCAACGCTTGACGCTCCCGGCTTACGACTACTGCATCAAGTCATCCCATGCGTTCAATCTGCTCGATGCGAGGGGAGCCATCAGTGTCGCCGAGCGTACCGGCTACATCGCCCGCGTGCGCGCACTGGCCAGACAATGCGCCGAGCGGTACATCGAAGAGCGCGCGGCAATGGGGCATCCGCTCCTTGGACGAGAGGAAGGCCCTGTACGAACCCGCGCTCGCGACGTTGCCAAAAGGGCCTCCCGATGAAGCGCACCGGCCGACGAGTGAGCCGATCGGAAACCCGGGCCCGAGGCGCGGAACTGCTGCTGGAAATCGGTGTCGAGGAGCTGCCCTATCAATTCATCGCTCCCGCCCTCGCCTCATTGCGGGTTGCGGCCGCGCGCCTTTTTGAAGAGGCCAGGCTCTCCTCAGGGACGATTGCGACCTACGGCACGCCTCGAAGGCTCGTCCTGGTCGTGGAAAACCTCGCTCTCCATCAAACGGCTGTCAAGAAGGAGGTCGATGGGACCCTCAAGGTCGGTGGGGTTCGATCCAGCAGGGACGGCCGACAAAGGCTGCGATCGGATTTGCCACTGGGCAAGGGCTGTCCGTGGAAAAACTGCAGGTGCGTCAGACTCCGAAAGGGGAGTACCTGTTCGCCGTCAAGGAGGACGCCGGCAGAGCGGCAAAAACCGTCTTGTTGGAGCTCCTCCCCCAGCTGATCGGCCAATTCTCCTTCCCCAAAGCGATGAAATGGAATGAGGCGGCGTCCGGTTTGCGCGGCCGGTGCGTTGGCTCGTGGCCCTGTTCGATGGGGCCGTCGTCCCGATAGAAGCGGCGGGCATCAAGGCTGGAAATCGGACCCACGGCCATCGGGTCCTCGGGAATGGGACTCCGATCTCCGTGCGGAATTATGAGTCCTATCGCAAAGCGCTGGAACGGGCCGGCGTCATGGTGGATCCGAGCGCAGCGGAGGCGGGTGATCCAGGATCAGGTCAATCGGCTCTGTGCCAAGAATGGAGTCAGGCTCAATCCCGACGAATCACTGCTCGACCAGGCGGTATTTACCACCGAATGGCCTTTCGCGCTGCTCGGCAATTTCAAGACCGAATACCTTACGGTTCCGGCGGACATTTTGATGACGTCGATGAAGGAGCACCAGGGATTCTTCTCCGTCCGGGACGGGAAGACCGGAGAACTGGCGCCCCATTTTGTGGCCGTGGCGAACAATCAATTGAAAGACATGTCGCTGATTCAAGCCGGCAACGAGCGCGTACTGGCCGCCAGACTGGCCGACGCCAAGTTTTTCTTCGATGAAGACCGAAAAACTCGGCTCGAAGAGCGGGTTAAGAAGCTGAGCGGCGTCACCTTCCATCAAAAACTGGGCACGATGGGCCAAAAGGAAGAGCGCCTCGTCAAACTGGTCTCCTTGCTCGCACCGGCGCTCAATCCTCAACCCTCGAATCCTGACTTTCTGAATGAATGCCGTAGAGCTGCGCATCTCAGTAAGGCCGATCTCCTGACAGGAATCGTCGGCGAATTCCCTGAACTGCAGGGAATCATGGGCGGCGAGTATGCCAAGCATGACGGAGAGCCGGAGGCCGTGAGCCAGGCCATCCGCGAGCAGTACCTGCCAAAGGCGCTCGAGGGTGAATTGCCGCAGCTCTCCGACCGGAACGGTCTTGTCGCTGGCTGACCGCTTGGATACGATCGCGGCGTTTTTTCATGTCGGGATGATTCCGAGCGGATCCGAGGATCCCTTTGCCCTGCGACGTCATGCGACCGCCATTGTGCGCATCATTTTGGAGAAGGACCTTCGCGTGAACGTCGGTCAGTTCATCGATCACGCCATAAACCTGCTTGTCGACAGCGGCATCAAGGGGACGGCTGATTCCCCGCAGCAGGGCCGTCAGCGCATCGTGGACTTTCTGTTTGAGCGCGTACGTCACTACGGCCGGACCGTGCACGCCTTCCGGGATGACGTCATGGATGCCGTGTTGAGAGCCGCCTCGACCGGCGCAATCGATCTGGTCGATCTGTTGCTGAAGATGAAGGCGATGCAGGCGGTGACGGCTAAGCCGGACTTCGATCCGCTGATCGTCGGGTTCAAGCGAGCCTCCCGGATCGTCGAGAAGGAACAGTGGGAATCGGAGGCCGGTCGATCCAGACCGGTTTCAGGATCCTGCTGAAGGCGACTTGCACCGCCGGATCGGCGTCTGTCGGGCGGATGTCCAGCGGGAAATGGCTGAAGGACGGTACGACAAGGCTCTGGAGGCGTTGGTTGGGCTCAAGCCGGCCATTGACGCCTTTTTTACCAACGTCATGGTGAATGTGGAGGATGCAGCGCTGCGGGGCAACCGATTGTCCTTATTGAAGGACGTCAAGGAGTGTTTTACGTCGTTCGCGGACTTTTCTCGGATTGTGGTACAAGGGACGTAGGGGATAGCCGCCCCATCTGGAATCGATGGGAGTGAGATGGGACTGCCGGACCCTCCGCATCCAGAATCCGACGAGAAGCGTGCGGCGAAGGTCCGACGCTTTTCCAGGATGGTCACGGCGGCGCTGATCGTGTTGTGCAATGTCGTTTTACTCTTCGGCGTCTGGGTCACCGGCATCAATCTGGATGAACTGGTCACTACGCCGGAATTGTTCAATGCCAAAGAGGATGTGTGTCTCCGATTGACCTGGGAGCGAGTGACGGGAGCACCGGATCCGGTGCGGTTGTGCTCCGAGTGGATCAAGCTGGCCGACCCATCAGGGAAGCCGCACCATTTGGCGAAGGACATTGCCGTTCGCCGCGGCGCCGACGGCCAATACTATATCGATCCGGGGGTGCGCTCGGATTTTCGGTTGCTCGCGCTGGCCCTGTTCGTGGGAGTCGTATTGCTGTTCGGCATGTGGGCGAGACGCTATCTGGTAAGTCGCTATCGGCTGCAGCTTGATCCGGCGGTATCCCGGAGCGCATCCGGTTTCCGCTGAGGGTGGTACGGAAAGAGAGGGACGCGTGGCTAAGAAATACGTCTACTACTTCGGTGACGGAAAAGCCGAGGGCACCTCGAACATGAAAGAGTTGCTCGGCGGCAAGGGCGCCGGATTGGCAGAGATGACCAATCTGGGGATCTCCGTTCCCCCCGGGTTCACTATTTCCACGGAAGCCTGCGTCGAATACTACAAACTCGGCAAGAAGAATCCGCCCGGCATGTGGGAGGCGTCCCTGCAGGCTCTCAAGCGCGTGGAGCGGTCGATGGGCATGGGCTTCGGCGATCCTGAACGGCCACTGCTCGTGTCGGTACGCTCGGGCGCCCGGGCCTCGATGCCCGGCATGATGGATACGGTACTCAACGTTGGATTGACGACGAAGACGGTCGAAGGCCTTGCTGCGAAAACACGCAACGACCGCTTTGCGCAGGACAGCTATCGGCGGTTCGTCTCGATGTTCGGCAGCATCGTCATGGGTGTTCCGCGCGAGCACTTTGAAGCCATCCTCAAGCATAAGAAAACGGAAGTGGGGGTGACGCATGAGACGCATCTCGACGCCCGCCATCTTCGCGAATTGGTCGCCAGTTTCAAGGCGCTGGTCAAGGAAGAGACGAAGAAGGACTTCCCGGACGAACCGCTCGATCAACTCCGCATGGCGATCAACGCGGTGTTTTCCTCCTGGTTCGGTGCGCGCGCCATTACCTATCGCAGGCTCTACGGCATCCCGGATTCGTGGGGAACGGCGGTCAATGTCGTCGCCATGGTGTTCGGCAACATGGGAGAAACCAGCGGGACAGGCGTGGCCTTCACCCGCAGTCCCAGCTCGGGAGACAAGGCGTTTTTCGGCGAATGCCTCATGAATGCGCAGGGTGAAGACGTCGTGGCGGGAATCCGGACGCCGCTGCCCGTGAGCGCCCTCGCGAAGAACGTGCCCGAAGCCTATAAGGATCTGGAACAGACGTACAAGAAACTCGAAAAGCATTACCGCGACATGCTCGACCTGGAATTCACGATCCAGGAAGGCAAGCTCTACATGCTGCAGACCCGCGTCGGCAAGCGGACGGGCATTGCCGCCGTCAAGATCGCCGTCGACATGGTGAAAGAGGGCGCGATCTCAAAGGAAGAGGCGGTTCTGCGCATCGGACCGGATCAGCTGGCGCAATATCTCTACCCGATCTTCGATACGAAAGAAGAATCCAAAGTCAATCCCCTTGGCAAAGGACTGCCGGCCGGGCCAGGAGCCGCCGCCGGCAAAATTGCGCTCACGCCGGACCGCGCCGTCGACATGAAGGCCGCAGGCAGCCGCGTGGTTCTCGTCCGTCAGGAAACGAGTCCCGACGACATTCATGGAATGAACGCCGCCGACGGGTTTTTGACCGCCAGGGGCGGCATGACGTCCCACGCGGCCGTCGTCGCCCGTCAGATGGGAAAGGTGTGCGTAGCCGGCTGTGAATCCGTGGAAGTGCTCGACAGTCAAACCGTGAAAATCGGCGCCAAGACCTTCCGTGAGGGCGACTATCTATCGATCAACGGTTCCACCGGCAATGTCTACGAAGGCGATATTCCGGTCGTCGAATCGGAAATCATTCAAGTGATCCAAGGGAAGCTGGATCCGAAAAAATCGGACAAGTACCAGCGCTTCGCGACCATCCTGTCGTGGGCGGACAGCGTGCGGAAGCTGCGGGTCCGGGCCAACGCCGACGTGCCGGAGCAGGCCAAGATTGCGCGCGGGTTCGGTGCGGAAGGGATCGGGCTCTGCCGAACGGAACACATGTTCTTTGCCGAGGACCGGATTCCCATCATGCAGAAGATGATTCTGGCCCGTACGAAAGAAGAGCGTGAAAAATATCTGGATCAGCTGCTGCCGCTTCAGAAGCAGGATTTCATCGGGCTGTATCGGGAGATGGAAGGCTTTCCGGTGACGATCCGGCTGCTCGATCCGCCGTTGCATGAATTCCTGCCCAAGCGCGAAGAGTTGATGGTCGAAATCGCCCGATTGGAACTGACGGGCGGCGACAGCGCCATGCTGGAAGAAAAACGCCGGCTGCTCGCGCGCGTCGAGGAGTTGCACGAGTTCAATCCGATGTTGGGCCTGCGCGGGTGCCGATTAGGGATCACCATGCCGGAAATTACGCGCATGCAAGCGCGGGCGGTCGTGGAGGCGGCCTGCGAACTCGCCAAGGAAGGTAAGAAAATCGTGCCCGAGATCATGATTCCCTTGGTCGGAATGGTCTCGGAGATGAAGTCGCAAAAGGATCTCGTGCGCGAGGTCGCCCAGGAAACGATGAAGCGGCACAATGTCAAGCTCTCGTACCTGATCGGGACGATGATTGAATTGCCACGCGCGGCCGTCACGGCGGACCGCATCGCCGAAGAGGCCGAATTCTTTTCCTTCGGCACCAACGACCTGACCCAGACGACCTTCGGATTCTCACGTGACGATGCCGCCAAGTTCATCGACCATTATAAAACCGCCAATCTCATGGACTCCGACCCGTTCGCCGTCCTCGATCGGGAGGGGGTCGGTGCGTTGATGAGGCAGGCCATTGCAGGCGGACGGAAAACCCGGCCCGGCATCAAGCTCGGCATCTGCGGTGAACATGGAGGCGACCCGAGTTCGGTGGAATTCTGCCATCAGCTCGGACTCGATTACGTCAGCTGCTCGCCCTACCGCGTCGCGATCGCTCGGCTGGCTGCAGCGCACGCGGCGCTGGCCGAAGCGCGAAGCCAAGAAGGGAGCGAAGGCGGCGGCATCGGCACGGACCGTCCGCAGCCGCTCTCCCAAATCACGCAGGAAGCGGTGATCGTCCGCATCGGGTGATAGAGGAGCCCGCCGGATCCGAGAAACGCCGGTCGCTATTGCGAAACGTCACGGTAGGACGGTTCTCGTTTCGCCGTCTGCGCCCCTCTCAGGAACGCTCCCCCTTGCGTGGCGACCCCTTGATGATGCGGGTACACGACTCTCAAGATCTTCGTTACATGATGTCGGCCCTGCGCCTGGCGGCGAAAGGTCGCGGAACGACGAGTCCCAATCCGATGGTCGGCGCCATCGTGGTGAATCGAGGACGGGTCGTGGGACAGGGGTATCATCTCCGGCCCGGTCTTCCACACGCCGAAGTGCTTGCGCTCGAGCGGGCTGGGGCACAGTCCCGCGGAGGCACCCTCTACGTCACGCTCGAGCCCTGTTGCCACCTGAAAAAGCGGACGGCACCCTGCGTTCCGGCTATTGTCCGCTCAGGGGTGAGGCGGGTGGTCATCGCCCAACGCGATCCAAATCCATTGGTCAACGGCCGAGGCGCAGCCGCGCTTCGGCGAGCCGGAAGGGCTGTCACGACCGGCATTGCGCGCCGGGAGGCGGAAGCGTTGAACCACACGTATAGTCACTGGGTACGGACGAAGCGTCCGTATGTCATCCTCAAGGCGGGCATGACGCTTGACGGGCAGATCGCGACGGCGTCTGGAGAGGCGAAATGGATCACGAGCAAGGCGTCCCGGCGCGAGGTCCATCAGCTTCGTTCCGAGGTCGATGCCGTCCTGGTCGGCGTGGGGACGGTGCGGTCTGACGATCCGTCGCTGACGGCGCGGATCGGGCCACAACTCAAGCGATTGGCAAAAAAGCAGCCGCTGCGAATCGTCGTCGATAGCCGCCTGCGGACGCCACTCAACGCGAAAATTCTCCGCCGAGTCGATGGCGCCAGAACCGTAATCGCCACGACGGGGGCAGCTTCGGCTGCGCGACGGCGTGCACTCCAGCGACGAGGTATCGAGGTGGTCGTGCTGCCTCTGGTCCGTGGGCGAGTCTCTCTCCCCGCGCTCATACGCGAACTTGGAAAACGGGGGATTACGTCTCTGTTAGTGGAAGGCGGCGCTGAAATCAATGCAGCGATGCTCAAGGCCAAGCTTGTGCAACGGGTTCGCCTCTATGTCGCGCCGTCGCTTTTGGGCGGCAGGGATGCCACCGGCATGATCGGCGGCCGAAGCCCCGGGCGCCTGGCGGCGGCGCTCACGTTGAAGCACGTCCACACCCGAGTCGCTCGGACGCGACCTCGTGGTGGAAGGTCACCTGTGAATCGCTGGCTCGTGGCGCTGGTCCTTCCGGCCGTCGTCTGGTGGAACCCCGGCTTTGGCCAGGCTGAGCCGGAGACTGGCTCGGAGCGTCTGCCAGCACTGGTCTTCCAGTACCTGGATTCTCCGGACAGCGACGAGGCCGAACGGCTGCTGCAGGCCGTTCAGCATCATCCGGATGCGTCGATTGAGCGGGTCATTCGAATTATCGAAACCGAGCGGAGCTATGACAGCCGGCCGATCGGGACGCTGCCCGACGAACGGGTCCGGGTGCAGGGGCAAAGCTATGGACTCGCGCTTTCGGTTCCACTCACGTATCAACCCTCAAGAGGATATGCGCTGATCGTCTGCCTGCACGGCGCGGGATTTACAGGCGACGTGTATCTCGAACGCTGGCAGGCGCGCCTTGGGGAGGACTACATTCTGGCGTGTCCGACCTATCCGGCAGGAGCCTGGTTCACGCGCCGGGCCGAGGACCTGGTGCTTGCGACAATCAGACACGTGCGGCAGCGCTACCACCTCGATCCGGACCGCATCTTTCTCACAGGCATGTCTAACGGCGGCATCGGCGCCTGGCTGATCGGCATGCACCATGCGCCGCTTTTTGCGGGCCTCGCTCCCATGGCGAGCGGCCTCGATGATGTGTTGATGCCCTTTCTGGCAAATCTCCGCAACACGCCCGTCTACATCATTCACGGCGCCAAAGATCAGGTCATGCCTGTGGCGCTCAGCCGCTCCATCGCACGGGAGTTGACGGTGCTGGGCTATCCGCATGTCTATCGCGAGCATCAGGGTGAACATCCGATGGCCGGTGGACATTACTTTCCCCGGGAAGAATTGCCGGCGCTGATGACATGGCTCAGCAGCCAACGGCGGGATCCTCTACCGGCGAAGCTGACCGTGGTGCGTGAGGCCAGTCACTTTCAACCCTTCGGCTGGGTGCGACTCGATGTCACCGATCCTATCGCTGCGTTTTCCGAGGATCTGATCGACAAGCGGGACCAGCGAATCACACAACGCGAATATGCCAGGCTTGAGGCGACCATTGTCTCGGCGAACCGGATCGAAGTGAACACGGAACGCATTCAGCGCTATAGCCTGTTTCTGAACGATCGCCTGATCGATCCGGCGAAACCGATCACGATCGTGACTAACGGCCGGCTCTCGTTCGAGGGTACCGTGACGGCCTCGATGGAGACCCTGTTGCGGCAGGCGCGGCTTCGGCAGGATCCTCGACAACTGTTCCCATTTCACGTCGCCGTCGAGGTTCCAAAATCAGTCTCATGAAGGTGAAGGACCGGCTGTTGGCGCGCGGGCGCTCGAGCGTCGTTGTTGGAACGATGGCGCTTGCGTTAGCCGGATCTCTGGACGAGGCCTGGGCAGACTCCTGCAGATTGGAGACTGTACACGGTGGGATTGCGTTTCCCGTTCAACACCTCCCCGAAGATTGGGCCTGCCGGCTCAAGCTTGTCATCGATCACTACACGACTGCCAACACCCTCGGACCGTTGAATACCGCGATGGATGCGTCGTTGTATTTCCATCTGCTGGACCATCCGCCGTTGGCGGCGGCCTTGATTAACCGTCTTGACCTGGCGGACTACAAGGCGGAAATGCGCGGTCCCGGCCGGTGGTGGGCCAATGACGGGGAGGGCACGGAGGGGATGGTGCAACTGGTGTACCAAGACCGTGCGATCCGAGTCTATTATCTTGAAGGTACGCATCACAGCCGGCTGCTGCCCAATGTGAGCGGGAAAGCAGTCGTATTCCTCCGCATGGGCACTGTCAAGGAGCCAAGCGGCCTCGAAGCGATGGAGAACACCTTGGTGGCCTATACGATGCTGGACAACCGCGTGCTTTCAGGACTGGCTTCGTTGTTGCGACCGCTCGTCGGCGCGACGGTCATCAGAAAGCTCAGGAAGGGCGTCGCCGTCGTGAACCGATTGGGACTCGAAATCCGCCAACGGCCAGAGCGCGTACTATTCGAGGCCACCGATCCTCCTCCTTTATCCGACGAAGATGTGGCGTTCTTGAAAGAAGCCTTGGGTGGCAAGGGGCTACCCTCTATGAGCGGGCATTCTGGACGTTCTACACCATGACGACCTCGCGCAGCTTTGCCTTACTGTGCACGATCGGCGTCTTCTGCTTCATCAGCTACAACATGGTTCGGATGCCGGTCTTGGCTCTCTTTGCCGAATCACTTGGCGCGAGTCCTGAGCGGATCGGAGTGATTGTGTCCGTCTCAACACTGACGGGGGTTTTTCTCAAACTGCCGTCCGGCGCGCTCTCGGATATCTACGGCCGCCGCATGCTCCTTCGGGTCGGCGTCATCGCCTTCGGTGTCCCGCCGTTTTTCTATCCCTTTATCTCAGATCTGAACGTGCTGACGTTGCTTCGTCTCTTTCATGGATTGGCGACAGCGATCTTCGCGCCGAGCGCGCTCGCGACGGTTGCGGAGTTGTATCGGGAGCGCCGCGGCGCCGCACTGGGCACGTATACGGCCTGCACGCAATCAGGCGCCTTGCTGGGCCCATTCATCGGGGGATACCTTGCGTTTGCCTACGGCTTTTCGTCGGCGTTCCTGACCGCGGGACTGTTCGGCTGCGCGGCGATCGTGATGTTCTACAGTCTGCATCTTTCGCCGCCTCCACCGCGCCTGCATGACAAGGGCCTGGCCTCTGTCTGGTCGGAAATGTGGAAAGGCTTCAGCATTGTCGCCAGGAACCGTAAGGTCCTGGTCACCAGTTCGACCGATGCCGCCAAGATGATTGCCAACGGCGCCTTGATGGCATTTCTGCCTCTCTATGGCATCTCGGTCGGTCTCAACGCTGGAGAAGTGGGGCTCTTGTTCACCATCCAATCCCTGACGTCGTTCATCTCGAAGCCGATTATGGGACGCGTCTCTGACCGCATGGGCCGACAGCCCTTGATCATGTTGGGGCTCCTGATATGTGCGGCGACGTTCGTCTCTATTCCGCATGTGTCCGAGCTGGCCCCGCTGCTCGTGCTCTCGGCGGGATTTGGGTTCGGCGAGGCGGTTGTCTCCTCGTCCTCTTCGGCGTTTGTCGCGGATAGTTCAGAGTTCAAGACGTTGGGAGCTGGCATGGGCATGCAAGGCACCATTGGAGATATCGGACATGCGAGCGGACCTCTGCTTGCGGGTGTGCTGATCGCCAACCTGAGCTATGCCGGGGCGTTCGGGATCATTGCTGGTCTCCAGGTGGCTGCCGCCGGGTTCTTCTGGCTCGCCATGAGGAAATAAAGAGCCCGATGTTATAATGGGCCGCCATGCAGGAGATGGCGACTGAGAACATCGTAATCGCGGTGCTGGCATCGCTCGGAGTGGTCGTCTTGATCGTCGTCTTTGTCTATGTGTTGAAGCAGGTTCTCTTCAGGAAAGACTGATGTTCACCGGTATCGTGGAAGAAATGGGCGCCGTGACCTCGCTGGAACAGACCCTCGGCGGCACTCGCCTGACGATCCTGGCTTCGACGGTGTTGGCCGATCTCAAGGTCGGGGACAGTATCAGCATCAACGGCACTTGTCTCACGGTGGTCGCGAAAGGTGAACAAACCTTCGTCGTCGAAGCGTCGCCGGAAACCTTGTCGGTCACGACCCTCGGACGGCTGACGGGTGGGGCTCCGGTCAATCTCGAGCGCGCCATGAAACTCAATGAACGGATCGGCGGGCATCTGGTTGCCGGTCACGTCGACGGGGTGGGCACGATCCGCAGCCGCCGTCAGGAGGGCAATGCGATCGTGTTTGTCATCGAAGCGCCCTCGGACGTCCTGCGATACTGTGTGCACAAAGGCTCGGTTACGGTCGATGGGATCAGCTTGACGATCAATGATGCCACCGATCACTCCTTCAGTGTCTCCATCATTCCGCATACCGCTGCCGTCACGACACTGGGACTCAAGCAGGTTGATGATCAGGTCAACCTGGAATCCGACCTCATCGGAAAGTTTGTCGAACGGCTGCTCCAACAGCGAAGCCAGCTGCCGAAGACGACGCCCGTCATCGATAAGGACTATCTGAAAAAGCACGGCCTCATGTAGCGGCCACCCCGCACGCTAAACAAGCCTAACGTCCTGTAAGGAAGTGCGAACCTCGTGGGTGTGCAGACACTCGTCAGGGTTGATTGCGCGCCGAGGATCTGTAGGTGAAATACAGGCCCAGACCGGCGAACACCGAGATCACGACTACCAACCCCATCTGCATGCCAAAACTGATCCGTCCCACGTAGATCTTGTACAGCTGTAATGCAATGATCGGCAAGATAACGGCCAGCATCAGAGCGACCATGTGTCGTCTCAGATAGATCGGCTCACCCGGCTTTCTCATATCAAACCCGTGATGTCATTGCCGATCGGCACAGAATGAAGACTGAGCTGACGGCCGTCGATTACTTGACCAAAAACGGCTTGGAATCCGCGCCTGATGCGGTGGTCACGGTCACGATCGCCAGTCCTTTCCGTCCGCCTTGCGGCACGGTGGCGGTAATCGTGGTTTCGTTTTTCATCTTGAAGGTCGCCGCATGGCCGGGTCCGAACGACACGCCGCGTAGACAATCAGCCGAGCCGAACTTCGTGCCTGTAATGGTGACGGTATCACCGGCTTTGCCTTCATCCGGGGACTCAGTTTCTCGATCTTCGGCGCTTCGCCGAAACAGGCTTTGGTCTTGCCTGCTTTTTCGGCCGTTTGAACCGTCGGCTTGTCCGCTTTCGCTTTGGGAGCCTTGGCTTCGGGAGATGCTTTAGGTTTTTTCTCCGGTTTCGCTTGGTCGGCGGCAAAAGCATTTCCTGTCTGACCAGTGATGAGGACGAGGGCGATGAGACCAATTCCCATCACCGTCGTGCGGCCCGTTCGCGTTGCCATGCCTGTCTCCCTTCGCAGCAGAACCCAACGCTGCATCAGATGTGAGGTGCTTACTCTTCGATCGTCGAGATGTCTCCGGGGTCCTGTCCAAGCTCCTTGGCCTTGAGCACCCGACGCATGATTTTGCCGGATCGCGTCTTGGGCAAAGAGGTCACGATATCCACTTCCGAGGGGACCGCGATTTTCCCCAATTCGTGTTGAACCTGGTCCTTGATCGATTGAATCAAGTCGGGACTTGCGGCTACTCCCTGTTTGAGGATGATGAACGCCTTGATCGTTTCTCCCACGGTCTTATGCGGTTTCCCGATGACAGCGGCTTCGGCCACGGACTGATGGCTGACCAGTGCGCTCTCGACTTCAGCCGTGCCTAGGCGATTGCCAGCGACTTTGATGACGTCGTCTGCGCGGCCCATGAACCACATGTATCCGTCGGCATCCTTGTGGCACACGTCGCCTGCCGTGTAACAGTTCGGAATCGTGTTCCAGTAGGTTTTGTAACGATCGGGATCTTTGTAGATGGTCCGCATCATGGACGGCCAGGGCTTCTTGATCACCGCGAAGCCGCCTTGATTGGTCGGAAGGGGATTGCCCTGTCGGTCGACCACATCGGCTTCGATGCCCAGGAACGGTCTCGTGGCGGAGCCCGGTTTCAACGGTACGCTGGGCAACGGGCGTAATCAGGATGGCGCCGGTCTCCGTTTGCCACCACGTATCCATAATGGGTTTGTCGCCGCCTGCGGCGCGGTGGAACCATTCCCAGGCTTCCGGATTGATCGGTTCTCCGACGCTGCCGAGAATACGCAAACTCGACAAGTCGTATTTTTTCGGCCACTCTTCGCCATGGCGCATCAACAGACGGATCGCTGTAGGCGTCGTATAGAAAATGGAGACTCCATAGCGTTCGATCAAATCCCACCAACGGCCCGGGTTCGGATAGTCCGGCTTGCCTTCGGCGGTGAGAATGGTCGCGCCGTTGAGCAGCGGACCATAGACAATATAGCTGTGGCCGGTCACCCAACCCGGGTCGGCGACGCAGAAATAGACGTCCTCGTCTTTGAGATCGAACACATATTTGGTCGTGGTGTAGGTGCCGACCATGTAGCCGCCGTGCACGTGCACGACGCCTTTGGGTTTGCCGGTGGTGCCGGACGTATAGAGGATATACAGTGGGGTTTCTGAATCGAGCGGTTCCGCAGCACAGACCGCCTTCTCATTTTTCACCCACTCCGTCCAGTCGATTTCTTTCGGCGGTACTGGCGGCGGACTTGATGTCTGCCGCCTGACCACCACCACATGCTCCACGGTCGGGCACTGCTTCAGCGCGTCGTCGACGATCGGCTTTAGACTGATGATCTTGCTGCGGTCGAATCCCACATCGGCAGTAATGACCAGTCTGGATTCGGCGTCATTGATGCGGCTGGCCAAGGCTGGAGCACTGAAGCCGGAATACACGACGCTGTGAATCACGCCGATGCGAGCACAGGCCAGCATGGCGATGACCTGTTCGGGAATTTTGGGCAGGTAGATCGTCACGCGGTCGCCCGCGTTGAGGCCAAGCTTCTTCAGTGCGTTGGCGCAGCGATTGACCTGGCGGTAGAGCTCCGCATATGTGAAGACCCGCTCCTGATCGTTTTCACCCACCCAAATGAGCGCCGCTTTATTCTTGCGCGGAGAGGCGACGTGCCGGTCGAGACAATTGTAAGCAATATTGCAGGTCGCGCCGACGAACCATTTCGCCCAGGGATAATTCCATTCCAGGACTTTGTTCCATGGAGAGAACCAATGCAATTCCTTCGCCATCTCGCTCCAGAACGCTTCGGGATCGGCGATCGATTTCTTGTATTCGGCTTCGTAGTTCTTGATGTAGGCATCGGCCATCGTCCGCGCGGAGGGCCGGTAGAGACGGCTTTCTTTCAGGAGGGTTTCGATATTCTCCGTCATGTCACATCGGGCTCCAAGAGCGAATCTCTCACATGCCGCTATGAGTTGAGCGACTGCAGCGGCTCAACCATACAATGGTACGGCCGCCGATGCAATTCCCTAAGGCGCGCGGTTGACAGCTGTTCTAGGCCAGAGTAGGCTGAATTGACAGAGTGCTCAAGCCATCGTCCAACATGAAGCTTCCGTCCTCACGTGCGTCGTTCCGATCACGCCTGCTCGCGATTCTCATCAGCATTGGTTTCGGGTTCACGCCGGCCCAGGCCCAGCTTGGAAAGCCGGAGGGGCTGTATTACAAATCGTGGGGCGTGGTCATTGGGATCGAAAACTATCTGCTTGCGCCGAAAATCCCAGGCGCCATTGAAGACGCGAAGGCCGTGGCCCAGGTGCTGCACAAGTTGGGATTCGAAGAAGTCCTCGAACTCTACGATAAAGACGCCAGCTCCCGGCGATTGCAACAAACACTCGTCGATTTTCTGCCGCGCAAGGTCGGCCGACAGGACCGTCTCGTGATCTATTTCGCCGGGCACGCCGGCATCACGCAAACCGCCTCAGGCAAAGATCTTGGCTACCTCGTTCCATGGGATGCCCAACCTGGGAACGTGTCGAAAGCGGTGACGTTCGAGCAGCTCAAAGAGTTCAGTCACCGGAGCGCGTCCAAACACACTTTGTTTTTATTCGACTCGGCGGTGCGCGGCTGGGAAATCAGCTCGACGCAAGCGCTCTCGCTCGAAGGCCGAAGCGCGCCGGAAGAGGATACGGAGAAGCGCGCCGTGCAGGTCTTGACCGCGGCCGACAAGGGCGAAAGCACGGTCCGAGTCCAGGATCGCAGCCTGTTCGTTCAGGCATTGGTCAACGCCCTCTCCGGCGAGGCCGACCTCGACAAGAACGGCTGGCTGATGGCGTCCGAGTTGGGACGATACGTGAGTCAACAAGTATCGGACCAAACCAAGAACGCCCAGCATCCGGTGTTCACGCAGATCGAAGGCGACGGCGATACGATCATGATCGAAGGGCGAAAAGCCGCCTTCCGCCTTGGAGGCGAACCGCAGTCACCGGCCGAGCGTCAGGCGGCTGCGAGAATGCAGTACGAACAGGCATTTGCGATGCTGCAAAGCGGAAAATCGCAGGACGAAGCATTGGAGCGTCTGAACAAGGCGCTGGAATACGACCCGACATTCGGCGATGCCTATGTCTTGAAGAGCTATGTGCGGCTTGAAGTGCTGCCGAACATCGACGAGGCGCTGGCCGCGGGGAAATTGGCGGTGCAATATGCCCCGAACAATCCTGATTCGCACTACACGCTTGGATTGATTTACGAAAAACGCGGGCAGTATGCCGAGGCCGAAAAGGCGCTGCGTGCGGCGTTACTGGCCAATCCGAATTACGTCGATGTGTATTTTACGCTGGGCGTGCTCTATGCCGATGGTCTGAAGGACCAGAAGAAGGCCGTCGAGGCTTTCGAGCGGTATCTAGAACTCGGCGGGACCCATAGCCGCGCCCATGAAGCTGTGGCCCAGTCGCGCGCCGCCCAAACACCCCGCGCCCCGGCGGCTCCTTAGTTCTTTTTAATCTTTTGCTCCCCCCTTCAGGTAGCCCAGGCCGATCTTGAGCGCGCGCCTCGTGATCTCCGCCCAGCGGACTTGGGGGTATTCCGCGAGCACTGCGGCGGCTTTTGGATCCTGGACGTCGAGATTGACGATCTTGATGATGCCGTCTTCGATTTGAACGTCACCCACGAAATTTCCTCCTCCTCATGCAGATGAACACCTGTCTCAGAGCGCCGATTGCGTTGACTGGATGAGGGGTGCATGTTAGCATAATTTCGCTGCAATTCTCGATCATCTCAGGTAAGTCTGGTAAGTGTTCATGACCACTTTCAAGGAGGACGTCGCATGAATCAGCCACAAGGGAATTTCTCAAAGGTGACCTGTGGTGGGATAGCCCTCGTTCTGTTGCTGGCGCTCGCCGCATGCGGTGGCCCTCCGAAATGGGTGAAGCAAGGATCCGGCGCATACAACGACAAAGACACGAAAGCATTCTACGGCGTCGGCTCCGTGACCGGCGTCAGGAATGAGCCGCTCGCGTGGGACACAGCAGAGAACAGGGCCCGGGCCGAAATTGCCAAGACCTTCGAAACCTACACCGGCTATCTCATGCGCGATTACGCCGCCTCCACCACCGCCGGTGATTTCACCCGCAATACCGAGGAACAAAACGTTGAACGCGCGATCAAGACGGTCACGACGACGACACTCAGCGGCGTCAGGCCGATTGAACGGTATAAAGACGAAAAGACCGGCACCTATTACGTCCTGACCAAGCTGAATCTCGAGGAGATGAAGAACAATCTCGAGCAGGCCAAGGAACTCAACGCCCAAGTACGCGATTACGTCCGCAAGAATGCCGACAAGCTCTTCGAACGGCTAGAAAAAGAAGAAGACAAGCGGGCCAACCGCTAACCTAAGGGCTCACGGACCTCGCGCATAAGGAGCCGGTGATGAACGTTGCGATGAGATGCGGCCGCGTGGCGGTCCTGAGTGTGATACTCGCCGGATCTGTTGGGTGCGGCGCGGAAACCAAGGTAACTCGTGTGGACGCGGGCGTCGTCACCGACTTGAGCGGCCGCTGGAACGACACCGACTCCCGCATGGTGGCCGAGTCCATGGTCAAGGAAGCGCTCGAATATCCCTGGTTGAACAACTTCAGCCAAACGAAGCGGCGCCAGCCCGTCGTGGTGGTCGGCACGGTGCTCAATAACAGTCACGAGCATATCAACGTCCAAACGTTCGTGACGGATCTGGAGCGCGAGCTGACGAACTCTCAAAAGATCACCTTCGTCGCAGGCAAAACTGAGCGGGAAGAAGTGCGTACCGAACGCAAGGAACAAGCGATGTACGCCAAGGAGGACACGCAGAAGGCTCCAGGGAAGGAGATCGGCGCCGACTATATGATGAAGGGCACCATTGCCACGATTCTCGACGAGGCCGACGGGACGAAGGCCATGTTCTATCAGGTCGACTTGCAGATGGTCGATCTCGAAAGCAACGCCAAGGTATGGTTCGGTCAAAAAAAGATCAAGAAAGTCATCGAAAAGAAACGCACCATTTTCTAAGCTCCACCACCTTCCGGTGAAGCCTTTTGCTCCACGCCCCACTGCTTATGCTTCGGCACGGTGGGGCGTTTGTGTTTCTGCACACCGCCTCGCCACGGCCCTCCTCATTCTGATCCTGACTGGCTGCGCATCCTCAGGCACCCGCTACGTCATGGTCGATAAGAGCCTCCTCGAGAACGATTACCGGCAGGCGGATGCGATCATTCAGAAGGCCGAAGACGAGTACGGGACCAAGAGCCGCGTGTTGTATGGGATGGATCGCGGCATGACGCTCCAACTTGCTGGGGAGTATGAGCGGAGCAACGAGGTGCTGGAACAGGCGGAGGACGAACTAGACCGTCTGTATACCAGAAGCGTGCGCACCGAATCGTTGGCCTTCGTGACCAACGACAATAGCCTGCCCTATGAAGGGGAGCCGTATGAGCAGGTCATGATCAACGTGCTCAAAGCGTTGAACTATGCCTCCTTGAACCGGTGGCAGGACGCGCTG
Source organism: uncultured Nitrospiraceae bacterium (assembly GCA_963824855.1). GTDB lineage: Bacteria > Nitrospirota > Nitrospiria > Nitrospirales > Nitrospiraceae > Nitrospira_C. Next base: position 124,994 of record CAWGQP010000008.1, read on the forward strand.
GTCGAGGCCCGGCGTATCGACCACCGGTTGAACGTCCTGGCCGATCGCACGAAGGACAAGGCGGCCTACCATGACGACGGATTCGCGCGCTATCTGAGCGGCATCCTCTATGAAAGCGCCGGTGACCTGAACAATGCCTTTATTGCCTATCGCAAAGCATATGAAACCTTCGATGCATCCCGTGCCTGGTCACGAACCGGCGTCCCGGCGCAGCTGCGTGCCGACTTACTACGCACGTCCGACGCCCTGCACCTGAGCCAAGAATTCACCGAGTATCAGCATCTGTTCCAGGACACAACCTGGAAGAGCGTTGAGGAGCAGCAACAACTCGCTCAAGTGCTTGTGATCAGCTATAATGGGCGCGCGCCGAGCAAGGAGGATCAGTTTCTCGACCTGCCGATCAGCATGGATGCGCTCCAACTGGTGCTCCTCAACCGCGGATTTAGTTCAGGCAATCGCCAGCAACATCGGGCGGCCGACAGTGTGCTGTATGGTCTGAACGGCCGGGTCGTGCGTGTGGCCCTGCCGAAAATCGTCCCGCAAAAGACGCAGGTCCCAGTCGACACGCTGAGCCTTACCCCGGAACGGGGGGCGCCGGTCATGGTGCGGACCGAGCTGGCGCAGAACGTCACCGCCTTGGCGGACAAGGCCCTCTCGGAACGAATCGCCGGGATCGCGGTCAAGGCAGTGGCACGGGCGGCGTTTAAGTACAGCATGGCTGAAGGCGCGACGCGAGGCGCTCAACATGCGGTCGGAGGAGATGCCGGTCCGTGGGTGGGACTCGCGGTCGGTCTGTTGGCCAAAGGGTTTGCAGTGGCTTCCGAAGAGTCTGACAAACGTAGCTGGCGCACATTGCCCGACGAAATTCACCTTGCGCGCACGTGGGTGTCTCCCGGCGACTATCGAGTGGGCACGGCGGCGAATGGGACAGGCGCCTCGACAAAAATGCTATCACTTCGTGCCGGGGAAACGGCGATCGTCATCCAACGGGTGATGCAATGAACCGCGGGCGTATCACCGCGTATGGCCGGATGGCCGCCGTGCTGGGCTCAGCGCTTCTCGTCGGATGTGCATTCGGTCAATCGAAGCCGGCCTGGATCGACGGCGTCAGTCCCGACTATCCCTCCGCACAATACCTTACGGGCGTGGGGCAGGCCGACAATCGTGCTGCAGCCGAAGACCGGGCATATGCGGCCCTCGCGCGCATTTTCAAGGCGGAGGTGTCGGCCCAATCCAAGGATTGGGAGTCCTATTTGGTCGTGGAGCAGCGGGGAACGAGCCACGACGAGCGGCGGCTCACGCTCGACCAACTGACGCGCGTGTCCACCGACAAGGTGCTGGAGAACGCCACGATCGTCGACCGATGGTACGATGCGAAAAAAAACCTCTACTATGCCTTGGGAGGAATGCAGCGGGCCCATGCCGAGACGGCGTTGATGGAGCGGATGACCGATCTGGATCACACCATTCACTCAGATGTCGCAGAGGCACATCAGACGGCGGACAAGCTCGCGAAGGTTCGGGCACTCAGACGGGCCACCCACAACCTGGTCCTGCGCGAAACTTATAATGCGGATCTCCGCGTTATCCGCGCTAGCGGGCAAGGGACCGCTGCGGCCTATCGCGTCCAGGATCTGACCCGTGAATTGGAGGAGTACCTCTCGTCGAATCTCGTGCTGGCGGTCACCGTCACCGGCGACCATGTGGAACCGGCGCAGCGGGCCTTGACAGAAGGGTTGATCAAGGAGGGCCTCCGAGTCGCGACCATGTCGGCAGGAACTGAGCCGGGCGCTGCCGACTCGCATACCAATCCGGAATTGCTGATCCGAGGGATGGTTCGAGTCTGGCCGATCGATGTACGCGATCCCCAGTTCACGTACGTGCGATGGTGCAGCGATTTCGAGGTGGTGAATCTGGCCGAACAGCAGATCGTAGGGGCGATCTCCAAAGGCGGCAAGGAAGGGCACTTGTCCGAGCGGGAAGCGACCGCGAAAGTGATCAGAGTGATGCAGCAGGATTTGTCGACGGATGTCGCCAAGGCGATCGCCGCTCACGTCTATGGAGAATCGGAACTGCCGGCCGAGGCGATCCGTCCGGCGGGCTGCCCGCGCGAAGGAGTGAAAGGGAAACCGGCGGCAGCAACTCATTAACCATTTCAAGGAGGGGAGAGCACTCGCATGAGCAGACTGAAAGAGGGGGGGCGTGCGCCGCGGAGCCGCGGCAGAGGATTGACTGCAACGCAACAACGAGTCCCGAGTCGGCTCGCCAAACGGCGGCTGAACGAGCGGTTGAAAAACGATACGGCCGGCTTTAATACAGGCAATTTGGCGGACAAGCTGCGGCGGGAGGGCTATGAGGAGGTGCCGTTGGATGAGCTGCAAGATCGGCTCTCGAAAATGCCGGGGCCGCTGGCCGCGGTGATCCTCAAAGGGAGGGTCTGATCCATGCCCTATTACTATTTCGATTCGACAGCGCTCGTGAAGCGCTACAGCATGGAGCGCGGCACCAGGATCGTGAACAAGTTGATGGTGAAGCGCGGCAAGGTGGCCATTCTCCCGACCTGGACCGTCACCGAGTTATATTCCGCGTTTTCGAATCGAGCACAGCAAGGCGAATTGACCAGAGATGATTGCTACTCGGTCATTCACAAGTTCGAGCGGGAATCGGCGGAAGGATTGTTTCAATTCATCGTGCCGACGATGGAGACTTATCTTTCGACGAAAGAGCTGATGATGGAATATCCGGGACTGCGGACACAGCAAGTGCTGCATTTGGCCCTGGCCCTTGAGCTGAAGCCGCTTCGCCTCACCGTGGTGAGTGCCGATACGCAGCTGTTGACTGCGAGCAAAACGGCAGGCCTCCACATTATCAATCCCGAGGAGGATTAGCCGTCAGGGACATTGGTAATCGGCGATCATGGCCGCCACGACCGTGACCCAGTCGTCAGCGGTCTCGCGCCAGCGCTTCGCCCGCTCCATCAATGCCTCCGGCGGAGAGTCCCCGGCGGCCAGATCGGAGAGGGCATGTTGGACGCTGCCTTGAGCCAATGCCAGGCTGCCGCAGACCCCTGAGGATGCCGGCAGTTGCCCGCCCGCCCGCCTGAATAAGGCCATGGCCCGATAGCCGTGTTCCTGGGAACGAAACAGCGATTCGGCCCCTTGGTAAAGGCGCGCCGACGTGCCGTCATTTCGATTCAGCAGGCTCAGCCGTTTGGCCATCATCGCCGCACGGCCCATCGCCATGGCGGCGCCCTCAGGGTCGTCGCTCGCCATGGCGTCTTCCGCCTTTACCCGCAGCCGCTCGAGCTCCGCTTCGTCACCGACGGTTTGCGTCCAGCCGGGTCCGGCTGCGCACCAGATAATGGCCGAAATCGTGCATCCGATGAGACACACGATCGGCTTCAGCATGAGTGCTCGGCGATCGATCGGGCTCACGGGTGTCCTACTGCAGATACTCCCACGTGTCGATCTGCTTAATGCTCCAGTTGACGGCTTCCTTCAATTTGACCAGTTTGGGATCGGCGTCGTTGTCGCGGACCTGATGCAGCGACTTCTGTAACGCATAGAGAGGTTCGTACGCTTTTCGATCAGGCAATTTGCCGAGGGCCCAGGCGACTTCGGTTTTCAACGCGACGTCGTCTGTCTTCAAGGTTTCGAGCAGGGGGTCGACGATCGTAAAATCCCCATGCAACGCTCCCAGAACACCCAACGCTTTGGCAGCCGACGGCCGCAACTCAGGTTTCCCGTTCTTCATCGTGTCGATGAGGATGGGGACCGTGTCTTTCTGCCCGATGTTGCCGAGTGCCAGCGCCGACGCCTTCGCCATTTCGATGTCGTCGCCTTTGAGTGCAGTCACCAGACGGGGGACGGCTTTGGACTCGAAGAGGTAGCCGAATAATCCAATCAGTCGCACTTTCCTCGCGGGCGGAGTGGCGGGATCATCGTATACTTTGAACAGGCGTTCTTCTTGGCCCCACTCGGCCGTGATCAGCGCGGGAAAGTCATAGTCCTCCAACCGTTCCTTCAACTTGCTCATCGCATAGTCAGACGGATCTCCGGCGTGAGCGGCTTCGGCCGCCTTCTGCGCGTCGACAAAATCGGTCCGGACCTCTTTTCGCCACGGCATCTTCTTGTCGTCCAAGACATAGGAAAGCTGGCAGGCTGGGCCTTTCCAGAGCCGTGAGGGAGAATCGGGAAGGTCCGCATCACTGCCCATTTTGGTCGTGCCTTCCCAGATCTTGTGCTGTTCGCACTTGACGTTGAACGTCACATCGTGGGGTTGCGCCGGATCGGTCACGACCGTATAGCCGAATTCCTGCAGGCGTTTCGTGACCACCTCTCTAAAGGGACCGGCATCCGTCGTTCCCTTGTCGGACAGGACGATGACTTCGATCAGCACCTTGTCGATCTTTTCAAGCTTCTGCTTTTCCTCCGGTGTAAGCGATTCCTGGCGGGCCCAACTGGGTGAGACGAGCAGTACGAGGAGCGCGAGACCCGAGAGCACTAACTGCTTCATGAGTGCCTCCCATCATCGAGCGATGATCAATATGATTTGATAGTGATAAATGCTCAGAATCGATGGTTATCACTCTACCGAAGAGCCATCGATATCGGCAAGTTCCACGTTGAAGCGCTTTGGAAGCCGACAGTATAATCGCCCGCATGCTGTCGGACTGTACGATAGGCTTTATCGGCGCAGGGAACATGACTCAAGCGCTGATCACAGGCCTGCTGCATGCGGAGCGGCTACTCCCGGCCCAGCTCCTCGCGTCAGATATCGACGAGTCGCGGCTGAGGTGGCTTCATCACACCCATAACATCCGAACGTTTGCCAGCAATCCGGCCGTGGCACAGGAGGCTGACATCCTGGTTCTTGCGGTGGAACCGCAGATCCTTGACGAGGTCCTGGCCGAAATCGCCAGATCAGTGGGTCCTGACACTTTGATCGTCTCGGTCGCAGCAGGCTACCCGATCGCTCGGATTGCCCGCGGTCTGCCCGGGGCCCACAGGATTGTTCGTTCGATGCCGAACACACCGTCTCTGGTCAGGGAGGGTGTGACTGCCGTGGCATATGAAGAACGGTTGCCCCCGGGCGATTCCGCTGCTGCTTGGACATTGTTTGAATCGATCGGTCAGGTGGTCAAAGTGGAAGAGCGATGGCTGGATGCGGTGACCGGGTTGAGCGGAAGCGGACCCGCCTATGTCTATGTCCTGATCGAGGCATTGGCGGACGGGGGCGTGAAAATGGGATTACCCCGTGAGACGGCGCAGCTCTTGGCCGCGCAAACGGTCTCAGGGGCGGCACGCCTTGTGTTGAATTCTCATGAGCACCCCGGCGTCCTCAAAGACCGCGTGGCCTCACCGGGCGGTACGTCGATCGCCGGTCTGCATGAGTTGGAGCGTGGCGGTTTGCGAGCCGCATTGCTGTCGGCAGTCGAGGCCGCCGCTCAGCGATCACACGAGCTGGGAAAAGGTCTCTAACAAGGAGAAGGCCATCGTGCAATATTGGGTGAAGATCGTGTTCGTCGATAATCAAGAACTGGTCGTGAAGGACGCGATCAGGCATACCATCAGCGACGATATGGAGGTTCTCGAGGTGGATTCGGCGAAAGAAGTGATCATCGTGCCCATGAAGCAGATCAAGTATCTGGCCTGTGACGCGACCGTCTTTGCTTCGAAGGGGGGTCCACAAAAAAGTTAGCTGGCTCTCTTTTGAGAGCTGGACGTGTTCAGCCCGCCAAATCCATTCTTCCAGAGAAGCAATGTCTCAGCAGCCGCAGCATTGCGTCGTTCCAACCTGCGGCTCCGATTCCCCGGGTGCGCACGAGCCGAGGGAGAAGGACATCCGTATCAAAGGAACCGTCGGATCTCTGCAGGAGAATGGGGTGGTCGACAGCCGCCAGCAGCGGAACATCGGTGATGCTCTTCCCCGATCCCGACACTTTCCACCGGACGCGACTGAAATCTCAGCCGCTGTTCGCGCTGATAGCAACGCATCAGGATTTCAGCGGCCTCTCCCTTGTCATTATCTCCGGTCAGATGAAAGAGCCCTCCGGCCTTCGTCCACCGCAACCCTCGCGTGACGATCTGCCGGCAGACTTCTTCCACCAGCGTTTGCGGCCCTTGGAGTAGGAACGGTTCGTCATACTCCCGCATCATGGCCAACGTCGCATCGGCACGGGAGAGACCGGTGACCTGCATGATGTCATCGACAGAGAGGTCGCCGAAACCATGGAGCGGCGTCTCGACGGCGTCTTCGATCTGTTTGAGCACATCGCGCAACATGTGATAGGGCATCCCCAGTTCGATCACGTCGTACGAGGCTTTTGTGCGCACACGTTCTAGGGGAAACGTGAACACACCCTGCGGCACGAAGACGGCGGCGCCGTTCTCCGCGATGAACGGATCCTGATGCTGCAGCCGTCGTCGAAGCGGCTCAAGCTCGGCCCTGGTCTTGCTCGACACCAGAATCAGCGGAATGCCGTAGGTGCGTAATGCCTGCAGCGCCGGAGCTGCGGCTTCCCATGAGGCGGTGCCTGTATCCAAGAGCGAACCGTCCAGGTCGACAAACACGACGTAATGCGGCATAGAAGGCTCCGCGAGCCACTCCGTCACTGCGTATTCCGTGACCAGTTTCTGCATCATCACCTAGGGCGAAGGTCGTCCATCTCGCGCGAGCGGATACCGACGGAGAATCCGGCGCTCCTCGAGCATGAGAGGCACGTACGTGGTACTCCCAGGTGGAACCGCTGGGAGTGCACATGGCGTGCCACTACGTACATTCTCGAAATTGTACTTCCAGCCCTCGATAGGTGGCTGGCTCGAGGCAGGAAAGTGATGGGAAAAGCCTTCACACCTACATGGGCGATTTGGGATAAAGGCGGGGCTATGGGCGGTCGGTGGAAAGGCGTTTGGCCAGGCGATGAGCCAGACGAATCATGCCCGGCGAGCGGTCAGCCGGATCCAGCAGCACATTCAGGACGTAGATTTGACCGGAATCGGCCAAGGCTTTCGCCAACGTCTGCTCAAATTGCTGCTGCGTTCGGATCACGATGCCGATGCCCCCGCCGATCAAATCGCAGATCCGTTCGTAGTGCCACTCGTGAAGGTCGTTGAAGGGTCCTTCGAGAATTTCACGTTCGGTCGAATATCCGCGATTGTTCAGCACAATCACAATCGGTGACTGCTTATAGCGCACCGCAGTCGAGAGTTCCGATCCCGTCATCTGAAACGCGCCATCGCCGACCAAGACGATGGGACGAAGCGTCGGATCCGCGAAGGAGGCGCCGATTGCTGCAGGCACGGCGAAACCCATCGACGTGTAGTAGGCCGGCGAGAGAAATTCAAACCGCCGGTGCACGTGGAGATCTGCGGCGGCAAACAACGACTCTCCGACGTCCGCAATGACGAGCGTCGTCTGGCCCAGCTGCTGGTCCAAGTGCCTGAACAGTCCTCTCAACGTCACCCGTGCGTCCGGGGCGGGAGGAGATCCATCGACGGCCAGCGGGGGAGGCAGCGGCCGTGACGACTGGGCGGAGAGACCATGCGTTCCCAGGGCCTGAACAAAGTCCTGGAACCGGATGGTGTCATATCGATGGTGTCGAATACTGACATGATCGGCAGTTGCGTGAATGGTACGGCCCTCAGAACGCAAGGGAGAGTCGGCATCGAGGTCTTCGAGGTCGGATAAGATCGATCCCAGGATTAACAAACAATCCGAATCGTTGATGAACTGCTGAACCTCATCACGCGCGATGAGTCCCCCGTACACTCCGACATAGAGGGGGTGGTCTTCGCGGATGACGGATTTGCCGAGCAGGGTGGAGGCGATGGGGATTTTCAAGCGCTCGACGAGCCGCGTCAAGTCATCCTGAAGCCCGAAGCGTCCGATTTCAGCGCCGGCCAACACGGCCGGCCGTTTGGCGGAGGCCAGCATGGCCCGCACCTCTCCAATTGCTTCTTCCAGTGCGGCGGGATCACTTGGTTCGTCGTTGAGACACAGTGGCCGTAGCGGATGGTGGAGAGTCGTGTGGACGAGATCGCGAGGGATTTCGATGTAAATCGGGCGTCGGTACCGCAGGAGCGCGGCAAATGCGCGGTCCATCTCACGCTCGGCGGTCGTTGGATCGTCGAGGGACACCGAGGCCACGGTCATGCGCTCAAAGACCTCCCGTTGCGTCGAAAAGTCCCGTACCATGTGGTGCATGTACGGCATGCGTACGCGTTCCGAAAGCCCGGGGGAACCGGTCAGAAGGACGACTGGAGAACGTTCGGCGTACGCACAGGCGATGGCATTGACGCAGTTCAGCCCGCCGACACAGTAGGTGACGCAGGCGGCGCCGATGCCATTGATCCGTGCGTAGGCATCTGCAGCGAATCCGGCGCAATCCTCACGAGTCGTCCCGATGTGGCGGATGGGAGAGCGTTCAATGAGCTGGTACAGGCTGAGGACGTAATCGCCGGGAATGCCGAAAATGTGGCGCACGCCCAGCTGATACAGCCGATCGATCACGGCAGATCCGATTGTCGCGTTGTTCTCCATTGTCACGCTGCCCGCTCGATACGGACGCCTGCTGATCGATGTTTGGTCCCAGCAAAGCACAGCGGGCGCGACCCGTCAAGCATAGACAGAAGGGTGTACATTCACGCGGTCACGGGCTTGACCTTCGGCCACCTCCATCGGATAACTACTGCATGACCACCGAGCAGGATACTCCAACAGGCGTTGTCACATTGGCGCGCGCGAAAGAAATTGCGGGCACCGGTCACCTGTGGATCTATGCCGGCTTTGTCCATGCCGTCCGCGGGCAGCCGGTTACCGGAGACCTCGTCGATGTCGTGATGCCGAGCGGTCGCTTCTATGCGCGCGGGCTCTACAATCCCGCCTCGAAAATTCGTGTCCGCATTCTTACATTCCAAGAAGAACCGATCACCCCGGCGTTCTGGAGGGAGCGGATTGCCCAGGCGGTGCGGCTACGGACGCGAATTGCGTCCGAGACGACCGCCTATCGTCTGATCTATGGCGAAGCGGACCGGTTACCTGGGCTGATCGTCGATCGATACGATGATGTGCTGGTGATGCAAACGCTCTCGAGCGGGATGGATCGCCGCAAAGAGATGCTGGCCGATCTCCTGTGCGAGGCAACGACGAGCGCCCGGGTCTACCTTCGAAACGATGCCAAAAGCCGCTTGTTGGAAGGGTTGTCGCCGGTGACGGGGTTCTTGCGGGGGGACGGGAGCACCACGATCGAGGTACGGGAGGGGGCGGCGCGGTTTCTCGTTGATATCGCCCGTGGCCAAAAGACCGGGTGGTTCTGCGATCAACGCGAAAATCGCCTTGCCGCTGCGCGTTTGACGGCAGGCAAGCAGGTGCTGGAGGTGTTCTGTCACACGGGTGCATTCGGCATCCAAGCAGCGCTCGCTGGGGCGAGCCACGTGGAAGGATTGGATGTCAGCGAGGAGGCACTGATCCTCGCGCGGGAGCACGCCCGCCTTAACGGCGTTCAAGAACGGTGTTCGTATCGTGCTGCGGATGCCTTTGAAGAACTGCGTCGGTTGGAACAAACCGGCAGGCAATTCGATGTGGTGCTTCTCGACCCGCCCGCGTTTGCTCGCAGCAAACAGGCTGTGCCGCGAGCGTTGGCCGGATACAAGGACATCAATTTGCTGGGGATTCGTTTGACAAAACCGGAGGGAATCGTCGTCACCAGTTCCTGTTCACATCACGTGTCGGATGCGGACCTGTGGAATGCGGTTGGACGGGCAGCGCAGGACGCCAAGCGGTCGGTTCGGTTACTGGAGCAGCGGGGACAGGCTTCAGACCATCCCATTCTCGCAACGATGCCAGAAACCCGGTATCTCAAGTGTCTCATTATGCAAGTCCTCTAACCCCTCCTCGTAATCAGAAGCGCAACCACCCGGAAAGATGCCAGGCATAGCAACTTTGATTCGCCGGGCGGCGTGACATCCTCAGTCGCTGGGTGGTTCAAAGTGGCCGGAGGGGCGGTTCTGCCATGGAACCGTGGACTGCTTGGATTGCTTGACCAGACTTTTGAGGCTCATTTCCGCGGCACGCAGCAATTTGGGTTCACCGCTCTGGATCAGTGCCGTGAGCATGACATAGAGCGAGCGGTCCATCTTCGAGCCGGCGAGGATCCGTTCCGTGACCGGGTCCGGACCATTCGGTGTATTATCGTTTTTCTCCTCAGGCTCATGAAAGAGCAGATCGAAGGCGTTGGGATGAGCGAACAGCCAGGCGACGGGAATCCTCATGGCGGTCGCCAGCCGTTCCAACGTGCTGGTCGAGGGGTCCAGCGATTCGGCTTCGATCTCGTCGAGTGCTTGCAATGAAATGCCGGCTTCAGCGGCGAGATACTCCGGTGAAAAACCCCGTGACAGGCGCCAGGCTTGGATCTGCGAGCCAATGGCCATGCGCGATGATATCCGAAGTGAGGAATTCTTGGCAACCGCCGCCGGGAGATGCTTCGCCAATTTTATGCTTTTAATCAATAACTTATGATTGAATTCTCCCTGTGGAAGGTGAGCAATGAAATCGGGTACAATAGCGCTCAATTCATTCCTGGAAGCGTAAGGAGGCGGATCATGTTGGGGACAGATATTCGCGGGATCATGGCGGAGGAGGAAGAGGTACAGCGACGGAGACAGGCCCTGAAGTCGCTCCTTTCTATGCGGAACAAACAGTTGCGCGAATCATTGGAGCAACGGATCAAGCGAGCCAATACCAGCGGGGATTGGGTGCAACTCTCTCGTGAAGAATGTGCAACCTTGCACAAGCAGGAGAAGGCCCACCTCAGATCTCAACTCGAGCAGTTACAGCATGAGGACGATCGCACCCGCGGCAAGCTGACCCTTCTCAAGCGTGCGAAAGCGAGGGCACAGCGGATTCGTGCGGCGGAAGCGGCGTCGGGGCGGAAGCGTCGGTAATCGCGACGGCTCGATTGTCCGCACCTGCCACTTTGTTGACGCGCACGCAATCGGCGCGCATTCGAGAACTCCTCCGAGATAAGCGGGCTCGAAACGCTGAAGGCGCCTTCATCATCGAGGGCGCCAAGCCCGTTTGTGATGTGCTCCTGCATCATCCCGCCAGCGTCCAGAGTTTGGTACTCGCTGCCGATTACGAACGGCGGGAAAGCCACGAGCAGCGTGTCCTTCGGGAATCTCTGAATATTCCCTCATTCCGCTCTTCGAACCGCACGTTCTCCGCCTTCTCGAATCTCGAAAGCCCCCAAGGCATTCTTGCCGTCGTGAAACAGCCCCGTTGGAATCAGGAAGTGCTTTTGGGGCAATCCAGGCTCTTCGGGTTGTATGGGGAGCAGTTGCAAGATCCCGCCAATGTGGGGGCGATCATCCGTACGGCGGCAGCGTTGAATATTGATGCCCTGTGGCTGACCCCCGAGTCAGCGGATATTTACAATCCGAAAGTGGTGCGGGCATCGGCCGGCGCTGTACTTTCCCTGCCGATTTTCATTGTTGAGGATGTGGCGAGCCTCACCAACAAGGGCGTGGTGCTGTTTGCCGCCGAAGCCGCGCAAGGCCAAGCAGTCGGCATGGAGACGATTCGTACTATTCCGAAGCGTATGATCGTTGCGGTTGGAAATGAAAGCCGCGGACTTTCCTCTCACACGATCAAGCAGGCTGTATGCCGCTTCACCATTCCGCTGAGCCGACACATTGAATCGCTCAATGTCGCGGCCACGGCTGCCATCGCGCTCCACTATTTGCGAAGGATCGATGCCGAAGACTGAGAAGGGGGCAGACGCCGGG
>CAWGQP010000009.1:0-69027 GCA_963824855.1 uncultured Nitrospiraceae bacterium
TACTGTAACCTACTCGACAAACTACGTTACGTATTGCTCCTTCTCTCTCACTCCGGCTACCAGAAATGAAGCCATTAATCGGTTCTTGAAAACGGGTGGACAACACGATTCTTCAGACACAGAGCCTAGTATCTTTGGAAGGACTTTCTGGTCGCTTTCCTAGGCTCTCGATGGAAGATTGACCTGTTACCGTGGGATTTTTTGAGGCAGACAGAACACCATGGGCATAGCACAATGTGAATACAGATCAGTTCTTCTCGTAGAGGATAATGAGGTAGATGCTTATCTTACCTACAACGTTCTTCAGGAGTTTGAACCTAAGATCGTCGTCGAGATCGCATCCACTGCGGAGGAAGGCTTAACGAAGGTTCGCAAGCGGCCATATGACCTGCTCATTTGCGATTATCGCCTACCGGGAATGAATGGGCTATCATTTCTGAAACTGGCAAAGAAAATCAGAGCCAACATGCGGGTCATACTATTCACCGGTTATCCCAGTCAAGAATTGGAGGCTCAGGTCATACATCATGGTGTCTGCACATATCTAAGTAAGGCCGTCGATGCCCAGACATTGAGCAGAGTCATTAAAGAAGTCCTATTCCCACACGAACTGGCTATCTCGGTCAGGTCCACTATATCGGCCCAAAAGTCGATTAGGGCATTCGCCGACCCGTGTAAAGCTAGTACCTCATGCCTAGACTCAGTCCCCCGTGTTCTCCATCCAGAGATAGCCGTAATCATATTTTAGGGGCGCCTCCTCCATGTTTCTGCAACGAGGTGCTTCCAATCACAGCACCAAAGAGTTGCTCGAACGCTGACTGGGGCTTGACGCTCTTGTGCTGATCATCGTCGCACTTTCTTGAAGGCGATAAGACTAGGGGTCACACCAGGAGTAACACTACGAAGGAGCGCTGAACGCGCATCCATTGTTGTGGCCAAGGGGCAAGGGGGGCAGAATTCGACCTACACACGAACGTCATGCCTGCCTTCTATAGCGGCATTCATTTCTGACAATCCGACGACACCTCCGCTGACCGCATATCAGTAGGACGGTGCTTGAATGTTAAGTGAGCATTGACATCCATGATGGGCTAGAGCAGCTCAGCAGACGGTTCCCAGACGGTTCCCGTCGCAAGCAGAAATCGTTGGATGGTTTGTAAGTCCGTGAAAAGTGGTGGGCCGTGTAGGGGGCGAACCTAAGGCCCGCTGATTTAAAGAGCTCCAACCGCAAGAACGGGCCGGCGATCAGCTGCATTTTGCTAGAGGGGAGCAAGTCATATCCAAGTCACGCTGAAATATCCGGGGCTGAAATGTCCGTGTCCTTGACGATGTCTCGACCGTTGGTCACCGTGAAAATCCCCAGATATATCTCCTGAGCATGAAGGGACCATTTCGGGTCCAGAGGGAGACCCTGAAAAGCTGCTTCAGCGGCTTTGTGTTCGTCATAAGTGAGTGAAGGAGCTGTGATCATAGTGCACCTCCTCAATGTGCTTGTGAAGAATGCCTTCACGCAGTCGCCTCATCTTGAGTCTAGCCAGCAGACGTTTGTTTGGCCTTTCTAAGGAGAGGGGGAAATGGCCCCCCAATGGCATACAATGGGCTCCGTTGTCGTGGCTCCTTTAACTTTCCTCCAGCCTAACCTGTCCATCACACGGGCACAATTAATTTTCCAAAAGGGATCTCGCGCTTCCTGAATACACAACTCACGGATCCCTTGCGAGGCCTCCGGTTTTCAAGATCAGTCTCTTTTCATAAGCTGCAGTGGCCTAGGCGGGCAATACTGCTGCGATCACCGTTCGAATCGTTCTTAGTAGCCGCCATTTCCGACCTACCTTCCGAGGCTGTGCAGCATGAAGCCGACACACAGCCGATCCTTCACGGATGGTGGTGGCAACGCTGGAACAGTGGGAACACGTCCACTCCGTATACTCAGCCCTATTGTTCATAACGCTAAGCCCCTCTCTCGAGCCAGTACCGCCACAAATCCTCGCAAACTCGCGCCAGTGTGGTTCTGCTCCTTACGGGCAATTTTTCGAAAACCGATATCCTAAAGCTTCAGCGTGTTAAGAAGATTAGCAAGAGTACTATTGAAATCCCGCCGGCGCCAATGAAAAGGTATGCATGAAGAGGGTGGGATCGTAAAAGTTTACCCGGGGTCACCTAGAAATGCCCCTATCACTCAAAATATACACGGGAAAAACAAACGTTCGGTATACAGGAGGCACCCACCAGGAACCACGCACTACAAGCTTCGTAATGTCGTGTTATTCGCATGTTCAAAGTGTCGGAATGTCTTCCTCAGCCATTGGCGAACTTAGTGCTCGTAATTCCAGCCCTTCTATCTCTTGCAATGTTCTGCCCGCAATACCTTGGAGATCCCCATACATACCGACCGTTGCTTGCATCACCCGATCAATCTGTTCTTCTCGCTTGGCCCATTGTTTTATAATCGCTTTTTTTTCCTTATTGAGATCCTCTTGCATAGAGGAGAAGGACTCGACGATGGCTTCAACTCGATGGCGGAAGCGGGGACCCGTCAGGTATTGATAGATCATCTCGGTCTTGGTTTGCCGACCTTCAGACGCCTGCCGCGCGCAGTTCACTTCAATCAACAAATGTCGCAGGGCTATGGCAACAGGTATGATCGCTCTGGGGTGTGTTACCCAAACACCTTCGACAAGTTCGAATGTCTCTATACCTTTAGGCAAAGCATGACTGACAATTACAGCAATTTCAGCCTTTGAAATCCGTTGATCGTCACGAAGTTTAGAGAGCCAACTATCGCTCCAATTTTTTGTCCGTTTCGTTTCCCAAAGAATCGTACCACAAGGTTGTCCAGACAGACCCACAACATGATGGAGCGCATCGCCACCATGCTCGCCTTTTGGAACAGGACTAATCATGTCTAATGGGAACTTGACAGTGAGCAAGGACTCAAGTTCTAGTTCTTGGACTTCTCCTTGAAGTTGCTGAGAACCCTGGTCGGCCTTGCGCATCAGTTCTTCAATCTGTTTCTGCATTGAGGCGATCGTTTGCTCTTTTTCAAAAACTTTGAGTTTAAGCCCCTCCTCGGCTTCTTTCTTGGCCTGTTCTCGTATGGCAGAGAGCCCTTCATGGACTCGTTTTTCAACCGTCAGATCAATTTCTCTCTTCGCATCGTCCAACTCACGCTGCTTTCTAAGCAGATCGGCTTGTGCTTTCTGAGCCTCGGCTAGTTTGGCATCGCGTTGGCTGAGAACTTCCTGCAGATCGGTGATTTCTTTTGCCTGTAGATCGAGATCGTTTTGTAACGCAGACTTTTGCTTTTCTTGCTTCTTCGGCCGCGATCCTGCCGCGCTCCGCTCGGACTCTTTCGTCAACCTGTTCATCGAGGTGCTCTCTTGCTTTTACGATTGCGTCCTCTCGCTCACGAATCCCGGCTTCACGCTTGGCGATATCAATGTCCTTTTGTGTGAGACGTTTCTCATATTCATGGCGGGTGGATTCAAGAAGCGGTGCGGCGAGGGACTCTGTCAGCCTGATTTCCGTCTTGCAAGAAGGGCAGATGATGGTTGGTTCGTTCATAGCGTGTACCTCTCCCTATTTTCCACAAAACCGGGAAAAACCAGGCCATATTGAGCCCCATTATATAGGGGTTCAATGTTCTGTCAATACGACATGTGGTAGTGCATGTAGCTATTGTGGAGATGCTGGGGGATAACAGCGAGAATGTAAGTATCTAAATGAAGCCAACGGCTTGTAGGTGAAGATTTCGCGTTTATTCAGAGAATTTAGCGACGAAAACCGATTGGTTTATAAGGAAGGAAAATATTCTTTAGTTTTGCGTCTGCCAGCTTAAATTCGATTGGTCAGGTGAATGGTGAGATTGCTGAAGAGGTATTTTGGTCCGATTCAAGTTAGAGCTGTATGCGCCAGTTTGGATTTGTTTGCTGGCCTTCAGTCCACTTTTGTTATTTTGCTCGATTGAGACCTCATGGTGACGGTGGTAAGTGTGATAGTACGCAAGCACGTTTTGGATGTAGACCTTTGTTTCCCGAATCCTCGGTACGTCGCGCTTCACCCGATGGACTCCTGCATTATACGCTGCGAGTGCCAGCCGCAGATTTCCATCGTAGAAATTCAATAGATGCCGTAAGTGCTTCGCGCCTCCTTGGATATTTTGAAGTGGATCATGGATGTTAGCCACCTGTAGTCTAGCCGCCGTTGGCGGCATAAGCTGCATGAGGCCCACGGCCCCTCGTCGCGAGATGGCATCCTGCCGAAAATTCGACTCCACCTTGATGACGGCTCGCAGCAGTGCGGGATCTAAACGATAGAGCTTAGCGTATACGGTGACGGCACGGCGGATCTCCTGTTTGCTGTATGTGGGCGGGCCCTTCAAATCTGACTTTAAAGGTGCGGGGAACCCGACAAGTCCTCCTAGGAGAAGAATGACTGCCAGCATGAACGGCTTAAGACGGATCAATACATGATTGGTTGGCTGACAGGCTCCAACCGCCAGACCAGGCAGACTGAGGGGCTGGTTCTCCTTCACACTTTTGAATCTAATCCTGGCTACTTGTTTTTCCCAACTAGGGAAAAGCCTAGCGAGGGGTCTGCCGCCTAATCGGGTCATTGAGACAAGGTGACACAGCGCGGCTTGACCGCCAAAGGAAAGAGATTATTCTTGCAGACGTTGGCGATACAGGATGGTAGCGAAGAAAGAACCCCTGCGCATGCCGAGAATGGATGGGATCGCCGCGGCTCGGGAGATTAGAGGCAAATATCTCCGTGTCAAAGTTATCGGCTTGTCGAGTATGCGTACGGATATTGCGCAGAAGCGATGGAAAAAGCTGGGGCCTTGGGGTTTACCAAAAGTCGAAGCGAGAGGGGCAGGAATTCGACCTACACACGAACGTCGCGCCTGCCTTCTTTATCGGCATTCGTTTCTAACAAGCCGACGACACCTCCGCTGATCGATATCAGTAGGACGACTTGACGGCTTGAATGTTAAGTGAGCATTGACGTCCATGATGGGCTAGAACAGCCTCAGCACACGGTTCCCAGACGGTTACCGTCTCAAGCAGAAATCGTTGGATGGTTTCTTAAGTCCGCGGAAAGTGGTGGGCCGTGTAGGGGTCGAACCTACGGCCCGCTGATTAAGAGTCCCGTCGAAAACCTACCTCAGGACACCCAGCAAGAGCGAATCAGCAGCAAAAGGGGAGGATTCGTGATGGCACAGCTCATCATGGATCATGGTGGTGTCATGGTGTTTTGGCACCAGCTTGGCACCACGCTGATGGTGGTAGCAGGGGACGGAAACCGAGAGGGTACGCTTGTCACTAATACGGCCTGTCACTTCTGACAGTTGTCAATTAGGAGACAAATGCTATTTTCGGCGCAATAGGCCGTTCAATGCCGAACAGCGATTGAAGGAACTACGTATCGAGGGCCTCATTTCGACCAATAGCACAAGCAGAATAGGATAGCGTAATCTTTGGCCCGATCAGGCAGAGCAGCAAAAGGGATCTTAACTTCACACCGGGAGGGATGAGCCATGAGGTACACTGTTGGTAGCGCCATAATAGTTGCGGTCTTTGCTCTGGCAGCCAGCACAGGAGCGCAACAGAATTCGACAGGCTCCAAGGTCGACGCGGAAGTGGTGATGAAAGATAAGTCGTTCCACATTACACAAGGTGAGAGTGGAAAAGGGTTCGCGCTCATCTCTGGCAACCGCGCCGATATCCGCCTCAAGAATGAAGACAATGTGGCCCATGAATTCGTCTCGACCATGCTCTTCAATGTGCCGTTCCAACTCAACGGCGCCGGTACATTGGTGAAGGCACCGAGGGCGGCCGGCGTTCGAGTTGACCCGGGACAGACGGTGGTGTTGTCCTTCGATGTTCCAGCGGACACGAAGGAGTTCCAACATATCTACGAGGTTTTCTGGTGCAACGTCCATGGGAAGCAGCACGGAGACGCGATGCGTGGAGAGATCTTGATCATCGATCAAAGAGGCGAGGTTTCAGGAGGGTAATATTGGCGCTCACCGGTTCGCCACAATCATATGGGGTGATACGGGAGGAGGGCCTTCAAGCACGGTAAACCTGATGAGCAAGAGTCGTTGGGATGCGGAGGCGACATCTATGGTTCATGAGTCATGGTGTGTGACAGGACCGGCGCGAGAAGAAAGAACTGGGTTGGAGAGCCGGAGCGTGTGCCGATCGCGCTCTCTCGCGTCGGTCCCCCGGCCAGCAGTCCTCGCGATCGTGCTTTCCGGCTGGGCTTGGGCGTTGACCGCCGTCCCTCTCCAGGCCGCAGAGCGTGAGTATGATGAGCCTGATGTCATACTGGCCATCAAGGAGAAGGCCTTCCAGGTGGTCAAGGGAAACACCTTAGGGGAGGATTCCCCGCACCCAAGCATCTCATTGTCCCCTGGTGAGGATATCATTCTGGAACTACGCAATGAGGATAAGTTGCCCCACGAGTTCGTCTCCCCTGTGTTCACGCTGGTGGAATTCCAGTTCTGGGGCAAAGCGACACTGGTCTATACCTATACGGCCACCGGACTTCGCATCGAACCAGGGGAGAAGGTGGCCCTTCGCTTTGAGTTGCCGAAGGACTTCTCGGAGAAGCAGTTTAAATTCTGGTGTAACGTTCACGGAAAGCTCCATAATGACACCCTTCAAGGGGAAATCTTTGTCTTGAAGTCCAAGGGGACATCCCGATAACCGGGGAGGAAGTCCTGATGGCACCGATGACCAAGAGCAAGTGGGCGGTGTCGTTCGCCGCAACCATGCTTGCCCTCATATCAGGGACAACCCTCATCGACCCCCATGGCAAGATCGAGATGGCACATTCTGGAGTGCAGGAGGGATTCCACCGGAAGTGGTGGCCGAATACGTCTACGCGATTGTGCAGGCAGATCGTAGCCTGTATACGACCCACGTCGTGGAGCGCATGGAGGACCTCGGGAAGGCTGTGGCTACGGAACAGTGGAAGGAACAAGGAGGGCTACCGCTTCCAGCGCAGATGCTGCTGATGGCGGGGGAGGAGATTATAGGTCAAGGGGTTAATTTGCGCATTCGGCTGGCCAGCCTGTGGCCGATTAACAAAGCGAATGGCCCCGTTGATGACTTTGAACGGGTCGGATTAGAGCGGGTGGCGAAGGAGCCTAAGCGTCCATATACCGGCATGATTACGCAAGAGGGCAAGCGTGTTTTCAAGGCCATCTATGCAGATCGCGCCGTCACGCAAGCCTGTGTCGCCTGCCACAACCGCTATGTCGCCAGCGAGAAACCGACCTTGAAGCTCTACGATGTGATGGGGGGCATTGTCATTTCCTTTCCATCTCCCTAAACGGGCATATGATTCTCAGCTCCAGTTGTGGTCCGTCTCCCAAGACCCCAAGACCCCGATAGTCGTTCGACACAGATCGTTCACGCTTAATAACTTTGGAATACTATTCCCTGTCAAAATTCCAACTGAATCTGTCGCAACTCAGGTATTGACGCCAAGTAGTCCCAAACAGTCCTCAACAGCGCCCAACTGTATAATTTGAATTCTAGCCCTTCCGCTTTTTATTCATCAGCTGGAAATGATGCGGTTTCCAGCGATGAGAGCTTGTAGATCTAGTTGGGAGGGATCACCTCTCCTAGGTACAAAACAATTGTTTACTCGAACCCGGAAACGGATAGATCGCATGATCCCCCGCAAGAGCCGGCAAGCGTGACCTTATGCCACAGTAGGACCAAGGATGACAACTGAATTAAGATTGACTTCAAACGCAATAGTTGATTCGCAAATGACTAAAAAAACGGCTTTCTGTGCATTGTTTGCTGCCAAGACATTTAGAGTGCTCCTCTGACTTGTGGTTTGTTAGTTCTCAGCGCAAGCAAATCATTTTTACAACCGATGACTTACGGGACCATGCTACCACCGTGCTACCAGCCTGGACTCTGTGGAGAAGCACGAACTCAATACTCGTACTTCACGTTCAACCTACCCCCGACTGTTTTGCTCTCATCGCAAAAAAAGGTCAATCCCACAATTGGTTTTGCGGTTGGCCTGAAACGAGAACAAGCACAGAACAAGCACAATTGGGGACGACACGCACAACGGTGGGATGCTAAGCCTTTGATTTAGTGGTGAGCCGCCTGGGACTCGAACCCAGGGCCCTCGCCTTAAAAGGGCGATGCTCTACCGTCTGAGCTAGCGGCTCACCGAGCGGAAGGTGGGAATTTTAACACCGAAGATCCGCTTGTGCCTAGAGAGTCCGATTCAACGTGACCGCGTTCGGCCGCGCGCTTTTAGCGGATTTCTGAGGATGATCGTTGCATCGCGCTTCGAGCCGGTCGAGACAATATCGATCGGGCATTCGGCCGACTCTTCGATGTACTGCAGATACCGCTTCGCCTCCACAGGAAGCGTGCGATAGGTGGTTGTGCCGGTCGTCGAAGCGGACCACCCCTTGAAGCGCTTGTATACCGGTTCGCATTCGGTCAGAGTTTGAAGATCCGCGGGCATATCCCGGTAGAGCTGTCCCTGATAACGATACCCCGTACAGACCTTGAGTTCCTTACAGCCGTCGAGTACGTCCAGTTTCGTCATCGCCAGCGACGAAAAGCCGTTCACGATCGTGGCATAGCGAACCACAACCGCGTCGAACCATCCGCAGCGTCGTGCGCGTCCGGTGGTTGCGCCGAATTCCTTGCCTCGATCCTGCAGTCCCGCTCCGACCGCGTCGGTTAATTCGGTCGGAAACGGTCCGCTTCCGACACGCGTGCTGTAGACCTTGGCCACGCCGAGCACGGCATCGATTTTCGTGGGCCCGACGCCGGTGCCGGTGGAGGCTCCACCAGCCGTAGAGCTGGACGACGTCACATAGGGATAGGTGCCCATGTCCACATCCAAGTGCGTGCCTTGAGCGCCTTCGAAGAGAATCGTCTTCTTGGCATCCACCATGCGGTTCACGAGCATCGTTGCATCGACGATATGACTCCGCAGGCGATCGGCATAGCCCATATACTGTTGGTAGACCTTTTCGACTTCGAATCGCTCCACCTTATACAATTGTTCCAAGAACCAATTGATCTCGACGAGGTTCTCCTCCAGCTTTCGTGCGAAAGGCCGTGGGATTCAGCATGTCGCCCATGCGAATCCCAATGCGCGAAATCTTGTCAGCGTAGGAGGGTCCGATGCCCCGGCCGGTCGTGCCGATCCGCCGCGAGCCTTTCGATTGTTCCGCAGCCTTGTCGATGGCCTTATGATAGGGAAGAATCACATGAGCCCGTTGGCTGATGACGAAGTTCTTCCCGAATTTCACCGCCTTGGCCCTGCAGATGATCCATTTCCTCGATCAGCGCGGCCGGATCAACCACGACTCCGTTGCCGATCACGCAGAGCGTGCCGCGGTACAGGATGCCGGAAGGGACAAGATGGAAAATGAATGTTCCGCGATCGTTGATGACGGTGTGCCCGGCATTCGATCCGCCTTGATAGCGGACGACTGCATCGGCATCGCGGGCTAAGATATCGACGATCTTGCCCTTGCCTTCGTCGCCCCACTGGGCGCCTATGACCACGAGATTTCCCATCTGAAAGGCTTCCAAAAAAATGGCCCTGGCCGGACAATGGCCAGGACCGGAGCGTCATGGTAGGGAGCCCCCTGAGGTTTGTCAAGAACCGCCAAGGTTCCTTGACTGGTCAACAACAGCAGTGTTAGCATGACCTCGTTTTCGTGCGGATTTTCACCGTTTTCTCACGATTTTTCACACTTTTCAGATCACTAAGCGTGGGGCTGTGGCGCAGCTGGGAGCGCGCGTGAATGGCATTCACGAGGTCGCGGGTTCAATCCCCGCCAGCTCCACCAAACCTAGCTTGCTCGTACCGTCGGACCATTGAGGCTTAAGTTGGCGCATCGGTGACACTGGCGGATGAGGTTTCGAGCTAGACTTGGCTGAGTGGTCTCATCAGGAGTAGCGATTAGTGAGAGTAAGGTTTACCTCGAAATACTCTACTCTCATCCCGTCGATGCGCCTTCCGCCTGCCTACTAGGTCAGTGAATTAGCGCCTTCCATCGTCACTCTTTCGCACCAACGCGTATGCTGCAAATCGAGTCTGTTCATAAACAGTTTTCCACAAAAGTCCTGTTTGACGGGGCTTCGGCGCACTTGCGCCCGCAACCCGCGTCGGCCTGGTCGGCCCGAACGGGACCGGCAAGACCACGCTCTTCAAGATGATTTTGGGCGAGGAATCGCCGGACGAAGGCACGATCCGCAAGCGTCCGCGCCTGCGCATCGGGTACCTGCCGCAGGAACTCGAGACCATCACCGGGAAAACAGCGCTCGATGCCGCGCATCGTGACGAGTATCCGGAGCACGAAGCCAAACGGATTCTCTCCGGGCTCGGGATTCAGCGAGGCCGATTTTTTGCGTCCGGTGGACAAGCTGTCTGGCGGCTACCGCATGCGGGTCGCGCTGGCCCATCTGCTCTTGTCCAATCCCGACGTGCTGATGTTGGACGAGCCGACCAACCATCTCGACAAGCCGACGCAACGCTGGTTCGAAGAATTCCTCCTGAACTCCAAACTGACGCTGCTCGTCATCAGCCACGACACCGCCTTTCTCGATCGCATCGCGACCCATGTGTGGGAGATTCGCGACAAGACGATCCAGGAGTTTCGCGGCAATTACACGAAGTTTCGCGAGCTCCGTGCCGCTCGCGATGCCCAGCTTCAGGCGGCTGCCAACCGTCAGTCGAAGGAGGTGGCGCGGGTCCAGCAATTCGTCGATCGGTTCCGGTACCAGGCCAACAAGGCCCGCCAGGTCCAGTCGCGCATCAAGCAATTGGAAAAGGTCAAGCTGATCGAATTGCAGCGGGATGCCAAGCGCGTCAAGTTCAAGTTCCCCTTGCCCTCCACCAGCGGGCGTCATGTGTTGGATCTGCACGGCGTGAGCAAACGGTACGGGGAAAAGGTCGTCTACACTTCGCTGGATTTCTCCGTGGAACGGGGCCAGCGGATTGCGCTCGTGGGGGAAAACGGTGCGGGCAAGAGCACCCTGCTCAAGATGTTGGCCGGCGTCCTGCCCCCTGACAAAGGCACGAGAACGGTCGGCCATGGCGTGAGCCTCCATTACTTTGCGCAGCATCAGGCCGAGACGCTGAACCCCGAGCACACGATCCTCGAATCGCTCGGCGAGGTGTCGAGCACGGCGGAAACGAATTTTCTGCGCGGCCTGGCCGGGGCGTTTCTGTTTTCTGGGCAGGACCAGAAAAAACCGATCAAGGCGTTGAGCGGCGGGGAGCGAAATCGCGTAGCCCTGGCTCGCATGCTCGTGGATCCGGCCAATACGCTGCTGCTGGATGAGCCCACGAATCACTTGGATCCCGCTTCGGTGGATATGCTCACCGATGCCATGATCGATTTCCCCGGCACGATCATTTTCATCTCTCACGATCCCACATTTCTCACCAGAATCGCGACCCGAGTCGTGGAGATCGAGGACGGGAGCGCTCGCAACTTCTTCGGGGACTATGAATACTATCTATGGAAGAAGGCGCAGGAATTCGAATCGATCAAAGAATCGAGCGAGGAACTCGGCGTAAAGCGGTGAGACCAAGACTGCTGGTCCGACAAAGGCGATGGCGGCGCAATCAGCGCCGAAGTCGGCGGCCGGCGACCGGCGTGATTTGAACAAGACGCAGGCGCGGCTCGAGAAGCAAGTGGCCCGGGCTGAATCCGAAATCGCGGAGCACGAGACGAAGATCAAGGAACGCGATCAGATGCTGGCCGATCCCGCCCTGTACCAGGAGTTTTCGAAATGGAACGGCCTCCATCAGGAGCAGGATGCCTGGAAAAAGGAACTCGAACGGCTCACCGCTCGGTGGGAATCTCTGTCATCGGAATTGGCTGAGGTGAAGCAAAAACTGGCGGCGATCAGTTAGCAGGCAGGCGCTCAAGACTTACGGCGCAGACTTGATCGTTTCTTCGAGATAGTAATACAGCCACTTGTTTTTTTCTTTCGTCACGACATCGTCCCAGACCACGCCAATCAGAAAACCCTTCTCCCAAGGCTTCACCCAGGCGACCGTCCCGTCCAGCTTTTCCTGTTGCTCGACGCGGTCAGAGTCGAGAAACGCCAGCGACACGGTGACTTTCTCGCCATTGGCCAAGCTTTTCCTTGGCGTGCAGACCGGCGCCCACCTTATTGACGTTGTCCAGAACCGCTGTGATGGCCTTGGCGCCTCCCTTTGGCGACACCAGCGCCGAGCCTACGAGGGTGGCCCGGACCAGCTTACGGCGCTCATTGGTCGCCGCCTGTCCAGGATGGGGTTTGGATTCCGGACGCTTCATGGGCCTAAGTATAACGGATTAGCCCTCTTTGTCCAACGGCGGATCCTGCGGTTTTTTTCCCTTTGGTTTGTAGTACTTGCGTCCCTTCAACGGCTCCGGCAGATGGGCTTGATCCCGCGCCTGCGGATCGTCGTGCACATACCGGTAGTCCTTTCCATAGCCGAGATCGCGCATGAGTGAGGTCACGGCATTGCGGAGGTGCATCGGAACGCCGAGATTGCCTCCAGCCTTCGCGTCGCGAAGCGCTTCCAGAAGCGCCGTATAGGAGGCATTGTCTTTTGGTCTCGTCGCCAAATAGGTCGTTCCCTGCGCCAGGTTGATTTGGGCTTCCGGCAGGCCGACAAACTCCACGGCCTGCGCCACCGCCGTCGCCACCACAATTCCAAGCGGATCGGCGTTGCCGACGTCCTCCGACGCAAAAATCACCAGCCGTCTGGCAATGAACTTCGGGTCTTCACCCGCCTCCAGCATCCGCGCTAGCCAATACAATGCGCCATCAGGGTCGGAATCCCGCAGGCTTTTGATATAGGCCGAGATGAGGTTGTAATGCTCTTCGCCAGATTTGTCGTAGCGTAAAGTCTTCTTGAGCAACGCCGCTTCGACCACGGCATCGTCAAGCCGTCGGGTGCCGTCCTGTTGAGGAACGGCCTGCTCGGCGACGAATTCCAATGCCATAAGCAGCGAACGGCCGTCGCCGTTCGCAAATCCGATCAAACGCCAACGCGCCTCCTCCGACAGCACGAGTCGGCGCCCGCCGAGACCACGCTCGGCATCGGCGAGCGTCCGTTCGAGAATCCGCCCCAACGCTTCGTCATCCAGTGGTCGCAACACGGCCACCAACGAGCGCGACAGCAGCGGGGACACGACTTCGAAGGAGGGATTTTCCGTGGTGGCGCCGATCAAGATGATCGTGCCTTTCTCGACGTGCGGTAAAAACGCATCCTGTTGCGCCTTATTAAAGCGATGAATCTCATCAACGAACAGAATGGTCTTCTGCCCCTTCGTTGACAGGCGATGCTCGGCCGCCTTGATAATTTCGCGTAATTCAGGCACCCCGCTGGTGACGGCCGAGAACGACACGAAATGCGCTTTTGTGGAGCGGGAAATGAGATGGGCCAGGGTGGTCTTGCCACAGCCGGGGGGCCCCCACAGCATCACGGAGGAGAGACGATCAGCCTCGATCGCGTTTCGGAGCGGCCGCCCCTTGCCGACGATCTCGTCCTGGCCCGTCAGATCATCGAAGGATTGGGGGCGCATCCGTTCGGCCAGCGGCGCATCCACCAGACGGTCTCGCCTCGGCTCGTCGAACAAATCAGGGGCAGGTTCTTTCTGGTGGCTCATGGGTATCCTCGCGGGTACAAAATTCTATACGCCCTATTAGATGCAGAGCAATTGCGCACGAAGCGGCCTTGACCTCTTTCTGCCACCGATGCTACGAAGCAGACACGACACGATGAAGACCCAGGTAAACGGAGTGACCATCGCCTATGAGGACAAGGGAACCGGTCCGCCCATCGTCTTTCTGCATGCCTTCCCCCTGAATCGCACCATGTGGGTGCCGCAAGAAGCCGTGTTGAGCCAGCGGTTCCGAACCATTTCGATCGATCTGCGGGGGCTGGGGGAATCGGACGCACCGTATTGGCGCTACAGCATGGAGCAGTATGCGCGGGACGTGAAGGGAGTCCTGGCCGGTCTCGGTATTGAAAAAGCGCTGTTCGTCGGACTCTCGATGGGCGGCTACCTTGAGTTCACGCTGTATCGGATGTATCCGGAAATGATGCTCGGGGTGGTCTTGGCGGACACGCGGGCTGAGGCCGACAAACCTGAGCAGGTCCAGTGGCGTTTCCATCTCGCCCAGCGGACGGCAGCCACAGGACCCGCAGCGGTGATTGCCGAAATGTTGCCAAAGCTGCTCGCCCCGACCCGGTATGATCGGGACCCCGGTCTCGTGGCACGAGTTAAAGCCATGCTGTCCGTAGCTCCCGTCCCTGGGATTATCGGGGCGCTGATGGCGATTGCGGAACGGCCGGAATCAACGGATCTGTTGCCGGTCATCACGATCCCGACGTTGGTCATCGTTGGCGCAGACGATGTGTTGACAACGACAGTGGATGCCGAACGGATGGCAAAAGGCATTGCTGGGGCGGAATTGGTGGTCATTCCTGACGCCGGCCACCTGAGCAATATCGAGCAGCCGGACCGGTTCACGATTGCAGTAGAACGCTTCGCGGAGAGACTCCTTGCGAGCAGGCGCTAAGCTTCGCCGACGGCATTTCGCCGGATCAGCTTTAAAAATTCGTTCCGCGTCTGTTCCTGCGTCCGGAAGGCGCCGAGCATGGAACTGGTGACTGCGAGCGTGTTCTGTTTTTCCACTCCACGCATCATCATGCACAAATGGCGTGCTTCCATGACCACAGCCACCCCGTGCGCATCTAATTTTCGCTTCAGCGTTTCGGCGATCTGAGTCGTCAACCGCTCCTGAACTTGTAATCGCCGCGCAAACGCGTCCACGACGCGCGGAATCTTGCTGAGGCCGACGACCTTCTTGTTCGGCAGATAGCCGACATGGCATTTCCCGAAAAACGGCAGCATGTGATGCTCGCACATGCTGAAAAAATCGATGTCCTTCACGATGACCATTTCATCGTATTCGATGGGAAACAGGGCGCCGTTGAGCAACCGCTCGATATCCTCGTGATACCCTTTCGTCATGAACAGCAGGGCCTTCGCCACACGTTCTGGCGTTTTGAGCAGTCCGTTGCGGCCAGGAGATTCCCCTAAAGCCTTCAAGAGTTGGCTGACCAGATTGGTCATGCCCGCGATGTCATGCGGGGGCGAGACTGGAGGGAGGTCCTCCATGCGACTGATCGATGAACGACGCCGGCGTTGTGCCATAGGTCTCTTGCGCTCCGGTTAATGGACCGCGGCAGGCGCCGCATACTCGAAGTAATTGTCCCTGGTTTCGATGACGCCCACCTTTTCAAGCGAGCCGGCCGGAAGCTTCTCCACCAGCAAATCCCAAATCAACTTGACGAGATTCTCCCCAGTCGTAGTGGTCCCGGCGAAGGCCGGGTCCTCATTGAGATCATGATGATCGAAGCGAGACACGATCGCGGCTTCCACCACCCGATCGAGCTGCTCGGGTCGGTACGCCGCCGGACCCGATGCGCTCTTCACGGTGACGAGCACGACGTAATTATGGCCGTGTCCGTTCGGATTGTTGCATTTTCCGAAGGCCGCCCAGTTTTGCTGAGGGGTCAGGAAGTCCGTATGCAGCCGATGAGCCGCACAGAAACGGTACCGCCTCGTCATCGTGATCTGTGCCATCGCTATCCTATAGCCCGGTCCTTGCGGCTTGCGGCAGAGAAATAGAGAAGCCAGGATCACCCGTACCGGGCAACCCTGGCTTCTATCATCATTCGATCGTGCCGGACCTGTCGGCAGGAGCCACGCTGTTTTACGCGCTGAAGGAACTGCCGCAGCCGCACGTCGTCTTCGCCTGCGGATTCTTGATCGAGAACCCCGACCCCTGGACGCTGTCGACATAGTCGACTTCCGCCCCCTGGAGCAGCGGCGCGCTCTGAGAATCCATGATGACTTTCACGTCACCCTTTTCGATGACGGTGTCGTCTTCAGCCATCTTGGATTCGAACGCCATCCCGTACTGATAGCCATGGCAGCCGCCGCCACGGACATAAATCCGCAATCCGACGATATCTTTCTCTTCCTTCATCAATTCCTGGATCTTCTGTTCCGCAATCGGGGTAATCGTGACCATCGTACTCCTCCTTGTATCAGGCCGGCCGTCTCAACCGCCTGGTTTGCTTAGTGTAACACCGATCTAACGAATATCAACACCCTGCGCCTCAGACTGGCCGGTCGTCGGCGCCGCCCACTTGGTTTCAGGCACTCTCACCACTACATCCCCCAGCACCTTCGCCTGGCATCCCAGTCGGTGCCAGGGCTCACTCAGCGCTTCTCGATCCAGGAGATCCTGTTCCTCGAAGTCGATCTCGGACAGATGCTCGGCACCCTGCTGGACCTCGACACGACAGGTGGTACAGGAGGCATTTCCTCCGCAATCATGATTGAGCGGAAACCCTAGTTCCTTTGCCGCGTCGAGCAACGTGGTATTCCTGGGAACCGTTCCGCTTCTGCCTTTGGGATGAAGAAACGTCACCAATGGCATCCGCACGCCTCCTCTAATGAGTGACCGCCTCCGCCGGGCTCGAGGGAAAGGGACATCGCTGCAACCTGATATGGTCTTCGAATTCGTGGCGGAACAGCTTGACGCTGCTCTGGACCAGCACCGCTGCGCCGGTGACCAACGTGCAATACCCCGTCCCCTTGACGAACCCGCAAAGCTGCAAAAGGCTGTCGAGATCTTTTTGGGTGCCCTGGCCTGCCTCAATCTTGGTCATCAGAGTCGCGAGATTGATCGTGCCCATGCGACAAGGCGGGCACTGCCCGCAACTTTCGCCTTTGAAGAAATTCGAAAATTTCAACGTCTGGCGGACCATGCAGGTGGCATCGTCCACCACAATCACGCCGGCTGAGCCTAATCCTGTTCCGGCCTTTTTCAGCGAATCGAAATCCATGGGGAGATCCAGTTGATCGGCTGTGACCATCGAGAATGCGGGCCCGCCGGGAAACACGGCCTTGATGTGTCGTCCCCCGGGCACGCCACCGCCCCGTTCGATCAATTCCCGCATCGTGACACCCATCGGCATCTCATAGACACCGGGGCGGTTGACGGCACCGCTCAGAGAAAACATCATCGTCCCCGGACATTTCTCGGTGCCCACCTGCGTAAACCATGCTGCGCCTTTGTGAAGAATCCGCGGCACGTTGCACAAGGTTTCGACGTTGTTGACCAACGTCGGCTTCCCGTACAACCCGTAATCCGTGGGATAGAACGGCGGCTTTTGACGCGGCATCGCGGGCCGCCCCTGCATCGACTCCAGCATGGCGGTTTCTTCACCCGCCACGTAACTACCGTGGCCTTCAAATACTTGTAGATCGATGTCGATCCCGCTGCCGAGAATATTCTTGCCGACGAAACCCCGCTCCTTGGCCTGCGCCAACGCTTTTTTCAGATTTTCCCGCTCTTCCTCGTACTCGTGATTCACATAAATGAAGGACGCCTTGGCCTGTGCCGTCCGTGACGCGATTAGACATCCTTCAATGAGCTGATGCGGAATAGTTTTCAATAGATGACGGTCCTTAAACGTACCGGGCTCATGCTCGCCGGCGTTGCATACAAAGTACCGCTCCTTGACCCGATGGTTGAGGACCTTGTCCCACTTCACACCGGTGGGAAACCCTGCCCCCCCACGACCACGGAGTCCGGACGTTTTGAGTTCCTGAACCACCTGCTCTGGCGTGAGTTCCTTGACGCACTTTTTCCATGCCTCATAGCCGCCGACTTTGATGTAGGCGTCGATGTCCCAGGGAGTCCCATCGATCTTTTCGACGAGGCGGGCTTCCGCTAGCGTCATCATCTGTGCGCTCCAGAACCAGAGAAAGGTGAATGGGTACTATACGGGGCCTGCTCCCGTTACGTCAAGGCAAAGCGCCGAGAATAGGCCTGATTCTCAAGGGTTTAGCACGACAGCCCTACGCGATCCTAGGTATATTGGCCGGACTGTCGTCGCTTAAGAGACCAGAACAAGACCGGCTGACAGGAGGGGCCTATCAGCCGGCAAAGGCAGGTTATTTCAGGTGGCTACCCGCGCCCATGAAAAACAGCATGGGGATCGACAGCAAGAAATTGACCCGGGAGGCCAACAAGGCGGTACGGCCCCATTGCGCCATTTCAGCCGGTGCGGGGGTTCCCTGTGCGGCCGCCGTCACGGCCGCGATGATCTTCTTCTGATTGGGCCAAATAATCGCATGGACGTTGACCATCATGATGATGCCGAGCAGACCGCCGATCGCCAACGCGTAAGCGCCTGTGCCTCCATGCATGTACAACTTGATGTAAAGCAGAATGCCTGCCAAGACCGTCACGGTGGCTCCATGACGGAACCAGTTCAGCGCGGAGGGCATCAACTTTGGAATGACGACGTTTTTTGTCGGACCATCTAAGCTTTTGAGGAAGGCCGCATTGATCAGGTTGAAGAAGTAGAGCAGCCCGATCCAGGTGATGCCGGCCAGGAAGTGGATCCAGCGGATAATGATTCCAGCCCAGTCCGCTTCCCCGGCTCCGACACCGGCAATGCCGAGATACACCACAATCAGCACGAGCGCTAACGCGAATCCCGCGCCCATGGTCTGCATCGGATCTTCAAGAAATTTCATAGCATCTCCTCATTCAGTGCAGTGCTAAACTGCTTTCTGTACTGTAGGCTCCCTTGATTGTCAAGCGAGCACCATGGCTTCACAACGTCGTACAGGCTTCAGGCCATCCGCTCATGTCCTCCGTGGATTGAATAAGCAGAACGTCGGGCACTACGCCATCAACCGGTCGACGGTCGCGCACAGCTCCCGCACCGCGTTCGCTGAGACTTCCAGCGCCTTCTGCTCAGCGGGCGTCAGATCATACACGATGACCCGTTCAGCGCCGCCCTTGCCAAGTTGAACGGGCACACCGACCACAACATCGCGTAAGCCGTATTCGCCTTCACACAGGACCGCACAAGGCATGACGCGTTTTTGATCTTTGAGAATCGCTTCGACCATGTCCACCGCGGATGCGGACGGCGCGTAAAACGCGCTGCCGGTTTTCAGCAATCCGACAATTTCCGCACCCCCGTCGCGGGTGCGTTGGACGATCGCCTCGAGCTGATCGTTCGGCATCATCTCCGAGACCAGCCGCCCTTTCACCGTCGTGTATCGAGGGAGCGGGACCATGGTATCGCCGTGTCCCCCCAAGACCATCGCTTCGACGTCCCGGCCTGGGACGCTCAACGCTTGGGCGATGAAGGTGCGCATCCTCGCGGAGTCCAGCACGCCGGCCATGCCGATGATGCGCGTCTTCGGCAGTCCGCTAACTGTTCGGGCCACGTGGACCATTGCGTCCAATGGATTGGTCACCAGGATGAGGATGATGTCGGGTGAACGTGAGACCAACTCACTGACCACCGACTTCACAATTTTGGCGTTCGTGGTGAGCAACTCATCGCGGCTCATGCCGGGCTTTCGGGGGATGCCGGAGGTGATTACCGCGATTGAAGATCCCGCAGTTTCGACATAGCTGTTGGTCCCGACGACCTTCGTGCTGTAGCCGCACACGGGACCGGCCTGAGAGATATCGAGCGCCTTGCCCTGCGGCACGCCTTCGACGATGTCCACCAACACCACGTCGTAGGCGTCGCGCT
Organism: uncultured Nitrospiraceae bacterium; assembly: GCA_963824855.1. Lineage (GTDB taxonomy): Bacteria > Nitrospirota > Nitrospiria > Nitrospirales > Nitrospiraceae > Nitrospira_C. The sequence continues at coordinate 19,654 of CAWGQP010000009.1, forward strand.
CCGCCAGCCGCTGCGCCGTTGTTCCACCCACATTTCCGGCTCCCACCACGGTGATCTTCGGTCGCCCCATGCTCCCTCCGGTCAGCCAAGCTCAAAGTGAGGAGTGCTTGGACAGTCAGAACCTGTCAGTGCTCGTGTTCCGTCCACCCGGCGACTTTAAAGTTGATCGTGCAAACGAAATTCTCGCCGTGGTAAAAGTTCACCTTGATCTTCTTTTTCCCGTACGTTTTTGCCAGAAAGTCCTCGGGATTGTCTATGAGGTCCTGGTACCCTCCCGCAGGATACTCGCCCAGATCGTGAAACACCACGATCATGCCCGCCTTGACTTCCTGAAGGATTTTCGCCGAGCAATGGGGAAAGACCTCCCAAAATTTGGCCTCGATCATCTCTTTGGTCGGCTCCTGGCGCTCTTCGCCAGGGTGAAGGGGCTGGGCAAACTTGGCCAGCCGGCGCACGTAGGGATACTGATGCCCCGTGAAGAGTTTGTACAGCCACGGCGGGACGGCCCGCTTGGTCGGTTGATCCGTCATGGGTGCGAGACATTTCCTTTCATGCCATTTCCCTCAGCGCCTCACCCAGCCTTATCTGCTGTTCGCTAGGTCGCCAGCCGCTGGTAAATCCTGGGTAGCCTGATAGGAAGCGATTCAACCCGGTCGATCACGGTGTATTTGACATCGCCGTACATCCGACGCACATACTCGTCCGCGTTCCGGTCGATCGTGACACAAAAGGGATGGATTCCCTCCCGTCTGGCTTCCCGCAACGCGGCTTTTGTGTCTTCCAGTGCGTACTCATCCTTGTACTCGCCGTCCAGTGGCCGGCCGTCACTCAGCAGGACGAGGAGGCGCGTTTTCGCATCCTGTTGCCTCAGCGTGGCGACGGCATGACGAATCGCGGCCCCGTCCCGGTTTTGTTGGCGCGGGGACAGTCCACCCAGGCGTTGGGCGGTTGTCGTGCCCAGCCGTTCATCGAAGCCCTTGATCGTTTGGACCTCGACAGCTCTCCGCCCCTGACCGGAATAGGCGTACAGCGCATACCGGTCGCCTACGGCATCGAGAGCTTCGCAGAGTAGAACCAGGCTCTCCTTCTCCACGTCGATCACCCGCCGACCGCCGTCGAGCTGACGTCCGGTCGATCCGCTGATGTCCATAAGGAACGCCACCGCCACGTCGCGCTCTTTTTTTTCATGTCTGACATAGATTCGGTCGCTGCCTTCGAACCCGGCCCGTTGCTCGGCCGCCCTGCGAACCACGGCGTCGACATCCAGCTCCTCTCCGTCGGGCTGGCCGGGCAGGCGGCGAAAGGCCGGCGGCCGCAATCCCTCGAAGAACCGGCGCAGCAACCGCACCGTGCTCCGATGGGCCGTCAACGTGCCGGAGACACACTCATCCGACCCGCGGGTTGCCGCACGTTCGACGACGCGGCACCAATTCATGCGGTAGTCCTGAAGTCTGTAGTCCCACTCCGGATAGCGACGGACTCGTTCGTCTACACCATCGGCCTCCTGCGGCGACGCATCGACTTCGAGCGCAAGTAGTTCCTCAACGACGGACGGCAACGAGCGGCCTCCGCCTAGGGCATCTCCGTCTTGAGAGGGTTGTTCACGCCGGGCTCCGGTTCCGCCGCCGGTCTGTTCAGCAGCACCGGCGGCCTGTCCGTCCATCCGAGCATGCTCCTGCTGTTCCGTCTGTCCTGCCAGGAGGTCGGCGTTCATCTCTCCTCGGTAGAACAAATTCTCCACCGGACGATACGCATCGGCTCCCTCCTCGGAAGCGCCTGGCCTCATGCCGATGTCCGATGCATCCGTTGATGGCTCCGCCGGCGTCTTCGCCGCTGTGGCCACGAGTTCTTCGAGCCGTCTATACACCTCGTCCGCGGTGCGCACGGCATCCTCCGCCGTTGCGTCAGCGGCCAAGACCGGCTGGCACAACTTCCAGAGTATGGAGACCTCCTCGATGAGAGCATGAGGAACCGCCGAGGACAACGATGTTCCGGTGGAGAGCCGCAAGAGACAATCCACCACAAGCTCTCGTGCGGTCAGCGCATGCGCGGGATCCCGAGCGGCGATCGAATCAGCAGCGAACTGCGCGAGGTCACCTCGAAGCCCAGGATATTGCGTCTGAAGCAAGTACTCGACGCGCGCGTCCTCGAGGACCGTCCAAAGATCCTTCACGAGACGTGGCTGCGGATACAGACGGAACAGGTCGCCGAGTGTCTCGAGCGTCACAGGCATGGATCGATCATAACGACGGCAGACGGTTGGAACCAAATCCACCAGCTGTTCGATCCGAAGCCGATAGGTACCAAACTCGAGATGTCCGGCCTCATGGGCGGCCATGAGGAGATACAGCCGCTCGTTTTCTTGCGCCGTCGGATAATGCCGCAGCAACGCCGGCAAGGCGATGGTCTTTCCATCGGCGCTGACCACGGCGCGCGCGATCGGTTCCCCCCCGGTATCCGTCCGCGCTGCAATGGCAACCTCCGAGCCGCAGAGGCCTTGCACGAAGAGTTTGACTCGGCGGGCGATTTGTTTCAGAGGCACGCCGCTCAATGCCTCTTCGACCGATGAAAGCGCCTTCCGCGACTCAGCCGAGAAATAGGCGCGTGCGCCCTCCGGACTATAGGACAGCACCTCCATCCCTGCTTTGAACCAGTTCTCAAACCGGCCGAAGGCCGAAGACTCCTCGCCCAAGAGACTCACGAGTTCCGAACCGCGCCGGAGATACGCCAGGGCGGCCTCCGGATCCTGTTCGGCCAGAAGGCCTCCGTACTGAAGCAGCTTGACCCTCCACGGTGACGAAGGCAGCGCACGAAGCAGTGCCGGAGATTCCGCGAGCCAGGCGATGCCGGTTGCAGGGGTGTGAGATGCGAGCTGGCTGCCCACTGAGATCACGTGGGAACGGAGCGGCGCCTCGATATCGCCTAAGATCGCCGGGCTCGTCCGCAGGTATTCCATCGTGCCGAGATAGTCCGGCTTGCCAAACGCGTTCGGGGCGATGAGTTTCATCCCGAAGGCCAGCCAGTCCCGCACTCCCTCCCATGGCAGCACGGGAGCTAATATGGGAATCTGCCGGATGTACTCGAGTCCTACGACGAGATCCGTCTGCGTGAGTTCGACGCCAATCTCCAGCCAACGCGGCACCTGGTCGGCAGGAACCGCCGTCACGATGTGAGGGGACGTTTTGAGATATTCCAAACTGACGTTGGCGTCACATTCGGCGAGTTCGAGCCCGATCGCTAACACCGAACGCTGGTGGTTGCTGTCGTCAATCACTCCCAGAATGAGCGGGCTGTCCTTAAAATATTTGAGCGCGGTCGCTCCCGAGGCTTCTGCAAGCGCCACACCCAGATCCAACCAGGAGACGACCTGTGAGCATCCTGCGCGCCGGTCGAGCTCAGGCAGTGCGCTGATCGCCGCCCGCGCAACCTTTGCGGACACCGCTTCGAGCTCGTCCAGCAATTCCAAGACCTGTCCCGGCTGGACCGCCACGGTCTCCAACCGCCCGACCAACATGGCAGCCCCAGATGGGCCAAGCTCATCAGCCAAGCGGTTGGTCAATTGCTCTCGAATATCCGCAGATGACATAGTTCTAGGATTCTTGCAGGATGCTCAAAACGGCTGATGGCAAGGCCGCAACGAGCGAGAGGTCGCAGGCGGAACCGTTATCACCCGCCCACCCCCGTCTGTTGAAACAGACGTGTACCCAAGCTCACCCGCCCACCCCGAGCTGCGAGAGCAGCTCTTTCCCGGGCCGTACGTCGAGACCTTGAGCGAAGTGAGAACGAAACTGGCAGCCCGTTTTCAGCATCCTTCGAGGAGTGTTGGATTGTAAAGAACGGCCTTGGGCTTGTAAACTGCCGTTCACAGCCGTCAACCGTCATTTGCGAGGGCCATCACCGACATGACCGAACCGAAGCAGGCCAGTCTGGACAAGATGTGGAAGTATGTGCGGGGCTTCGCCGAGAAGAGCGGTACGACGATGCATCCCAATCCCGCCGTCACCGAAGCCGTGGTAAAGGGCCTGGCCATGCACGTGGACGAGCTAGGAAAGCCGCTCTGTCCTTGCAATTTCTACAAGGACAAAGTCGCCGAGGCCAAGCTGCGCCGATGGATCTGCGCATGCGACGAGATGCAGATCTATAAATATTGCCACTGCCTCTTGTTCGTACGGGAAGATGGAATGCCGATCACGGAATACTTGCCGGAAGGGCACGAAGGACGGGAAGTTTATGGTGTGATCACCGATCCGACGCCAGAAAAGGGACGGGCATTGTCGGCATAAGGCCGAGGCACCGCCATCGCACACACAAGAGTAACCTGCTCTCTGGCTGCTACTCCCATCCCGTGACGTCGTACCCCTTTTCAATGAGGCATCGCACCACCATATCGGCATAGGGCGGATCGGGCTCAAGCGGCTTATAGGCCCCTCCGACAATTCCGATGATCAGGCCCAATCCCCCGCCGGCTGCAGCGCCGATCGCTACGCCACTTGGACCTACGATCAACCCGGTGGACGCACCAAGCGCGGCGCCGCCGATAACTCCCAGCGCGGCTCCCGCGGCCATATTGCCGCTTCGACTGCCCGTCCCAGGCTGTAAACCGGCGGCCTCCGCCTTCTGCTGGCACACATCGACATCCAGCTTCGAGGCCTCACGTCCCTGCAACAACACTTTCGCATTCGAGCGAAGTATTGGCTGCGGACTCGAGCAGCCCGTCATCAAAAGGACCACGCCTACGATAAAGATTTTTGTGTGAATGACCCGCGATCCTATTGCCAACCGGTCACCTCATAGCCTTTCTCTTGCAAGCATCGATTCACGTAATTGGTGTAGGCCTGGCTCGGCTGCGACGAGCCGGCACTGAACAAGCCCATGAGCAATCCCCACACGGCACCACTTGCGGCACCGATGAGCGATCCCTGACCTGCCGCGCCGGAGATCGCCCCGCCGACGGCTCCGCTCGCTGCGCCCACACCGGCGCCGACTCCGGTACTGGTCGCCACGCGGCCCGCTGCACCGCTGCCCTCTTCGGCGCCAGCCGATTCGGCCGCCTCCTTGCAGGCTTCGATGTCCTGATCTGCGACGTTTTTCCCGACGGTCTTCAGATGGGCATTCTCATACAACACGGGACGAGCGCCTGAACAGGCGCTGAGTCATCAAGGCCGTGCATAGGGCGCAGGCCCGGCAGCGTTCTCACGCGTTCCTCGCTCCTTTTGGCATCAGGCGTGACAGGACGTGGACCGCCGTCGTTCCCTCCAGCCGCAGCCGTTTGTGCCGGCTGCCTTCGCCGGACTCGATGTGCACGGCTGCCGTCGGCAGCGACAGTTCGTCTGCGAGAAAACGGATCAACTCCCGGTTTGCGGCTCCTCCAACCGGCGCCGCCGCGATTCGGATCTTGAGCGCCTCTCCGTGGATCCCGACGCAGGCCGTGCGAGCTGCCTTCGGCTGAACATGGACGGTGAGCACGACTCCGTCCTTGCCGTCACGGACAATCAGAGAAGGACATCGGCGGCAACGCCACGCGAATGGATACGAACTGATGTTGAGCGAAGAGGAGGCTCAAAAGGCATACTCTCCATTGTCTGTTGAGCCTTGGAACGATGTGAGAACAATGCTGGCGGGATGTTTCAGCATCCTGTCTGCTAGAAGATGGCCTTCACGAGTTCCATGATGCTGCGCTGCATGTCGGGATCGTCGGTAATCGGCCGGGCAATCGCCACATCGCAGGCCCGCTCCGTCGCCACGCCTTCGCGCATCAAGGTGCCGGCATAGATGAGGAGCCTGGTGCTCACGCCCTCCTCTAACCCGTGGTTCTTGAGATTGCGCACCTTGCCGCCCAATTTGACCAGACGGACCGCGACGTCGTGGGCAATGCCGGCTTCGCGCTGGACGATCGCCGTTTCGATGTCGGGGGTAGGATAATCAAACTCAATCGCCATGAACCGTTGCTTGGTGCTCGGCTTCAAATCCTTGAGCACGCTCTGATAGCCCGGGTTGTACGAGATGACGAGAAGGAAATCGTCGGCGGCCTCGATGACCTGCCCTTTCTTTTCGATCGGCAACAGCCGGCGGTCGTCGCTGAGCGGATGAATGATGACCGTCGTATCTTTACGCGCTTCGACCACCTCATCGAGATAGACGATGGCGCCGTGCTTGACCCCCAACGTGAGCGGGCCATCGACCCACACCGTGTCCTGCCCCTTGAGGAGATACCGTCCGACCAGATCCGCCGCCGTAAGATCTTCGTGGCATGCCACCGTGATCAACGGCCGGCCGAGCCGGAACGCCATATGCTGGATGAACCGCGTTTTGCCGCAACCGGTCGGTCCCTTGAGCATGACCGGCATGCGGCTCTTCGCGGCCGTCGTGAACAGCCCGACTTCGCCGCGAACGTCCGCGTAATAGGGTTCCTGCTGAATGCGGTATTGCCCGATGTCGAATTCGCGCCCCGGTTGAGTCATGCGCTTTGGCTTTCGGCAGCTCCGTAAAATTCACGGGCACGATAAACGGAACGGAGGTTCAAGATCAAGGAGACGCACCACTCACCCTACCTTCGCGCCATCCAACACGTCCCGCACCTTTTTGGCCAACACATTGGGGGTGAACGGCTTGGGGAGAAACGACGCGTCACGAGAAATCCCGCCCTGCTCGAACACCGGATGGTCCGGATAGCCGGACATGTAGAGCACCTTGATCCCTGGCCGGACGATCTGGATCTTTTCCGCGACCTCCGGCCCGCTCATCTGCGGCATCACGACATCGGTCAGCAGCAGATGAATCGGCCCCTGGTGTTTCGCGCCGGTCATGAGCGCTTCAATGCCATGGCGTGCCTCGAGGACGGTATACCCGTGCAGGCGCAGCGTTTCATGCACCAGGCCTCGAACGGCCGGCTCGTCTTCCACAAGCAGGATCGTCTCCCGTCCATGCAGCGGCTCAGCGTCGGGAGTTCCGGCTGTCCCCGTCGCGCCTTGATCGACCAGCGGAAAATAGATCTTGAACGTGGCGCCCTGGTCCTTCCGGCTTTCGACCACGATGCTGCCGCCGGTTTGCTTGACGATCCCGTAGACCGTCGACAGACCCAACCCGGTGCCTTTGCCTTTTTCCTTGGTGGTGAAGAAGGGCTCAAAGAGATGCGACTGCGTCTCTTCGTCCATCCCGTGGCCGGTATCCCGGACGGCGAGCAACACATACGAGCCGGGCTTCACGCCGGCCGGCGTCTGACGCGTCGGCTTTCCGATCGTCACGTTGCGCGTTTCGATCGTCAGACGCCCGCCCTTCGGCATCGCGTCCCGCGCATTGACGGCCAGATTCATGATGACCTGCTCGATCTGACCGGCATCCGCTCTGATCGATCCCGTGTGCGGATTTAGTTCCGTGCACAATTCGACGATGTCCTCTCCCAGCAGACGGCGCAGCATGCCGTCCATGTTGGCGATGAGGGCGTTGAGATCGATGACTTTCGGCGCGATAAACTGGCGCCGGCTGAAGGCCAGCAGCTGCCGGGTCAAGCCCGAAGCCCGGTCCGCCGCTTTTTTGATCTCGATCATGTCCTTGCGGATCGAATCGTCCGGTGCCAGTCGCGCAAGCAGCAACTCGCTGTAGCCGCGGATCACGGTCAGGAGATTGTTGAAATCATGCGCGACACCGCCCGCCAGCCGTCCGACGGCCTCCATTTTCTGCGATTGTCGCAGTTGCGCCTCCGTCTGCTGCAGTGCTTCCTGGGCTCTCGTGCGGTCGCCGAATTGTTCCAGCTTGAGACCGACGTCCTCGATCATCTTCAGCAGTTCTTCATCGGGGACGCGAACCTGCCGGCTGTAGAGTTCGATGACGCCCTCGATGTCGCCGCCCACGCGCACCGGGAATCCGAAGGCGCCGTGGAATCCCACCTCATGGGCGAGTCCCTGACGGGGGAAATTCGCATCGTGCGCGACGTCCGTAATCCAGGCGGCTTTCCCGCTCGCCCAAATACGGCCCGGCAGTCCTTCCTCCGGCTTGAACGTCCGCTCCCAGGTGGGTTCGAGGAACGCTTCGACCCCAACGCCCGGGGTCCGCCATTGGTCCAGACAACGAAGCAGCGATGCGTTGCGATCCACGCGCCAGAAAATTCCACAGTCCCATTCCAGATTCTGCCCGACGGCCTGCATGATCTTCGGCATCGCATCTTCAAGACTGCGGGATTCTGCCAGCACGCGCGTGACCGCATACTGGGCGGTAAGCCGCTCTTCCGCACGCTTGCGCTCGGTAATGTCGGAAAACGAGACGACAACGGCCGACGGCCCGTTCCCCCCTTCGGCCGGCAACGGTCGTGAATTCATGTCAATCCACCGCAGCCTGCCGTCGGGCCTGTACACGCCCATCACGACGCTGGCGCGCGGTTCGCCGGTCCTCAACGTCACGGCCGCAGGATAGTCTTCAGAACGGAAAGGAGAGCCGTCTTCATGAATCGTCCGCCAACGCCCATCGTGTAACGACCGCCCGGTCAACTCATCGGCCGGTAACCCAAGGATGCGCTCGGCGCTCGCATTGCCTGTGCGCACGACGCCCTCCGCATCGATGACGACGACGCCTTCATCGAGGGCGTTCACCACCGAGCGGTAGCGGATCTCGCTCTCCTTGAGCTTCGTTTCTGCTTCACGCCGCTCAGTAATGTCGCGGATAAAGGCGCTGAAAAAGATGGTGCCTCCGACGCGCACCGGAGAAATGGCCAATTCGACGGGAAATTCCTCGCCCGAACGGCGGAGGGCCTGCACTTCCACCCGTCGATTCAAAAAATGCGCTTGCCCGGTGGCCAGGTACTGGCGCAATCCTCCTTCATGGCTGTCCCGGTCTTTTGGAGGAATGATCAATTCCGACAGACGCTGTCCCAGCGCCTCCTCGCGCGACCATCCGAAAATGGTGGATGCCTGTCCGTTCCAATCAGTGACGATGCCCGCCGCGTCGACGGTGACCAGCGCATCCAGAGCGGTTTCCACGATCGCCCGGTTGCGCTCCTGGCTCTGAAGCAGCGCCGCCTCGGCCGCGCGCGCCCACGAGCTTTCCTGCTGAACCTGCTGATATTCCGCGCGCAGGTGAGAGGTGGACCAGAACAGCAGAAACACCATGGGAATCCAGACAACCGCGCCCGTGATTCCCACCTTCCACAAAATCGAGGTAATCGGCTCGAGAATGCGATCGCGATCCATACGGACCAGCACATGCCAGCCGAGGCCTGGAAAGTCGCCAAAACCTTTCGTGCGTGCGAAGCCCGTCACGACCGGACGCCTGCGATACTCTTCCTCGACGAATCCCGCATCGCCGAACGGAGGAGCTTTCGACGCAAGCAGATCTGATTGCGGACGATCGAGCGGTGCCTTGTGCAGGAGATCCGAATCCACGAAGACCATTCCCTCGGACGTCACCATTTGGAACGCGACGGCTCCGGCGAACTCCTGCCGGGCTTCAAGCGAACGCACCGTTCTGGTGGTGACCTCTTCAAGCGTCGACATCGCCACGCGGCTCGTGACAACGCCTTGAAATGTTCCGGCCGCGTCCAAAATTGGCGCCGTAAACGCGATGGCCTCGGTCCCATTGTCCGGATCGTGCACCGCGACGTCGTCAATCTGGATGTTCTTCGTTGCACGCGCACGCTCAAACCACCCGGTCCGGCTAAAGTCCCGGCCGCGAAATGAAGCGTCCGTAGCCGCCACCATGGTGCCATCGCGATCCGTCACCCCCAACCACAGATAGACCGGCCCGTGGTTCGTCCGCATCCAGCCGAGGTAGCTGGAGAGATATGTCGAGTCGGACGACTGCAGGGCGAATGCATGCGCCATCATCTGGGCGTCGCCGTACCGTTCGAACAGCAGACGGTCGAGCTTGTCCGACACCTCCGCAGCGGCGATCCTCAACTCTTCGCCCGTGGAATGGACCAGCCGGTGCTCTACGCTGCGGAGGAGAAAGACGGCTGCCGCCACGGCGACGAGGTTCATCAAGATGATGAGCTGCGGCAGCCAACGGTAGCGTGAGGAGTCGAGCGGCTGTTGGAAATCTTGCTTGCTCATGCTGGGGTCTCGGAGCAAATAAAGCTCTGCCTGCGCGCAACAGGGTGATAGGCGTCTTTCGATTCGCGCAGCCCGACCAGCCCAGAATCATCGAGGGTATTAATGTATTCGGCGCCGTCCGACAGCGCTTTGCGGCAGGTGGCACGGAAGAGATATTGGGCTATTCCCGGGATGGTGCGGTCGGCGACTTCCAACAGCACGCACCACGTTGTGTTGTCCAACCAGTATCCGAACGTGTAGCCACAGAGCCGACCGTGTTTGCGAACGACTGAGCCGACGAGGTTGAGATCAGCCGCGTGAGACCAGGCGACTTCATGGGCGGAGCCTGCATCCTCGAGCAGGAACTCCGCGTAGGGATCGGAGCCTTGGGCGCGTTTCTGCCGTTTCCACTCCTCCAATAAATGTCGGCAGTCCACGCGGTCGCGCGGATGGTAGGACTCAATGAGCGCCCCTCCTTCACGCTCGACTCGATTGCAGAGCGCCCGCTGAGACTTGTACCGGTCACCGGCCAACCGGGCTAATGCATCAGCTCGATAGAGATAATCTGGATCTTTTGGAACCAGCCGAAAGCCCATCGCTTCCAGCATTGGAGACAGTTCAGCCGGCACGTTTTCCACGCGGCTGACTGCGCTGGGCCCGTTCCAGCGGTGCATGAGGGAGAATGCCTCGCGAAACGGCCGCTCGACGGACCCTTTGGCAAGCGGCGGTAACGGCATGAACCACCCGCTCGGCGATTGAGCGAACAGACAGAGAGCGCCGTGGAGATCGATCCACCAGTACGGCAGCAACGCGTTCCACAGATAGTGATACGGAGCCGAGTAAGCGGCGAGAGTGCCTTGGAAACCGGGTTGCTCCATGGCCTCCGTCAGGCGTGACAGATCCTCCCAGAGGAGCCGGCGAAGCGGTTGTCCCCAACGGGCGATGATCGCCCGGGTCAGCGCCGGGAGCGAGGATAACTGCACCACATCTTCTTGAAAGCGACCGACCAATCTCGGATGTTGGGTGATCTGTCCAGCGATGGCGGGCTGCTCCAGCATGGTCATCACGTGATCGGCGTGGCGGCGGATGGATTCCGGCACTTGCACTTCCATGAACGGACATTTCCTGTCCCATCCGAGGACTATCTCATTATGAGCGGTGTTCCACATAAGAGCCAGGGGATAGAGCTGGCAATCGAGCGGTCGCTGCTCGTAGAGGCGGCAGGTACCGCTCTCGCTCTCAAACGCGGGGCAGTGGAACCCTTCGCCGTTTGCATCCGGCACCAGGGCCACCTGACTGCCTTGCATGTCCGGGAACGCGGTGGCCGGCAGGCCGTGCTCGACCGCCCGAGCGATCTCCTCACCGGTGAAATATGGCCGCAGTACGCTGTCGGGGTCCGGGAACCGGCAGCAAATCTCACAGCTGAAGCATGCGCTGCTCGGGACGAGCTGGGGGAGGATTTTGGGTGCAGAGGCCACAAGCGAGGCTTCTTCGCGATCAGCGCAGTCATGAGGAATTCCGCAGGGATGCCACATTCTAGCACCATTCCCAAAACACTCAAATCCTTGACCCAAAGTGCCCTCGCTGGAATACTGGTCGCAGTCTCGCTGCTCATTCGTATACGACAACGATGGCACTCCCCCCGAAAGGACCACAATACGATCCACAACTGTTGCTGAACTCGCAACCGGTGATCATCACAGTCATCGATCCCGCCACGCACAAGGTCGTCTTTCAGAACCAGACGTCTCAAAACAAATTCGGCGACATTTCCAACCTTACCTGTCACGAGAAAATTGCGGGGTGTGCGACGCCCTGCGCCTTCTGCAAAATGCCGGAAGCCGTCGATACCGGCAAACCCACGGCCAGCGAAGTCCCCCTGCCCAACGACGAGCACCTCCTGGTTCAATGGGCGCAGGTCCAAACGTCGAACGGCCAGACGCATGTCGTCGAAACGATTACGGACATCACCGCGATCAAACGCCAGCAGTCGGAAGCCGAAGGACTGGTCAAGAAGCTGTCCAACACCAACCGTGATCTCATGCAGGCCAACCAGCTGTTGCGCGACCAGTCCATCCGCGACAGCTTGACCGGTCTCTACAATCACTCACATTTTCAAGAAACACTGGTCCAACTCTGCGCGTTGGCGCTCCGTTCAATGCGTCCGCTGTCGCTCTTGTTCATCGACCTCGACAATTTCAAGCAGATCAACGACGTATACGGCCACACGATGGGAGACCAGGTCCTCCGCGAATTGGGCTGGCTCCTGGATAGCCAGCAGGCACCCGGACGAGGCATGGCACGAGCCAGTGATTTTTCCGCGCGTTATGGCGGGGAAGAGTTCGCACTGATTCTGCCCGATACCTCCATGGACGGCGCTCTCAGCGCCGCCGAACGGCTCCGCCACCGTGTGATGACGTTGACCATGCTTCCCGAGTTGACGGTGCTCAATACGCATCCCTCCGCCCTCACCTGCAGCATCGGTGTCGCCACCTATCCCATCCACGCGTCCATTCCCTCCGATCTCATCGTTGCCGCAGACACCGCCCTGTATACGGCGAAGACTGCCGGCAAGAATTGCGTGCGCATGGCCTTACCAGCAAACCCCTCTCCATCCGTCGTCGCGCCCCTTGTAGGTTCCTAGGGGGCGTGTTACGATTCTTTCACCTGACGTACCTGGTATGAACGCATCCCCTGTCTGATTTGGCTACCTCCGACCTGCTGTACCACTATTCCAGCATCCGTGATGCACTGATCGAGGCGGGACTTTTCACGCCTCAACTTGACGGATCCTCCGTTGAGAAATCTCGCCAGGAAACCGGTCATACGTCGTGGCGCGTGGGCCTGAATCCGTTGCCGCTTTCGGCTGACCAACTGGTGTTATTTCAGGAACTAGGGACACAACTTTTGCGGTTTTACCGCGCGCTGAACCACCTCTATCTGGAGAGTGCGCGAGGCACACAGCCGTCGTGGGTCGCGTCATGGCTCGATCAAGGCAAACCGGAGGCCTTGGTGACGTACAGCCGGATGAAGCGGTTCCGTGCCGATCTGCCCGGAGTCATCCGGCCGGACATCATCCCGACACAGGACGGCATGGTCATCACCGAACTGGACAGTGTCCCCGGAGGCATCGGCTTGACCGCCTGCATGTCCCAGCTCTATGCCCGCGCTTCTGCTTCCACGACCCCGTTCACCCCTCATCCTCCTCAACTCGTCGGCGGCCCAGACGGCATGATCGAGGGGTTCGCTGCGATGCTGCGGTCTCAGTCGGCTCAACCTGAGGGATTGGTTGCGATCGTGGTGTCTGAAGAGGCGAAGGACTACCGCCCGGAGATGACGTGGATGGCCAAGGAATTGACCGCCCGGGGGCTCGAAACGCATTGCATCGAGCCCCGGCAAGTTCGATTCACCGAAGAAGGGTTGCGGCTCGTGGAAGCGGGCGACCGCCCGATCGGCCTGATCTATCGGTTCTACGAGCTCTTCGACCTACCCAACATCCCCAAGAGCGAGTTGATTCAATACGCGGCGAAAAAGGGCTTAGTCTCGGTGACACCTCCTTATAAGCCGGCGCTGGAGGAGAAATCCGCTTTCGCGCTTCTCCACCACCCGGTGCTGGCCCCCTATTGGCGGACCGAGTTGGGCGAGGAACTGTTTGTGCACTTAACGACCATCATGCCGCGGACCTGGGTGTTGGATCCTGCGCCAGTGCCGCCCTCCGCTGTGATCCCGGGTCTCTCGATCGGCGGCCGGGCGGTGACGAATTGGAGCGATCTTGCCGCCGCGACACAAAAGCAGAGGCATTTAGTCCTCAAGCCGTCCGGATTTTCCGAACTGGCCTGGGGCAGCCGCGGGGTCTCGGTTGGCCACGACCTCCCGCAACACGAATGGACCGCCGCCATCGAAGCGGCACTCGCGGCGTTTCCAGCGCACTCCGTATGTCCTGCAGGAATTTCATAAAGGCCGGCAATACCAGGTCGACTATTTCGATGCGCATAGCGGAGAGATCCGGACGATGGCGGGACGAGCAAGACTGTCGCCCTATTATTTTGTGACTGGCGAAACAGCGGAACTGGCTGGTATTCTGGCCACCGTCTGTCCTGCAGACAAAAAGGTCATCCATGGAATGAAAGATGCGGTCATGGTGCCCTGTGCGGTGGCGGAAGAACCGATCGGCACTATCAATCCTCATTCCTGACCCTGTATGTCGATGACCCTCTATCACGTTCACTGGTGCCCGGAATGTGAGGTCGTGCGCCGAAAACTGGCCGAACTGCGACTGTCGTATAAGGACGTCGTCGTCCCGGACGTTCGGCCGCAACGCAAGGAAGTGTTTGCCGTATCGGGGCAGTATTACGTTCCCGTCCTCCAAGACGGCGACGTCGTGTTGAGCGAGACGGACGCCATTCTCGCCCACTTGGAGAGCAAGGCGGAAGCCGGTCGTCCGGCGAACGGGTAATTGATCGGACGGCCAGTACTCGTGGCCGCAATCAAGGAGCATCCATGGAGGAGTGGAGACGCATCCTCGCCGAGAGCATCGTGAAGCCCAAGGACCTAGCCGACCGCTTTGGGCTGGACGAACAGGAGATTGAAGCCATCGTCGGTCCTTATCCGATGCGGATCACTCCGACGGTGCTCGGCACCATCAAGGAAAAGGGGGATGCGATCTGGAAGCAGGTCATTCCGGATTCCGCCGAGTTGGCGGATATCGATGCCGAAGACGATCCGCTCGAAGAAGATCTGATGAGCCCGGTTCCTCACTTGGTTCACCGGTACCCCGATCGCGTCCTGCTTATGGTCACCAATCAATGCCCGATCTATTGCCGCTTTTGCACTCGAAAGCGTCTGGTGGGCAAACCGGGATTTCTCAAGAAGGGCGAACTGGACCGCGCCATCGCCTATCTACGGGAACATAGCGAGGTTCGTGATGTGATTCTCTCGGGCGGGGACCCTCTGCTCCTTCCGGACCATCTCCTCGAGCGGATTATGAAGGCGTTGAGAACCATTCCCCACCTGGAATTGATCCGACTGGGCTCACGGGTGCCGGGCACCCTGCCGGAACGGATCACTCCGAAGCTGTGCGCCATCGTCAAGAAATACCACCCGATTTATATGAACCTGCATTTCAACCATCCGGACGAGCTGACTCCGGAGGTGAAGGCGGCCTGCGGCATGTTGGCGGATGCCGGCATTCCCTTGGGCGCACAAACGGTGCTTCTCAAAGGCGTCAACGACGATCCTGACATCATGAAACGGCTCGTCCATCAACTCCTGCTGGCGCGCGTGAAACCGTACTATCTGTATCAAGCGGACCTGACCAAGGGCACCAACCACTTTCGCACGAGCATCGAGACGGGACTGAACATCATCAAAGCGCTGCAGGGTCATACGAGCGGGATGGCCGTGCCGCATTTTGTCATTGACGCGCCTGGAGGCGGCGGGAAGATTCCCCTGCTTCCAGGAGATTACGTGGTGCACATGGATGAAGACGGAGCCGTCTTGCGCAACTACGAGGACAAGACTTTCCATTATCCCCAGCCGAAAGCCGCGGAACGGCTCTTTCGAGACCGGGCGGGACCGGCGAGAACTGCCGATGGTCGGTGCGCGAACATACGCCGATGATGCATCGTGCGCGGACAGCTATCCGGACCGCGACAGCTACGCCTCATGGGGCAACAGCTGCGGTGGAGATGCGGACGACCTGTGACGACACCAACCCGGCAAGGCATTCTCCCCTATCAACACATCACACGGCTCATCACGAGCGGCATCATTGCGGCACCCGCTTGCGATTGAAGACCGACAGATCCAACCGGCGAGCCTCGACCTGCGGCTCGGAAAGAAAGCCTATCGATTGATCAGCAGTTTTCTGCCGGAGCTTTCGGCCATTTCCAGCCGCCTCGATGTCATGGACTTCTATCAGTCCGACCTCGTGATGTACGAGATGGATTTGACCGGGGGGGCGATTCTCGAAAAAGGTCACGTCTATCTGGTGCCGCTCCTGGAGTCGCTGCGTCTTCCGTCGACCCTTCGGGCGAGGGCCAACCCCAAGAGCACGACAGGACGATTGGACGTGTTCACCCGCATCGTGACGGATCTGAACGCAGGGTTCGATGAGATCCGGGCCGGCTACAGAGGACCGTTGTTTCTCGAAGTTGTGCCACGCTCGTTCGCCATCAAGGTGAGAACCGGTCAGTCGCTCAATCAGATCAGGTTCGTGCGGGGCGAGGCAGAAGCCTCGGACGCGACGCTGCAACGCCTCCATCGCCAGGAGCCCCTCCTCTATCACAACCTGTCGGATCGCAAACCGCTGCGCTCTAAGGAGTTTCGCACCGATCGCGGACTCTTCCTTCGCATCGATCTGAAAGGCGAAGAGCGCGCGGCGGAATACGGTCATTGGCTACCGCGCGAAGAAGAACAGCCACGTGATCGACCTCTCGAAGGTCGGGTATTACGCCGCGGCCGATTTTTGGGAACCCTTGTACCGGCATCGCCAGGACAGCCTGCTGCTCGAGCCGGAGGAATTTTACATCCTCGCCTCCAAAGAACGGATCCGCGTGCCGCCCGACTACGCCGCCGAAATGGTGGCCTATGAGGCGGCCTGCGGAGAACTCCGCACGCATTACGCCGGCTTCTTCGATCCAGGCTTCGGCTATGGGGCAGATGGCGAGCTCAAAGGCACCCAGGTCGTGCTCGAGGTGCGTCCTCATGACGTACCGTTCCTCATCCACGACGGTCAAACTTTTTTCAAGGTCGTATATGATAGGATGCTCGACGTACCCGATCGGCTGTATGGCGTCGGTCTCGGCTCTTCCTATCAACAGCAAGCCCTGACCCTCAGCAAACATTTCAAGGCGTGACAGATCGTTCAATAGTAGTCGTCTCTCCGCAGACAAGACTCAACTGACCCCCAGGTAACACCGATGGCGCCGACCGATCTTCCTCCTCCTCAGGATCCTTTCCAACGCTCGCCTGCGAAATCCAGACAGCCGGAGGGGCAGGACTCGGGCAGCGACCATCAGATGCGCGTCATCGGGCTGATGGTCGGCACGGCGCTCATGTTCATTGGGTTTCTCAACGTGTTTCTCTCGATCAGCGGCGGCTTCGAGATCAATGTCGTCCCTTTCCTGATCTATTTCGGCGGCCTTGCCGTCTGGGCCAACGCCGCCATCGAGACGCCTGCGGTCCGTTATGGTGTCATGACGGGCGCCATCGGGCTGGCGTTGGGATTTTTCCATTATGGCGAAGTCTTGTTCTGGCATAAGCAGGTGGTCTTCTGGGCGACGGTGTTGATCGTCATGTACTTCATGTTCAACGAACCGAAGAAGCCGGGGTAAGGTATTCACCAGCCAGCAGCGCCGCGCGCTTCGCCCCTCCCCGTGACTTTCACGGTGATCATTCCCACGCTGAACGAAGCCGGCGTCATCGACATGACGCTCGTCGTCACCGCCCGGCTCGGCTTTCACGACATCATCGTCGTCGATGGCGGCAGCACGGATGACACGAGGGCGTTGGTCGAATCCGCGGCCGCGCGTACCGAAAAATCGGTGTGCATTCGGCTCTTATCGTCTGAGGCGGGTCGTGCCAAGCAACTGAACGTGGGGGCAGCCGCATGCACCGCAGACGTACTCCTGTTCCTCCATGCGGATACTCATCTGCCAGCGGCGGCCAGACACCTGATGGAACAGGCGTTGGTCGATCCCGCCGTCCTCGGCGGCCGCTTTGATGTCCGCTTCGACCGACCGTCGATGTGCGGGAAGGTGGTCAGCACATTGATGAACGTGCGGTCGCGGATCAAGCCGCATCTCGACCGGCGACCAAGCGATTTTTGTCCGTCGCGCGATCTTCGAACGGCTGGGAGGCTTTTCCGACATCCCGATCATGGAAGACATCGACTTCACCACTCGGCTCAAACGGACCGGTGAGATTGCAGCGATCCGCGAACAGGTCACCACGTCCTTCCGGCGGTGGGAGCAACAGGGTCCCTTGCGCACGATCCTCTTGATGTGGTGCTTGCGCTTCCTGTATTGGATCGGCGTCAGTCCGCACCGGCTCGCACAGTTTTATGCGGCGGTGCGCTAAATCTGAGTTCTGAATTTGAGGTGTGCGATCTGGAATCCGCAAGCGCAAATGGATCATCATCCTAGAAAGCATACAGCCGATGCGGCGATCCAGCAGCGAGAAGGGGCGATCGTCATCTTTGCCAAGGCGCCGATTCCAGGCCAGGTCAAGACGCGCCTGTGCCCTCCGCTCACGCCCGACGAAGCGGCGACCATGCACGGGAGCTTTGTCCTCGATACGTTGGAACGCACGAAGGCCGCGGTGTCGAAATTCCGTCTGCCGGTCGATCGCTATCTGGCCTGCGCGCCGTCGTCGACGTTGGCTTTTTTCAAGATCATGGAGGAACGCCAGGCCGTCCGGTTACTCGATCAGGAAGGCGACGATTTGGGCGCCCGCATGGATGGAGTGTTTCACACGCTTTTTGCTCGCGGCTACGGCCGAGTCGTCATCGCCGGCACTGACGTGCCCTCGCTGCCTCTCGAGACGTACCACCAGGCTGTTCAACTGCTGGACCGATACGACGTCGTCCTGGGTCCCGCTCTCGACGGCGGCTATTATCTAATCGGGCTCAAGAAGGCTGTCCCGCCGCTTTTTCGCGATATCCCATGGTCCACCGATCGTGTGCTGGCCCTCACCAAGGAGAAAGCCGCGATGCTGGGTCTCAGCCTCGGCTTCCTGCCTGAATGGCGCGATGTCGACACGATCGATGATTTGAACATGTTGATCGACGCAAGCCAGCTTGACGCCAGGAAACCAAAACATGAACAATCATTCTCCACGAGAACCGCCGGAACATTGCAGCTGCTCGCCAAACGACTGCGGTCACGCACAGAGAGGACGTCATGAGCACCGAACGTCGCGCTGATCACCGGAGGGGCCAAAGGCATCGGACGTGGGATTGCGCTCGATCTCGCGGCAAAGCACTGGAAGATCGCCTTCTGCTACCGGACCAGTGAGGCAGCCGCCAAGGACACGGCCGCTGCCATCGTCGAACGGGGCGGCCAGGCATCGCCCGTACGCTGTGACGTGTCGGATCCGGTCGCAGCCCAGCAATTGGTCGCCCGTGTCGAACAGGAATGGGGGCAGATCGACGCCTTGATCAACGGCGCCGGGCCGTATCATCGCGTGAACCTGTTTGATGAGACGGTGACGGGGTGGAAGGAGATGTTCGATGGGAATCTGCATCCGATTTTCTACCTGGCTCAGGCCGCGGCGCCAGGAATGAAAGCGCGGCAGGTCGGGCCGGATCATCACCTTCAGCATGGCCAATGCCGATCAGATGATCTCTCAACCCGACGTGACCGCTCATTACATCGCCAAAGCCGGCGTCTTGATCCTCACCCGGACCCTGGCCAAATTACTCGCCCCTCACGGCATTACGGTCAATGCGATCTCCCCGGGATTCATCGATTCAGGCAGTGCGCCGCCTGGCGAACTGGCCGCCATGACCAAGCGCATTCCTGCCGGCTACATCGGAACGGTGGAAGACACCGTGGCCGCCGTGCGCTATCTGTTGAGTCCTGAAGCGCGCTACGTGAACGGTGCCAACATTCAAATCAGCGGCGCATGGGGAATATAGGGGAGGACAGTGGTGGAGGTAAAGCAAACCCAGATAACACAGGAGACAAGCACTATGAAATCGGAGCTGGAACGGCAGACGCATCGCCGATTCGTGCAGGCGTTGCAACACGAGCACCTCACCTGCACCAAGGACGGATGCGGCGGTCCCATGTCCGTGACCGACATGACGCCGCACCATGGGCGTGTCAAAACATACGAGGCCGAGTGCGAGCGTTGCCACAACAAGGAACACATCGCCGGGAGCGAACAGACGTCGCCGTCCTGGGATGTCGCGTCAATTACGATGATGGCCGAGGTGCATCTGCTTCATGACCAGCCGACCTGCCCGTTTGACGATACGCCGATCACGTTTATTTCCATGCCGAACCCCCGTCGCAAAGCGCGCTACCGGTTGTTGTGCTATTACTGCGGCCGCCATACCGAAATGAATTGGCCGCCGCCGGAAGCCAAGCGGTGACAGGCCTGTCACGGCCAACCCGTCATGCCCCGTTGTGCTCGTTCATTATTGTGTGCTTCGGTCTTCTTGCTCCCGATGGATCTTCGCGCGCGGCCCATGCGCTCAAGTCCGAATCGCCGACAGCACTTCTTCTCGAAGCCAGAGGCGCCGCCGCATCCATCGACGATCGTGCTGAGCGCTCGTCGGCACTCGATCCCATTGTCGTCGCACAGATCGCCATTGACCCACCAGAAGCCCGAGAAACGCTGAAGGTCTTTCCCAAACTCCCGAACAAGCTCAACTACTTCACCGCGCTCGCCCAAGCCTATGCCGCAACTGGAAACGTCGCTGAAACGGAACGGATATATGCCGAAATCGTCGTCGAAGACCAGTCTTCACGGCCTGGCAAACTTGCGGCGGCCAATGCATTGGGACAAGTCTCCATAGCCTATGCGAATAGAGGCAATCTCGAAGAAGCCTTTCGCACTCTTGAACGCCTCAAGGAGCGCACAAAGCAGGAGTCCTTTGCCATCGTGGGCATCGTCACTGCGAAGTTGGCTGAAGCGCAAGCGAGGCACGGCGATGTACCTGGAGCTGTAAAAACCGCCCTGAGCATCGCCGGAGACAATCCGTACCCCTTGATGACTATCGTCGGGGATCGAGTACGACATGGCAAGGCCAAAGAAGCCCAGGGCATCATTGCCGGTCTCGATGATG
This sequence comes from uncultured Nitrospiraceae bacterium, assembly GCA_963824855.1. Taxonomy (GTDB): domain Bacteria; phylum Nitrospirota; class Nitrospiria; order Nitrospirales; family Nitrospiraceae; genus Nitrospira_C. Next base: position 40,465 of record CAWGQP010000009.1, read on the forward strand.
GGGCTCAACGTTACGCCCTATGGGGCGTCATGCAGGCGCAGATGGGACAAGGTCGCCTCATCGATGCTCAGGTGACAGCCTCGGCGATCAAACCAGGGCATGCCAAGGCGAGCGCCTTACTGGAGCTGGCGACCTATCATCGCGAACATAGGGGCCAGCTGCTGGCCTTGACGCTCTTACAGGAAGCCGAATCCTCAGCACGCTTGACCGTCAACAATTGGACGCGAGCCGAGATTCTTTGGCGCATCGCCGTCGAAACGGCAATGGCAGGTGATGCCGATCACGCAATCTCCATCGCCAAATCCATTGAACAGGAGGGACACCGTAGATCTGCCTTGTACGATATTGCCAAGGCTCAGGCGAAACGGGGCGAGTTCGCTGGAGCATTCAACACCGCAACCTTGTTGAAGCAAACGCCCCCCACGGATCAGAAGGCCTCCGACTACGAGATGGCGATTTCGGAAATCCTTGTTGAAATGGTGAAGGCTGGCAAGGGCACGGAGGCAAAAGACACTGCTGCCAGATTTCAAGATGCCGATGTGAGACCCTCATGGCTTTACAGCGGGATCGCGATGACCTATGCCGAATTGGGGAATCTTAAAGAGGCCAAGGCGGCTCTCGCTCTAGCTGAAACGGAAACCCAACGTAGTGCCAGAAGGAAAGAACTCCGACAACTCGATGATAAGCTCCGGTTCGGCCATAGTCCGGCCGACCAAACACGCTTTCAAGACTTATGGAAGATCGATGGCGACATTCAACGTGGGCTTGAGGCCATCGCCAGAGCGTTTGCCCGGAAAGGCGATCTCAGAGGCGCAATGGCCGTCGCTGATGAATTAAATCAACCCGCACATCGGCTTCACTTGATCAAGGATCTCAGTACGCTGCATGTTCAGGCCGGGCGCAAAGAACACACGCTACAATGGGCTCGCAACTTATCCAGTCCCTCCGAAAGGGTGTTTGCTCTGGTGGGGATCGCAACTGGGCTGTCACACCACCCGGACAAACAAAAAGTGAACCTTCCACCCTCACACAAGTAGGTTGTGGTGCGAGTCGAGCCGTCCATCGCCGGAGCTCCAGATCTATCCTCACCAAGCAGCCAGGCGAGGCTCTCGCCGTAATCACTGGAGAGGGCGGGACACAACTAGCCGCCGCTCGCGGCCGTTGCTCTGTATGAGCAACGGCGAAGCGCGTATTGTTCGAGTCGCTTTGGACGAGTTTACGGGCTGGGAGCGAGCCAGGCGTAGTTGGGTGCCCTCGAAGGTGAGGCGGCGAAGCTTGCCTGGCTGCCTACTTTCCGAACGCCTTTTTCAGCAGCGGCTCAATCTCTCCTTTCGCCGCCATCGGATCCAGGATATCCGTATCCCCGTAGAAGGTGCCGTCGATGAATACCTTGGGGAGCGTAGGCCAGTTGGTCATTTTGTTGAGGGCTTCCCGCTTGGCCGGCTGCGACAACACGTCGATCACCTCATAGGGGTAGCCGTACTTGTCGAAGAACTGCATCGTCTCCCGGGTAAATCCACACATCGGCATCTGCTTCGTGCCTTTGCCATAGACCACTATCTTGTGGGATTTGACTTCCTTTTGAATTTCTTCTTCGATTGGATCCGCCATCGTCGGCCTCCTTCCAGCAACCAGTCAGCGGCTCTCAGCCATCAACTGTTGCTGTTCTTCTTTGGTCTTTGCCGTCAACTCCAGGGCGTGGATTCGCCCGTCCTTCATCGGTGCGTCAAGTGCCTGATAGATCAAGCGGTGTCGGTCAAGCAGGTTCTTGCCCTGAAACGCATCCGAGACGATGGTCACTTTCAAATGATCCATCGTGCCGGTCTTGTCGATCATGGTCACAACGGCGTCCGGCATGGTCCGTCTAATGTAGTCCGTCAGCGTATCTTGGGTAATCAAGGGCCCTCCAGCCGTTGTATCGCCTCGACGATTGACGCGCGTCAGCGCGTGCTTCAAGCAGGATACCGTACGCGCTTTCGGAAAGGCAATTCTGCTCTTCTTCAGCCGCGACAACCCATCGGTCTCAATTGGATCCAGCGTTGGATCGAATGTGATTCCTTCACACAGGCTCACTCACGCAGAGGATGCAGGCTGCTTCCGATCTCGAAGCACCCAGGATTGAAGGACTATTCGGTCATCACCCTGTCACCACTCTGCATGGTACGAAAGTTGTTGTATGGGTCAGAGCATTGAAGAGAACAAGGAGGCCGTCATGAACACTCTAGTGACACTGACCGCAACCACGGTGCTGCTGAGCTCGCTATTCTTGTTGCGTCGCATCTGGTGGGCCGACTGATGATGCGGCTCTTCTTTCAGGCTGGTGGTGCATTTGAGCCTTGGTGGTGGATTCCAACCGTCCCGGCGGAACGGGTGGAGAACCAATCGCCGGCAAGTACAGGAAAGTACAGACAATGCCACAAACGGCCCAGAAGGCACATCGCTTGCTCTCTTCCACGGCAAACAAGACCATACCGGAACACATACACCGTTCACCATCCAACAAGGAGGACATCATGGGAGAATTTACATCGGGATTTTTCATGGGTGATCAAGCCACGAATGGACGCGTGTTGGTCGTCGACGACGAAGCGGACATCCGCAAGGTGGTTCGCATGACGCTGCAAAAGGCCGGCTATGACGTCCTTGAAGCAGAGAACGGCGAAAAGGCGATCGAGACCATCAACGCGGGAGAGAACAGACTCCTCCTGGACATCCTGGTCTGCGACATTCGCATGCCGAAGATCAACGGTGTGGAAGCTATCGCCTACTTCCGGGCCAACTATCCGAGAGTGCCGGTCATCGTGCTGACCGGGTTCCCCGATGCGGATATGGCGACGTCCATGCTCCGCCAGGGGGTGGTGGATTATCTGGTCAAGCCGGTGGAAGGCGAAAAGCTTCGGGAGTCGGTCGCTCGAGCCATGGAGCAGAGAGAGCTCGCACATCTCTAAACTTCTCTCCGCTGGTATGATGTCGGGGAGGGCCGTGGTCCCTCCCCTCCATCCAGGGAGTCATGCCGTGCAGCCTCTGACGGACAGAGCGGTGCTGTCGAAGCTCGCGCAAACCAAGGTCGCAATCCTCGGGGCCGGACGAGGAGGGACGGCGCTCCTCGATCTCCTTCACTTGATTCCTTCGATCGAAATCGTCGGGATCTCTGATCGAGATCCGGCCGCGCCCGGACTCACGCGGGCGAAAAACCTCCGTATCCCGGTCGCTGACCGGGTGGAAGATCTCGTGTACAACCATGGCGTGAACTTGATCATGGATGTCACTGGAGATCCCGAGGTGGAACGATTCGTCCAGATCCACAAGCGCCCCGAGACCGAGGTTCTGAGCGGATCGACCGCTCGCCTCCTGTGGGAGCTGGTCCGTCATGAAACCAATCTTCAGACCGAGCTCTTTCACGCGGAAAAATTGGCGGGGATCGGCTCGTTTGCCGCTGGTATCGCGCATGACATCAACAATCCACTCCAGTTGATCATGGGGTTGGCCGAAAACCTCGCGGAAGAGACGGACCTGAAAACCGTGCGCGGACAGGCGCAAGAAATCATTGAAGCCGTGCGCCGAACCAGCGCCATCTCCCGGGATTTGACCCAATATGCCAGAAAGACCTCGGCTCGCGATGAGACGATGGTCTGCCTGAACAACCGGCTTGACGAAGCACTGAAGATCGCCCGTTATGCGGCAAGCTTTCACGATATCAGCGTGCGGAAAGAATATGAGGAGGGCGCCGCCGCTCGGGGCAACCCGGACGAGATCCTCCACATTCTGGTCAATCTCATTACCAATGCGGTGCAAGCCATGGAACAGGGCGGAGGGACGCTCACGCTGACGACGGACCACTTCTCCGACGGCGTCACGCTGCGGATCTCCGATACCGGATGCGGAATCGAACCAGCGGTCCAGGACCAAATCTTTGAACCATTCTTCACCACGAAAGAGCCTGGCAAGGGCACGGGGTTGGGACTGTACAACGTCAAGACCATCGTGAACAAAATGCGTGGAAAGATCGACGTTGAAAGCCGCGTCGACCACGGCACGACCTTTACCATCACCTTCCCGTCCGCATCAGAGGGTTCGACGTGACGCCGTCATCGAGGCCGCCCTCCCCCGCCACGCGAGGATGGAGGCTCCAGACCAAACTGATCGTCTCCATGCTGCTGGTCGGAGTGGTGCCTCTGCTCGTCGGCCTCGGCATGGCCTTCTGGCAGGGATCGAAAGAAATACACGAAGTCAGTGGCGAGAGCTTCAAAGCGCTGGCCACGGAGGCCGCCAGAAAACTCGACCTCCTCGTTGGGGAGGAAATTGCACGGACCTCCAGAATCGCCGCGGACCCTATGATTGTCCGTGAGCTGGAGCACCGCCGCGATCTCGCGCTCGCGGCCGGCGGCAAACCGTCTCCGAGCCTGGAGGAACTTCAGCGCAAATGGGAGTCCAAAGACCCGGCCGCCGTGAAGGCCATCACGGACAATCCGTTGGCCGGCCTCCTGCGGGAATACTATACCGGCGCCCGAAGCGAGCCGGACGAGCTCATCCCGCAGGTGGTCCGAGGCGCCACACGGATGCTGTTTGTGACGGATGTGCAGGGGCATGTGGTCGCCGCGTTGTCGGACAAGCCGCATTTTGACAACAGTACCTTCCGCTGGTGGAAAGGGAGCTACAACAGGGGCATCGGCCAACTGTTTATCGAGGACGTCTATTTCGACGAGCTGGCCGGCACCTATGCCTTTTCCATCAGTCTCCCCATCATGGATAGTCTCCGCTATGAGGCGGTCGGCGTCATCCACCGGATCATCGACGCCAAGGAATTCTTTTCGCCGTCCACCCAGCCGATCCGCTTTGGGAAGACCGGCCACGTGATGTTGATCGATCATCGGGGAATTGTCGTGAGCTGTCCGATCCTTCCCACGGGGGTACGGCTGTCCGATGCCTCGATCATCCCGTTGGTGACTCCTCGCGAACCGGGATGGACCAACGCGCCGAGCGACGGCCACGGCGGAAGTTCCTCATCGATCATCGGATTTTCCCCGCTGCCGGAAACCAGCCGGAATACCAATGGATCTCTCGAAGCCGGCTCGTGGCATACGTTTGTCTGGCAATCGTCGGACGAGCTCTTCGGGCCGATCAGGCATCTCTTCACATGGATGACCGTGTTTGGGTCCATCGCCGTGGGATTGCTGGCAACACTGGGCTATCTCGCGGCCACGCGAATCGTCACGCCGGTTCGGCAACTGCAGCAAGCTGCGCAATCCATTGGACGCGGGGAGCTGCGGCAATCTATCGAGATTAAGACCGGCGATGAGCTGGAGACACTCGCGGAAGAGTTCAACCGCATGAACCGACAGTTGGAAGCCGCCTTCGCAGGTCTGACCGATCAAGTGAGCTTGAAGACGCAGGAAGTCCAGTACTTGCAGCGATCCACCGATGAGATTTTGGATGCCGTGCCAACGCCCATTCTGATCGTGGACGACCAGGAACAGGTGCAGTACGTCAATCGGACGGCTCGGGATGCATTCGGGCTCTCTGAGGCCCCTGGACAGCTGTTCGATGCGCTGCCGGTGGATGCTTCCCAACAACAGCAACTGCGTCAGGAGCTGTGGAGTCACCACAAGCTAGAGGCGGTCTTGGTACCGGTCGCGGAACGGGCCAGCAGTGCTGATGAGATCAGAGATCCGCTCGTTCCGCGCAGGACATCACATGCGCGGCAGGCCGAGCTGCAGCTGGGCAGCCATTTGTACCGGTACGAGTGGTTTCACGTCACCGGCCGGCCGGGAGAGTCCGATCGCATCGGGCTCGTCCTCCGGGACACGACAGACGAAAGCCGCATGCAGGAGAAGCTGGTGGAGGCGGAGAAGTCGGGAAGTCTGGGTGTTCTCACAGCAGGCATCGGCCACGAATTGAACAATCCCTTGTTCGGGATCCTGGGCCTTGGAGAAGCCCTTCAAGACAACTGTGATCCGGCGCGCGTCAAATCCTACGCCCAGGACATCGTCCAGCACGGGAAGCGGATGGCAACCATCATCAGGGACTTTACGGGCATCGCGGCGCGTGAAGTCGCCGATCAGCGACAAATGGTGCACCTCGAACGCGAAATGGACGATGCGCTTGCGGCGATCTCGGCCGGGGTGGACATCTCGGAATTGACGGTCGAGCGAAACTACGTGGGGGATACGGTGGTCTCGGCCCTCCCCGATCAACTTCAGCAGGCCTTCATGAACCTGCTGTTGAATGCCGTTCAGGCCATGAAGTGGAAAGGGACGCTGCGGCTTGCCACGGCCATCGTCGAGAGGACCGTCGTCGCCACCATCGCCGATTCCGGCCCGGGCATTCCCAAGTCGCATCTTTCGAAGATCTTCGACCCCTTCTTCACGACCAAAGGTCAGGGGGAAGGCTCCGGTCTCGGATTGACCGTCGCGCGCCGCATCATCAAAAAGTTCGGCGGCGATATTCGTTTGGAGAGCGTGGAAGGAGCTGGCACATCCTGCCTGGTCACGCTGCCGCTCGTCGCCTCGAACTCGTCTTCAAAGGAGTCCCCATGGACCGCTTCCGAGTCGCCCATATTTCCGCAGGCCTCACGTTCGTAGTGGTTGCACTGTGGTGGGTTGCCGCGGCGTATCCGGCAAAAGAGGAGCCAAAGGCGGCGGGAATTTCTCCGGAAAGGGTCGCAGGCTTCGTGCACGCCGTCCTGCAAGCACACCGGACCATCTACACCACCCAGATCGTCAATCGCCTCCAGGAAAAAGGTGTCGTCATGGCCGTCGAACATTGGGAACAGGAGAACGCGTTACCGCTTCCCGCCCAATTTCTGCAACATTCCGGCCGACTGGTCGCTGAAAGTGGTCAAGGCATCCGGTACCGGCTCATCGGACTCTCACCGATCTATCAACGCAACGCACCCGCAACGGATTTTGAACGCAAGGCACTCGAAGCGCTGAACCGCGCGCCGGAGGCGCCGATCACGGGAATTGTGACCAGCGGCCGCAAACAGTACTTCCAGGCGATCTATCCCGATCGCGCCGTGTCAGCCGCCTGTATCAGCTGTCACAATACTCACCCCCTGAGCCCTAAACGGGATTTCAAATTGAACGATGTCATGGGAGGAATCGCGATCACGATCCCCATGGAGTAACACTGACTATGGGGCGCCAGGCGTCGAAGCAACGGCGGGCGGGCCGGACGGTTTGTCGGCAGCGTGATACTCCTCACGATAGATCTGCAGCGCGGTCATGAATAGGCTCACGAGCACCGGTCCGACGAAGAGGCCGATCGGCCCGTAGAGGACCAACCCACCGAGCACGCTGAAGACTAGAAAGAGGACAGGAATCGGGACGTCCCTGCCGATCAGCCAGGGGCGGAGTACCTGATCCACTGTCGAAACGACGCCCACGCCCCACGCCAGCATGACGAGCGCTTTGGCAGCAAGGCCGTTCCAAAACAGATAGAGCACCACTGGTCCCCAGACAAGCGCGGTGCCGCCAAACGGGATGGGCGCGAGAATAATGGTGAGCGCCGTCAGCACAATCGGGAACGGCACGCTCAACACGGCATAGGCCGCGCCGGCCAAGAGACCCTGGACCAGCGCCGTCACCAGCATGCCTTTGACCACTGCCCGTACCGTTTGGTCCAGCCGCTCGGAGATCTTCTGTTTGTGGGATTCGTCGAGAGGAACCAGTTCGTAGAGCATGCCGATCCAATCTCTGCCTTCTTTGTATAGAAAAAACAACACAAGCAGCATGATGAAAAAATCCATCACCAGCAAAAGCGTGTTCTTGAGTAATCCGCCCATCTGGTCCACGAAAAACTGGCTCAGGAACGTGGCGCCTGCTATGAGCGTCTGTTCCATTGAGATTTCACGCAGTCCGTCGATGGACAAGAGGGTATGCAGCCAGGCGCCGATGACGGGAACCGCGGCGACCTGCTGAGGCAAGCGCTCCAACCCACCCGATACGATCCATGCCCGTATTTCTTGCTCTGCCGCTCTCGTCTCCCTGACGAGCAGCACTCCCGTGACAACCAGCGGGGCGACGACAATGGTCAAGGTACCGATGGTGAGGACAGCGGCGGACAGCGTATCGCGTCCGCCGAAGAGCTGAGTCAGACGGCCATGAAGGGGATAGGTCGCATGGACCAAGAGGGCCGCCCAAAGCATCGGAAAGAGAAAGGGCTGAAAGACGAGTGCGAGCTGATATAAGAGAAACAGAAGGAGCGCGAAGAAGACGGCGGTAAAGGCTTGCGGTCGAGTCATGCGAACGAGGAAGAGCGTCGCTTCACAAAGGCCTCCCTCGGTCACCGCGCGTCATGGAATCTGCATTCGCGAGAGCCGCGCGTGGACGGGAGTCCGCTAGGCGTTGGAATCCTTTTCGACCACGACAACGTGCTTGCCCCGGTGCGACGCCAGTTCGCGGACCGGGCCTGCCAGTTTCGGCAGCTCGTCCGGCCAGGCGGCGAGGCCCATGTCGGTCGTGCCTTGCAACTTGGCGCCTTCTTCCATCATCAGCACCGGGGTATGGACTTCGCCGATGAGTTCCGCGGTCTTCAGCAGGTGCACCCGCTCGACTGCCGTGACTGTGGCCTTGATGCGGCCGCTGCTCACGACGGTGCCTGCGGCGACCATACCCTGGACCAGCCCATCTTCGCCAACGATGACCTGCCCCTTCGTGTGAATTTCACCCTCGAGACGGCCATCGATCCGGACCGTGCCTTCGACCCGAATCTCGCCCTTGAGATGCACGCCCTTGGCCAACAGCGTGATATTGTCGTCGCCACCAAATCCGTTTTTCTTCATGCAGAGCCTCCCACTAGCATCGGCGCCAGCTTACACCATTTCTGGCCGGACCACCTAGGAGTTTGTTGAAAGCCGGATCAGGAAAATCCGAACGTGTGTCGAAGCCGTTCCCAGAGACCGCCGCCATGCACTTCACAGTACACGGTCGGCTCTGTGCCCTCGATAAACACTTCGTCGACGCGTTCGGGACATTGTGACGTCGCCAATTGGCCTGTCTTGGGATCAATGGCACGGGCGACGACGCCGGCGGGTGGCGAAAACGGAGCCGCTTGCTCGGGCAACATGCGCCTGGCGATGTCCATCCAAATCGGCAGCGCCGCTTGCGAACCCGTCAAGCGTACCGCCCGCTCATCGTCGAATCCTACCCATACGCCGATCACGAGATCGGAGGTATACCCGACGAACCAGGCGTCGCGATACCCATCGGTCGTGCCGGTCTTGCCAGCGATGGCTCCGGTCAGACCCAACACCTTCGCTTTTGCCGCCGTTCCCCGGCGCACGACGCCCTCAAGAAGGGAGGTGACCAGATAAGCCGCCTGTGGAGAAACCGCCTGCCGGCGTTCGGGAGTCGCCGTCCATAGGGTCATGCCCTCTCGATCCGATGCGGCGCGCAGACTCGTCGGACGCACAAAAACTCCTCCATTGGCCATGGTGCCATAGGCGGTCACCATGTCGAGCAACGAGACGGCCGGACTTCCCAACGCGAGCGAGAGGTCATTGGTCATCACCGTCGTCACACCAAGTTGGCGGATGACATCGAGGATGGGCTGAGTGCCGACTGCTTTGGCTACGCGAACCGCCGGCACGTTGAGAGATTGCTCCAACGCGTTACGCAGCGTGACGTTCCCCCGAAACTGCTTGTCGTAGTTTTGAGGCGACCAGCTCCCGTTTTCTGATTCGAACGTGACCGGTTCATCGGCCAGAAGGCTGGCCGGAGTCATGTAGGGTTGTCCGCCGCTTCGACTCGCCTCAAACGCCGCCAGATACACGAACGGCTTGAACAGCGACCCTGCCTGCCGATGCGCCTGTACCGCCCGATTGAACTGACTGATGCGGTAATCGCGTCCTCCGACCAGCGCCACAATCGCCCCTGTCGACGGATCCAACACCACTACCGCGCCTTGGAGCGGTTGCTCCGATTCTTTTAATGCCGGATAGGCCCGCTCAAGCCTGGCCAGTCCCTGTTCCAAGCCTTCCGTGGCCGACTGCTGCAGGAGCGGATCGAGCGTGCTGTCAATGCGCAAGCCTTCCGGTAAGGGCGTCCCAACGGACTCCTCGACCTGCCGGAGGACGGTATCGACGAAATAGGGCGCCTCGGCCAACGCATCGTCCGGGGGGACCACCCGAACCGGTTCGTTCACCGCGCTCTTCCACTCCTCCTCAGTGAGCTTGCCTTGGTCGCGCAACAGACGGAGGACGACATCACGACGCTGCTGGGCCAGCTCGCGGTGTTTCGTGGGCGCAAAGGTGTTCGGACCTTTGATGAGTCCCGCGATCATGGCGATCTCGCCCGTGGTCAGTTCGTCCAAGCTCTTGCCGAAGTATCGATGAGCCGCCTCCCCCACCCCGTAGATCGAGACGAACCCCGCTTGGCCGAGGTAAATTTCATTGAGATAAGACTCTAGAATTTCGCGCTTCCTGTATTTCGACTCCAACACGATCGCGGCCAGCGCTTCCTTCACTTTACGGACGAACGTCCGCTGCGGTGAATAGAAGAGATTTTTTGCCAACTGCTGGGTGATCGTGCTGCCGCCCTGGACGACCCCGCCTTTCGTCAGATTCCGCCACACCGCCCGCCCCACCGCCACAGGATCGATACCAACATGCGAGTAAAACCGCCGGTCCTCCACCGCCAAGATCGTCTCGACCAACCGCTTCAGGCATCTGAGCCAGTGGAATCCATTCCCTGACCTGGCGCGAGGCGCCACGCAAGCCGCTGATCAGTTCAGGCTCGAGAAAGACCGGAAAAATCGGCGTCCGGTCCGGCTCCGAGAGCACTTGCGTCACGAGACCTTCCTGCAGGTCCAGCGTGACGACGTTGGCCTTCACAAAGGCTTCGGGCTGCGCGTGCAGAAAGATGGTGAGGGCCTCGGAGGTGAGATGATAATCGCCCGCCGACGCGACCGTGTCACTGACCGGCCGATAACCCAATCGCTGCAACCGTTCTGGAAGGCGTGCCGTCTTCAGCGAGAGACCCGTTTTCAACTGGAAGGGAGCCGTGTACAGACGCAGAGGGGGATGATCTTCGCTCCGTGGGAGTTCGAGAAAAGTCGCGAGATAGGCTCCGTAGACTGCGAGGCCGGCCATGATCAGCAGAACACTCGCAGCAAACAGCCAGAGGGATCGGAAGGCCCACGGGGAACGCAGGAAGCGATGAAGCAGCGGCATTTTCTTCAGCATACGACAGCGTGCGAGAGAAAGCGATCACGCCGAGGAACTACGACCGTGGTGTGGCACTTGGCTCGGACAGGTACGAACCGATGATCATGCCGAGCGCCGCCGCCGCGAGGCCAGCCAGTTGTGGGGGCACCACGGTCTGCTCGGTGCTCATGAATTCTGCTCCAAGCCAGGCCGCCAACCCTGCGGCGATCGCACAGAGCGCGCCCTGTGTCGTGGCCCGTTTCCAAAAGAGACCGGCAAACAGCGGGACAAATGCCGCGACGAGCGTCACCTTGTAGGTATTGACCACCAACCGGTAAATGCTGGACTCGGAGGTCAGCGCAATCGCCAGGACGACGGCGGCAAAGCCAACCAGCACAACCCGCATCGGTGGTCAACAGTCCTTTTTCGTCCATGTGCGGTATCATGCCACGGATGACGTTCTCGCTGAGGAGGACTGACGGTGCGAGCAGGGTCGCGCTGGAACAACTCATTACGGCCGAGAGCACCGCGCCGAAAAACATCACCTGCGCGAGCACTGGTGTGTGTTCGAGGATCAAGGTCGGCAAGACCAGCTGAGCGTCAGTTTCGAGCAAGGATCCAAATTTCACAGGATCGATCATCAGCGCCGAATAGGCGATGAACATCGGCACGAAGCAAAAGACGAAGTACAGCGCAGCGCCCAAGAGTGAACCGCGGACGGCAGTCCGTTCGTCCTTGGCGCTGGTGATGCGCTGAAAGACGTCTTGCTGTGGGATGGACCCCAACATCATGGTCACCCCGGCGCCGACGAAGGGAATCCAGGCCTTCAGCGACGGGGAAGGAAAGAACTCGAGCCTCCCCGCGTCTCTTGCATGACTGAGCACCGCCCCGACGCCGCCCGTCGCATCGCTCAACACGCTGGCGATATACAGGAGTCCGCCGACGATGACCGAGAGCTGGACGAAATCGAGAATCGCGACGGAAAACATACCGCCGAAGGTCGTATAGGTCAGTACGATCACGGCCCCGATCATCATCCCGACTGATTGACTCACTGCCCCCTGGGTGACGACGTTCAAGACAAGCCCGAGGACTTTGAACTGCGCCGCCACCCATCCCAGATACGACGCAACAATGCACAGCGTACACAGCACTTCCACACGGCGGTCGTAGCGGAGCCGGTAATAGTCGCCCACCGTCCATAGATTGAGCCGGTAGAAACGCGGCGCGAAGAACAGTCCGGCAAGGACGAGACAAAGACTCGATCCGAACGGATCGGCGACCACTCCGCGCAGGCCTTCTTTGGCAAAGGTCGCCGAAATCCCCATCACCGCTTCGGCGCCGAACCATGTCGCGAATACCGTCGCCATGACAATAGGAACCGGAAGACTCCGTCCGGCCACCGCGAAGTCCTTGGCGCTGTGCACGCGTGTCGCCGCAAGGAGGCCGACGCCGACAGAGATCAGCAGATAGAGAATGACGAAGGTCAGAACCATTCAGGAGTCGATGTGTGGAATGAGGCTGGGAGCGCAGTGTACCGTTGCACGGGCAAACGCGCAACCAGCGAATAATTGTCTTGAGCCCGCCATCTCCGATGGCTTACTGTACGACGAGGGCACGGAGTCGCCCTTTAGATCTCTCCTAGAAGAAAGGATGTTTGCATGCGCATCGCGACAATCTTCATGATGATCGTTCTGCTGAGTGGTACGTCGGCGTGGACCGCCGGCGCGGCCGATCCCTCCACCGACGATCAGAAAACAATGTATGCCCTTGGCTTGATCATCAGCCAATCCCTCGCGGCGTTTTCGCTCACTGAGTCCGAACTGGATTTCGTGAGAGCCGGCATGACCGACGGCGTCCTCAAGAAGACCCCGAAGGTAGAGCTCCAGACCTATGGGCCCAAGGTCAATCAGGTTCAGCAAACGCGGGCGGCAGCACAGGCCGACGTTGAGAAGAAAGCCGGGACGGCATTCGTCACCAAGGCGGCGGCCGAGCCTGGCGCCAAGAAAACCGAATCCGGCGCGATCGTGACCACCATTAAAGAAGGCAAGGGCGAGCAGCCGAAGGCCACCGATACCGTCAAAGTGCATTACCACGGCACCCTCATCGACGGCACAGTGTTTGACAGCTCCGTCAAACGTGGCGAGCCGGCCACCTTCCCGCTCAATCAGGTCATCAAGTGTTGGACGGAAGGTCTGCAGCTCATGAAGGTCGGCGGGAAGAGCAAACTGGTGTGCCCGTCGGCCATTGCCTATGGCGATCGCGGCTCACCGCCGACGATCAAGCCTGGCGCAACGTTGCTGTTCGACGTGGAACTGCTCGAGATCGCAAAAAAGTAAGCTGACCGGCATCGGGGCCGGCACTGTTTAGCGGGCCGGCCCTTCTCACACCCTTGATCTGAAATCGCCATTCCATCCGGCGCGCGCTGAAATCACTACCAGTGCCATGCACAGCAACGCGCCGGAAAACGCCGCGATCATGTCCTTCTGGGCATCCCATTCGTCTCCTTGCGTCCCGAGATAGGCAGCGCCCAACTCCGGACTCACGATCTGGGCGACGACCGCCTCCACGATTTCGAACAATCCGCTTTGAGCGAGCATGCCGCTGACCGGAAGATAATACGACCAAAGGCCCCGCACGCCGGCCAGCCGGATCAAGATCTCGCGCAAGGGATAGGCAAGCAGCAACCCGTAGGCGAAGTGGACCAACCGATCGAACGGATTACGCGAGAGCCCGAACACCTGCTGCAGCCAAAAGCCGAACGGGACTTCCGCGTAGGTATAGTGTGCGCCGACAGCGTGGAGACTGAGGAAGGCGGTAATCAGGAGATACGACGGCGTCGAGAATTGAAACCGGCGGTACGTGGCGACAAGCGTGACGACAGCGGCGAGCGCCAGAAGATTTTCGAGCAGCCAATCCTGCCGATCGCGCGGCGCAATGGCGAGCACGGTCCAGAGCAGGCCGTACCACGCCAACAGCCCCAGGAGCAGCTTGGTCCTCGTCACAACCAATCCCGATGGCGCTCAGCGCGGCGAATCGGCGACCGAGCGTGAGAATCCAAGGCGAGGTCTCCGGTACAGGAGAAGCAGTCCCACGCAGAGCAGCGCCCCGTACAGTGCGGCGGCCATGTCTTTTTGCGCATCCCACACGTCTCCCTGAGACCCCAAGTAGGTGATGCCGAGCTCCGGATGGACCATGCGGGCCACCCACGATTCGATGATTTCCCAGAGACCGCTGAGGCCAAGGACCGTCATGACGGGAAGATAGTAGAGGAGCCAGCCGCGAAGCGGCACGGCGAGCCGGAACAATTCCTCGATGGGATAGGTCAGAAGAAAGCCGAAACAAAAGTGGACGATGCGATCATACTGATTTCGCCCGAGCGGCACCGCATACTCCAGCCACGTTCCTGCAGGGACCTCGCGTAAGTGTAGCGCACGCCGATCGTATGCAGGCTCAGGAACATAGTGATCAAGACGTAGGAGGCAGGTGACAGAGGCAAGTATCGATGCGTTCCCACGAGCACAAGCACCAAAAGGCCGGGAAGGATGCTGGAAAGCATCCAGAACTGCCGGTCGGCCGGCTCGTACGCCGTCCAGAGAGAGATCACGACGTACCATAGCAGGAGTCCCGCCATCAGCCGCTTATTGGGTGTGACCACCTTCCCTCCCAGACTTGACCGGATCGGCACAGGCATCGTGGCAAACGCCGATGATCACTGTACCGCCAGAGTTCGTGCGATGCAACCGGTCGAGAAGATCTTAGATTTCCAATCTCAAATGGGGGAAACCAAAGCCAGCGTGGCTACAGCGCGATTTCTCCGGGCTCTGAAATTTCAGGTGTGAAATTCGTTACAGATGGTGGGTGAGCGCGTACCGGATCAGCGCGGACGTGGTCTTCAACTGCAGTTTCGACAGCAGTCGCATGCGGTAGGTGCTGACCGTCTTGACGCTCAGATCGAGCGCCACCGCGATTTCCGTCACTGACTTTCCTCCTCCGATCATCGACAGCACTTGTAATTCGCGATCCGAGAGCAGCGTATGCAACGGCTTTCCGGCTGCATGCAGCGGCATCGCTTCCAACCGCTCGGCGAGCGTCGCGGTGACGTATTGACGGCCCGCAAGGACGGTCTTGATCGCGGTCGCCAATTCCTGGGGCGCGGTATCCTTCGTCACATACGCGGAGGCACCGCTCTTCAACGCCCTGACGGCATACTGCTCTTCGGGGTGGAAACTGAGCACGACGACCGGCAGCGCCGTTCGAAGCGTTTTCAATTTCTTCAGTACATCGAGACCGTTCGTATCGGGAAGATTGATGTCGAGAACCACGAGATCCCAGGAAGCCTCCTGGGCTTTCGCCAGCGCCTCTTGACCGGTCCCTACCTCGGTGACCTCAAGCTGCGCAAACGCATCGGCAAGCATCTGTTTGAGTCCGACTCGGACGATCGCATGATCGTCGACGAGAAGAATTTTCAGCTTTGTGTCTTGAGGAAGATTCGATCGGGGATTGCGAAGGATGGGCAGGTTGATTCGACAGCATCGGGCGTAATGTGCTAGCCACGATCGGTGAACGTTTCGGGCGATACTGTAGCGAAATTCGACGGGAAAGGGAACAGCATAATTTACGCGTAGGACTCGTCCTACAAGCTTTTTGTTAAGGCAGAAGGTTGAAAACGGCCAGCGCGTTTAGCCGTGCTCTTTGGCGAGTGACGCATTCTCATGTTTCATGGGCAGCGACAAAGTCACCGCTGTCCCCGTGTCCGGCGCACTCACGATTTTCACGGCGCCGCCGACCAATTTGACACGCTCGTGCAAACCACGCAGGCCGAATGAGTGACCTTCCTTCCATTGCTCCGGTCGCAATCCGCGGCCGTCATCACGAATGGTCAAGACCAGTTGGTCATGCTCGACCGTTAGGCGTATCTCCGCTTTTGACGCGTGAGCATGCCGCATCACATTGGTCATCAGTTCCTGGGCGCCGCGAAACACGGTGGTTGCCAGTGCCACATCCACAGCCGCGTCACGAAGGGACGGCTCGATGGTGAATTCGCAGGGGAGCCCTGTGCGTTCATGGAACGATGTGGCGAGCCACTCTAGGGCGGCGACAAGCCCCAAGTCGTCGAGCACGCCTGGCCGCAACGAGGCCGCCGTGGCTCGCACAGATTGAATCAAGCCGTCGATGGCCTGGGACATGCCGATCGCCTTCGACTTCATCGCGGCAGCCCCCGTTCCTTTGATCGGCCGAGACAATTCCTTTGTCAGCCAGGCAACATCAAATTTCAGGCCGGTCAGCGCCTGGCCGAATTCGTCGTGGAGCTCCCGCGCCAGCCGCTTGCGTTCGATTTCTTCGGCTTCGGTCAATCGTCGCGTCAGGTCCCTGAGCTGCTCGTAGGTGTCTTTCAACGCCCGTTCAGCCTGCTTACGCTCGCTGATATCGCGGAGAAACGCGCTGAAGACCTTGCGGCCTTCGATGGCCAGGGCGGTGACGGACAATTCAATCGGGAACTCCCGTCCGTCTTTGTGCAGGGCGGAAAGCTCCACCCGCCGGTTGAGAATGGGCCCATGGCCGGAGGACAGGAACCGCTGCAGACCGGTGGTATGCGCCTCGCGATAGCGCGACGGCAGGATCGTCTCACTCAGCAACCTCCCGCCGATCTCCTGTTCTTGATAGCCGAACATCGACTCCGCCTGCGAATTCCATCCGGTGATGATTCCCCGTTCGTCCATCGTCACCACCGCGTCCAAGGCGGATTCGACGATGGCGCGTGTCCGCATTTCACTGGCCTGCAAGGCGTCCACGGCCTCCCTGCGCGCGATCGAAGCCGCCAGACCATTGCAGACCGATTCGATGGTTTGACGCATGGGTTCCGAGATGGTGTCACGGCTGAACAGGCCGAGGACGCCGAAGACCTGGTTTTCCACCATCAATGCAAAGCCCGCAAATGACCGGAGACCGTGCTCGCGCATCCAAGCCTTGTTGGGTAACCGATCGTCGCTGAGGATGTCATTGGTGAAGAGCGAGCCATGGCCTTCGGCAATGCGGCCGATTTTCAGCGCGCCCAACGGCACACGGCGGTATTCTCCGTTCAGATTGGTCGAGAGGCCTGAGCTGGCGTGCAGATGAAGGCAAACGGTCCTGTCACGACACCAGGATGCCTTGTGGCAGTCGGAGCAGAGATCACCTGGCTTGAGCAGCCACACACGCGTGAAGGCCGCCCCTAGATGCTCCACCGCCGCATCCGTACAACGCTGCAGCAGACAGTCGAGTGGCTCGTCGTGGTTTAAGATCAGACTGACTTCCGCGGCGAATGCCGCGCACGTCGCGCGCTCCTTCAACGCCTGTTCCGCCACCTTTCGGGCCGTGATGTCGCGAGCGATGGCCTCCACGCCAATGCATGCGGCCTTCCACAAGGCGCAGCCGGACGTGCTGACCGAACCACACTTCCTCGCCGCCCTTGGTCATGGCGGGAAATTCATAGTACGTGCTGGGAATCCGAGCCAGCAGCTGCTCCCTGTAGAACTGCTGAGCCTTCGCGCGGACATCCTCGCGAATCAACTCGAGGTAATGCTTGCCCAGCAGTTCCGGTTCTTCATACCCCATCATGGCGCAAGCGGCGGCATTGACGAACGTAAACCGGCCGTCAGGACCGGCGGTATAAATAATGTCGGTGGCCTGCGACACGAGCGAGCTGTACCGTGCCTCGCTTTCCCGCAAGGCCTCTTCCGTGCGCTTCCTGGCGGTAATATCGATCTCGATTCCGGCCATACGGACCGGCGCCCCCTGCTCGTCGCGTTCGATTACCCGTCCGCGATTCAGAATCCATGTCCACTCGTTTGCCTTGGTGCGGACGCGCATCTCGGCTTCAAATTCGGGAGTCTGCCCCGCGAGACAGGCCTTCAGATTCTCACTCGACCAAAGACCGATCGTCCGGATGAATGCCCTCCATACAGGACGAGACATGGGGCGCCGGTTCCAGCGCGCCGAATCCCCGCAACTGTGCCCAACGCTCATTGAACGAAAACGCTCCGGTCTCGATGTTCCAGTCCCACGAGGCAAGCCCTGCACCGTGAAAGGCCATCTCCAAGCGCTCTTGACTGGCTTGGAGCGCAGCGGTGCGTTCGTCCACACGACGCTCGAGCTCATGACGAACCCGTTCCAGCTCCTCCTCGGTCTTTTTGCGGTCGGTAATATCGTCGGCAATGCCGGCGATGCGCCACACCGCCCCGGCACTGTCGTGGACCGGAAACGCCCGATCCCGTATCCACCGCATGGAACCGTCGGGCCTCACGATGCGGTATTCTTCGTCGTAGGTCCCTACCACCTGTTTGGTCAATGCGGCTTGCCGGACCCGTTCACGGTCATCCGGATGTACGGCCTCGAGCCAGGATCGCGGGAAGCGATACAAGCTTTCGCAGGATCGTCCCCAAATCGATTCGTACGCAGGGCTGACGTAGAGGACCTCGGTTTTGAGCGTGTCGCTCAGCCAGAACACCTCTTGGATATGCTCAGTCACCTCCCGAAATCGCTCCTCGCTTTCGCGCAACGCGGTCTCGATCCTCTTCCGGTCCGTGATATCCACGGCCACGCCTCCGAGCAGGTCGAGATGGCCTGCTTC
This sequence comes from uncultured Nitrospiraceae bacterium, assembly GCA_963824855.1. Taxonomy (GTDB): domain Bacteria; phylum Nitrospirota; class Nitrospiria; order Nitrospirales; family Nitrospiraceae; genus Nitrospira_C. The sequence goes on from CAWGQP010000009.1 coordinate 59,220, forward strand.
GCCGATGATCGGGAACTTGCTTACGAGGCTCTCGTGGATGCCGTCTGCGTAGGGGGCTGTTTCCACCGTCACCACGGCCTTATGGCTCTCGATCACTCGCGCATCGTTGGCTTCGAACTGCATGGCCGTGGAGGCCGGCAGCACGTCACGATCCGCTTTGTACCGCCATTGTTCGAAGTCCACGCCGAACGCCTTGGTAAAGGCTTCGTTGAGATACAGGTACCGTCCCTGCACATCCTTGATCCATGCCAGCGCCGGGAGGTTGTTCATGAAGGCGGCAAATAGCCTGTCACTTTGCCGGCGTGCCTGATCCGCCTCATTGACCGAACGTGCGATCCAGCCCAACAGGCCGGCTAGCGTGACGGTGGCTCCGGTGGCAAAAATTGCGACGCCCATCGCGGCGCCATAAAAACCTCGGCGTTCGCCATACAACCGGAGCCAGCCGAGGACGGGAAGGACGAGCAGCACCACGGGCAGGAACCGTCTGAGCATGTAGCCGCCCGGCTGATCGCTGGTGAGGACTCCCATGATCCCGCTCCCAGGATGCAGAGCCAGAGTGCCGGCGCAAACGAGCAATAGCGTGAGCGCAGTGTGCAGGGCCATCGGCGTAAACTGGCCAACGCCATACAGGAATTGCTCCTGGTAGAGATAGCCAAGAAACGCCATGAACGCCAACAGCGTGGCAACCAACGTACAGCCGTCCGACAGCGCCTCATGACGAGCACGCGCGCCGACCTTAAGAAGAAGAGCGACGCCGAGAAGGAGAAAGCAGGAGGCCGTATTGATGCCCATGCGGCCGGGAATCCAAGGACCCACAGTCTCTAGCGGCTCATGAAAAAGCCATTGATCGATTCCGAAGTCCAGACCCAGCAGGTACTCAAGACCGGTCGTCAGACCCACGCTAGCGGTAACGGCAGCGGACCCACCGGCTGCCAGCCGAAGAATCCTCGATCCGGGCTTAATGGAGGCGCTCAACAACGCGGTGCCGATCAGCATGAAGGCCACCGCGGCATTCGGCATCATTGGAATCAAGCCGGGAACAAGACTCTTCAGATGGGCGTTTTCGATAGCCCAACCGACTAGGACGAGCACGCCCACGTTAAGCGAGAGAAGGCCTGTCAGAGGAGGAAAGGGGTGGACGAAACGCGAACGAAGTGCCTTCATCAGCAATGACCTCAACGCATGAAGGCGGCGTAGAATGTGAAGAATCGGTCAGTCGATGATTTCGACTTTTTTCCCCATTGATTTGGCTCGCTTCAGACAGTCCGCATCGCTAATGGCGCAGCGCAACGTATCCAACTCTGCTTCGTCGACAATCTCAACCTTCTTGCCTTGGACCCTAGCCTGCTTGAGGCAGCTTGTATCCGTAGCCACGCACTTCACCGAATCCGAAGCCGCCGGCGCATTCACGACCGACACCGTTTTACCCTCTTCCTTGGCCCGCTGCAGACATTCCTGGTCTGTTGCCACGCATTGAACCTTCTTCGGTCTTATTCATTCCCTTGTCGATGGATTGATCGATGCGTTGGTTGAGGCGATCGCGTGTCTTCTGTTCAGCACTTTTCTTGGCCTTGTCGAACATGCCTTCGAATATACCCTGCGCATGCAGAATCGGGCCGCTGAACAAAAGAACCATGGCGACACATCCAGCGGGTATGCCCTTGGACATGATTCGCCTCCTTCACGATGGGACCACAGCAATGCGTCTTGAGAGCCGCACAATAGCACAGCTATATCGGTGAGACAAAGGCGGCCGTGCGAGTGATAGGCCCAGAATGTGTCCTCCTCGTAATCGTCTCTCATCCTGTCGAATTTCCATGCATTAGCTGTCCTTTTTCGACCTACAGCATGATGGCCTACGTATTGTCATTCGTCATGGGTTTCTATCAGAGTAGAGGGGTTCGCGAATCTTGAGGAAGAGTCATGACGCTTGACTGTCGATTTGGGTATTGTCATTCGACTATCTGGTGTCAACAACTTCCACTCCAACAGAGGAGCGACTCATGAAATACCTTTGCCTTGTCTACATCGAAGAGCACGTGCTCAACGCGCTTCCCAAGCCCGAGCGGCAATCGCTCTCCGACGAATCCATGGCCTTCTGTAATGACCTGCAGAAAAACGGACAGCTCATCGCCGCATCGCCGCTTCATCCAGTTGAAACTGCCACAACCGTCAGAGTCCGGAGCGGGAAAACCGCGACAACCGACGGACCCTTTGCTGAAACCAAAGAGCAGCTGGGCGGATTTCTCGCCATCGACGTGCGAGACCTGAACGACGCGATCCGAATCGCCGCTCATTTCCCCGCCGCCCGCCTTGGAAGCATTGAAGTACGGCCGATGAAGGAACTCGGCTGCGCCGAATGACGCCCGGGAAAACGCTTGTTCCGACAGGCGGTGTGCGGGAAGGTGAGACTGCTACGGGGCGCGCCTCGGCGTGCCGCGTGAGAATCCAAGAAAGGGCGCGTCCCGGGCTTTCAATTGCTTGGCAATTGGAGGGCGGGCGGGTAAAAACGTTCGCCTGGGGTGGGGAGGGTGAGAATCCAGCAATGACACAGACTGGCGATGACGCGCGAACCCACGTTGACGAGGTGTACCGGATGGAATCCCGCCGGGTCCTGGCTACGTTAATCCGGCTCCTGCGCGATTTCGATCTCGCCGAGGAAGCGCTGCACGAGGCTTTCGCCGCCGCCTTGGAACAGTGGTCCCGCGAAGGCGTGCCCGCGAATCCCCGTGCATGGCTCGTCTCGGCCGGCCGGTTCAAAGCGATCGATGCCATGCGGCGACGCGCCCGCTACGACGACACGCTGACTGAATTTGCCAAGGAGGTGGATATCGCCGCTGAAGAGCCGCTCGAGCCCGAGGATCACGATATTGATGACGACCGCTTACGGTTGATCTTTACCTGTTGCCATCCGGCGCTCGCTCCGGAAGCCCAGATCCCTATGACGTTGCGGGAAGTCTGCGGCCTGACGACCGAGGAAATCGCCCGCGCGTTTCTCACCAAGCCTGCGACCATCGCCCAACGGATCGTGCGCGCAAAATCCAAGATTCGCGACGCACGCATCCCGTATGAAGTTCCCGTTCCCTCTGAACTGCCGGCCCGGCTGGATGCCGTGCTGCGGGTCATCTATCTGGTCTTCAACGAAGGATATTCAGCGTCCTCGGGGGAATCCCTGACGCGGGCAGAGATCTCGGGTGAAGCGCTCCGTCTCGGCCGCCTGTTGCTGAACTTGCTGCCGGACGCGGAAACGACCGGCTTACTTGCGCTGATGCTGTTGCAAGAATCGCGGCGGGCCGCGCGCACGTCGCCCGACGGAGATCTTATTCTCCTGGAAAATCAAGACCGCGCGCTGTGGCATCGCGGTCAGATCGCCGAAGGGCTCGTCTTGGTCGAGCAGGCGCTGTCATCAGGGCGCTTTGGAGCCTATACCCTCCAGGCAGCAATCGCTGCAGTCCATGCCGAAGCCCCTGACTCGGCCAACACGGATTGGGCTCAGATCGTCGGTCTATATGATGTGTTGCTGCGCGTGGACCCGTCGACGGTGGTGGAGTTGAATCGGGCTGTTGCGGTGGCCATGCGCGACGGTCCTCTCGCGGGACTTCACCTCATCGACGCCATTTTGAATCGCGGCGAATTGACGGAATACCACCTGGCTCATTCGGCCCGCGCCGAACTCTGCCGTCGATTGGGACAAACGCAGGAGGCCAGCCACGCCTACGAACGGGCGCTCGCCCTCGCTCGTACGGAGCCGGAACGACGGTTTCTGGAACGACGGCTCAACACACTTCGTGCCTGAGCAGCAATGCTCGTCGGTCAATTCGACAGCACTCGCAAACACCGCCCGCCCATCACAAAGCCATGAAATATTAATGGTTTGGCGCACGTCAGGCTCTCCTGTCGATTTCGGCCATCGGAGACGACTATGTTATGTGAGCAGACACAATCCGATCGTAAACGGATCCTGCAAGTGAAGAGGCTCTGATGAAATATATGTTGCTCGTGTATCACAATGAACAGAGCTTTACTGCACTCGGGGAGGCCACGCACGCCGCGATGCTGGAAGAGTCGATCCGTTTGGCTCATGAGATCACCTCGGGGAGGCAGTACCTCGCGGCGCCGTTACAACCGACATCCACGGCAACATGCGTCCGTGTCAGGGACAACAAACCCGTGGTGACCGACGGTCCCTACGCGGAAACGCATGAACAATTGGCGGGCTACTTCCTCATCGACGCAAAGAACCTCGATGTGGCCATCAGCATCGCCGCGAGGGTGCCGGGCGCTCGTATCGGGACAATCGAGATTCGTCCGATCAGAGACGTCTCCGGCTTACCGGCTGGGTCTTAACGGAAACACACCGTCGGTACGACTCAGACTCAAAAGGAGCATCGGATGTCCAAGATCACGCCGTGTTTATGGTTCGATGACAACGCCGAAGAAGCCGTCCAGTTCTATCTATCGGTATTCAAGCGGTCACGATTGGGAACGACCACCCGATACGGCGACGCAGGGGCGCAAGTGTCTGGACGGCCGAAAGGTTCGGTCATGACCGCAACGTTTGAAATTGAAGGACAGGAATTCGTGGCACTCAACGGCGGACCCGTATTTACCTTCAATGAAGCGGTGTCGTTTCAAGTCCATTGTGATACGCAGGAAGAAGTGGATCATTATTGGGATGCGCTTTCCGCCGGAGGCGATGCAGAGGCGCAACAGTGCGGCTGGCTCAAGGATCGATACGGCGTCTCCTGGCAGATCGTCCCCACCGCGCTCGGCGAGATGCTCAAAAATGGCGATCCTGAGAAAGCCAACCGTGTCATGCAGGCCGTGCTGCAAATGAAGAAAATCGACATTCAGACGTTACAGAAAGCCTACGAGGGCTAATTACGCAGGCGAGAGCACATCATGACCTCAAAAAAAATGCAGTGGGCCTCATATATCATGAGCACACTGCCGGTGCTGATGCTGCTGTTCAGCGGCATGATGAAACTCGTGAAGCCGCCGTCGGTCGTGGAGGGGTTCGCGCATCTCGGCTATGACGATAGCGTGGCGCTTGGGCTGGGCCTCGTCGAACTGCTTTCCACACTCTTGTACGTCATTCCTCGCACGTCCGTGCTCGGCGCCATTCTGTTGACCGGCTACTTGGGCGGTGCGACAGCTACCCATCTGCGTATCGGAGAGCCTTTTCATATGGCCGTGCTGCTCGGCCTGTTGCTATGGGGCGGACTGTATCTCAGGGAAGAGCGTCTGCGGCTGCTGATCCCGCTCCGGTCACAGTAGTCCCTGGGCCCTAGGTGTTTTGCGAGGTGCCGGAGGGACATGGATTTTGTTTCACTTGGGAGCTGTCGATTTTCCCAAAATCGTTCGACAAATCGAGAGAGCAAAAACAATTGTTCACCGTTCAGCGCCAAGAAAAGGAGGATCGGCATGCGCTTTATATGAGCGCTGATGCCGTGGCGGTAACCACGGGCACAGTCGACTTGTCGGCACTCTCCTCGGGCGGCGGCAACCTTGTCATCGGAACCACGACGATCGCGATTGCGCCAACCGACAACCTCGCGACCGTCATAGGTAAGATCAATGCGCAGACCGCAACGACCCAGGTGACCGCCTCGGCCAGCGCGGCCAATCATTTGGTGTTGACAAGCGCGGACGCGGACACACCGGTGACGATCGGAGGTACCACGACGTTTGCCCTGCTCGGCGAACTCGGCCTCTCGGTCGGCACCACAATCCGACCAACCTGCTGACGCAGAGCGCCGCCGCCGCGGGCCAGACGATGACCATACGATCGGCGGCAACGAACTCGGCGCCGACCCACCGACGCACCACGATCACCTTCGGCACCGGCGCCGGCGAGGTTTCCACCCTGGCCGACTTGCAGCCGAGCTTGGCGGCGCTGACGGCGGCACCGCAACCGTCAACACCGCGACCGGCAACATCACGATCACCGCAACGAGCCTGACCGACACGATCCCGTCGGCGGCACGGCCACCGGGCTCAATTTCGGCATGCATACGCTCACCGGCCTGCCGTCGAACCAGACGGTGATCGCCAACGACGTGACCGCCTTCCTCGATGCAGTCGATCGGCGGCGGCGCGATCACCGCCTACGACGTGTCCGGCTCGCCGGTGAACATGCAGCTGCGCTGGGCCAAGGTCGACAGCGCGCACGCTATGGCGGCACCGACACCTGGAACCTGTTCTATCAGGTCGAACTCCAATGCCACCGGCACCAGACGTCGCGTGGCAGAACGCCGGCGTCAACTACACGTTCGGCCCCAACGGCCAGATGAACCCGCTGATCGCCAACTCTGACGCTCACCAACGTGACGGTCAATGGCATCTCGCTCGGCAATGTGCAGCTCGTTCACGGCTCCGGCGGCATCACGCAGTTCGCCGATCCGAACGGCAACGTGCAGGTCAACCTGCTGCAGCAGAACGGCTTTCCGGCCGGCTCGCTGCAGCCGGTCTCGGTCAGCGACAAGGGCCGCGTGGTCGGCACCTATTCGAACGGCCGCACGCTCGATCTCGCCGAGATCACGCTCGCCAACTTCAACGGCGCCAACTAGCTCAAGCGCATCGACGGCGGCGCCTTCGAGGTCACCGACGAATCGGGCCCGCCGATCTACGGCGCGCCCGGCAAGATCGTCGGCTCCTCGCTCGAAGGCTCCAACACCGACATCGCCGACGAGTTCACCAAGCTGATCGTCACGCAGCAGGCCTATTCGGCCAACACCCGGGTGATCACGCACCAGCAACCAGATGGTGCAGGATCTCCTGAACATGCTGCGGTAGCGATAGCGCCCGGCGCGCAGCGACGGGCAAGGACGATAGCCGGTCATGAGTCTCTCCCAGGCGCTCACCACGGCCGTCACCGGCCTGCGCGCCACGCAGGCGGGCCTGTCGCTGGTCGCCGCCAACGTCGCGAACGCGGAGACGCCGGGCTATGTCCGCAAGACGGCGGTCCAGGTCGCGACCGCGGCCGGCGATCTCGGCGTCGGCGTTCGCGTCGCCGCGATCAATCGCGAGCTCGATCAATATGTGCAGCGCCAGATGCGCATCGAAAGCTCGGGCGCGAGCTACGCCGACCTGCGCGCGCAATTCTACCAGCGGCTGCAGAGCGTCTACGGCGAGCCCGGCTCGGCCAGCTCGCTCGAGACCGTGTTCAACAATTTCATGACGCGCGCTGCAGGCGCTGTCGACCAGCCCGGAATTCGGCGCGGCGCGCAGCGCGCGTGCTCAGCGCGGCGCAGGTGCTGGCGCAGCAGCTCAACGGCATGACCGCGCGACATCCAGGCGCTGCGCAGCGATGCCGAGCTCGGCCTCTCCGATGCGGTGGCAAGGCCAACGACGCGATGCAGCAGATCGCCGAGATCAACCAGCAGCTCGGCACCGCCCAATGCCGACGATGCCACCACCGCGACGCTGCACGACCAGCGCGACCACTACATCGATCAGCTCTCGCAGCTGATGGACATCAAGGTCGTCCAGCGGCGACCACAACCAGATCAGGGTCTTCACCAATTCCGGCATGCAGCTGGTCGGCATCGAGGCGTCGCACGCTTGACGTTCGACGCGCAAGGCTCGATGACGGCGAGCGGCGCAATGGAACGCCGATCCGAGCAAGCGCACCGTCGGCACGATCATGCTCAAGGGGCCGAACGGCGGCGACGTCGACCTCATCGCCAACAAGTCGATCCGCTCCGGCAAGATCGCCGCCTATCTCGAGATGCGCGACCAGGTGCTGGTGCAGGCGCAGGCGCAGATCGACGAGATCGCCGCCGGCATGGCGAGCGCGCTGTCCGATCGCACCGTCGCGGGACGCGCGGCGACCTCCGGCGCCGCAGGCGGGCTTCGACGTCGACATCGGCGGGCTGCTGGCCGGCAACACGATCCGTCTGACCTACACCGACAACGGCACCAACACGCAGCACACCGTCACGCTCGTGCGGGTCGACGATCCCGGCCGCTGCCGCTGCCCAGACACGGCGACGACCGATCCGAACGACAAGGTGGTCGGCATCGATTTCTCCGGCGGGCTTGCCTCGATCGTCAGCCAGCTCAACGCCGGCTCTTGGCGCCACGGCACTGCAATTCTCCAATCCGTCCGGCACGACGTTGCGCGTGCTCGACGATGGCGGCGCCGAACACGGTCGACGTCGACGCGCGTCTCGGCGACCACGACCATCGACGTCGCTGACCGGCGGCAGCGCCGAGCTGCCGTTCTTCCTCGACGGCAGCACGCCCTATACCGGCGCGATCACGTCGCTCGGCACGCCAGAGCGTCGGCTTTGCCGGCCGCATCGCGGTCAACGCGCGCCTTGCTGGCCGACCCGTCGAGGCTCGTGGTCTACCAGACCTCGCCGCTGACGGCCGCGGGCGACGGACGCGGCCGAATTTCATCTACGATCAGCTCAACAGCGCGCTCGCTTGCGTTCTCGCCGCAGGCCGGCATCGGCACCGCCGCGGCGCCGTTCAGCGGCTCGCTCGCGATCTTCATGCGCCAGGTGATCAGCCAGCAGGGCGAAGCGGCGCAGGCCGCCGCCAGCCTGAAGCAGGGCCAGGACGTCGTGGTCAATTCGCTGCAGCAGCGCTTCAACGACAGCGCCGGCGTCAACATCGACGAGGAAATGGCGAATCTGCTCAAGCTGCAGAACTGCCTATGCCGCCAATGCGCGGGTGATGTCGGCGGTCAAGGACATGCTCGACACGCTGATGAGGATGTGAGTGACGCGCATGAGCATTACCGGCGTCGGATCGCGATCGTCGCTGGTCGTGCAGTCGCTGGTCGACATGCGCCGCCAGCTCGACGATCTGCAGCGCCAGCTCGGCACCGGCAAGAAGTCGACACCTATGCCGGCCTCGGCCTCGACCGCGGCTTCGCGGTCGGCCTGCGCGCCCAGCTGTCCGCGCTCGACGGCTACGCCGACACGATCACCAATGTCGGCGTGCGCATCAATCTGCGCAGACCGCGCTCGGCCGCATGGGCCGATATCGCGCACGCGTCAAAGGCGCCGCGTGCAGGCAACGAGCATCGACGACCAGCGGTCAGACCACGCTCGCAGTCGACCGCCTATTCCGAGCTCGACGAAATCCTGGGCCTGCTCAACACCCAGGCCGGCGACCGCTATCTGTTCTCCGGCCGCGCCACCGACCAGCCGGCGGCCGAGAGCCTCGATCACATCATGAACGGCGACGGCGCGCGCGCCGGCCTCAAGCAGGTGATCGCCGAGCGCAATCAGGCCGATCTCGGCGCCAGCGGTCTCGGCCGGCTCGCGATCTCGCGCGCCGACGGTGACCTCGGTGCGGCTCGCCGAAGACGCGGGTCTCGCCGTTCGGGCTCAAGCTCGCCGGCGTCACCTCGACGCTTGAGCAGCGCTACAGTGACGGCCGTCAGGGCCGCCGCCTGCTTCCTCGGTCGATCTCGCGTGTCGTTCCGAACGACGGCGACACCATCCAATTTCGCTTCACGCTGCCCGACGGACCAGCGAGAGCATCACGCTGACCGCCACGAATTCGGCCAACCCGGGGCCGAACCAGTTCACCATCGGCGCGACCGCAATGTCACCGCCGCCAATCTGCAGACCGCGCTGACCACGGCGGTCGGCAAGCTCGCCGGCACCTCGCTGTCGGCGGCCTCGGCGATGGCGGCGTCGGGCGACTTCTTCGGTGACCGCCGAAGCGCGTTGCCGGTCCGCCCTTCGCCACCGCGACCGCCGCGGTCGCGGGCACGCCGGCCGACACCGTGAGCTGGTACACCGGCGAGGACCGGCACCGATCCGGCGCGCAGGACCGCGACCGCCCGTGT